>NZ_JEMV01000008.1 GCF_000588875.1 Sphingobium sp. Ant17
GTCGACAATGGACCTGTCTCGAATACCACCCGCTCCGCATGCGGGGCGTGTTTGCGGACTATCTGCGCCAGGATCTGGGGATCCGATGCGCACTTGCCGCGCCAGATCCGTTTTCCATCCTGACGAATGGAGATCGCGGTATCTTTTAGTGAAAACGTCAAAGCCTATATACTGTTTCATGGTTGCTCTCCGTGCGATGCTTGGGCCCGGTGCCAATCGTGAGCCCGTTTTTCCATCATATCGGGGGGCAACCACCCCTGTCAGCTATATCAAAATGCTGATGCCCGGGACGAATCGCGCCGCGATTATCCCATGTTTTGTGCCGGTCACCTATCTCATTATGCCACCTTGGCTTCGAACGCGAGCGGGCTGATGCCGCCCAGATATGAATGGCGACGACGGGTGTTGTAGAAGCCATTGATGTACTGGAAGATGGCGGCTTCTGCCTGACGCCGCGTCGGCCAGCTCTGCCGCCAGATGAGTTCGGCCTTCAGGGATTTGAAGAAGGTCTCGACGGACGCATTGTCGTAGCAATTTCCCTTGCCGCTCATCGATGGACGCAGGCCATAGGCCTGCAGCTTTTTCTGATAGTCGTAAGAACAATATTGGCTGCCACGATCCGAATGAAAAAAGCAGCCTTCCGGAGGCTGGCGCAGGCGCACCGCCATATCCAGCGCTCTGATCGCCAAGTCCTTCTTCATTCTGTCGCTGACTGCCCAGCCCACGACGCGACGGCTATGCAGGTCGAGAATGACGGCAAGGTAGAGCCAGCCTTCTGACGTCCAGATATAGGTGATGTCGCCGGCCCATTTACGGTTGGGCGCATCGGCGGCAAAATCGCCGTCCAGCCAGTTCGCTGCGACCCCCAGTCGATGGTGGCTATCCGTCGTAACCTTGTGCTTGCGCGTGCGGACTGGCTTGATCCCGTTGATCTTCATCAGCCGCCCGACCCGGCGCTCGCCAACATCGAGCCCCACCTCCTTCAACTCCATCGTCATGCGAGGACGGCCGTAGCTGCCAAGGCTCAGCCTGTACTGTTCTCGGATATGGGCCAGCACTTTCATATCTGTCCGCTCCCGCCTGCTAATCGGGCGCGAGCGCCAGGAACGATAGCCGCGTTCACTGACATCCATGACACGGCAGAGCAGTTCAACGGGCCAACGATGCCGCCAGCTATGCACAAAAGCGAACTTCACGGCCTTTGGCTCGCGAAGAACTGCGTGGCCTTCCTAAGAAACAGCCACGTCTGGCTCCGGCGGTAGTTCCTGGAGTGAGAAGCCGAAGGCCTTGGCGCGGCGCTGGAGATTGCCGATCACCCGGCTTCGGTACCGTTCTTCATATTGGGTGGCGCCGGGATCATGATACGCCATGCCGTAACGCAAACTGTTGTAGAACAGGACCGCGATCTTGCGAGCTGTGGCCGTGACCGCCTTCGCCTTTCCCGCGCGCGCCGCCAGCCTCCGGTAAAACGCGCCGAGTGCGGTGTCGCTGCGACCTATTGTGGTCGCGGCCAGACGCAGGAGCGCTGCTGCACGGCTCGATGAGCGCCGCGTTTTTCGACGAGAGCAGTTTGCCACCGGATATCTTGTTGCCCGGTGCCAGGCACAGCCAGGACGTAAAATGCTTGGAGCTGGGCCATGCTGCGAGATCGGTGCCGCACTCGCCAACGAGCTTGAGCGCCAGGGATGGGCCGATTCCATGGATTTGCGTCAGGTCCACGCCCAGCACACGATAAAGCGCGGACCGGACCTCGAAGTCAGGCGTGTTCACCTGCCGTCTTTTGGTCCTGACTTTGGGGAGGCCGCGGATATCGTGCCCCTTGTCGATTTCGAGCTCCTTGAGCGCGACCTCCAGCTTGCGATCGCATTCGAGGATTTTGGTCTGGTAAAAGTCGTACAGCGCCAGCGACTGGCAGAGTGCGAAAATGTGCTCATCCCGCCAGTTTCCCGACAAGGCGGCGCAGATCTTTTCCGCAGATGAATGGCAACGAACGTCGCGCATTACCGCCAGCGTACTGGGCGCACGTTCCCCGGCCACGATGGCCTGATGATCCGCATGCCTGTAACGCCGGTGATGTCGGAAACGACGTGATGGAGTTGCACGTTCATTTCCATAAGCGCCTTCTGCATGTGCTGGATATGGGACGCAGCATATTCGATCAGGCGCTCGCGCTGTCGGAGATAGGCACGCATGGTCGCCACGCCTGCCTCGGGACGAAGCTTCCTCGCAATAGCCCATAACTGTGAAGGCGTTGCAGCCAGGCCGCATCGCTGACATCCGTCTTTCGGCCCGGGACGTTCTTGGCGTAGCGCGCGTTGACGAGAATGACGTGAAAGCCATGCTCCTCCAGCACTTCAAAGGCCGGAATCCAGTAAACGCCAGTGGATTCCATTGCCACGCTGGTGACGCCGCTGGCCTTGAACCAACGGGCCATATCATGCAGATCGCCAGTGAATGTGCCAAATGCCCGCACGGGACTATCGTCCGCCTGCGGATTGATGGCCGCCATATGCATCGTCGAACCGATATCGATGGCGGCAGCGCCAGGGTTAACCATGGACAATGCGTCCGAACCCGGGGATTTTGTTCCTGTCATTCCACGTCCTCCTTCAAAGTGGAGGGTATGGGCTATGCCAACCGTCATCTTCCTAACCGGGATCGCCGCAGCACGACGTCACCACTCTCAAGTACGCAAACGCCCACGGGCCACGTTTTTTAACGGGGTATCATACCTCCAATAAGCGAACGGCCGCGACCCTCCTGGCCAGCACCATAGCACGACCCGTTTCTACCGCGCACAAGCGGGCCGGAGCCCGGGACAGTTTTTTAGCACTTCCCTCTCCTCCCGCAGCACACGGTTCTCAAGACGAAGGCGTTCATTCTCACGCGCCAGATCTGCCTGCGGCGCTGCCACCAGGTCAGATGGCCGATACTGTGACACCCATTTGCCCAGCGTCGACTTCCCTATCCCCAAATCCGATGCAACCCTGTCGCGGGGTAACCCGCTGGTCAGTGCAATCCGCACCGCCTCCTGCTTGAACTCTTCTGTGTGCTTGATCATCTCGTCGGTCTCCTGTTGCGAGCTCTAATCGCTCAGGTGACCGGCACAAAACCGTTACAAGTCCAAGCGCGGCGCGCGCAAGACGCAAGAGCGCATGCATTCGGCCATGAGCGCCTCGACCGACGCCGAGAAAGCCGCGACTTACTGGCTCTACCGCGCCACCGGTGTCGAGCGCTTCGCCAATATGAAGAACGATCCGCGCACCCGTGCCAACCGGATCAAGACGCTGTTGGCCGAGCTTCGGGACCTGCAACGGGGTATCAATACGGCGCATGCGGCGCTGGCGATCTGGGATCGCTTCACGACCGACGAACAAATTCGCCACGCGCTCGGTAACATGGATACACGCAAGACATGGTCGAATTACGACCTCTACTACAAGGTCGACAAAGGCGAGATCACGCCGGCGGACGCCCGCCAATCGTGCATCGAGGGGGCAACCCTCGCGGTCAATGGCCCGGTCCGTCGCCGATGGATCGAGCATGTTCTGAACCGGCTGGCGTTCGAGCGTTCCATGCTCGGCGACGTCCCGCACTATGACGGCGAGCTGACCCCGGTCATCATCCAGGCGTTCGCACGCGAGCAGGGCGCCGAAGTCCCGAAATGCACCGTGCCCCATGCAGGGGTTTTCCGGCTGGAAAGCCCGGTTCTGCTTCCCGCCCACATCGCCCCGGAAGCCTCGCTCGCCTTGAGCGAGGATGGCTGGCGCGATCTCATGCAGGCCAGCGGCTACACCGTGCCCGCCAGGACGGCGCGCCGTGTCTCGGCCAAACCCGACGCCGTGCCGCTGATCAATCCGTCAGAGGAACAGGCCGAGCAGCTGCAGACGATATGGAACCTGCATATGGTCGCGGCCTGCAAGGGCAAGCACAGCGCGGCCAAGCCCAACTCGATCTATTCGACGACCCAGACCACCTATTCGGCCAATTCGAAGGGGGATTACGCCCCTTTCAAGACGATCGAGATCGCCGCCGACGGCCGCCGTGTGCGGATGGAATGGCAAAGACAGGAACGCGTGCGCTCCGGCGAGCCGGTCGCCCGCATCCGTATTTCGACGATCGGCGCCGAGTTCTACAAGCCCGACGCGCTTCTTGTCATCACCGACAAGCCGAGCAAGCCGCTGCCGATGGACCTCGACGCCCTCGAAGCAGCCGCGCGCCAGGCGGCCGGCGAGGAGGAGGCGGCGGCATGAAACCGGGCGTTTACACGCGGCCCGCCAGGCCGATGCGGATCACGGTGAAGTCGCGGCCCGGTTTCGCAAATGTTGAGATCGCGCGAGCGCCCGAGATCATCGCCGTCGATAGTGCCACCGAATGCCATGTGACGCCGCCGGATGTCGCGGCGCGCATGGTGCGCTATCTTGGCGAAGTCGGCGACTATCTGACCCTCGAGCCGAGCGCAGGGACCGGTAATCTCTCGCGGGCCCTGATCGAAAGCGGGCACAGCCGCTACGAACTTGTCCAGGTCGAGCGCCATATCAAGCTTGCGGCACAGCTCCACCGGTTCGGGACCGTGATCAACCGCTGTTTCCTCGAATATGCCGTCGACGTGCGTGGGAAGGTCCAGTTTCCCCGTGTCATCATGAACCCGCCGTTCCGCGACGTGCGCAAGCATATCGCGGCGGCTCGCGACCTGTTGGGCCCCAACGGACATGGCGAGGCACCGACGCTGGTCGCACTCGTGCCGATCACCTTTCAGACCGACGACATGGAGACGCTCGAGCACCTGCCCGATGACACGTTCGCCACCGCGAAGGTGCGGACCAAGATCATCCGCATTCGCTCCGACCCGCATCCGACGGAATCGGGACGAAAGCGGTGGTCTTTTGAACCGTCGCCGATCGCACCCAGCGCAATCTCGACCGTGGATCTTGCTGGCCCAGGCTCCGACCAGATCGCCGCCTGATCTTTTCCCCAAGCGAAAGGACTTGCATCATGCAGGACTCCAATTGCGCCTTCGCGCTCGAAACCGCGGCCTGCCTCTGGGAAGCGGTGCTGTCCCTGCGAGACCATCCTGTCACCAATCCGGCCGACATCGAACGCGCGTTGCTCATCCGTGAATCCTGCAACGCTATCGGCACCGCCGCCCTGCGCATGACCGTCATCGGCTGGACCGATGCCGTTGACGCGGCTTGGGCCAGCGTCGCCGACGGGTATCTCGGATGCTTCGACTGGGATTTCGTTCCCGACTGGATCATCCGTCATGTCGACTGGTCTGACCCGTGCCATCCCTTGTTTCGACAGGAGCCTGGCCATTCCCGCGAGCAAGCGGACGAGACCGGAGGGGAGAAAGCCGGGGATGGTTGCGACGAGGATGTCGCTGCAAATCCGGAGGCCTTCATGACCTTTCCTACCACGATCAAGACCACAGTCGGTCAGTCCCTGATCACCAAAATTGGACGTTTCTTCAATGGAAGCGTGTCCGACTGTCTGGCCGAGGCAATCCAGAACAGCAGGCGCGCCGGCGCGACCCGTATCGATATTGCCAGGATCGAGAAGAACGACCGTCCGGTGCTCCGCATACGCGACGACGGGCGCGGCATTGCCGAACCGGCCAAGTTCCTCACGCTCGGCGATTCCGGGTGGAACGAGGACATTGCCCGCTCGGAGGATCCGGCCGGCATGGGCGTGTTCAGTCTGGCGGGCCGCCACGTCACCGTGCGTTCCCACGCGGCCGAACTGGGTGCGGCCTGGCAGGTGGACGCCGCGCACCGCGGAGACGGACAGTGTTCTACTCGGCGACAGGGTGGCCGGCGAGCCGATGATCCTGATGCCAACGGACCAGCCCCATATCGAACAATGCGTTGGCCGAGCCATCGCTTCGGGCCGGCCGCTCGGCGCGACGCCGGTCCACCCGGTCGGCGATTTTACGGGTTACGGCTGGTATGATGCCTTGCCGCGCGCGCTCGGCTATTCCTTCCGGATCGAACGAGGCGAGGGCGATGTCTTCGACTATGCCGCCGACACACAGCTACCACCGAACCTCGTCTCCGGACGCGTCGATGGAATCGCGCTCGAACTTGCCGTCCAGGAAACGACTGTTTCCGATGCCCCCGCCGAAGTCATCGCGCTGCCCGCCGACCTTCTGATCGTTCCCGGCGATTGCTGGACCGATCTCGAAGAGGTCGGCATCCTGCTCAGCACCGACTGCGCGATCACGCCCGGCGAACTTGCTTCCCTGCTGGAACGCGCCTGTTTCTATCCAGATGAAGACAGTGATGCCGACAGCTATCATACCCAGCAGGCGGCGTTCGATATGCAGGCACGCTTTACCGCCAATCTGCTACTGCTCGGCGAGGACGCCGCGATCATAGAGCGGGTTCGCGAGGCAATGCGCGAGCATGTTTCCTGGCTGATTCCGAAGGACCGCGCGATCGCTGTGCGCGCGGTGAATTACCAGGTGGACGCTGCCTTCGCGGACAAGGACATGGCGCCGGCGATCACCACCGCCTGAACCGCTTGCTCCACGCCAATCTGCTCACGATCGAGCAGGGCAAAATCGACTAATATCCGCTGCGAAAGCGACCGCTCGCGAACCGTCAGCGCTGCTCAGGCGGCGGTGCCCATGACTCCTGCCATCGCCGGTCTCGCGAGCGGCCCATTCGCACTTCACGACATCGCCATCAGGGAGACACAAGATGGCCAACACTTATCTGGAAACGGCGTTCAATGTGCCGGTCACGCCCGAAGAGGCCGCGTTGCTCGAAGAATGCTTCGCCACCACCGCGGAGATATCTGCCGGGTTCGCCAGCATTCCGCAGGAGGAGCTTGAGGCCGCGAAAACCTGCTATGCATCTCGCAGCGGCCTGTTCAGGGCGACCTTCCCACCGCAGGCCGACGAAGACGATCCTTTCGCGACATTCCTTGGTCTCTGGTCCGATCCCGATTTTCCCTGTTTCGACGCAGACCTCACTGTAAGCGCCGACCCCGGCGGCGAAGGACAGGTCGCTTACATTCATGGTCACGAGGTCGATATTTCGGCACTCGCATCCCTGATCCAGAGAGTCTGCAAGTCGGCGCTGCCTTTCGGCTTCGAATGGGCGCTGGTGACCGACCAGGACAGACCGGGTGGATTCGGTGGCGGCTATTTCGTCGTCACCGAGACCGAAATCCTCGGCGGCTCGACGCATTGGCTGATGCACGAGACCCTGCAAACCTTGCGGGCGGGAGCGTGACCATGGCGGACACGATCAGCGCCAGCGTGACGCTCTATGTCGAGGTTCTCGATCCGCAGGCCATATGGGATCACGCCCACAGGGCATATGCCTTGGCGCATCTCGACCACAAGATCCATGACGAGGCACAGCCGACGCGCCTTGCCGAAGAGCTTCTTGCCGAGTTCGTATCCCTCTGCGGCACTCGCAAAGAGCCCGACATCGGCGATTGTCTCCGCATGATCTTCGACCCCGGCGAAAGCCCGCCGGGAATCCTGATCGAGGACAGCTCGGCCGAGGTGGAGGGCCGTTCATGAAATCCGTCCTCAAACGGCCCTGCAACGAATGCCCGTGGCGCCGCAACCATCCGGCCGGATGGCTTGGCGGCTATCGCCCCGAAGACTTCACGGAGCAGATCCAGTTCGATGGTCCGCCGCTGCCTTGCCACAAGACCATTCCCGGAGACGGGAGCGATGCGCGTGCCATGTGCGCGGGCGCCCTCATCTTCATGCGAAACTGCGCCAAGGGCGCGCACCATCCCGATTATGGCGACGCACTCGAGACGATCGAGCCGGATGCGGAAACCGTGTTCCAATGGTCGCAGGAGTTCCTGGACCATCACAACAACCCGCAGAAGTGGATCGAGCGCATCCGCTGCCAAGTGAAAAACCGGCGGTGACGCCGTTTCGGCCACTGATCCACCGTGACCGATCGAAGACCGCCGTGGAGGGAAGGGGGCGGGGCGTGGTCGCGACGAAGAGTTCGCTGCCCACCCGGAGGTTCTCATGCCATTTTCCACCACGATCCCTCTTGCCGACCGCCGGTCCAGGGTTGGACCTGTCGACAGACGTTCAGGATCGCTCCCCGACATTCTGGACGAACTGCTCCGCATCGCCCAGCAAGCCGACGCCTATATGAGATCCACGTCGAGACGTTCGACTATGAGGGGCGTCCGATTCCCTCCGTCTATGACAATGGCTCGGGGATCGAGAGTCCGCGAGACTTGCTCGCACTGGATGCGATCGGGTGGCGCGGATCCCTGTCGCATCCCGGAAATGGTGACAGGATAGCACTTTCAAGCGTCGCAGGACGCCATGTGATCGTTCGGTCCGGTCCCGATGAAACCGAACGCGGATGGAGCGCGACGATACCTCCCGAAGCCTGGACCGACACCGCGCCGATCACGATCGAGCCCGACGCCGGTCTTCGCGGCACCAACGTCATGGTCGAGATTCCGGTCGAAGAGCGCGTGGGGCTTGAAGAAGCAGTAGCGGCGGCCGCACGGGACCTGCCGGTGCGGGTTTACTTTCACGCCAGATGGAAGAACCGCCCCTGATCCCGACAGATCAGGCGATCGCCACGCATGCGTCGCCCAATCGGTCAGGACCGAATTCGCGGATGACAGCACGCCCGCGCGCAACGCCAGCAAACAATCCTTTCCCCACCCGGTCTGACCAAGCCGGCGCCGCGCCGGGCCGGGCAACGCTTCCAGAGCGCACCCATGATCGATGACCAATTTGATGCTCTGGTCGACGACGCCACCCATGCGGTCAACAATCTCATCCCCGACCGATGGCTGAACATGTTGGGCGGGACCGACCGGTCGAACCTGCTTGTCCAGATCAATGACGCGCTGACGCCGATCCTGCGCGACGCGTTCGATAACCTTGTGCGCCCGAGCGATATTCCGACCCGCGCGTCTACCATCGCCGCGATGATCTGCGAACTGATCGAAACCCATATCGCCAAATGCGACGAAAGCGGCGATTGCGCCGAAGACCGGCCATCGCATGTGATCTCGCAGGTTCACGGCACCAGCGCGAACATCGACAGCATCGCCAGTTGCGACATAGAAATTGGGACGCAAATCTACCTTGTGCTGGACGATGGCGCCGCGTTCCGCATCACCGTCGAAGCGGTGTCCTCATGATCGACATGAACATGGCGCTTCGAGCGCTCAAGCGAATAGCGCTCGCTTCGAGCCACCGAGAACTGGACGCCGCCAGGATCGAGGCCGCCGATATCCTTGATCAGGCCGGTTGGACCAGATCGGCACGCATCGTCATCGACACCATCGGGCTTCCCATTGTCCGCGACGATGGGGATCGCCCACCGAAATAGGGCCTGCTCCAGCACCAGCCTCGCCCGCTCGGCGGACGCCAGCGCTACCGCACCGCAAATCCACATGGAGAATATCATGGCCCCTCTGTCTCCGCTCAGGGCGCGTTTGGCAGGCTTTCCGCACGCATATGCCTGCGCGATCCAGCGCTGGACCGCCACCGGCCGCAACCAGTTCGTCATCCGAACCCGCAATCCCATCCAGCCGTTCCGCGTAACGGAGGCGCTTCCGGCCAATGACGAAGATCTGGTCCTACGCGTCGCCTGAACTCGATCTCCGATGGGGCAGCTCAGCCCGGTTCGTCGCCTACCTCCGCTTTCTTACACCGTCACCAAATCCCGGATTCCTCCAATACCTGCCGGAGATCCGACATGCGTATCAGCCATCTTCAGGCGATCGCCGACATCCTGCTCGGCGATGCCAAAACCCTTGCCCGCGGCTATCATGAGATCATGACTGGCGCCGGCGCGGACTTCGACACCGCGGAGGCACGCAGACGTTGCGCAATCGCCGTCAATGCGGTCGGCCTGGCAATCGACACCGATCGCTACCAGTCAGCCCTGAACGCGCTCGCAGCGCGACCGCGCGTCGAACCAAAATGCGATCGCTGTGGCAGCAACGAACTGATCCGCGACGCTTCGGCCGAATGGGACTGCGCAGCCCAACAATGGGTGCTCGCGGGCGTCTATGATTCCACGATCTGCCAGACCTGCGAGGCCGAAAGCGATTCCCTCTGCGACTGGAAGCCCTGCGCTCCCGACGCCGTACAGCCGCTCGCCGCCGCGCCCGCGCCGATCCGTGACCCGGAGGCCCACCAGGCCCAACACGAAAGCAATTCCCATCAGTGAAGTCGGGAACGCGGACCGGTCCCGCGTCAACACGGTCCTGTGGGTAATGCCCGCCGTCGTCGAGGATCGCACCCGCAGAAGTTCTTGTCGTGCGGAGCTGACGGCGATGCCGGCAAGCTTCCCCCGATCACCGACCGTCACGAGGCAATCCAATGAATAGTGCCGATCAATATCCGATAAAGCCGGGCATGTGGATCAGAACGGAGGAGGACGAGAGACTCCTCTTTCGACGATACTCGTCGACCGGCCATTGGGGGTTCTTTTCCGAGAGCAACCACCACACCGCGCGCGAGCACAAGCTGCCGCTCGCTGGTCTCAAACCCTGGGACAAGGAACGCCGGACATGAAAACCCATGCCATGGCGAGCGGACTTCGGATCACGCTGACGAAGAACGAATTGCAGGCCTTGCTCAACCTCGCACGATATGGCGCAGACCAACTCGACACCGCCCGACATAATCATATCCTGCCCAGAAGGCAGGAAGCCGTGGCGGCCGACGTCATTCAGGGCCTCGAATGCGGCCTTGCATCGGTCCAATGGAAGCAGGCGGAGGCCAAGGCAAGGCGAGAGCAGCCCAAGAGGGACGCCGAACGCCGCGCAGCCCGCGAGCACCATGCCCAGATCGACGGCTATTCGGTTTGGGCCATGCTCGGTGACTGGACCGACATGTCCGATGATCCCGATCGGCGCCAGTGGGCGGATATGTTCCACCCCGACACCAAACCTCGCGAGCAGGGCGAAATCCGGCGCAATGTCTGGCGGATTTTCATCAGCAAGGGCAGCGCGGCATTGGACGACCTCGTAGTTTTGTCCGGCGATTGCACGACGACCGCCGATCGGGACGAGATCGAACAGCTCGCACGCCGGATCATCGCGAACCATCAGGAATGACAGCCTTCGTGACGTCCGGCCGCCTCGGCTGACAACGGCCTACAAGGACGGGGCTCCCTCAAAAACCAACCGCTCCACGCCCACGGTGCCGGGCCGCCGAACGGATTCCCGTGGCCTCGGCCGCATCCCACAAGGATCCCAGACCATGCCCGAACTCATGGAAATCGAGACTTATCGGCTCGAAGAACTGTCCGAGCGCGCGAAGACAAACGCCCGCAGCTGGTATCGGGAAACCGGCCTTGACTATGACTGGCATGACTTCACATACGATGACTTCGAACGGGTCTGCGACATTCTCGGTGTCAGCCTCAAGACCAATATCGTGCGCCTCCATGGCGGAGGGACACGCAGGGAGCCGCGCATTTACTTCACCGGTTTCTGGAGCCAGGGCGACGGTGCCTGCTACGAGGGCTTCTACTCCTATGCGAAGAGCGCCCACCGTCGGATACGGGACCACGCGCCCCTCGACACCGAGCTTCACCGCATCGCCGATGCGCTGCGGGCCGTGCAGAGCCGCAACTTCTATCAGCTCAGCGCCGATGTCTCTCACCGCGGGCGCTACTATCACGAACACAGCATGGCGATTTCGGTCGAGCGCGACGGGATCTCCCAGGACATGACCGCCGATGCCGAGGGGGCCATCGCCGAAGCGCTCCGCGACCTCGCCTGCTGGCTCTATCGCGGTCTTCGCGCGGAGTATGAATATCTCAGTTCCGACGAAGCGGTCGACCAAAGCATCAGTGCCAATGGCTACAGATTCACCGCGTCCGGCGAACGCTTCGTGCGCATCGCATAGCCAATGCAGGCGCATCGACCGCCCACGACAGGAGATCCGACAAATGACCGGAACCGTTCGACTGTCCGCCAATGATATCCGGCAGCTGCGAAACGTCGCCGAGCAGATC
Source organism: Sphingobium sp. Ant17 (assembly GCF_000588875.1). Taxonomy (GTDB): domain Bacteria; phylum Pseudomonadota; class Alphaproteobacteria; order Sphingomonadales; family Sphingomonadaceae; genus Sphingobium. The sequence continues at coordinate 11,979 of NZ_JEMV01000008.1, forward strand.
GCGCAGGGAGAAAGGGTCGCGTCCCGCTACACGATCGAGATCGCCGAACGCTTTCATCTCACGACCGGCCGAACGGCCCTCAATATCCTCGCGATCAGTGACGATCCCGATTGGGCGGACACCGACCTCAACACGACACATCCCTGGTCGCGGGTCCACGAGCGTCATGAGCTTGTGAATGGCCGGGCGCTGTTCGATCTCTACGTCTATGAACGGCCCCCTTTTGGGGAGACCGGCGACCTTGTCTGCTGCGTTCAGGCGGAACTCGATACACGAGGTCTCGCTGCGATCCATGCTGACAGCGCAAAGGATATCTAGCGCCGGCTGGACTGATCGGGGGCCATGAAGCGCGCCATATCCGATCTGTTGCGCTGGGGCCGGGAAAGAGGCAGGTCAGCCGGCTACGACCTACCCCTCCCGCACTTTCGAGCTACTGGCCGAGAATATCGGCAATCGGCCGCGTCATGTCGACACGCCGCTTCATGAGGTCGGTGAGCCAGCAAAGATGCGCGGCCGCGTCGGCCAGCGGCAGTCCGCAAACTTCCTCGAATAGCTCCCGCTGATAATCGAGGTCGCGCGCGAGGATGCTTCGCAGCCGCCGGCGCGCGGGGCTGTCGCCATCCTCGATTTCTTCATTCGCTTCACGCGCCGCATCGAGAAATGCCTCGGCCAGTTCCTGCGCTTCATAATAGCCGCCATCAAGACCCTCACTCATGGCAAGGCTCGCCAGCCGGCGGCGTACCAGCAGCAGTTCGGGATCCACCGCTGCATCGTCGAGCGGCAGGTTGAAATCATATGCGGCGAGATAGTCCCGGATCATGGTTAGCTCCTTGAGCTGGCGAAGGAACATAGAATGAACAAGATTGCAACCTCTGTCCCGGTTATGCCATGAGTCAGCGCATGCCTCCTTCGATTTTCTTCACCCTTATCGCTTGCCCTTTCGATGACATTGCCGTGCTTGCGGACATCGGAGGTTCTCGGTCATGACCGACAGCAAGCCCCCGCTGCGTTTGCGCGGGATTGTCCGAATGAGTGATCGCGGGCCACTGCTGGAAGTCGCGGATGGCCTGGTCTGGCGACTCGAAACGCGTGACGATTTGCATGCTCATCGGGACCAGAATGTCCAGATCGAAGCCTGGCAACGCGGACCGAGCCTGCTGGAACTGCTCTGGATTGGTCCTGCTAGCGACTAGCATTGCGTTTTTCGGTTTAGGCTGATTTCTACCGAGGATATCTCGGGCATGTAACTCTGCTCAGTGCATGACGATATGGGGGCGATTTGTATCTATTGCCGCAATGGACCGAAAGGGCCGACAAACGCGGCCTCGATCCGCTTGGAATGCAGAACAGCGGGGTTGTGCTTTACCAGTCGCTCCTCCCCGGCATCAGCAACGTCACCCTGCGGATGCGCTATTACGGCTATTATTGCTGGGTGAGCGAGACCTATGCTCGCCGCGGCGCCACCAGCGATTTCGAGGCCTGGCGCACCTGGGTGCGGCGCGCCGAAGCGCTCTATGCCCTGGTCTCCGCGCGGGCAGGGGAAACCGGCGTGGGCGGCGTCGACTGGGCCAACCGCCGGTTGGCCGCGGAAGAACGGGTCATCGACTTTGCCGCCGCGGCCTCCACCGACGCATCGCAGGAACGCTATCTGCGCCAGTCGCTCGGCGTCTTCGGCGGCGCCTACTACACCCAGATGGCCGAATTGGGCCTCTTCACCGAGAACCGCCACGGGATACAGGTCGCCACCCGCGATCTCGGCCGGCGCGCGGCCGGCCTGTTCGCCGACGCGATCGGACCCGATCTCGCAAAGCTCCTGCGCCTGAAGATCGCAGATGCCCGCGTCAGCATCCGCGACCTCAATCGTCTCGAACCGATCGCGCCCTCCCAGATCCAGTTGGAAAGCGAGGAGCGCAGCTTCTACGAAGCCCTTCTCTTCGCACGCGAGCCGTCGCCCGCACAGGGCGCGGCAAGCCGAGCCGCCACGCTCACCCTTATCTTGGAGACCGCGCGCGCCATCGAGGAACAGCCTGGACCGGAGGATGTCCGCTGGCACCTCTTCAATCCGCCACAGGCACCTTTGCTCGAACCTCTCGAGACGCAGCGCCTCAACTGGGAAGCCTATCATTGCCAGGATCTGATGCAGGTGGCATCGGCCGCCCTGCTTGCCTGGGCAATCACGATCATCAACGCGGACGGGCAGGGCCAAACCCTCTCCGATATCCGCGCCGAGGTGGTCGCCCATTTGACCGGGCATGACGAGGACGCGTTCGCAGGGAGCTGGCGCGACCTGCGCCTGAGCCTCGATCCGGGGACCTTTCCATATCAGGCCATGTGGGATGACCTGACGAGCGCCCGCGGCGCGCCGGCCGACAAGGCTGTTCCTGCCATCACCCTGATGGCTGCCTTGCACCAGCGGCTTCGGACACGTCCCGATCTCGCCGATGCGGCAGCGCGCGGCTTGCCTGGCCGCGATCCTGCACGATCGCTCCGCACGGAACTCGACTGGCTCGAAAGCAGGGAGACGGACGGTGTCGTCGACCGGATCGCCGACTATGTGATCGTCCGCGTCGTCCGCCGGCATAGCTGGGTCGCCATGCAGAAGCTCCGCCGGCAGCGCGACTACACCTTCCTGTTCGAACTGCGCGATGGACGCCTCTTCTTCCTCGCCGGATATCAGCCGGTCGCCACCACGCCCCGCCTTGCGCCCGCCATCCAGTTTCTCGAGGACATCCATCTCCTGGACGAGGATGGGCTGACCACGCTCGGGCTCGACGCGCTGGAGACCTCCCGATGAGGTTGCCGGATCGTCTCGGCCGCCGCCTCGGCCGTCCCTTTCACAGTGCGATCGCCACGAGCTTCGCAGTGGAGTTCGCTGCTGTCGAACAAATCCTCCTGCCTCAGCTGATGGCGAGCGGCGCATCGAACCTGCTCCTCATCACCGACGCACGCATGGCGTCACTCGCCCTTTCGGACGGATCGATCCTGCCGACAGCGCTCGGGCGCGACTATGCGCTCCACAGTCCGCCAGCCGCCGACGGGATTTTCCACCCCAAGATCATCCTTCAGATCGGCCGTCACGGCGCTCGCGCCTTCGTCAGCTCCGCCAACCTGACCGCGGCGGGCCTTGCCGGAAACGCCGAAGTCTCGATCGAGATCGAGTGCAAGGATGAGGACGGTCCCGAGCGCGAGATCGTCCGATCCATCTGGCGCTATCTTAACGCGCTCGTGCCATCCGAACCGTCGCCTGCGCGAGAAGCCCTGCGCTGGGCGGGCGAGCGCGCGGCGTGGCTCGACGGTCCGCCCGGTTTGGTCCTGCAGGAGCTGGACGACGGTTCGGCGATCGCGTTCCTCCACGCCCCAGATGAAGCGGGAATCGGCGATCACTTCGTCTCGTTCGTCGGAGGCGACAAGGTTCAGTCGCTGGTGGTGATCAGCCCCTATTGGGACGACGATCTTTCCGCCCTTGCCGATCTTTCCCGGCGTCTCGCGCCCAAGCGGATCATCCTCCCGATCGACAGCACGAGTCACGAGTTTCCGACCGACGCGCCGTTCGCCAGCAAACCCCGTATCGTCGAGCTTGGCTGGCCCACCCGGCGCTTCACCCACGCCAAGATCCTCATCGCTTCCACCGCGCGTCACGACCATATCCTGTTCGGAAGCGCGAACTGCACAACCCCGGCGCTGGGGCGGGCAGGGGCCATCGGCTCCAATGCAGAGGCCTGCATCTATCGGAGGCTACAGCGCGGGGCTGCACGCGAAGCCCTCGGGCTCGATCGCTGGCTCGACGGCGATGTCATCGCGCTTGCCGATTTGCCGCCACGCACCCCATCGACACCCATTCCCCTTAAGGCAATCGAAGCGCGCCAGCCCGGCAGCTTCGATCTCGACGATGATGTTCTCATCTGGCGCCCGGCGCGCGGCGGGATGCAGGAAGGCGAAGTCCAACTCCTCGACAATGGAGCAAACCTGCTCCTGTCCATCCCGGGCGCGTCCTTCCACCATTCCGGCGACACGCGCACGGTGCCAATCGATCCGGCGCTCCAACGGACGCTGTGCTTCGCACGCTTCGTCTCTGGCGACTTCAGCTCGACCATTGCCCACGTCACACACCGGAACGCATTGCGCGGACGTCGCAGGGAAGTGGCGACCGGGGCTGTCGCTCGCGCGCTCGCGCCGTTCACCGATGGAACCGATTTCGATCTCTGGATGCACCAGGCCTTCGAAACCCTCGCCCGGGCCGACTTCGAGCAAGCGACCAATGCGCCTCGGATTGCGGCCAAACGCAGTCCGACGCGCAAAGCCGATGGCGAGGTCGAACCCCCGGTCGCGCTCAGCTATGAGGAATTCGTGCAGGCGCGGCCTGTCGGCGGGCGGTCGGGCGCCGCTGGCGCGAACAGTCTCGCCGGGACCTACAGCGACAGCATCCGCGATTTCCTCAATCTGCTCTCCGGCCGAACTCCCGCTCCCACCGCTGGCGAAGACGATGATTCCGCCTATGACGAGCTTGCGGAAGAGGGCGGTGACGCTGATCTCGATGATGGCGCCGACGGTGGCGACCTTGAGCAGCCGCGCCAGCCGGACGAGGAGCCGAATGATCCCGCCCCGATCGACGGGCGGCTCTATGAGCGCCACGTTATCGGCTATGCCGAGGGTCTCGAATGGGACGAAGAACCGCTCGGCCCGAGTGATGTCCTGCGACTGCGCTTCTGGATCCTATTCCTCCTCTATAAGGCCCGCTGTCCCGATCTCCCTCACGGCCTCGACGGTTCGAGCGCCCCGCTATCCTGGCCGCGCTTCATCGTCCGTATCCTTGTCGCCTTCTTCTGCGGCCGCACGCCGGCGATCACCCGGCTCATGATCGCGCGTGACTATAGTGGCATGCCCGTCGACTTCATGGAGTGCTGGATCACCGTCCTCTGGAGCCTCGATGCGATCGAGAATTCCTTGGCCGACCGGCCCAAGGAACGCCAGTTCCGCAAATATATCCCCGAACTGCGCCGGCGCGTGGTCGCCCTGCTCGGGCTCTCACCCGACGAGCTGGCCGGGTCGGTCGCCGCCGAGGTTCGCGAAGGGCTCGACCGTTCGATCGGACAAAGGCTCACTCTTGTCCCATAAGCCACCCAAGGAGAGCGCCACGCTCCGCAGGGCCTTGCCGCAAGATGCCCGATGGGAGACCGCAATATGCAGCACGCAGCAGAAGGCAGGACGAGCCGGATGACCACCGAACGAAGCGCGCCTGTCGAACCCCGGCCGATTGAAGATGGAAGACGCTGGTCGATCTGGATCGACGTTGAAGGCTTCAGCACGCTCTGGGAGCGTGGGCACAAAGCCGTGTTGGGCCTGAGCGCGCTCATGGATGGCATCTACAGCCTCGGAACCCGGCTCTACCGCGATGACGGCGACCGCCTCTTCGCCCACCAGTTCGGGGACGGATTCATCATCGTCGCCGACTTCCATGAGCCCCAGCTCGATCGCTGCGCCGCCATCGCCGTTGCGCTCATGCGCCACATCTCTCGTGCCGGATGTCTCGCCCGCGCTGCCATAGCCGAAGGGGAATTCGCCGACATCTCGGGGCTGTGGCCCAAGGTGATCCGGGAGGCCATCGCGCGCGACGGGTCGGACGATTGCGTGTCGCTCGGAAGTGGCCTCATGACGCTGTTGCCCGTCATGGGAACCGCGCTGATCGCCGCCAACAAGCTCGATGCGAGGAATCCCATTAAAGGATCGATCCTCACCGTCGCGACCTTGGACAGCGCACGGATCTCCCCCAGCTTTCCGAGCCGCACCGTCGATGGCCACGCCGCCTTCACGATCCTCGATTGGGTGCATGCGGAGCATTCCCATATCGACCGCATATGGTCCTGCGCCGGCGTTGGCGGATCGCCCGCGGACGCCGAGCGCGCGATCCGCAACTATATCGATACCGAAGCGCCGCCAACGCTATGGATCCGGGGAACGCTCGACTCCACCAACCTCAGCTAACGGTGCCCCATGCCTGACGAACAGACCCGCCGCATCAAGGTCGAACTGCTCATGCCGGGCGACATCATCCTCACCGCGTCCCGCGGCAAGGTGAGCAAGGCCATCCGCCTCGCCACCAAGGGGCAGGTATCTCACGCCATGATCTGCGTCCAGCACGGCTCGATCGTCGACTCAACCGATGACGGCGTGCAGGCGCACAATATCCAGCGCGAGCTTTACGGGCCGGACGATCATGTCACCGTACTCCGCCTTCGCTTGCCCCCGAGCGACCTTCAGCTTGGCATCATCATCGATTTCGCGCGCTCCGAAATCGGCACACGCTACTCCAAGAGCGAAGCGGTGCGATCGGTCCTGAGCGGTCCCAAGCCAAGGACACGGCAACTCTTCTGCTCGCGCCTTGTCGTCCGGGCGTTCGCCGGCGCGGGCATCCACCTCGTGGCCGACGCCGACTATTGCACGCCCGAGCAGATCCGGCGCAGTCCGCTTCTCGCCGAGCTTCCGGTCATGACCGAGGTGGTGTCATCAGCCGAGCTGGCGGCGTGGGCCAAGCGCCCGAACCCGATCGCCGACATGCAGGAGGTCCAGAACCGCATATTGACCGCCGCGCGGCGGCTCGATCCATCGGTCGAGAACTTCAGCGACCTCGACCAGCTTGTGCAAGACCATCCGGAATGGGACGAGGAGATCGCCCGTGTCTATCGGGAGAGCGGCTATCTCGACCTTTGGCGAGCCGACTTCGCGATCAACCCGTGGCATTACGATCTCGACCATATGGAGGAGAGCGCCGGACCTCACCCCGATCAGGGCCTCCTCGAATATTGCATCAGCACCGTTCGGGAATTCCACACCGGTGGCCTGCGCTTCGCCGTCAATCTCCTTCACTACCAGCGTGCTCTGGAGGCGAACCGCCGGAAGACCACTGCGCAACTCGTAATGCTCTACCAACAGCTCGTGGTAAACGACCAGACACGGCGCGACGTTGCTCTCGCCTGGCTGAAGCGGCACCACCCCGAGGAAGCCGCTCGCCATTTGCAGCGCATTCCGCCGCACTCGGATCTGTGGTTCTCGATCGTGGACCGCGTGGAGCCCCGGCTTGGCGCCATCTCGCGCATCTCCATCCAGCGTATGGGGTCACCGGATGTCTGTTCGGCATGCGGCGATCCGGCCGACGACTATCGCCTCGTGAACGCAGCCGAGGCAATGCCCGGGGTGCCGTCGCTCAGGCTTTGCAGCGATTGTGTGCGCATTCGACGCGGCGGTGGCGAAATCCTTGAACCGATCACATGACCGCAGCGAGGTTCGCAATGGCCGACAGTCGTGGCCGGGGTGGGCGGATGCGCGCCCGAGGCGGGCACCGGGCTCTATCTCCACTACGCTCCGACCAAGCCCCCTTGCGGGGTCTTGTCCGCTTCGCGGTAACGATCCCTTCCGCGGGTGCGCGCGGCATGTGAGGCGCTTCCCTCTCGACCGAAGGGTCCGGCCGCACGACGACCGCAATGCAGGCTTCGCCTAAGGAATCGCGCTAGTCGCGCGATGCGGATCGTGGAGCCAGCCCGACCGCATCGCCCCCTTCGCCGCCCTCGCAGGATCCGTGCGTTGCAGGACGGGTTTCGTCCGCAAGAATTGCGTCGGGACAAAGCTACGCTAGGCGAAAAGGGGCCGGCGATGTTTGTCTGTTTTCAACAGAAGCGCCGGCCCCTTTTCGCCAAGCTTCGCTAGAGCCCCTCCCGTGCTTCTTGCGGACAAGAGCCCCGCCCTGCGCCTTCGGACCTGCGAGGGCGGCTCCGGGTGCGATGACGATCGAGCCGGCCCACGCTCCCTTTCCATTCAAGCGGAACCGACCGCTGCGCGGCCGGTGCGTCTTCGTCATTTGTGGGCCGCTGACGCGGCCGTCTGTGCTCGGGCTCACCAGGCACGATGAAAATCTGTCAATAAATCAATAACATGGAAGTAATGGAGGGGAGGGAGTAGGGTTTGTATGCGGCCGGGAAAGAAAAACGGCCCGCACCCAAGAGAAAGGATGAAGTCATGAAGATCGGTAGCTTCAAATTCGACGAGCGCGCCAGCGACATTATCGGCAAGATCGCCACTCGCGAGATGCGCTTTCCCTACCTCATCATGCGCCGTGTCGAGGATCGACAGAGCGACAGCGCCCCCGTCTATGAAATCTACGAGACGAACCGCGCGGGCGACGAAATCCAGATCGGTGTCGTCTGGGAACGCAAGATGCGCTCCAATGACGAGGTGTTCCTGTCCGGCATGGTCGACGATCCGAGTTTCCGCGAGCCGCTCCCCATCGCCTTGTTCGGGGACGAAACGAACGGCTTCGATGTCCAGTGGCGGCGCGAACGCGAGCGCGAGGCGCAGGGCGGCGGCTTCGGCGGGCGCTCCAATGGCGGACAACGACAGGGCGGTTTCGGAGGCCGGTCAGGTGGCGGTTTCTCCGGCGGCAGCACCGCAGGGGCAGGCGGCGAATATACCGGAGGCGGACGCGGCCTTGACGATGAGGTGCCCTTCTAAGCGGCACTAAAGGCGGGCCGGGGGAGCGCTGGAACGCTTCCCCGGTCCTGAACCGTCACCCGACCAAAGGAGTCCATCCCATGAGCAAGCCAACGGCCTTGCGCAGCGTTAGCAGCTTTGCCGACCTGCCGGAACTCTATGCCGAACTCACCGCAACCCCCGATTTCGTGGCGTCGTTCGGCGATCCCTTGCCTCTTACCATTATCGACGCGGGCGAGGAACCCGCCGAACACACCATGCCCAACCCGCTCGCGGCGCAGGCGGAATGCGGCGGGATCATCGCCGCCATTTTCGACCTGCTGGACGATACGCGATTGGACCCGCTTGCGCCGGAACTCGCATGGGGCTTCGTCAACAGCTTTCACTTCGTCGCGAACAAGCTGGAAAGCCGGGAGGACAGGCTGGCCGATACGATCCGCGACATGGCCCGCCGTCTGGAACCGGGCGAGGTGTTCAACAAGGAATTGGAAGACACCCAGCTTGAATGCCAGTCGGTCGCCGAACAGCGCGCGGCAATGGAAGCCATGCGCGACTATGCCGCCGCCATGTTTCGCGCCTATGCCGGTCGCCCTTGGTCTCCGGCCAAAGGCTCGCGCGCATCCCATGTCACCACCGCCAGCCAGATTTCCGCGCTCGACTTCCTGCGCGCACGATCCGAGCGGCGGCGCGATCGCTACGACCCGCAAGGCCCCGTCGTCGTCGTTTCCGGCCCGCAGGACTGGCACGACTGGCGCGTCATCTGGAACAGGCTCGACCAGATCAGGGCGCGCATCCCGCACATGGTGCTTGTCACCACCGGGCAGCGCGCCGGTGTGGACGCCGCCGCCGCCGCATGGGCAGCGCAGCGCGGTGCCGTCTGTATCGCGTTCGGCCTCTATGGACGCGGCAAGGGCAAGGGCTTCAAGCGCAACCGCGACATTGCCGAGCTTATGCCGGTCGAGGCGCTGCTGTGCGAAGGTTCCGGCATCCAGTCGAGCCTCTATGACCTGCTCAACCCGGAGAAGGGCCACCGCGTGCCCACGCATGTTTTCATGAGGACCGATCAGGAACCCGATGTGCCGATCAAGCGCAAGCGCCGCGTCATAGCGGCCTGATCGGACGAACACCGAACGAGAGGGACCGGCGCGGGCCACCGCAGCCGGTCCCTTGTCGTGCTTGTCGCACGAGCGGGGGAAACCCGAACGGTTTCCCCCGCGTCGCTCCTTTTGCCGGGCGTTCCGCCCGCCAACGTCGCTCCCCTTTCCGCTAAGGCTGCACCGTCGCCTGGCTCGCTCCTCCGGCCTCCGATCCGGGCGGCGGCGTGGCGCCGGACTTCCCCCGCGCGGCGGCACCAGTCTTGACCGGCAAACCCCGTGCGGGCGGATCATCGGACGCAGCGGGAAGCGCCTTCAAGGCTGCCAGCGCGGCACCACCGCCGACCCTGATCGCTTGGCCGAGGACATCGCGAAACTCGCGCTCGCTCAGTCTCTCGACCGCTAGCTCCGTCGCGACCTTTCCATATTGCGCCCGCAATACGCGCCGCACCGTCTCGGCTTCTTGCGCGAGGTTGCGCTGGTCGGCCTCGATCTTCGCGAGCCGTTCCCGTTCCGTCATCTTGGGCATGTTTGGACTCCTTCTAGGAAGGAGGTCTGCTCGCCAGTCCCGACTATTCATCAAGGAGCTTTCGCTTGCAACGCCTTCCCGCCAACAGAGCGCAGTCGATCAAGCGCGGCTCCCCTGCCGGGAGGACCCGCGCCGATCGGGATCGACGGGCGCAGCGGGCAAGCGCGCTGCGGGCGAGGGACGCACGCCGGAGGCGGGTGTAATGCACCCCACGCACGGGTGCTGCGGGTGCGAATCGCCCGCATTTCCGCTATTTCCGGCCGGCACAGGATGGCGGCCAATTTGGCACTGATCGGCTGCCACCGGCAGCCAGGCCATGGGAACAACTGACCTAAGCGATTGATCTGCCTTGGCACTTAATGGCTGCCACCGGCAGTTTTGATAAACTGTTGAGATCACGGCGTAAATCGAGTATAACAGCCTCGCTTCACCACGTTGCTGGCGTGCCGGACAAGGAGTCCGCCGCTTGGCACGCATTACTATCCGCATAGACGATGACCTCTATGCGCGCCTTACTGTCCAGGCGCGCAATGCCGGTCTCGGGGCAGCGACCTATTGTCGCGACATCCTCGAACGCTTCGAAGGAAGCGACCCTTCGGGTTATCACGCTCGCTTCGACGAGCTTCATGCGACGGCCATCCAGGCCTTCGCCATCCTTGCCACGTCGGTAGGCGAACGATCGCCTGACATCCTCCAGAAGGGCCTGGGCGAAGCGCGCCGGCTCCTCCGCGAAAGGGGACTGCTCGATCCCGAGCAGGATCGGCCATGAGCATCTTCCGCCACGACACGCTCGGCTCCTGGACTCGGGGCGGACAGGCGATCGTCCATAACGTCCGGATGACTACCCAGGTCTTCTACCAGACCGTCCTTGCAGGGCTCGTTATCTGGATCGGCGGCACCATCTGGTATGCGCTCGAGAAGTCATCCGAATATGAGCGCTTCGTCCTTCTGAAGCTCGGCCAGGCCGCCTTCATGGGAGACGCCGTTCCAGGCAACGTCACTCCAATTCTGTTCAAGACTCCTGAGGGTAAGCAGTACTGGACCAGCCCCAAGGCACTTCTGGATTCCGGTCTCGCCAATAAGACGCTTGCCGCCTTCGAGACCTACCTGATCCACGGCGCCGCCCTTGCCGGTCTGTTCGCCCTCGCCATGCTGGCGTGGGCCTGGTTCTATTTCACCCGGACGGGAAGGGGGCTCGGCTCCAACCAGTTCCTGCGCGGGGCGCGATTCGGCACGGTGCGGCAGGTCCGCCGGGCGCTTTGGCGTCACGCCAAGGGCAGCTTCGAGATCGGCGGCGTCAATGTGCCCGACGCCTTCGAGCCCGAGCACATCCTGATCTGCGGCGCTCCCGGCACGGGGAAAACCAACATCATCGTCAAGATGCTCGACGGCATCCGGAAGCGGAAGCGCCGCGCCATCGTCTATGACACGGCCGGCACCTTCGTGGAGAAATTCTATCGTCCCGGGATCGACGTGCTGCTCAATCCGCTCGACGCCAGGGCGGACTGCTGGTCACCCTGGGTCGATGTCCCGCGGGACTATCATTACGACCAGATCGCCGAGTCCACGATACCCGACAAGGCTGGCGACCCCTTCTGGGCGAAGGCTGCGCGCGGCACGCTAGTCGCCGTCCTGCGGAGCTTGCGCGTCAGGAACGCACCCTTGTGTCGATCCTGCTCGATACGCTGCTGCGCTCCAAATTGAAGGACCTCGCCGCCTTTGCCGCCGGTACCGATGCGGCTGCATTCATCTCGACCGAGGGCGAGCGGACCAGTGCCGGAATCCAGGCCGAGCTCGCCTCCGTCATGCGGAGCTTCTCCTATCTCGACGATACCGCCGATGGGTTCTCGATCCGCGACTGGGTTGCCAACGAAAGGGACGACAGCTGGCTCTTCATCACGGTGAAGGCGGATCAGCTTCCCTCGCTCCGCCCCCTGATCACGGTGTGGCTCGACATCGCCATCAGCGCGATCATGAGTATGACGCCCGATCGCAATCGACGCCTTTATTGCGTCATCGACGAGCTACCGACCCTCCAGCGTCTGCCGTCGCTGGGGGACTTCCTCGCCCGCGCCCGGAAATATGGCGGCTGCGGTATCCTCGGCTTCCAGAGCTATCCTCAGCTCGAGGCAACCTACGGCATCCAGGATGCCGCAGCGATCACCGGGTATTGTTCGACCTGGGTAGCGCTCAGGGCAAACGACACCCCGACGGCGAAGCATGTCAGCGAGAACCTCGGCCAGGTCGAACAGGTCGAAGCCAATGAGGGCATGTCCTACGGCGTGAACGATATGCGCGACGGCGTGAACCTCTCGCGCATGCAGGTGACGCGACCACTGGTAATGCATACCGAGGTCACCAATCTGCCAAACCTGATGGGCTATCTGCGGTTTGGGCGTAACCTTCCCGTGGTCCGGTTCGAGGACGGCTATAACAAGGTCGTTTCTGTCGCCGAGGCATTCGAGGAGCGCGGGACGCCACCCATACGATTGGCCGTTACGGTTCCGCCGATGCCCCCAACTCCGGCGACGCCAGCGGAGCAGGCAAAGCGAAGACAGGTACTACAAAACGGCGCCGGCCCGAACCCAAAGCCCCCAAAGCCGAACTGCCTCTGACACCTCCGCCGGGGGAAGAGGAGGCGCCGGACGACACCTCAAGGGCCGAACCCGCGCCCCCGTCCGATCCGCACCGGGGGGAGGAGCCTGCATCCTCTACGCCGCCACTTGAATTGTTCGGCAAGCCCGCGGGATTTCGCCTGAGTCAGCACGGCCGCCATGGCGGCGCCCGCAACGCGGCGAGGCCGGCATGATCAACCCGATCCGCCTCAAGGGGAAGCCCGCCAACATCGCCAGATATTACACTGTGGGAGACTATTATACGAAAGGCACCGACGAGCATTCCGAATGGGGTGGCAAGGTTGCCGCCGAACTCGGCCTCGAAGGCAAGGTCGATCCAGCCGTTTTCAAGGAATTGCTAGCCGGCAACGTTGACGACCAGCAACTGGGGCGCCGCCGCTCAAACGGCGAAATTCAGCATCATCCCGGCTGGGACTTCGCGGTCAACGCGCCCAAGTCCGTGTCGATCATGGCGCTTGTGGCCGGCGATGACCGGATTGTCCAGGCGCATGAAGAGGCGGTCGGCGTCGCGCTCTCCTATCTCGAGGAGCACGCAACGATGCGCCACCGCGTCAACGGTGAGGTCACCGAGAAAACGACCGGGCGGCTGATCTACGCGCGCTTCACGGAGCATGCGTCGCGCGAGCTTGACCCTCATCTCCATACCCATGTCGTCGTCATGAACATCACCGACGAGCGTGACGGCTCCCTGAAGGTCAGCCTCGAAACGCGAGTGATGTTTGCCGAGCAGATGGCTGCGGGACAGATCTATCGGAACGAACTGGCGCACCTCCTCAAGGAGCTTGGCTATGAAGTCGAGTTCGATCCCCGGCGCGGCCTCTTCGAAATCAAGGGCGTCCGCAAGGATTTGATCACCGACATGTCCCAGCGCGCCGAGCAGATCGACGCGCACGCGAAGGAACATGGCCTGACCGGGCAGGCGGCGCGGCAACAGGCCTTCTACCTCACGCGCGGTCCCAAGCAGAAGGTGTCGCTGGAAGACCTGCATCAGAAATGGGATGTCCGGCTTGGTCTCCATGCCGAGGCGGTAAAAAAGACCAGGACGACCGCAGAGGAGGTCGGGGAGCGCAAGCTCGACGTCGAACCTCAAACGGCGGCGCGAGCGATGCTGTTCGGTATCCGACAATCCGAGGGCAAGGAGGCGGTCAACAACCTCGGACGGTTACTGCAGACGGCTTTAGCCTCCCATGTGGGCGAGGTTCGACTCTCCGACATCCACCCCGTCGCGGAGGAACATCAGGCGCGCGCGAAATTGTTGGAGACCCGGCATCGCACTGGTGACGAAATCCATACGCGCGGACGCACTACCCGAAAGACGGCCCGCCTGGAGCTGGCCTTGTCGGATCATCTTGCGCTTGCCCTCAATGATGCGCGGCCCCTCGCGACGGTCGAAGCCCTCCGTGACGCCGGCATCGCCCGCAATCTCAAGCCCGAGCAAAGAACGGCGCTTCTGCATGTAGGAACTACCCACCACAGGGTTGTCGCCGTGCACGGCGTTGCCGGCTCCGGCAAATCGACGATTATAGGCGCATTGCGCGAGGCGGTCGGGGAAGACGCGACCCTGATCGCACTCGCTCCCACCTCGTCGGCGGCCGCTGAGCTGGGTCAAAAGGCCAATATCGAGTCGCGCACCGTCGCAAGTCTGCTTGCCACCGGCGGAGCAAAGCTCGGCGACAGCCATGTCCTGGTGATTGACGAGGCTGGCCAGCTTGGCAACCGCCAAGCGACCCGGCTGCTCGATATCAGCCGAACCACCGGAGCCCGCCTCATCCTGCTTGGAGACACGCGGCAAACGGGAGCGATCGAGCAGGGCAAGCCCTTCTGGCTGATGATGCGCTTGGGAATGCCAACGGCGGAGCTGAAGGATCCAGTCCGTCAGCAGGACGAGAGGATCATGCAGGCCGTCCGGCTGGCCCGTCTCCAGAACTATGAGGGCTCCCTAAAGGCGCTTGAGGCCGTAACAACCGGAGAGAACACCGAGAAGCTTGCGGAGTGGCTGGTCGCCGACTGGACAAGGCTCAGTCCCGAACAGCGCGCGAAGACCAATATCCTCGTGCTCGATAACGCGAGCCGTCTGATCGTCAACACCAAGGTCCGTGAGACGCTGAAGACCGAAGGCGCCATCGCGGCCGAAGAAGCCCGGCTTTCGATCCTTTCGCCCTCGGGGATGACCGACCAGGAGAAACATTTCGCGCGTTTCTATTCCCGGGGTCAGGTCGTGGTGTTCTCCCGCGACAATGCCAACCTCGGGATCGCCCGCGACGCAGAATACAAGGTGATCGGCATCGGACGCGACGCGCGTGGGCGCCAGACAATCGTCCTGATGGATGAGAATGGCCGGACCATCCAGTGGGACCCTCGCCTGGGTCGGGCCTCCCAGATCAATGTGTTCAGGGAAGAGAATCGCGAACTTGCCGCCGGCGACCGGATCCAGTGGCGTCTGGCTAACCGGGACCTCGACCTCAAGAATGCCGAGCGCGGCACCGTGGAGCGCCTCGACGGCACGCTCGCCACGATTCGTTGGGATCGGGACGGCAGGATCCAGGAGATCGACCTGTCCCGGCACAAGAACTGGGACCATGGCTATGGCGAAACCGTTTATTCCGCGCAGTCCAAGACTTACGATCGGGTCTATGTTCTCGCTCCGGTGAACTCACCGCTGGTCACCGGCCAGAATTACTACACGGCCATCACCCGCGCGAGGTTTGGCGCGAAGCTCTGGACGGAGAACCGGAGGCGGCTGGTCGAAAAGCTGAAACAGCGCTCGGGCGAAAAAACCTCCTCGCTACAGGGCTTGGGGCGGATCGAACGGGACAGTGTGAAGGGCCGGTCGGCCCGCCACGCCGATCGCTGGGACAGACTCCGCGACGAACAACGCGCCGACCGCGAGGAGCGTAAGGACAAGCCGGCGGCGCAACGTGAATCTGCAGAGAGTGCAAAGCCCAGTGGCTTGGCTGAGCGCATCGCCGATCGCGCGTTGTCGGCTGCGTCCTTCATGGACCGGTGGGTCGTATCCCTACTCGACCGAAGTTCCCATCGAGGCGATGACCGGGACGATGGGCGCGCCGCCGCGACGGCGCCCCAGCCGGCTCCCGAACCTGCCCATGCTCCTTCCCAGGATCACGGAGGCGGTCATGATCGCTGATGGGGCCATATGGCTTGTTGTCGTCGGGGCTGTGCTCCTTTTCTGGTTCCTTCGTGGTTTCCGCATTCCGGTCAAACACAGATGGCGACGTCGACAGGCACGCATCATGTGCCGGCAATTGCAGGGCCGCGATCGATCCCAGCCTCCGGCAGTTGTTTTCGCCCGGTTGCGCCGCATGGATCCCTTGGCTTTCGAGGAACTGCTTCTGGAATGTTTTGAGCGTCGCGCGATCGAAGTGGTCCGAAACCAGCGCTACACCGGCGATGGAGGTATTGATGGGAAGGTAAGAATCTGCGGTTGGGTCTGGCTCGCCCAGGCAAAGCGCTACACAGATACGATACGGCCCGAACATGTTGATGCGTTCGCGCAGCTATGTGCCGCAAAGAGTATGCCGGGGCTTTTCATTCACACTGGACGAACCGGACCATCGACCCGAACGCTGCTTAATCGTCATCCTCATATCCAGATCATATCTGGTGACCAGCTTCTTGCCCTCATTCGCGATGAACCCGTCTTGGTCAGGGGGAAGCGCATATGAGACTCCCCATTTCGCGCCCTCGCTGGCGGCCGGGCCCCTATGCCTTGCCGGCGCTCGTAGCGGGCCTCGTCCTACTATCCGGTTCAGCTGTAGCGGACTCTCGTCCGGTCAGGTCTGCCACCGGGGAACGTGAGATCGCCCGATGTATTCAATTCGCGTCGGCGGGCAGATCATGGCTCGAAAAAACGCTCTGGGGTCTGCGTGATCAGGAGGCCGGATGGATCGGTGCTGAGGTTCCGAACAGCAACGGCAGTCACGATCTTGGGCCGCTACAAGTCAATAGCTTCTGGGTGCCAAGACTTGCTACGCTTTCTCAGCGTTCGCCCGCACAGGTACGTGCCTGGTTGATCAACGATCCGTGCTTCAACGTACAGGCTGCCCGGTGGATTTTCCTGTCGGGGTTGGCCGTCACGGGTGATTTTTGGCGGGCGGTTGGAGCCTATCACAGTCCAACGACCTGGCGACAACGACGCTACGCGCTTGCAGTAGCAGGGCATCTGCGACGTCGCTACGGGCCAAACACGTTCCGGGCAGTCGAGCCATGATCTTACCAACACTGATTTTCGACATCATGTCGGCAGGCAGGCATTTGTGAAAAAACTGAATATCGAGAGAATGGCCCAATCCGTAGAGCCATTGGCCGTCCGCATACCCCTTGCGGCCCAAATGTTGGGTATCGGCAAATCGACGCTATACGAGATGATTGCTTCGGGAGAGATTGAGACCATCAAGGTCGGTAGATCGACCCTCGTCCCAACCGATAGTCTGCGCGCATTCCTCGCACGGAGGCGAAAGTAGGTCGGCACAATCGAATCTCGGCTCCGTCCTTGACCATCCTCATCCACCAATGATCACCGTTCCGGTGACACCCATATGGCACCCATAGTGACACCCGGGTGTCAGGAGCCAAAATGGAAACCTGAACCTATCTCTAAGTGGTTGATTTCATTGAAAATATGGTGGACGCACTTGGGCTCGAACCAAGGACCCGCTGATTAAGAGTCAGCTGCTCTACCAACTGAGCTATGCGTCCACACCGGCATCGGACTGTCTAGAAGAGCCAGTGTCCGTTGGCGTGGGCGGGCAATTAGCAGCGTCAGCCGGATTCGCAAACCCTAAATTGCATTGCAGCGCAAAAAGTTGCAGCGATGTGACATTGCCCCAGCGTTGGGGTGCCTATCAGGTCCAGTTTCTATGGCCGCTGCTGCGCCTGTTGCTGCGGTCGATCGCCATGATGATGCCCACGCACAACATGACCGTCAGCATCGACGACCCGCCGTAGGACATGAAGGGTAGAGGAATGCCCACTACGGGTGCCAGACCCATCACCATCATAAGGTTGATTGCGACGTAGAAGAAAATCGTCGTGGTCAGACCCGCCGCGACGAGGCGCGCAAATTTGTCGGGCGTCCGCATCGCCACCCGCAGGCCCCAGCGGAAGAGCAGCATGAAGGCGCCGATCAGCACGATGCCGCCGACCAGCCCCCATTCCTCCGCCATGGTGGCGAAGACGAAATCGGTATGACCTTCGGGCAGATAGTCGAGATGGCTCTGCGAACCCTGAAGGAAGCCTTTGCCCCAGATGCCGCCAGACCCGATCGCGATCTTCGACTGGCTGATATGATAGCCGGCACCCAGCGGATCGCTCTCGGGGTCCATGAAGATCAGGACGCGTTTTTGCTGATAGTCGTGCAAGAAGCTGAAGGCGATCGGGACGATGGCGGCGAGTGTAAGCCCTGCACCCACGAACAGGCGCAGCGGCAGTCCGGCGAGGAACATGACGGTCACGCCGCCGGCCAGGATCATCGTAGCGGTGCCCAGATCGGGCTGGATGAGCACCATCGACCAGGGCAGGCCGATCAGCAGCAGGGCCGGCCAGATCGCGTTCCACCGGCGTATCTCACCGACTGGCAACATCGCGTAAAATTGCGCGACGGCGAGCACGATGATCGGCTTCATGAATTCAGAAGGCTGGAGCAGCATGAAGCCCAGGTTGATCCAGCGCTGGCTACCGCCCCTGACCCCGCCGATCAGTTCGACCAGGACCAGGGCGACCAACACGCCCCCATAGGCTGGAAACGCGAAACGCGAAAACATCTCGACCGGAATGCGGCTGAGCACCAGCGCCATGGCGGAGAAGACGCAGAATCGCACTGTCTGGTTGACTGCCCAAGGGAAGATATTGCCGTCCGCCGCGCTGTAGAGCACCAGCGTACCAAAAGTGGCGATAGCGAGCAGCAAGGCCATAACGCGCCAAGGAAACTGGGTCAGCGGTTGCGGCACGAGGCTCATAATGCGTCGCTCTCGTTGCTCGCAGGCGGGGCGGGGGCTGCTGCCCCATTATCGGGTTCCGCGGCATCGCTGCCATTGGCAGCGGCAGGGGGCGGGACTTCACCCTTTTCGATTGCGCGCGCGAGGCGGAAGGCTGCCATCTGACCCGCCTGCCGCTCGGTCGGCGTGCCGCCCCAGCCTTTTTCCAGCGTTTCCAGCTTCTCCGTCGCCTTTTTGGGGTCGAACAAATAGGAGAGGGTATCGCTTGCGATCATCGGGGCATCCTCGTTGCGGATCATATGGCCGCCATGTTCGATGATGCAGGCGACGGCGTAGCGCGGATTATCGAATGGCGCGAAACCCTGGAACAGGGCATGATCGCGCAGCTTGAAGGCGAGTGATGCATCGCGCCGCACGCCGCCCCTGCGCTCCGCCATCGTGATGCGCCGAACCTGTGCGGTGCCGGTCTTGCCGGCGATCAACACGTCGGGAATGGCCATTCGTGCGGCCCCCCCGGTGCCACCGCCATTCACCACCGCGCTCATGGCATCGCGGATCACCGCCAGATGCTCGTCCGAGGCGCCGACCGAGGCGGGGGCTGGGCGTTTTGCCCCATGGAGGAAGTTGGGCATCAACTGCTTACCCGTTGCCAGCCGCGCGGCCATCACCGCCATCTGGAGTGGATTGATGAGCATATAGCCTTGACCGATGGTGGCATTCACCGTGTCATAGACTTGCCATTTCTGGTTATATTTCTTCTCTTTCCACGCCGGATCCGGCACGGTGCCGTAGCTCTGGCTGGGGAAGGGCAGGTCGAAGCGTTGGCCCATGCCGCATCGCCGCGCCATTTCGGCGATACGGTCCATGCCGACGCGCTGGGCCATTTGATAGAAGTAGATGTCGCAGCTCTGGGCGATCGCGGTTCGCATATTGACCGCACCATGACCACGCCGCTTGTGGCAGTGAAACAACGTGTTGCCGACCCGGATGGCACCAGAACAGCCAATGGTCTCCTGTGGCCCGACACCGGCCTCCAGCAGTGCCAGCGCCACCATCGGTTTGACGGTCGATCCTGGGGGATAAAGCCCCTGCAACGTCTTGTTGCGCAGCGGCACATGGTCGTCCTGCGACAACATCGCCCATTCCAATTGGCTGATGCCGTCGGAAAAGCTGTTGGGATCGAAACTGGGCATCGACGCCATCGCCAGCACGTCGCCATTGGCGCAGTCGATCACCACCACCGACCCGCTCTGGGTCGCGAGACGACGGCCCGCATATTCCTGCAGACCCGCGTCGATCGTCAGCTTGATCGGATTGCCCGGCGTGTCAGGCCGTGTCGTGAGTTCGCGCACGATCTTGCCACGCGCTGTTACCTCTACCCGCTTGGCACCGGGCTTGCCGGTCAGATGCTGGTCGAATGCCTTTTCCAGTCCGTCTTTGCCGACCTTGAACCCCGGGGTGATCAGCAACGGATCACGCCGTTCCTTGTAATCCTCCGCCGTAGCCGGTCCGACATAGCCGAGCAGATGCCCGACCGTCGATCCGGCCGGATAATAGCGCGAAAAGCCTGGCTGGGCGCTACGCCCGGCAGGTCGGGCAGGCGGACGCTGACGGCGGCATATTGTTCATAGGTCAGCTTGTCGGATACCTGGACAGGACGGAATCGCGCTGATTTATCGAGTTCCTCGCGAATACGCTCGACCTCGTCCGACTCCAGGCTCAGCAATTGGGCCAAGTGGCGGATCGTGCCTTCGGCGTCGACCACCCGCTGCGGGATCAGATCGACACGAAAATCGGTGCGATTATTGGCGAGCGGACGGCCATTGCGATCGATGATCCAACCCCGACGCGGCGGAATGAGCGTCAGGTTGACCCGATTGCTTTCCGACAGCATCGCATATTTTTCATTCTCCGCGACGCTGATCCACGCCATGCGCGCCGCCAGCATGGCACCGAAGCCACCCTGGATCGCGCCCAATACCATCGTCCGTCGGGAAAAGGTGAAGGTCTGGCTGGCTTCGGTCAGGCTCTTGCGCTTGAGCAAGGGAAATTTCATGCCATCACGCGCCAGCGATCGATCCGGGCACATTGCCGGACGATGAAGGGAAATAATAATATCGTCCAGAGCATTTGCGGCGCGACCAACAACAACCTCACTTCGCCGCCACCTGTAATCCGCGCAAAAAACAGACCGGTGGCGATGCAGAAGATAATAGCGATAGCCGCAATTAGCCAGTCCTGCCGATAACTGCGCCACACCATGCGATGTTCGACGGTATCGATCACCATCAATGTAACTGTCCACAGGAACATGGCCGATCCGATCGGCTGGCCGCTGACCATGTCGTCAAACAGGCCGAGCGGCAGGCCGATCCAGGCCCGCCACAATTCCGGGCGCAGCAAGCGCCAGGACAGCAGGAGCAGCAGGCCAAAGGGCGGCATGACCGGCGACTGGGCGATCAGCGGCAAGGCGCTGGCCAGCGATCCGATCATCACGGTTATGACGGGTGTGCCGACCAATCGGAAGCGCGAGGGGTGCTTGCCAAGGCGCGACACATGGCGAAGATGACGGTCGATCATGGCATGGCCATATTGCTGGGTGCGGCGTCCTCCGTCGATAGTCCTTCGTCGGCGGGATCGGGGCGAGTCACGACATCCTCGAACGGCCGTTCGACGACCACCGCATCGACGCGCGACGGGTTGGCGAGGGGGAAGCCCCAGGCGATCTCGCCCTGGACCCGCACGACCACGGCGACCGGGATATTGGGTTGATAGATGCCACCAATGCCGGATGTGACCAGCAGGTCGCCCGGCTTGAACGGATTGCGCCCGGCGGACAGCGCGCGGATCTCGACCGATCCGTCACCGGCACCGGTGGAGATGGCCGGAACGCTGTCATTGGCGCGGCGCACCGGCACGATATTGCCGGTGTCGGTCAGCAGCAGCACTTCGGCAGTGTTGGGGGTGGTGCTATGGACGCGGCCGATCAGCCCTTCGGCCGCGCGCACTGGCATGCCAGGCCGGACGCTTTGCCAGCGGCCGGCATTGAGGCGCGCGAAGCGACGCGCGCTGGTCGATGAAGAGCTGATGAGCCGTGCGGTCAACAGGCTGCTCTGATCGGCATCGACCAGGCGCAGCAGCTTCTTGAGCCGGGCGTTTTCTTGCGCGACCGCCTTCGCCTCGATGATGCGATTGCGATCGGCCTCGACTTGGCGACGCAGCGCGACATTCTGCGAACCGGCCCGCCAATAGGCAGCCAGCACTTCGTCCACAGAACTGACGCCACTGACCATATTGCGCAGGCCCGACGAGAGCGGTCGTGTCAATTCCGCCGTGACCGCGCGCAACCCGGCAAAACCGGTGGGATCGAATATAGCGACAACGATGAGTAACAGCGCCGCAGCCGCGCCGCCGATCGCCACGACATAGCCGAAGAACAGGCTATATTGCGCCCTTCGGTTGATTCCGGGGCGTAGGCTGGGTGGCCGCGCCATCTACGCGTCCCTTTCGGTCAAGCCCTTTGAATCAGGCGGTTTGCAAGACGCCTCGGAACATCGGATCCTCCATCGCGCGGCCGGTGCCGATCGCGACGCAGGTCAGCGGATCTTCGGCAATCGTCACTGGCAGGCCGGTTTCGTCGCGCAATTCATCGTCCAGCCCCTTGAGCAGCGCGCCGCCGCCGGTCAGGACGATGCCCTGATCGACAATATCGGCCGCCAGTTCGGGGGCAGTATTTTCAAGCGCGATCCGCACGCCTTCCACGATCGTGCTGATCGGTTCAGCCAGTGCGTCGGCGATCTGACCCTGGTTGATCGAGATTTCCTTCGGCACGCCGTTCACCAGATCGCGACCCTTGATATGGATCGTCTCACCCACACCATCGGCGGGCGACTGGGCGATGCCATATTGCTTCTTGATCCGCTCTGCCGTGGCTTCGCCGATCAGCAGATTATGGTGACGGCGCACGAAGGAGACGATCGCTTCGTCCATCTTGTCGCCGCCCACGCGGACGCTGGTGGTGTAGGCGAGGCCACGCAGCGACAGCACGGCGACTTCGGTCGTGCCGCCGCCGATATCGACCACCATCGAACCGATCGGCTCGGTCACCGGCATGTCGGCGCCGATCGCGGCGGCCATCGGCTCCTCGATCAGGAACACCTGGCGCGCGCCGGCATTGCTGGCGGCGTCGCGAATGGCGCGGCGCTCGACGCTGGTCGAACCCGACGGTACGCAGATCACGATTTCAGGCGCGCGCCAGGGGCTGTGCTTGCCGCCATGAACCTTGGTGATGAAATGCTTGATCATCTGTTCGGCGACGTCGATGTCGGCGATCACACCGTCGCGTAAGGGCCGGATGGCCTCGATCGAATCCGGGGTCTTGCCCATCATAAGCTTGGCATCGACGCCCACCGCTTTCACCCGCTTGACGCCGTTCAGCGTCTCGACCGCCACCACAGATGGTTCGTTCAGCACTATGCCGCGACCGCGCACATAGACCACCGTATTGGCGGTGCCCAAATCGATGGCCATATCCTGCGAGGAGAATTTGAAGAGACGCGAGAAGATCGACATGCCTTATCCTGTATCGCCCGCCGTCCCCACGACGCGACTGGGGGACCGGTCGGAAAGCTGTTCCATCTGCCTGTATGTCCGTCGCTTCTTGCGCCTTGCAGTGCAAAAAAATCGGGATCGCGGCTCGCGGAAAGCGCTCGCTTGGGCTAGTCCCTAATCAATGTCAATACGCCGCCTACCCGAACATCTGGTCAATCGTATCGCTGCCGGTGAGGTGGTCGAAAGACCCGCCAGCGCGCTCAAGGAAATCGTCGAAAACGCTTTGGATGCGGGTGCGACTCGGCTGGCCATCCGCCTGTCGGGTGGCGGGCTGGACCGGATCGAGGTGAGCGACGATGGCTGCGGCATGGATTCGGCGGACATGGCGCTGGCGCTCGAACGCCATGCCACGTCGAAGATGCCCGACGACGATGCCATTGAAAATGTGGCCACTCTGGGTTTCCGGGGCGAGGCGCTGCCCTCGATCGCCAGCGTCGCCCGGCTGACAATCGACAGCCGGGTGGCGGGTGCGGACGGATGGAGCCGCACCGTCGATAATGGCCAATTGGTGGCCGAAGGGCCAGCGGCGCTGCCCCCCGGCACGCGCGTCACCGTGGAGCAGCTATTCGCCAAAGTGCCCGCCCGACGCAAATTCCTGCGCTCGGCCAAGGCGGAATATGCTGCCTGTCTCGACATCATCCGCCGTCTTGCCATGGCCCATCCTGCCGTCGCTTTCGCGCTGGAACATGATGGCCGCCGGACGCTGGGCGTGCAGGCGGGCGAGGCGCGGGAGGAACGGGTGGCCGCGCTGACCGACCGCGCGCTGGCGGATAATCATGTGATCGTCAGCCTGGAACGAGAAGGCGTGCGCCTGTCGGGCGTCGCCTCTATCCCCACCTACAATCGGGGCGTGGGCGATCATCAATATCTGTTCGTCAATGGGCGGCCGGTGAAGGACCGGTTGCTGATCGGCGCGCTGCGCGGGGCTTATGCCGACATGCTGGCGCGGGATCGGCATCCCGTGGTCGCCTTGTTCCTTGACGTGCCGCCACTCGACGTGGACGTCAATGTCCACCCCGCCAAAACCGAGGTGCGCTTCCGCGATCCTACGATGATCCGGGGCATGATCGTTTCCGGTTTGCGCCGTGCGCTGGATGCGGAGGGCTTTCGTGCCGTCCAGAACGCCGATCCTGCCGCATTATCCGCCTGGCGTGCCGAGCCGGTGTCGCCGACACCGATCGGCGCGATGCCGATCTTCGAGGCGGCTTCGGTCAACTATAATCCCCTGGCTTCATCCTCCTTCGGCGACCGACGGTCGAGTTTCCTGACCCCGCCACCCCAAGCCCGCGCCGAACCGGCCGCTGCCCCGGCGCCTGAAGGGCAGAGCTTCCCGCTCGGCGTTGCGCGCGGCCAGGTCGCTCGCACCTATATTGTCGCGGAGGCGGAGGATGGCCTCGTTATCGTCGATCAGCATGCCGCGCATGAGCGGCTGACGCTGGAACGGATGCGCCGGGCAATGGAAGGGCAGGGGGTTGCCAGCCAGGCGCTGTTGCTGCCCGAAGTTGTGGAACTGGAAGAACCAGCCTGCGACCGTCTGGAAGGCCGTGCGGCGGAACTGCGCGACTTCGGACTGGAACTGGAGCGCTTTGGCCCTTCGGCGATGCTGGTCCGCGCGGTCCCGGCGATGCTGGGCCAGTCGGACGTGCAGGGACTGGTCACCGACCTCGCCGATGACCTCGCCGCCTATGACAGCGCTTTGTCGCTGAAAGAACGGCTCGACCTCGTCGCCGCAACAATGGCCTGCCACGGATCGGTCCGCGCTGGCCGCGTGCTGAGCGTCGCGGAAATGAACGCGCTGCTCAGAGAGATGGAAGTGACGCCGCGATCGGGCCAGTGCAACCATGGAAGGCCGACTTGGGTGAAGCTGGGTCATGGCGATATCGAGAAGCTATTTGGCAGAAAGTGATCCGAAGAAGTCAGTCCGCAATCACACCGGCCTTGTGCGCCACATGGCGATCGGGATCATGGTCAGCACGGGCTGATCGTCCTGGTTGAGGATCGTCACCTTGCTGCGCACGATCCCCATTTCCGGGCGGCTTTGCGAGGCTTTCTTGTCGATCACTTCGCTTGTCCCGCGCAGCGTGTCGTCGGGGCGTAGCGGGCGGAGCCAGCGCAGTTCATCGACGCCGATCGCGCCGAGGCTCGCCGCCTGTCGCCCCGGATTCTTCTGCATCTCGGTCACGAACATCTTCATGAACAGCGCGGTGGTGTGCCACCCGCTGGCCGACAAGGTGGCGAAATGGGTGGTCGCCGCTGCCTCGTCGGACAGGTGGAAAGGCTGGGCGTCGAACTCGGTGGCGAAGGCGATCGTTTCCTCGCGGCTGACCGTCAGCGGCCCGAAGGCGAAGCTGTCGCCGATTTCAATGTCCTCGAAATAGAGAATGTCATCCATCGCCACGCCTATCCTTTTGCAACGGATGCGCTTCTACCACGCCTTACGTTTACGTCAATGTCAGCTGATCTGGAGCGAGGGTTGCCCGCGCGGGACGGTCATGGTCGCGCGCGTGCTGATCGCGCCGCCCGGCGTCGACACCTGATCCATCACGCGCGCCTGCGTCGTCCAGGCATCCGGGGTCACTTCGCAGACCAGATAGCCGCGCTGATCATTGATGAATTTGAGCTCCGCGTTATTCTTCAGCATGATGTCGCTGCCGGTGCGCAGGTTCGACCCGTCGCCACCCGACGAGATGGAGGTGGACACGAACTCGACCGCCACGGTCTTATCGCCATTGTCCAGCAGTCCCGCAAAATTCTGATGCTCGTCGCCGGTCAGCACCACGACATTGTCGAGCCCGCGCATCTTTGCGAGCAGCCGGTTGCGCTGCGCCGTATAGGCGGCCCAGGTGTCGATATTGTAGATTTTCTGGGTCTCGTCAGCATAGCGGCGGCGGTCGAGCGACATCATCATGATCTGCTGCGCCACGCAATTCCACTTCGTCTGGCCGCGCGTCATGTTGCGGACCAGCCAGCTTTCTTCCTCGGCGGAAATGACCATCGCCTTGCTATCGTCGATGCCGGGGCAATAGGGTTTGAACCCATCGTCGCACGGCTGATCGGTGCGGAAGGAGCGGGTGTCGAGAAAGTCGATAGACAGCAGATCGCCGAACCGCGCTTCGCGATAGGCGTTGGTGATGAGGCCGTTGCGCGGCATCATCGCCGCGCGCACCGGCATAAATTCATACCAGGCCTGCAACCCGGCCTGGCGGCGTAGGCGGAAGATTTCGGGCGAGGCGGTGCCCTTGCCGGCGATATCCTGAACCCAATTATTCTCGATCTCATGATCGTCGAACGTCGGGAACCATGTGTGCTTGGCGCGTGCTGCCTGCAGGTCGTAATCGCTTAGATATTGGGCATAACGCAGCCGATAATCGACAATGTCGATGCAATCCTGGCCGATATGCTGGCGCACCTGCGCCTCCGGCAGCCCATCCTTGTCATAGTTCGGTCCGCGCTTCTTATATTCGTAGATGAAGTCGCCATAATGATAGACGAAATTCAGGTCATCCTCGCGCGCCAGATGGCGGAAGGCGGTGAACAGGCCGTCCTCATAATTCTGACACCCGGCCACGCCGAATTTCAACGCCTTGGGACTGGCTGAGGCGAGCGGCAACGTCCGTGCCCGGCCGCGCGGGGACTGGTCGCCTGCCAGGGCGAAGCGATACCAATAGGGCCGGTCAGGCTGCAATCCTGCCACCTCGACATGAACGCTATGGGCGAGTTCGGGCCGTGCGGTCGCTTCGCCAGACGCCACGATGGTCTTGAAGCGATCGTCGCTGGCCACTTCCCACTTCACCGGCAGCGGCACCGTCGGCATCCCGCCATGCGGCTCGAACGGGCGGGGCGCCAGCTTGGTCCAGATGACAAAGCCATCGGCCGCCGGGTCGCCCGAGGTCACTCCCAGCGAAAACGGATAGCCCGCATACCAGCTTTGCGCCTTCAGCAAAGCGGGCGCGCCGATGGCGGGTGCAGTGGCGGCGGCGGTCAATATCTGGCGGCGGGTCAGCATGGCAAATGTCCTGAAGGGATGTCAGTGTGCGAGGATGGGGGCAAGCGCGGCCGGATCACCGTCACCGGGCACCGGCGCGATGCCGATCAGGCGCGCGAGCAGGGGATAGACATCGACATTGGCGAAATCGCGCTTCGGCTTGTTGCCTGCCGCGAAGGCCGGGCCGTGCGCGATGAACAATGCGCGCATTTCCGGTGCCTGATCGTCCCAGCCATGGCTGCCGCCGGTTATGGCGTAGGTCGGCGTGGTCGGCTGAATCTCCCACCCGGTTTCGCCCAGGCAGAAATAGGGCGGGATGCGCCGATGGGTGCCATAATGGAAACGGGCGGGCATGGCTTCCTTGCGCCAGCATTGCATATGGGCGTGGGGCTTGAGCAGAGCGGCTTCCAGCGCCTTTTCGCGTCCCGGCTGTGCCGCCAGCGTGGCATAAGGACCGGATTCGACAACGCGATAATCGGCCGGATCAGCGATCTTGTCCAATATCACCACCCGGTCGCTGGCGCTGGCGGCCATGCCGTGATCGGACAGGATGACGAGATCGGCGGGCTGCCCCATAGTCTTCAGACCGTCGATCAGGTCACGAATATGGCCGTCCACCTCTGTTGCCGCGCGCGCGGTTTCCGGTGCATCCGGTCCATAAATATGACCGGCCGTATCAACGATGTCGAAATAGAGGGTGACGAAGCGCGGGCGGATGGCGGCCGGGCGGCGAAGGACGTCCAGCACCATGTTGACGCGCTGGGTGCCACTGACCTGCTGATTGAACTGCGCCCAGTCGCTCGGCCGGGTGCCACCGTCGAGCGTATAGGGCCATTGCTGCATCCGCGTGCTACCCCAGGCTACGTTCGAGCCGGGCCAGAACATGGTCGCCGTCCGCACTCCGGCCTTTTCCGCCGTCACCCAGATTGGCTCCGCCTCATTCCACCAATAGGGATCATCGCTCGCCATGGTGAAGCGTTCATCGGGGCGGGTAACGTCCTCCATGCTGTTGGCGACGATGCCATTATTGTCGGGCCGCTTGCCGGTCACGACGGTCCAGTGATTGGGGAAGGTCTTGGTAGGAAAGGAGGGGCGCATGGGCGCTTCGACGCCGCCTGCTGCCAGGCTGATAGAACAGGCGTCACGCCCCGTTCCAGATAATCCGGGCGAAAACCATCGATCGACACCAATATGGTGATCGGCGCGCGCACTTCAGCCTGCGCAGCGACGGGCGGACGTTGTTCGACCGAAGCGCAGGCTCCCAGCGCCCCGGACAGGGTGAGGCAAAGGGCAACGGCTATCGAACGGGGGATCATGGCGACTCTATGATTAGGGGCTTTTGAAGCATGGCGCTTAGCAGGGATGCTATGACGGTAAAGTGACACTAAGCGGCAGGTGGGGCAATCCACGACCGCAGGGCGGCCCAGCGCTCGGCCTTTTGCGCGCGCGATAGGCTGGCATAGGCGCCGCTGGACGAGGGGAGGTCGATCAGCGTCAGGCCCGGCCGGTCGCCCAACTGCCGCCGCCCTTGCGTGGCTGCGGTCTTGCCGTTGAAGCCGATCGCCGCAAGCGACGGCAGCCGGGCGACGAACGCCCCCAGATCGCGGACTTCCGGAGCGCGAATGGCCCCGTCCAGGCTTCCCTCACGCTGCGCGCTTTCGATCACATCCCATAGGCCGACGCTCCGCGCTCGCAATCGCTTGAGCCGCATGGCATAGGGTTGGCCGCGCAAATCCTCGTCCAGCACATCGCCCATCAGCATCCAGAAGGCGTTGCCGCGATGGGCATAATATTCCCCCTGCCGGATCGATGCATCGCCGGGCAGGCTGCCCAGAATCAACAGCCGGGTGTCCGCATCGACGCTGGGCGGGAAGGCGGCCTTGCGCTGCGCAGGCGATTGGCCGGGGCGCAGCACCAAAGGTCAGACGTTGAAGCGGAACAGCATGATGTCGCCATCCTGCGTGACATAGTCCTTGCCTTCCGACCGCCATTTGCCCGCTTCCTTGGCCCCGGCTTCGCCCTTAAACTGGACATAATCGTCAAAGGCCATGGTTTCGGCGCGGATGAAGCCCTTTTCGAAATCGGTATGGATCGCGCCCGCCGCCTGCGGGGCCTTCGATCCGCGCGCCACGGTCCAGGCGCGCGCTTCCTTCGGGCCAACGGTGAAGAAGGTGATGAGGCCGAGCAGTTCATAGCCCGCCCGGATGATGCGCGCGAGACCCGCTTCGGCGAGGCCCAGAGCTTCGAGATATTCGGCCCGTTCCTCGACCGGCATGGTGACGAGTTCGGCTTCGATGGCGGCGGACACGATCACGGCCTTGGCATTTTCTGCCGCCGCTTTTTCGAACACGCGCGCCGAATGGGCGTTGCCGCTCGACGCGCTGTCTTCCTCGACATTGCAGACATAGAGAACGGGCTTGGCGGTCAGCAATTGCGCCTGCGCGAACAGCCGCGCTTCTTCTTCGTCGCGTGGCACCGTCAGGCGTGCGGGCTTGCCATCGCGCAGCAGGTCTAGCGCCTGACCCAGAACGGCAGCGGCCGCCTTGGCTTCCTTGTCGCCCTGCGCACCCTTTTTCAACAGGTTGGGGACGCGCTTTTCCAGGCTTTCGAGGTCGGCCAGCATCAATTCCGTCTCGACCGTCTCGGCATCGGCGATCGGATCGACTTTGTTTTCGACATGGGTGATGTCGTCGTCCTCGAAGCAGCGCAGCACATGGACGATCGCGTCGGTCTCGCGGATATTCGCCAGGAACTGGTTGCCCAGCCCTTCGCCCTTGGACGCGCCACGCACCAGACCCGCAATGTCTACGAACGCCAGCTGCGTTTCGATGATCTTGGCCGATCCGCCGATCTTCGCGATCGTCTCCAAGCGTGGGTCAGGCACCGCGACACGCCCCTCGTTCGGCTCGATCGTGCAGAAGGGATAATTCGCCGCCTGCGCCGCCTGCGTCTCGGTCAGTGCATTGAACAGGGTGGACTTGCCCACATTGGGAAGGCCGACGATACCACAACGAAAACCCATTTGACTGCCTTTGAAGATCGGAAGGATTGCGCGCGCGATAGCGCCTTGTGCGCCCCTTGGCCAGTGGCCCGCAAAGCGGTAGGACAAAAGGGCCAATTGCAATGCGCTTCGCACGCGCCACATGGAGCGTCATGACAGACATGCAAAGCCAGGCCCATTGGGTTGACGAGACCGGCCGCCAATGGCCCAAGCGCCCGGCGCATGAGACGGGCGCATTCGGCCGTTGTCCTCGTTGTGGCGAGGGACATATCTTCAACGGCTTCCTGACCATGCGCGAGCATTGCGAAGTCTGTGGCCTTAACTACAGCTTTGCGGACCCTGCCGACGGCCCGGCCGTGTTCGTGCAATTATTCGCCTGCGTGCCCGGCGTCATCTTCATCATCATGCTCGAAATCATGGCGCGGCCGGGCGTGTGGGTGCATCTGGCCGTTGGCGTGCCGGTGCTGATCCTGACCACCATTTTACCTATGCGCCCGATCAAGGGCTGGCTGGTCGCCGCCCAGTTCACGATGAAGGCGCAGGAAGCGGGTACGGCGGGCTTGTGGGCCAAATTGCACGACGGCCAGGGGACCAAGCCCTAACGCTATCATTCAGCCAATCCAGTAGGGCACGATCTGCCGATTGTCCGGGTCGACATGGATCGGCCGATCGGCGGGCGGAAAGGCGCGCTGGTCGCAGCTTTGGCGCGAACAGAGGCGACAGGTGATGCCGATCGGCGTCGCTGCGCCCTCGACGTCCAGTTGCAGGCCATCGGCATAGACGAAGTTCGCCGCATGGGCCGTCTCGCACCCCAGCACCACGGCAAAGCGGCGCGGCGTCCGGCTATAGCTGCCCGATGGCTTTACCAGCCCCTTGGCCATGGAGACGTACCGCACGCCATCGGGCGTTTCGCCCAGTTGCACGTTGATCCGGTCAGGAATCGCCACTGCCTCATGCACGTTCCACAAGGGGCAGGCCCCGCCAAACCGCGCGAATTGCAAGCGGGTGGCGCTGTGCCGTTTGGTGATGTTGCCCGCCATGTCGACCCGGCAGAAAAAGAAAGGGATGCCGCGCAGCCCCGGCCGCTGGAGCGTCGAAAGCCGATGGCAGGCCTGCTCGAAGCTGACGCCGAAGGTGCGGGCGAGCCGGTCTATATCGTGGCGCATCGTGCGGGCAGCCTCGCGGAAAGCGGCATAGGGCATGAGCAGCGCGCCCGCCGCATAATTGCCAAGGCCTATGGCCAGCAGCCGGTCTGCCCCAGTCACGGGCAATCCTGCCTTGCTCACAACATCGGCGATCACGGCCTGACCCTCCAGCATCATGAGCTGGTGTGCCAGCATGAATTTGCGGCTCTCGGTCGGCAGCGCCGCATTGACGAACAGCCGCTTGGTGCTGCTGGTATAGGATCGCAGCGCGCTGTCGGGCGTATCCGCGATCAGCGTTTCGATGCCATGCCGCCGTGCCAGTGCTTCAACCAGCATGCCTTCGTCCAGAGCTCCCTTCTCCAGAATATGCCCGGCGGTGAAGCTGGCGGCCATATCCTCTGCCAGGCAATCGATGCTGTGGACATAATTGCCCGCTTCATGAAACCAGTCGCGCGCCGCTTCCCACGGCAGCCTCGCCTGCACCGTGCTGTCGTTGGCGATCGCTTCTTCGATCATGTTGATGCGCTCGTTGGCCCGCAGATGCGCGTTATAGAGGTCGAGATAGCGCGCCGCAAACTCCGGGAATTGAAGATGCAATTTCTCGATCCGCTCCGGCTCCAGCGCGACGCCGGGCAGTTCGGGATGGCTGAGCGCGAAGGTGAAGGCGCCCAGCATCTGCTCATCCTCCCGCGCGTCGAAACTGGCCCAGTCGGTCGGAAAGGCATTGGCCAGCGCCGCCTTGACCTTGGCCGTCAGCGGCCGGTCGTCATTTTCCATCTGGGATAGGTAAGACACGGAGATGCCCAGCGCTTGCGCCATCGTTGCCTGATCCATGCGATGGTCGAGGCGCAACTGGCGCAGCCGTGGTCCTGCAAAGATACGATTGCCGCGTGCCATATTGGAGTTCCCTATGCCCACCCTGCACCGTTCGCCCTGAGTAGGGACTTAGCGAAGTCGAAGGCCCGTATCGAAGGGATCGCACTGCACTGGCTGTCCTTCGATACGCCGCTTCGACAAGCTCAGCGGCTACTCGGGACGAACGGAGGTTTTGATATGCCCATTCCTAATTTGCGAAGTCGTGATTTGCAAATTAGCAAATTTACATTTGCGAAAAATCGCAAAGCTTGGGACAGAGCCGCTATAAGCCGTCCGCGCACTGACCGGAGAGATATGCCTATGTCGAAGCTCGCCATTATCGAACAGCTTGAAGCCAAGCGCGAAGGCGCGCGCATGGGCGGGGGGCAGCGACGCATCGATGCCCAGCATGGCAAAGGCAAGCTGACCGCGCGCGAGCGGATCGAGGTGTTGCTGGACGAGGATAGTTTTGAAGAGCTCGACATGTATGTCGAGCATAATTGCGTCGATTTCGGCATGGATGAAGCGCATATCCCCGGCGATGGCGTGGTCACCGGATCGGGCACGATCAACGGTCGGCTGGTGTTCGTGTTCAGTCAGGACTTCACCGTCTATGGCGGCGCGGTGTCCGAACGGCACGCGATGAAAATCTGCAAGATCATGGACATGGCGCTGAAGGTCGGCGCTCCTGTCATCGGCCTGAACGATAGCGGCGGTGCGCGGATTCAGGAGGGCGTGGCGTCGCTCGCCGGTTATGCCGAGATTTTCCAGCGCAATGTGCTGGCGTCGGGTGTGGTGCCGCAGATCAGCGTGATCATGGGGCCGTGCGCGGGCGGCGCGGTCTATTCGCCTGCCATGACCGACTTCATCTTCATGGTGAAGGATAGCAGTTTCATGTTCGTGACCGGCCCGGACGTGGTCAAGACGGTGACGAACGAGGTCGTGACCCAGGAAGAACTGGGCGGCGCGGTGACGCATACGACCAAGTCGGGCGTCGCGGACGTGGCGTTCGAGAATGATATCGAGGCGCTGCTGGCAGTGCGTGATTTCGTGGACTTCCTGCCCGCGTCGAACAAGGAGCCGGCGCCGGAGCGGCCGAGCGCGGACCCGTGGGACCGGATCGAGCCGAGCCTCGACACGCTGATCCCGGCCAACGCGAACCAGCCCTATGATATGCACGAACTCATCCGCAAGATCGTGGACGAAGGCGATTTCTTCGAGGTGCAACCATCGCACGCAGGTAACATCCTCTGCGGTTTTGGCCGGGTCGAGGGGCGGACGATTGGCATCGTCGCCAACCAGCCCTTCGTGCTGGCGGGCGTGCTGGACATCAACTCGTCCAAGAAAGCCGGGCGCTTCGTGCGTTTCTGCGATGCGTTCGAGATACCGATCGTGACGTTGGTTGACGTGCCGGGCTTCCTGCCGGGGACCGCGCAGGAGCATAACGGCATCATCAAACATGGCGCGAAACTGCTGTTCGCCTATGCCGAAGCGACCGTGCCCAAGATCACCATCATCACCCGCAAGGCCTATGGCGGCGCCTATGACGTGATGGCGTCCAAGCATCTGCGCGGCGATTTGAACTACGCCTGGCCGACGGCGGAGATCGCGGTGATGGGAGCCAAGGGGGCGGTGGAAATCATCTTCCGCGGGCGTACGGCGGACGAGATTGCCGAACGGACAGCGGAATATGAAGCGCGCTTCGCTAACCCGTTTGTGGCCGCGTCAAAGGGCTTCATCGACGAGGTGATCCAGCCGCATTCGACGCGCAAGCGGATCGCGCTGGGCCTGCGGAAACTGCGCAACAAGGCGCTGGAGAATCCGTGGAAGAAGCATGACAATATTCCGCTTTAACTAAGGCCCGTCATCCCCGCGAAGGCGGGGAGCCATCTCCGGGCATCGCGCCTTAGGATGGTGTGGGAGATGGGTTCCCGCTTTCACGGGAATGACGAAGTTTAGGAACGCATGATGAAACTCGGTCGTCTCAACCATATCGGCGTCGCTACGCCCAGCTCGAAAAGAGCATCGCTTATTATCGCGATGTCATGGGCGCGACGAATATCCACGCGCCGTTCGACCTGCCTGCGCAGGGCGTGAAGGTGTGTTTTGTCGATACACCGGGCGAGAATGGCACGGTGGGGACGCAGATCGAGTTGATCGAGCCGTTCGATGAAAGCTCGCCGATCACCGCCTTCATCGCCAAGAACCCGGCCGGGGGGCAGCATCATATGTGCTATGAAGTGGCCGATATTCACGAAGCGAAGACGTGGTTTGAAGGCTTGGGGAAGCGGGTGCTGGGCGAGCCGCGGATTGGCGCGCATGGGACGTTGATCTTCTTCGTGCATCCCAAGGATATGAACGGGGTGCTGACCGAGATTATGGAGACGCCGAAGGGCGGGCACTAGGCATGAAAACCTCCCCCCGGCGGGGGGAGGCAGCGAGACTTGGGGCTGCGCAGCAGATCCTTAGTGGCAGCGGAGAGGGGGTACGACGCCCGATGGGTCGAACACCCTCTCCAACTTCGGCTAGTCAGACAAGCTGACAAGCCTTCGTATCCTCCCCCTTAAGGGGGAGGGAGCAGGGTAGATTGAACGATGACCGACAAGCCGACGCTGGACGACTGGGCCGCCGCTGCCGCCAAGGAAGTGAAGGGCAAGGATTTGACCTGGGCGACCCCGGAAGGGATTGCGGTCAAGCCGCTCTACACGGCGCAGGACGTGACCGTCGATCCGGGCTTGCCGGGCTTTGCGCCGTTCACGCGGGGCGTGCGGGCGTCCATGTATGCCGGGCGGCCCTGGACTATTCGTCAATATGCGGGCTTCTCCACCGCCGAAGAATCCAACGCCTTCTACCGCCGTAACCTCGCCGCCGGGCAGAAGGGGCTGTCGGTCGCATTCGATCTCGCCACCCATCGCGGCTATGACAGCGACCATCCGCGCGTAACCGGCGATGTCGGCAAGGCAGGGGTCGCGATCGACACGATCGAGGATATGAAGATCCTGTTCGACGGCATTCCGCTCGACCAGATGTCGGTCAGCATGACGATGAACGGGGCGGTGATCCCGATCCTTGCCTTCTTCATCGTTGCGGGCGAGGAGCAGGGCGTCGACCGCAAATTGCTCGACGGGACCATCCAGAACGACATCCTTAAGGAGTTCATGGTCCGCAACACCTATATCTACCCGCCCGAACCCTCGATGCGGATCATCAGCGACATTTTCGGTTACACCTCGCGCGAGATGCCTAAGTTCAACAGCATCTCCATTTCCGGCTATCATATGCAGGAAGCCGGTGCGACGCAGGTACAGGAACTGGCCTTCACCATCGCTGATGGCATGGAATATGTGAAATATGGCGTCGCTTCAGGGCTGGACATCGACAAGTTCGCCGGACGCCTGAGCTTCTTCTTCGCCATCGGCATGAATTTCTTCATGGAGATCGCCAAGCTGCGTGCGGCGCGGGTGCTGTGGCACCGGGCGATGACCGAGCTGGGTGCCAAGGATGAGCGCTCCAAGATGCTGCGCACGCATTGCCAGACCAGCGGCGTGTCGCTGACCGAGCAAGACCCCTATAACAATGTCATGCGCACCACGATCGAGGCGATGGCCGCGATGCTGGGCGGCACGCAATCGCTGCATACCAATGCGCTGGACGAAGCCATCGCGCTACCCACCGATTTCTCCGCCCGCATCGCGCGCAATACGCAGATCGTGATCCAGGAAGAAACGGGGATGACCAAGGTGGTCGATCCGCTGGGTGGCTCCTATTATGTCGAGGCGCTGACGCAGCAACTGGTCGATGAAGCCTGGGCGATCATCGAAAAGGTGCAGGCTGATGGCGGCATGGCAAAGGCCGTTGCGGCAGGCTGGCCCAAGGCGATGATCGAGACGGCGGCGGCAGCGCGGCAGGCGCGGGTCGATCGCGGCGATGACGTCATTGTCGGCGTTAATAAATACCGTTTGGCGACCGAGGATTTCCTCGAAACGCTCGACATCGACAATGCCAAGGTGCGCGAAGGCCAGATCGCTCGCATCAACCGGGTGAAGGCGGAGCGCGACAGCGCAAAATGCGAAGCCGCCTTGCAAGCGTTGCGCGACGGTGCGGCGAAGCCTCCAGTCTCGACAATAATCTTCTCGCCCTTGCCGTAGAAGCGGCCCGCGCCCGCGCGACACTGGGCGAAATTTCCTCCGCCATGGAGGAAAGTTTCGATCGCTACGGCACCCAGCCGACGCCGGTAAAGGGCGTCTACAGCGCGCCTTATGCGGGTGACAGCCGCTGGCAACAGGTTCTTGACGGCGTGCAGGCCGTCGAGCGGCGCCTCGGTCGCAAACCCAAACTCCTCGTCGCCAAGATGGGGCAGGATGGGCACGACCGGGGCGCAACGTGATCGCGTCGGCATTTGGCGACATGGGCTTCGACGTGGTGTCGGGACCGCTGTTCCAGACGCCCGAAGAAACCGTGGTGCTGGCGCTGGAAAGCGACGTCGATGTGGTGGGCGCGTCGTCGCTGGCGGCGGGTCACAAGACGCTGATCCCCGACCTCATCGCCAAACTGCGCGAAGCGGGCCGCAACGACATCAAGGTCATTGCAGGCGGGGTCATCCCGCCGCAGGATTACGACTTCCTCCGTGACGCGGGCGTTCAGGGCATTTATGGACCCGGCTCCAATGTCGTGGAATGCGCCGCCGACGTGCTGCGCCTCCTCGGCCACAACATGCCCCCGGTGGAGGATGCCGCATAATGATGACTTTAAATCCGTTCGTCCTGAGCCTGTCGAAGGACCAGCCTGAGCTTGTCGAAGGCTACATGCTTCGCTCCGCTCAGCGGACGGCTTCGACTTCGCTCAGCCTGAACGGAGTTGGGCAATGAACGCCGTGACAACCGCCCGCACCGACTGGACCCGCGCCGAAATAGCGGCGCTGTTTGACCTGCCGTTCGCCGACCTGATGTTCGAAGCGCAGTCGATCCATCGCGCTAATTTCCCGCGCAACGAAGTGCAACTTTCCACTCTGTTGTCGATCAAGACCGGCGGCTGCCCGGAGGATTGCGGCTATTGCAACCAGTCGGCTTCGGCGGAAAGCGGTCTCAAGGCCGAAAAGCTGATGAGCGTGCAGGCGGTGATGCAAGCCGCGGCGCAGGCCAAGGACGCGGGCAGCTCGCGCTTTTGCATGGGCGCGGCGTGGCGCAATCCCAAGGAGCGGGACATGCCCGCTATCGTCCAGATGGTGCAGGGCGTGCGCCAGATGGGCATGGAAACCTGCATGACGCTGGGGATGCTCAGCGAAAGCCAGGCCAAGGTTCTGGCCGATGCGGGCCTCGATTATTACAACCATAATATCGACACCTCGCCCGAACATTATGAGAAGGTGATCACCACCCGGACCTTTGATGACCGGCTCGAAACGCTGGAGAATGTCCGCAATTCGGGGATCAATGTCTGCTCCGGCGGGATCGTCGGCATGGGTGAGACGCGGGAGGATCGCGTCGGCTTCCTGCACGCGCTGGCCGTGCTGCCGACCCATCCGCAGAGCGTGCCGATCAACGCGCTGGTGCCAGTCAAGGGTACGGTGCTGGGCAATATGCTGGCCGACACACCGCTCGCCAAGATCGACGAGATCGAGTTCGTGCGCACCGTTGCGGTGGCGCGGATCGTGATGCCGGAGAGCATGGTGCGGCTAAGCGCTGGGCGCGAAAGCATGTCGGATGCTTGCCAGGCTTTGTGTTTCATGGCGGGCGCGAACAGCATCTTCACCGGCGACAAGCTGCTGACGACGGCGAATGCGGGCGACAATGCCGATGCGGCGCTGTTCGCGAAGCTGGGCGTGGTGCCGATGCAGGCCGAGGTGAATGTCGCGATGGAGGCTGTGGCAGCGGAATGATTTGCGCGCCCACCTCCGTCACCCCGGACTTGATTCGGGGTCCCGCTGTTCTTCTGGCGTTGCGCAAGAAGAAAGCGGGATGCCGGATCAAGTCCGGCATGACGGTTGAATGTAAGGAGGCGGTCAATTGACGGCTTGGCTGATGATCGTTCTGTTGATGATCGTGTTTACCGGCCTTGGTTGGATAATGTTGCAGTCGGGCATGTTCATGCACGGCGATTAAGAAATATACCCGTTCGCCCTGAGCTTTTCAAAGGGCTGCTTGTCTTTTCGAGACGAAGAACGGGTCTTCGACAGGCTCAGCCCGAACGCTGATAGGATAGGACTGGGACAGGGAATAATATGGCAATCACCAAAATCCTGATCGCGAACCGTGGCGAAATTGCGTGTCGTGTTATGCGCACGGCCAAGAAGATGGGTATCAAGACCGTCGCGGTCTATTCCGATGCTGATGCGCGCGCGCTGCATGTGCTGATGGCGGACGAGGCGGTGCATATCGGCCCGTCCCCCGCCGCCCAATCCTATCTGATCGCCGACAAGATCATCGCAGCGTGCAAGCAGACCGGCGCAGACGCGGTCCACCCCGGCTACGGCTTCCTCTCCGAACGCGAGAGCTTCCGTAAGGCGCTGGACGCGGAAGGCATCATCTTCGTCGGCCCGCCCGCCAATGCCATCGCCGCGATGGGCGACAAGATCGAGTCCAAGAAGCTCGCGCTGGAAGCGGGCGTCAATGTCGTACCGGGCTTCGTCGGCGTCATTGACGACACAGACCATGCCGTCAAAATCTCGAACGAGATCGGCTATCCGGTGATGATGAAGGCATCGGCGGGCGGCGGCGGCAAGGGGATGCGCCTCGCTTATAATGAACAGGATGTCCGCGAAGGCTTTGAAGCGACCAAGCGCGAAGGCCTGGCCAGCTTCGGCGACGATCGCGTCTTCATCGAGAAGTTCATCGAAAGCCCGCGCCATATCGAAATCCAGATATTGGGCGATCAGCACGGCAATATCGTTTACCTCAATGAACGCGAATGTTCGATCCAACGCCGCCACCAGAAGGTGGTCGAGGAAGCGCCGTCGCCCTTCGTCACGCCCAAGATGCGCAAGGCGATGGGCGAGCAGTGTGTCGCGCTCGCCCGCGCGGTCGGCTATTTCAGCGCCGGGACCGTCGAACTGATCGTCAGCGGTGCGGACACGACCGGGGAGGGCTTCTACTTCCTCGAAATGAACACCCGGTTGCAGGTCGAACATCCCGTGACCGAGGAAATCACCGGCATCGATCTGGTCGAACAGATGATCCGCGTCGCCAATGGCGAGGCGCTGACCTTCACCCAGGATGACGTCAAGATTAACGGCTGGGCGATCGAGAACCGCGTCTATGCCGAAGACCCCTATCGCGGCTTCCTGCCATCGACCGGTCGGCTCGTTCGCTATAATCCGCCTGAAACCGGCACCGACGAAAGCGGCGCACTGATCCGCGTCGATGACGGCGTGGTCGAAGGCGGCGAAGTCTCGATGTTCTACGACCCGATGATCGCCAAGCTGATCACCTGGGCACCCACCCGTCTGGAAGCCATCGACAAGCAGATCGAAGCACTCGACAAATTCGAGATCGAGGGGCCGGGCCATAATATCGATTTCGTCTCCGCCCTGATGCAGCATGAGCGCTTCCGCTCCGGCAATATCACGACAGGCTTCATCGCGGAGGAATATCCCGACGGATTCCAGGGCGCGCCTGCATCGCCCGAATTGCTGCAGCGGCTCGCCGCGATCGGTGCCTTTGCCGCCATGGCCCAGGCCGACCGCGCCCGCCGCATAGACGGCCAGTTGGGCAAGCGCTTGCCGCCGCCGACAGGGTGGCAGGTCAAGATCGGCGACAGCGTCCATGATGTGGAAATCGACGGCGATGATGTCACCGTCGATGGGGAGGCGCTCGACATGGCGCTGGAATATACGCCCGGCGATCGTCTGATCGAAGCGGAGTTCGGCGACGAGGAGCTGGCGGTGAAGATCGCCCCGACCCGCGCTGGCTTCGTCCTGACAGCGCATGGCGCGAGTCACAAGCTGCGTATCCTGCCCGCCCATGCTGCACCCTATGCTGCGCACATGATCGAGAAGATCCCGCCAGACTTGTCGCGCTACCTGATCTGCCCGATGCCCGGCCTGCTGGTCGCGCTGCATGTGGGGGCGGGCGACAAGGTCGAGGCCGGTCAGCCGCTCGCCGTGATCGAAGCGATGAAGATGGAAAATATTCTGCGCGCGCAAAAGGCGGGCACGGTGAAAAGCGTTTCCGCTGCCCAAGGCGACAGCCTGGCGGTCGATGCGGTCATATTGGAGATGGAATAGCGCGCGGCCCCATGTCCTGGGGCTGTCGCTAAATCACATCTAGTAAAAAAAAGGGGCCGCCGCTCCGAGGGGAGCGGCGGCCCCTTTTTCAAACTTATACCAACCTGCATTGATCACGACCCACGTGCCCATTTGCGGCGTCCAATTGTCATGATGCGCCAGGGCTGATCGATCAGCCTGTTCCAGGCTTCGCAGCAAAGGTCGACGATGTTGTCGTGGGACGTGAAGATGCGGTTGGATAGCCAGTTATCGCGCATGAACTGCCAGATATTTTCGACCGGGTTGAGTTCAGGACATTTTGGCGGCASCGGAACGATGCTGATATTATCGGGTACTTCCAGCTTCCCGGTCATGTGCCATCCGGCTGATCCATCAGCAGCACGCCGTGGGCACCTGGTTCGATAGCGAGCGATATCTCCGCCAGGTGCAGCGACATGGTCTGGGTATTACAGAAGGGCAGGACCAAGCCAGCGCCCTTGCCAAGCTCAGGGCAGATAACGCCGGGCCGAAGGCGGGCGTAGCCCAACATGTAGGCTGATTTGGTCCTCTGATCCTTGGGCGCTGAAGGCCGGGTGCCGCGCCTGGCCCAGCGGCGGGTGATCTTGTTTTTCTGGCCGATACGGGCCTCGTCCTGGAACCATACCTCTATGGGCGTGTCGCGCGAGAGGGCGGCTTTAATCTTTGCCAGCTCGGCTGCAAAGCCCCCTTTTTGAAGTCCTCCATCGCATATTCGTTCTGGGCATGGTGACGTGGGCGTGCCGTCAATTTGACATAGCCCAGCTTTTTCAATTCTCGCCCTACGGTCGTTTCCGTCAGAGACACCCCAAATTCGTCATGAAGCCACCGCGCCAGGTCGATCAGCCGCCAACGCACAACTCCATGGATCGCTGGTATCGGTCCACTTTCAACGACCTCCGCGAGCGCTTGGCGCTGGATATCATTCAGCAAGGGCGGCTTGCCTGGGGCCTTGCCGTCAAGGAGRCCSGCTGGACCTCGGGCGTTGAACCGCAYCACCCAATCCCGCACGATCTGCAGGGTCACTCCGCCGATGCGCGCGGCATCGCTGCGGTTCGCGCCATCATAGATTTCCGCCAAAGCTAGCAGTCGGCGTCCCTGGTTCGCGCTCTTTGTCGTCCGCGCCAGTCGCCTCAAGCCCGCTGCATCAAAGTCGTCTCGCAATCCAATCGCTGCA
Organism: Sphingobium sp. Ant17; assembly: GCF_000588875.1. Taxonomy (GTDB): domain Bacteria; phylum Pseudomonadota; class Alphaproteobacteria; order Sphingomonadales; family Sphingomonadaceae; genus Sphingobium. Next base: position 53,683 of record NZ_JEMV01000008.1, read on the forward strand.
CCCATGACAATGCCCTCCAACCCGAAGACATAGATTCATAGTTTCGCCGCTTTGGGAATCCCCCACGTGAGTCAGCATCACGGACGGATGGTATTACGCCGCATCAGCGCTCGATGCACATCGCCACGCCCATGCCGCCACCGATGCACAGGGTCGCGAGACCCTTTTTCGCATCGCGCTTGGCCATTTCGTAAAGCAACGTCGTCAGCACCCGCGCGCCCGAAGCGCCGATCGGATGGCCGATGGCGATCGCGCCGCCATTGACGTTGACTTTCTCCGCATCCCAACCCAGTTCCTGGCCGACCGACAGCGCCTGCGCCGCAAAAGCCTCATTGGCTTCGATCAGGTCGAGATCGGCGACGGACCAGCCTGCCTTCTCCAGCGCCTTGCGGCTGGCCGGGGCCGGGCCGATGCCCATGATCGAGGGATCGACGCCGCAGGTCGCAAAACCGGCGATCCGGCCCAGGATGGTCGCGTCGCGCTTGGCGGCGGCATCAGCGGTCATCAGCACCAGCGCAGCAGCGCCATCATTGAGGCCGCTCGCATTGCCTGCGGTCACGCTGCCGTCCTTCTTGAAGGCCGGGCGCAGCGCCTGCATGCCTTCGATCGTTGCTCCCGCGCGGATATATTCGTCGGCATCGACGATCGTGTCGCCCTTGCGACCCTTGATCGTGATCGGCACGATTTCGTCGGCAAAGCGACCCGAAGCGCGCGCGGCTTCCGCCTTGTTCTGGCTGGCGACGGCGAAGGCGTCCTGCGCTTCCCGGCTGATCTGATATTTCTCCGCCAGGTTTTCGGCAGTGATGCCCATATGATAATTGTTGAAGGCATCGGTCAGGCCGTCGTGAATCATGGTGTCGATTAGGCTGACATTACCCATCTTGCTGCCGCCACGCAGATATTGCGCATGCGGGGCTAGCGACATGCTTTCCTGTCCACCCGCGACCATGATGTTCGCGTCGCCCGCGCGGATCGCCTGCGCCGCCAGCGCCACCGCGCGCAGGCCGGAACCGCACAACTGGTTGATGCCGATGGCGGTCCGCTCGACCGGGATGCCCGCATTGACGGCGGCCTGACGCGCCGGGTTCTGGCCCTGGCCTGCGCTCAGCACTTGGCCCAGGATAACTTCGTCCACTTCCTCCGGCGCGACACCGGCCTGCGCCAGGGCGGCGAGGATCGCCTGGCGACCCAGTTCATGCGCGGGAGTCGATCCGAAAGCGCCCATGAAGCTGCCGACGGCGGTGCGCTTCGCGGCTGTAATCACGATGTCTGACAAAGGCTGATCCTCTAATGACAGGGGTTGTTTTCGCCCGCGCCCATAGCATCATCCGCCATGGCTGGAAAGCCAATCGGACAGCGGATCCCACAGCAATGGGCGTGCCCGGCCGCCCACAACCATGCCGACATGGCCCAGTGCGAGGCTGCGTTGTTCGGCCAGATTAGGGGCGGCGGCGGCGGGCACGATGCGGTCGGTGGTCGAGCGGATCGAGAGGCTGGGGCAGGGCAGGGCTTTGGGATTGATCATCTGACCGCCTACCGACCATCGCCCTTCGCCGGTCGCATTGCCGGCATAAAGATCATCGAACAGGTCGCGGGCCGCCGCGAAAGTAAGCGGCGCGCCTTCATTGGCCCAATCCTCGACCGCCAGGAACGCGCGCGCCGCGTCCGACCCTTCCGCCATATCCGCGAAGGCCGCATATTTCTGAATGGTGCGCTTGGGATCCATCGCCCAGAAACCCGATTGCAGCACTTCCATCGGTACATAGCCCAAGCGCTCGCACATCGCTTTGGCATTCCGCCACAAAATGCCGATCTCTTGCCGGTCAGCATCTGCGAAGCCATCGAAAGCCCATGGCGAAGCGATCGCGACCACGGCCGTTACCTCCCGCAGCATTGCCGCAGCAATCGCCAACGTGCCGCCGAGGCAATAGCCGACCAGAATGGGCGGGCGCGGCAGGCTGGCGAGCAACGGTAGCAAACGTTCCGTCACATGCCCGTCCAGTCCCATCGCCGCATCGCCGCGCGTTGGCGCGCCCCAATCGACTAGATAGGCGTCATGCCCTGCTGCACAGATATGGCGCAGCATCGACCGGCTTTCCGACAGGTCCAGCACTTGGGGCGGATTGATCAGCGAGGGGATGAACACCACGGGCGCACGCCCATTTTCAACTCCATAGCGCAGCAATCGAGCGCTTCCCACGGCCGCCACGCAGTCGGGCGCGGGCGGGGTTGGAGGGCGCTGCGCCTCCTGATAGCGGCGCAGGCCTGTGAACGCGCGGCGGCGCAGTTCAGGATCACCCTCTGTCTCGCGCCATAAAATATTGAGAAAAAGGGGTAATGGCCGCGGGCCATGTTGCGGTGCGACATGGCCTTGTGCTACTGCGGTATAAGGTTCTGAGGGAGAGGTTTTCATGTCCAAATCTAAGGTGGTCAACGAATCCGATCCGGTGATTATCAAGAAGTACGCCAACCGGCGGCTCTATAATACCGAAACTTCCAGCTATATCACGCTCGACCTATTGTCGCAGATGACCCGCGAAGGGCGCGAGTTCACGGTGGTCGATGCCAAGTCGGGCGAGGACATCACCCATAATGTCCTGACCCAGATCATCATGGAAGAAGAGCAGCGTGGCACCAACATGCTGCCGGTCAACTTCCTGCGCCAGCTTATTTCCATGTATGGCGATTCCATGCAGTCGATGGTGCCGCAATATCTGGAATCCTCGATGGATGCCTTCCGCAAGAACCAGCAGCAATTTCAGGAAGCTATGAAGGGTGCCTTTGGCGGCGGCCCGCTGGCTGAGATCGCCAAGCGCAATCTGCAGATGTTTGAAGCGGCCGCCACTGCCTTTGGCAATGGCGTGCCGGGCATTCCGGGCGTTCCCGGTGCGACGCTCGCACCGACCGCGACCGACGGCAGCAAAGATGACGAGATTGCTGCGCTCAAGGCGCAACTGGCGGCGTTAAACGCGAAGATCGACAAGTTGAGCTGAACGAGAGGGTTGGACGGGACCATGGCGAAGGCGGATCGGTTGGAGCGGCTCGACGTTCGCCGCGAGGAACTGGAACTTGCCTATCGCGAGGCACTGATCGCCGCGCTTCAGACGACCGCCAGCGGCAAATGGGGCCTGTTCGATCATCAGAAGGACAAGGCGGCGCGGGCCAAGACGGCACCGATCGTGGCCGACCTTTGCGACACCGCCGACGAGATAGGCGATCTGCGCGCCACATTGGGGTTAGAGCCGTTCGCCCTACACCAGGATTTCATGGCTGCGCGTGGACCTGTATCGTCGGACGCCGTCGGCGAACCCAAACAGGCACGCGCCTGGCTTGATCGGCTGGGCGTCGCCGCCTGACTCTATCGCCATGCTCAGGGGTCGACAGGCGTAGCGCGCTTGCCCTATGGCGCGCCATTCCTTTCCGTTTCTAGCCTAAGGCCCGACCCCGTGAAGCACGCCCTTTCCGTCACCCGCGAACAGGATTTTTCCGCTTGGTATCAGGCCGTCATCACCGAGGCCGACCTGGCCGAGGAAAGCGGCGTGCGCGGCTGCATGGTCATCCGGCCATGGGGCTATGGCATCTGGGAACGCATCCAGAAATTGCTGGACGAACGGATCAAGGCGACGGGCCACGAAAATTGCTATTTTCCGCTGTTCATTCCGCTCTCCTATTTCGAGAAGGAAGCCGAGCATGTGGACGGCTTCGCCAAGGAAATGGCGGTCGTCACGCATCACCGGCTGATCCAGAAGGACGGCAAGCTGGTGCCCGATCCCGATGCAAAGCTGGAAGAGCCGCTGGTCGTGCGCCCTACGTCGGAAACGGTGATCGGTGCGGCGTTCAGCCGCTGGGTCCAGTCGTGGCGCGATTTGCCCGTGCTTATCAACCAGTGGGCCAATGTCGTGCGCTGGGAAATGCGCACCCGCATGTTCCTGCGCACCACCGAGTTTCTCTGGCAGGAGGGGCATACGGCGCACGCCAGCGTGGATGAGGCGCTGGAAGAAACGATGAAGATGCTCGAAGTCTATCGTAGCTTCGCCGAGGAATGCGTCGCCATGCCGGTGATCGCGGGTGAGAAGCCCGAAAATGAGCGTTTCCCCGGCGCGGTTGCCACCTATTCGATCGAAGCGATGATGCAGGATGGCAAGGCGCTTCAGGCCGGCACCTCGCATTTCCTGGGCACGACCTTTTCTGCGGCGCAGAATATCAAGTTTCAAAATGCCGAAGGGCAGCAGGAACTGGCCCAGACCACCAGCTGGGGCATGTCGACGCGGATGATCGGTGGCCTTATCATGGTCCATGGCGACGATGATGGACTGCGCGTGCCGCCGCGCGTCGCGCCCTATCAGATCGTTGTCGTGCCGATGCTGCGCGACAATGACGAAGATGCGGCCATCGTTGATTATTGCACCGATCTGGTCGGCCAGTTGAACGCGCTCGACCTCTTTCGTGAGCCGGTTCGTGCGTTGCTCGACAAGCGTCCGGCCAAGGCCGCGACCAAGCGCTGGGGCTGGGTCAAGAAGGGCGCGCCGATCGTCATCGAAGTGGGCGGGCGCGATGTGGCGGGCGGCAATGTCTCGGTCATTCGCCGCGATCGGCTCTATCGCGAAGATGGCAAGCTCGACAGCCAGATCGTGGCGAAGGGGGACTTCGTCGCCGGTGCCACCACCATGCTGGCCGACATTCAGCAAGCGTTGTTCGCCGATGCCAAGGGACGGCTCGACGGCAATATCGATCGCTCGATCAGTTCGTTGGACGCGCTCAAGGCCTATTTCGATGCCAGCGCCAAGCCGGGCTGGGCGCTGGTGCAGTGGAGCAAGCCAACCGGCGATGCGCTCGACAAGGTGGTGCAGTGGCTCAAGGGCGAGAAGCTGACGCTGCGCAACATACCGAGCGATGCGCAGGCAGCGGATGGCGCGTGCATCTTCACGGGCAACACGGCCGTCGAACGCGTGCTCGTCGGTCGCTCTTACTAAGCGGCCCCGTCAGGCGAGAGTGAGGTAAATCTCCGCCTCGATCAGCCAGTCTTCGCCGCTTTGCCGCCATTTGGCGGTATAGACCCCCGATGCCTTTAGTTCTCCGGTCGCGGCGAGAACGCCCTGCCAGTGGCCATGCTCCATCGCGATCGGCTCGACAGTCGATGCCGTAATGCTGTCCGGCGTTCGGGTGTAAACGAGGCGCTCTGCTGCTGCAAACTCGCGCCGCCACGCCAGCATCTGCGCCTTGCGACCCGCGAGAACGGCACTATCCGTCCCCGTCACAAGAATCGCGTCTCGTGCCAGCAGCATTTCGATCGTGCGCAGGTCGGTTTGCGCCAGCGCGCGGTTGAAGCTGGCACGGCGCAGGCGGATGGCGAGGTCGGGGGGCGTGGTCATTGGCGGCGTTCGTAGGTCTTGGCTTCAGCGGATGCAAATGGAAGCCGAACGTCAGGCCGCCATCCTGTCACCCGAAAGCTTTTCGAGTAGCGCCGCGACTTGGCCGGCCGGGATCGGCCGACTGAAGAAATAGCCCTGGATCTGATTGCACCCTTCGGCGCGCAATATCTCCAGTTGCTCGCTACTTTCCACACCTTCGGCTGTGGTTTCGATGCCCAGCGCGTCGGCCAGCGTGGTGATGGCGCGAATGATCGCGGTCGCGCCGTCATGCGCCAACAGATCGACGATGAAGCTGCGATCGATCTTCAACTTGTCGAAGGGGAAGCTGCGCAAATAGCTGAGCGACGAATAGCCCGTGCCGAAATCATCAAGCGCGATCCGCACCCCCAGCGCGCGCAGCGAATGGAGCGAGCCGAGCGTAGCTTCGACATTGTCGATGAACAGGCTTTCGGTGATTTCCAGTTCCAGCCGTTGCGGTGCCAGGCCCGACCGCGCCAGCGCCTGCAACACGATGCTGTTCAGCGTGGCACTGCGGAACTGCACCGGCGAGATATTGACGGCGATGCGGATGTCGTCGGCCCAGGTTGCAGCGATGCGGCAGGCTTCGTGCAACGCCCATTCGCCGATCGGGACGATGAGGCCGGTTTCCTCGGCCAGCGGGATGAACTGGACGGGCGATACCATGCCACGTTCGGGATGGTTCCAACGCAATAGCGCTTCGAACGCCGTCACGCGGTTCTGCGACAGGCCGAACAGGGGTTGGAAATACAGTTCCAGCTCGCCTTTGCGCAGCGCGTCATGCAGGTCGATTTCCATCGCCCGGCGTGTCTGTGCTTCAGCGTCCATCGCGCTTTCAAAGAAGCGATGGCTACCCTTGCCATCATCCTTGGCACGATGTAGCGCGAGGTCGGCATTTTTAAGCAATTCGGTCGCGTCCCGGCCATCTTGCGGCGCGAACACGATGCCGATGCTGGTGCCGGTGACGATTCGATGGCCGTTCACGTCGAACGGTTGCGCCAGTGCTTTGACCAGCGCGCGACCGATCTGATCGGCGTTGCCATTGCCATCGGGCATGATGATGGCAAACTCGTCTCCGCCCAGTCGCGCGACAAGGCCCTGCGGGCAGGTTTCACTCAGCCGCGCGGCGACCTCGCAAAGCAACGCATCGCCGGTCGGATGGCCCAGCGTGTCGTTCACCGACTTGAAATTGTCGAGGTCGAGGCAGAAGAGCGCAAAGTTCGCGTTGCCATGACGGCTCAGTGTCAGTGCAATCTGTTCGCGCAGCAAGGTTCGGTTGGGCAGGCCGGTCAGCGGATCGTGGAAGGCCATATGGGCAATCTGCCGTTCACGTTCTTCCACCGCGTTAACCATGCGATTGAAGCTGCGCGCCAGCCGGCCGATTTCGTCACGGGTCTGAACCGCCACTTGGGCATGCTGACCTGCGCTGACTTTCCGCGCGGCCGCCTCCAGCGCGACGATCGGGCGGGCGAGTCGGCGCGATGCGATGAAAGCACCAGTGATAGCCAGCACCGCGCCCAGCGCACCAAAGCCTAACAAGGCCCATAAAATAGGCGCATAGTCCCGCAACGCGCGCGTCAGGCTATATTCGAGCACCAATATTTGCGGCGCGGATTCGATCAGTGTCGGCACAGCGCGGGCTTGCATCAGGATGCGTTCGCCATTGCGTGCCATTTCCCTGACCGCTCCGGTGCCAATGTTTGAGCCGGCTTGCGGCAGGATGCGGGGACGAAGGTCGATGGAGGAAAGCCGGGCGATCTGCCTGAGGTCGGCTGGTCCCATCGTCCGCGCGAAGATCACCCATCCTGTGAGAACCGGTGCCCGGACCGGCGAGGCTGCAACCATATAGCTTTGCCCGCCCCACCGGGCGATACCCCGTTCCTGGCCCATGTCCAGTGCATCGAATAACTGGTTCTTCTCCATGGCTGACAAGCCCGGCACATGCCCCACAACCGTGCCATCTATGCTGACGAACAGCGCATGTTGTAAATCGAAGCGGCCCTTCAGGCTCTTGAGCGCCGATGTGATTGTCGGCGCATCGCTCGTGCCGACTGCTTCGCGAAACCCGAAGTCGCTTGCCAGCACGTTGCCGGCCTGGGCCATCTGACCAACCTGCATGGCAGCAATCCGGTCGAACAGGGCGCTGCCGACGGCCATCTCCCGCCGGATCGATTGTTCGGCATAATTCTCGATCGCCTTGCGCGTGCCATAAAGCGACAACATCGACACGCCCAGGAAGAGCACACCGTAGAAGAGGGTCATGCGCAGTGTCAGCGTCGATTGCAGTCGCCAGACGGATCGCCGCCATAGTCGCGTCATGGCATGAAGGCGGCTCACCGGGCGCTGCGCAGCGTCAACGGAACCGTCTTGCTGGCCGCACCGCTGCCCGGAATGGGGATGTTAAGCACCAGTTCGTTATCCTTGGTGCGCAGCAAAGGATGCCAGATCGTGACCTTCGCTGTGCCGGTCGCCATTCCCGCAATCCGCGCTGCGCCCGCCGCGTCGCTCTTGGTGGCGAAGGGGGTATCCACAACCTTGATGAATCCGGTCATCTGATCGTGGATATTGCACCCCAGCGCCACGGCACCTGCGGTCTTGAACGTATAACTGCGCGTCTCGTCCTGGCCGAATAATTTGATCTCGAACTTGGCGGGGCGCGAAAAGGAATAGACGTGATGGCGCACCTTATCCTTGTTGGGGAAGCGCACTGTCGCGCCGACGGGCACGACCAGCACATGGGGCACAAAGGCGACATTCTGCTGGATCATGGTGGTGGGCCAGGGAAAGCGGATGGGGCCTGTGGGGATGCCTCCGGCGGGCCGGACGGAAACGACGGCATCGCTCACCGGGCGCCCGGCCGCATCGACCAATTTGAGATTGAGGTCGCCAGCAAGGACTGGCGTGGCCGCACAGGACAACAGCATAAGCGCTAGGCGTGAAATAGGCATAGGCAGGCGTTTAGCGGTAAATATTGAACAATTGCTTATGACCAGACGAAAGGCGCATGCCGATACGCATGCCACTGATCACAGCAAATTTTTCTTAACCATCCTGGGCTAATGCGCGGATCATGATCCGCTTTCTTCTCACCGCCTCTGTGGCGCTTTTTGCTACCTTGTCCCTATCACCTATCGCGAGCGCCAGACCGCTTCGAAATGGCGGCAAGCTTCTGCTTACCAATGGCATCGCGTCGCTTGAAGGCGCGAGCGGGGGCGGTCTGACGCCTTGGGCCGTGATCGCGGGCAACGAAACGGACGAGGGCATCGGCCTGTCCGCCCATGGTACGATGGTCGAGGTCAAGGATTATGACTATTGGAGCGCGGGCATCGCGGTCGGCATTCGGGACCGACTGGAACTCAGCTATGCGCATCAAAATTTCAACACCAACGACATCGGCACCGTGCTCGGCTTGGGCAAGGACTATGCATTTTCGCAGGACATCATAGGGGCGAAGCTCCGGGTTGCGGGCGATCTCGTTTATGACCGGCTGCCCGCCATCGCGGTAGGGGCGCAATATAAGAAAAATGGGCAGGGCGCGATCGTCCGCGCGATTGGCGCGCAGGATGACGAAGGCGTCGATTATTACGCCTCGGTCAGCAAATTATTCCTATCGCGCTCGATCCTGCTGTCGGGCACCGCCCGATTGACCAAGGCGAATCAGATGGGTTTACTCGGCTTTGGCGGCGACAAGCAGGACAGCTACGGCCTGCAATTCGAAGGATCAGCGGCATGGCAATTGTCGCGCCGCGTCGCGATCGGCGGCGAATTTCGCAGCAAGCCCGACAATCTGGGCATTGCGAGAGAGGATGACTGGTTCGACCTGTTTGCGGCGGTTGCGGTGCATCGCAACCTGACAGCTACGGTCGCCTATGCCGATCTCGGGTCGATCGCCACCGTCAAGGGCCAGCGCGGCGTACTCGTATCGCTTCAGGCTGCTTTCTAAGGACTCTATGATGTCACTAATTCTCTCGCTGCTCCTGCTTCAGGCCGCCCCTCATGCCATGCCCGGCGAGGATGCAGTCGATCCCTATGTGCCAAGCGCGGCCCATGCCGGCACAACGCCCTTTACCGGCGACGGTATGGCCCGCGCCTTTCATGGTCAGGAAGGCATTCAGCGCGTCGTCGATGGCATGGTCGTTCGCGCCTATGCCGACCCCATCATCAGCGAGATTTTTGTCGGCCACGACAAGGTGAGGCTCAGCCGGACGCTGTTCGAGCAATTCTGCTACCTGCTGAATGCAGGCTGTTCCTATAGCGGCCGCGATATGGCGAGCGCGCACAAGGATCTGGGCGTGCAGCGGAAAGATATGAACCGCCTGGTCGAACTGCTTCAAGAGGCGATGCGCGAAGAAAAAATCGATTTCCAGGCGCAAAACCGGTTCCTGTCGAAACTCGCGCCGATGCATCATGATGTGGTGAAGCAATAATGGTGCACCCAAGTGGATTCGAACCACTGGCCTTTGCCTTCGGAGGGCAACGCTCTATCCAGCTGAGCTATGGGTGCATGACGCTGGTCAGAAGGGCCGCTTAGCAAAGGCCATACGCCTGCGCCAGCCTCAATTCATCTGCGCCTGTCTTATTTCGTAGCCTTTTCCATCGGCTGAAATTTGCCCAGACCACAGCTCGCGCCCGGTTGCAGGCCAGGCCCTGTGTTCCACAACACGGTGATGATATCGACCGAGCACAGCTGTGAGATACTGGTCCGGTACGAGAAGCGCTTTTCAAAGCCCAGGCTGGGGCAACTGTTGGGCAATATGTTGCGGTAGATTTTGCGGCCGTTCGTGACGAAGTCGATGGTGCGGTCGTCGCGGACATTGGTCGAGCGGATCAGTTGGATCGGGATGCAATTGACCGCCTCGCCCTTCGCCACATAGGGGTCAGGCTTGTCCTTGGCGATGGCCGGGGTCACGGCGGCTGTCAGGGCGAGGCCGAAGGCGAGGTGATAGGCTCGCGAAATGATCATGCTGTCTCTCCTTGGCTTTTGCCGAATCGACGATCTGGCAAGCGCTATCCCGTGCTTTTATTCGCTACCTGCTGAACCGGGCGATAACGGCAATGCGGCAGAGGGTGCTTTTGGTGCGGGAGTCTTGGGCTTGAACCGGCACAGGTCGGCGACGATGCAGCGCCAGCATTCGGGGCGGCGCGCCTTGCACACATAGCGGCCATGCAGGATCAGCCAATGATGCGCGTCGCGCCGAAATGGTCCCGGCACGCGCTTTTCCAGTTTCAGCTCGACCGCCAGCACCGTCTTGCCGGGGGCGAGGCCAGTGCGATTGCCGACGCGGAAGATGTGCGTATCGACGGCGAAGGCTTCCTGCCCGAAAGCGGTGTTGACCACGACATTCGCGGTCTTGCGCCCGACGCCGGGGAGGGTGGTCAGCGTGTCACGATCCTGCGGCACTGTCCCGCCAAAATCGCGGACCAGTATCTCCGACAGGGCAATGACATTCTTCGCCTTGCCGTTGAACAGGCCGATCGTCTTGATATGCTGCTTGAGCGCCTCTTCGCCGAGATCGACCATTTGCTGGGGCGTTGTGACCTCGCGAAACAGGGCACGGGTGGCCTTGTTGACGCCGGCATCGGTCGCCTGCGCCGACAGCACGACCGCGACCAGCAATTGATAGTCGTTGCCATATTCCAGTTCCGTGATCGGCGCCGGATTTGCTTCGGCCAGGCGGCTGAAAAAAGTCGAATATCTGTGCCTTGTTCATGTCATGACTTTCATGGCGGTCAGAGGCCCAGCACGCCTTTCATGTCGTAGCGCCCGGCGGGCTGGTCGGCGAGCCATTGCGCGCCCTTGATCGCGCCGCGCGCGAAGATCGAGCGGTTTTCGGCGCGGTGGCCGATCTCGATGCGCTCGCCCTTGCTGGCGAAGATGACCTGATGGTCGCCCGCCACCGATCCGCCGCGCAAGGCGGCAAAGCCGATCGCACCTTTGGCCCGCGCACCGGTGATGCCGTCGCGGCCGCGCTCGCTATGCGCCGCCAGGTCTATCCCGCGCCCGCGCGCTGCCGCTTCGCCCAGCAGCAATGCGGTCCCAGAAGGCGCATCGACCTTGTGCCGATGATGCATTTCGACAATTTCGATATCCCAGTCGTCGCCAAGGCCCGCAGCCGCCTGTTCCACCAAGGCGGCGAGCAGGTTGACGCCGAGCGATGTATTGCCAGTCTGAAGCACGGGAATGACCCGCGCCGCCTGATCGATCAGCGCGTGATGAACAGCCTCCAGCCCGGTCGTGCCGATCAGGATCGGCTTATGCGCGGCGATGCAGGCATCGAGATGGGCCGAGAGGGCACCGGGGACGGAGAAATCGATCAGCACGTCGCTTGCCTGTGCCAGCGCCACTATATCGGTCGTGATCGCAACGCCCGGCGCAATCTCGCCGCTATCTGTGCGGTCAGTGCCGCCTGCCAAGGTCAAGCCGGCTTCCGTCACGACTGTGGCGATTGCCTGCCCCATGCGGCCCGCGGCCCCGAAAATCCCGATGCTGATCATGAAGACGCCGTCCCTGTTGTGCTGGGACGGCGGATGCCAGAGCGACGCGCTTTTGTCATCCCCGCACGGAAGGGTCTTCTCAGCGCTCGTTGAGGCGCGGCATCAGTTCGACGAAATTGCACGGGCGAAATCGGCTGTCGAGCTGGGTGACCAATATGCCATCCCACGCATCTTTCACCGCGCCGGTGGAGCCGGGCAGGGCGAAGATATAGGTGCCGCGCGCAACGCAGGCGGTGGCGCGGGACTGGATCGTCGATGTGCCGATCTTCTGGTAGCTGAGCCAGCGGAACAGTTCGCCGAAGCCCGGAATTTCCTTATCCTGCACCTGGGCCACCGCTTCGGGCGTGACGTCGCGCCCGGTGACGCCGGTGCCGCCCGTGGTCAGGATCACGTCGATCTCCGGGTCTTCGATCCAGGCGTGCAGCCGCGCCACGATGGCGGACATGTCGTCGCGCTCGACATAGCGGCCAGCGAGAATATGGCCCGCGCTTTCCAGCCGTTCGACCAACGCATCGCCGGAGCGATCATCCGCCAGTCCGCGCGTGTCCGACACTGTCAGTACAGCGATCCGTACAGGCAGGAAGGTGCGGCTTTCGTCGATCGGCATCAGTCCGAACCGCCACCCATGCTGCCGCGGCTATCGACTTTGTTCATCCGCACCAGCTTCATGCCCTTGGATGTGGGGAAGGTCGGCCACAGGCCCTGGGCCATGCCCGTCAGGCAATCTGCGCTGCCCTTGCCCTGGATCTGATACATCCAGTAATTACGCATGACGATGTTCACATAGGCGCGAGTTTCATAATAGGGCAGCGATTCCATGAAGAGCAGCGGGTCGCCCTTGTCCTTCACTTCGCTGTTCCAACGTTCGACCGGTACCGGCCCGGCATTGTATGCCGCCATTACCTTGGGCAGCAGACCGCCGGTCGCGCTCATGTCGCGCAGCGCTTCCAGATAGCGCTGGCCGAATTCCATGTTGGTCGATGGCACGAATAATTGGTCGGCTGACGCCAGCCCCATGTCGCTGCCGGTGCCGGGCCGCACCTGCATCAGGCCGCGGGCACCAGCGCTCGACACGACCTGCGAGCGGAAGCCGGATTCCTGCAGCGTGTGGGCATAGATCAACGCCGGATCGACACGCCAGCCGCCATCGGGCTGCCAGTTGGGAGCGGGAAAGCGGGCGAAACTTTCCGGCTGTTTGCCGGCCGGGCCGTTATGGGCGAGCCAAAGCTGGGTTTCGGGCAGGCTAAGCGCGCTGGCGAGCCGGATCAGCGCGTCATAATGACTGGTGCCACCGATTTTCGCCTGATGCCGTAGCAGTTCCTCAGCGCGGGCCGTTTCGCCGATGGCGCTGAGCGCAATAGCGGCGCGAGCATTGGGGCTGTTCTTGAGCGATTGCCACTCGGACGCGCCAAACCGGCTGGCGACGGGCGCAGCGCCGAGCGGCAGGCCCAAGGATTCGCGCGCGAGCAGGCCGTAGAAGGTCTCGTCAGACCGGCTGGCAAGCCTTAGATAATTTTGGACCTTCTCCGCTTCGCCACACACCATATAGGCGCGCGATGCCCAATAGGCACCGGCTGCCCGCATGTCGGCATTGCCCGCCAGAGCGGCGACGTTGGCGAAGGATGGGGCGGCGGCGCGGCAGTCATTCTGACGCCAGGCAGCCAGACCAGCGGTCCAATGCGCCTGTACGCTCCAATCGCCCCCAGCCCGCGCTTCCAAGGCGCGCGCGGCCATCCGGCGGGCATTGGTATCGTCGCTTTCGATATAATAGGCCCAGGCGACCCGCTCGCGCACTTCACTCAAGCCTTCAGGGGTCAGGCCTGCTTCACCGCTCGCCAGCAGCGCTTCGGCCCCGACGGGATTGTCCGCTTTGATGTACGTCTGGATTTGCCCGGCCAGCGCTTGCGCCAGCATGTCGGCCTTGACCGCTGCAACATATTCGCGGCGGGGGGCAGCGCCCAGCCACACCATCTTCTGTACCTGCGGCAGGGTCGGCAAAATGGTCGCGCCGCGCTTTTGCGCCAGGCGGGAAAGTTGGTCGGCCTTGGGTAGCCAGGCAGCCTTGTTTACCAGATCAAGCAGGTCGAACAGTTCGACCCTCGGCGATCCCTTGGCGAGATAGAGTTCGGAGAGGGCGAGCGGCCGCATAGCATCCTGCGCGTCCAGCGCGTCGATCATCGCCCGCGCGTCGGACCATTTCTGATCGCGCAACGCAACGAAGATGCTGCGATAGCGGGCCTTGTCGCCGTCCGACACGGCCAGCGGCGACGCACTGGCCAACGCCGCCGATGCTGGCGGCAGAGTGTCGGCCGTATCGGCTGAAGCGGAAAAGGCCGTGGCTGCGCCCATTGCGAACAGGGCAAGGCATGTCAGGCGGGTCGCGGCTCGAATCACGGACGGTCTTCCTCGATCAGGCTTTGCAGGGCGCGCCAGCATTGCGCTTTGGCCGCCGGTTGCGTGAGCAACAGGCGCGGGTGAAATGTGGCAGTAACGGGCACAGTGCCGCCATCATGGTTAAATCCGGGTAAAGCATCGGGCGCTTCACCACCGCCCGTCGGTATCAACGCACGGATCGTCCGATCCCCCAGCAAAAGCAGGCGGCGTGGCCGGGCGAGATGGACATGGGTGGCCATGCGCGTCGCGGCACTGGCAATATCGCTGGTTTCTACCATGCCGCCCGGCGGTCGAGCAAAAAACAAGGAAGCCATATAGCAATCCGCGCGGTTGAGGCCAATCGCGCGCAACATCGAATCGAATAAGGCACCGGCACGTTCGGCCAACAGCATGCCCTGTTCGATATCGGCGGGATCGGGCATGTCGGTGACGATCATGAGCGGCGCGTCGATCGGCCCGGTCGGTAAAATCGGGCGGCCCGCCCAACGCCGCTCTGGCTGGCCGGTATCGCTTGCCAGCCAGGTCTGAAAGGCCTGCAGATCCACAGGTTTGGCGACGGGCGGCGCGCTGGGCATATTTGTTTGCGCCGCTGATGCCGTAACGGCGACGGGACGCAGCCAGTTGACGGGCGTTTCCGCCACCGCGCATTCCACGCCGGCTAGCCGCCACCACGCCAGATAGCGTCGGCACTCAGCACCGCTTTATCCTGCATTAATCCCCGCATATGCTCCTAAGGGCCAGAGGTTGACGAGGGGGTCAAGGTGCTTCATCGCCTGTGATGATAGAGTGTTGGAGTAATAAGGCGATCGGATGATCGGGGTGCAGCCCGCCGGACGCCATCATGGAGGGACTATGAGCGAACGGGAATCGATGCCTTATGACATCGTCATCGTCGGCGGAGGACCGGCCGGCCTGTCTGCGGCAATCCGGCTGAAACAGCTTGCGAGCGAAGCGGGTCAGGAACTCGCGGTGTGCGTACTGGAAAAAGGCTCTGAAATCGGCGCACATATTCTGTCGGGCGCGGTGATCGATCCCAAGGCGCTCGACGAATTGCTGCCGCAATGGCGCGACATGGGCTGTTCGCTGGCCGACACGCCAGTGACCGACAACCAGCATTGGTTCCTGTCGAAAGGCGGCAAGATGACCATGCCGCACATCATGACGCCTGGCTGGATGCACAATAAGGGCACCTACACCGGATCGCTGGGCAATCTGTGCCGCTGGCTGGCCGAACAGGCCGAGGGGCTGGGTGTCGAAATCTTCCCCGGCTTTGCCGCCGCCGAAATCCTCTATCATGAAGATGGCAGCGTGAAGGGTGTCGCCACCGGCGACATGGGCGTCGATCGCGAAGGCAAGCATAAGGGCGATTATCAGCCCGGCCTCGAACTCCACGCCAAATATACTTTCTTTGCCGAAGGCGCGCGCGGGCACCTGACCAAGATCCTGAAGCGCCAGTTCGCGCTGGACGCGGACAGCGAGCCGCAGGTCTATGGCCTGGGCATGAAGGAATTGTGGGACATCGATCCCGCGCTGCATCAGCCGGGGTTGGTGATCCATAGCCAGGGCTGGCCGCTGACCGACGCTTATGGCGGTGGGTTCCTCTATCATCAGGCGGGTGGCCAGGTGGCGCTGGGCTTCGTCGTCGGCCTTGGCTATCGCAACCCGCACCTCTATCCGTTCGAGGAATTTCAGCGCTGGAAACAGCATCCCGACATCCGCAAATATCTCGAAGGCGGGCGGCGCGTATCCTATGGCGCGCGCGCGATTAACGAAGGCGGGTGGCAGTCGGTGCCCAAGCTGGACTTCCCCGGCGGCGCGCTGATCGGTTGTTCGGCGGGCTTCGTGAACGTGCCCCGCATTAAGGGGACGCACACCGCCATGAAGTCGGGCATGTTGGCGGCCGAAGCCGCTTTCGCCGCCGTTCAGGCGGGCCGGACGAGCGACAGCCTGGCCGACTATGACGCTGCCGTGCGGTCCAGTTGGATTGCCGATGAGTTGAAGCTGGTCAAGAATGCCGAGCCTCTGCTTGCCAAGTTCGGCGGCACGATCGGCACGTTGCTGGCGGGCATCGACATGTGGATGCGGACGCTCAAAATTGGCCTGCCCTTCACGATGAAGCACAAGCCCGACAATGAGAAGATCTGGCACAAGGACGCCTGCGCCAAGATCGCCTATCCCAAGCCCGATGGCGTGGTCAGCTTCGATCGCCTCTCTTCGGTGTTCCTGTCGAACACCAATCATGAGGAGGACCAGCCGGTTCATCTGCAGCTAAAGGATCCGGCGATCCCGATCAGTTATAATCTGCCGCTTTATGACGAGCCGGCGCAGCGTTATTGTCCGGCAGGCGTCTATGAAGTGGTGGGCAAGGAAGAGGGCAATCCCCGTTTCCAGATCAACGCGCAGAATTGCGTCCACTGCAAGACATGCGATATCAAGGACCCGACCCAGAATATCAATTGGGTCGTACCCGAAGGCGGCGGAGGACCGAATTATCCCAATATGTAAGCGCCTGCTCCTGTCTCTCTCGATGATGATCCCGGCCACCGCCGGGGCATCGGTCGATCCGCAAAGCGCGCTGCACACCTATGCGCAGGCGCGATTGGCGGACAGTGACGGCGCACTCGCCCTGGCCGTTGCCCATTATGGCGCAGCGTTGGCGCGTGACCCCGACAGGGTGGAAATCGCCCAGCGCGCTTATGTCCAGGCGCTGGAGAGCGGGGACAAAGCGCTGGCGCTGCAATCAGCCGCTTTGCTGGACCAGGCGGGGCTTTTACCGCGCGATGGCACGTTGCTGCGGATTGGCGAAGCGCTGGAGCAGCGGGATTGGGCGGCTGCCACGACGCTGACCGACCGGATGGAGCAGGAGGGTAATTTTGCCTTTCTTGGTCCCATCCTGCGGAGCTGGATTGGTGTTGGCGAAGGGCGGGCGGTGCCGCTGGCGATCGACGCGAAGGATCGCTTCGCGGCGTTGGCGCAGCGCTATGTCGATGAGCATCAGGCTTTGTTGGCGTTGAACGCAGGCGATGTCGCAGATGCTGTGGCGCCGCTGCGCCGGGCGATTGCGCTGCGGCCTGCAGATGCGGCGCTGCGCCTGTCCTTGGCGACACACTTGGCAGGACGCAAAGCCAAGGCGGAAGCCTTGCTGTTGCTGCCACCAGGCGGCGCCCATTTCACGCAAGCGCGGGCCGAAATTGCACGACGCAAGATAAAGGCTCCGCCGCTGACCCCGGCTCAGGGCTATGCGCGGCTGCTGGCGCGGCTGGCTGTCGATATCGGATCGGACCGGGAGGGCCTTGGGCTGGCGCTTCGGCTGGCCCGGATTGCGACCTTTGCCGATCCTGGTTCGCCGGAAAATCATATCATTGCGGCCCGGCTGCTGACATCTGCTGGCTTTGCCGGAGCCGCGCTTGCGGAAACAGACAAGGTACCGCCTGCCGGATGGTACGGCGCGCTTGCGCAGGCGGAACGGGTCGACGCGCTGGCTGTCGATGGTCAGATAGATGCGGCGCTGGCACTCGCGCGCACCATGGCCGCGCAACCCGATGCGGAGTCGGAGCGGCACGTGCGGCTGGGCCGCTTGCTTGCCCAGCACCAAGATTTCGATGGCGCGGCAGCGGCGTTTCGCGCGGCGCAGGCCCGTTTTGGCGATGCGGTGGTGCCATGGTCGCTGTTGCTGTTCGAGGGGAGCGCGCTGGAGCAGGGCGAGCGCTGGGACGAGGCGCGGGCGGTGTTGGAACGCGCCGCGGCGCTGGCCCCCAATGAGCCGGTTATCCTCAACTATCTTGGTTATGCGCAGATCGAACGGCGACAAAATGTCACGGAGGCGCTCGACTTGCTCAAGAAGGCGAGCGCGCTCAAGCCGCAAGATCCGTCCATCACCGATTCGCTTGGCTGGGCGCAGTTCGTGACCGGGAACGTCAAAGCCGCCGTTCCGGTACTGGAACGGGCCGCCGCTGGCGCACCCGCCGATACGACGATCAACGAGCATCTGGCGATGCGCTTTGGACGGCTGGTCGCCGCTATGAGGCGCGCTATGCCTGGGGCGCCGCGTCACTTTATGCCGAAGGCGACGTGGCGACGCGGATCGCCGCCAAGACCAAGGAAGGATTGAAGCCCGAATATGCCGCACCATGACGCGGAGCTTGAGGCCGACACGCTTGTCGAAACCGCTTATGCCAAGGTCAATGTCGCGCTGCACGTGCGGGCACGGCGGGACGATGGCTATCATGCGCTGGAAAGCCTGTTCGTCTTTGCCGAACATGGCGACCGGCTGATCGGCCGGGCGACCGACGATGGCGCGATCGATCTGATGATCGACGGGCCGTTTGGCGGCGCGCTGGACGCCGGGCCGGGCAATCTGGTCATGAAGGCGGCGCGGGCGTTGCAATCCTATCTGGGTGAACAGCGCGGCGCGGCGATCCGGCTGACCAAGATATTGCCGGTGGCGTCGGGGATTGGCGGTGGATCGGCCGATGCCGCCGCGACCCTGCGCCTGCTGGTGCGGCTATGGGATGTGCGGATCGACGATGGCGAATTGGCCGCGTTATCGCTCGACCTGGGATCGGACGTGCCGGCCTGCATCGCCAGCGTGACGCAATTGGTCACGGGACGGGGCGAGGGGCTTGCGCGGCATGCGGTCGAGGGGCTGGCGGGCATGGCGATGCTGTTGGTCAATCCTGGCGTAGCCGTGCCGACGGGGCAGGTGTTTGCCGGGTGGGACAGGCAGGATCGCGGAGCGCTCGATGCCGGGAGCTTAAAGGCGCTGATCGAGGCAGGGCGCAATGATTTGCAGGCGTCGGCGATTGCCGTGGCACCGGTGATTGCGCAGGTGCTGACGTGTCTCGAAACGCAATCCGGTTTGACCCTTGCCCGCATGTCGGGATCGGGCGCGACCTGCTTTGCGCTGTTCGAGGATGACGCCGCTTTGGCCGATGCGGCGATGGCGGTGCGCATCGCGTATCCCGATTGGTGGGTGATGGAAACACGGATCGGCGCGGCATGAGCGAGGTCTTTACCCTGATCGAAGCGGGTGGGCTGGACCTGTTGATCATCGCCGATCATGCCTCGGCGCAGGTGCCGGAGGATATTGATCTCGGTATCGATCCTGCGCTGCTCACGAATCATATTGCGATCGACATCGGCGTGGCCGAAGTCAGCCGTCTGCTCGCCGCGCAACTGGGTGGCACGGCGATATTGGGCGGCGTGTCGCGGTTGGTGATCGACCTCAACCGCGAAGAGGATGCGCCTGGCCTGTTGCCGGTGATGAGCGATGGCCACGCCATATCGGGCAATCGCGATGCGGACCTGTCGGATCGGATGCGCCGCTTCTACCACCCGTATCATCAGGCGATCGAGCGGCGATTGGCCACGATGGCCTCGCCCTTCATCCTGTCCGTCCATAGTTTCACACC
Organism: Sphingobium sp. Ant17; assembly: GCF_000588875.1. Classification (GTDB taxonomy): domain Bacteria; phylum Pseudomonadota; class Alphaproteobacteria; order Sphingomonadales; family Sphingomonadaceae; genus Sphingobium. Next base: position 73,373 of record NZ_JEMV01000008.1, read on the forward strand.
CCAGCTGGCGAGCGATCCTGACCAGCAACGGCCATGGGAGATCGGCATCCTCTATGGCGCGGACGATCGCGCGGCGCGGATCGCGATTCCCTTGCTGGAGGCGGCGGGGCTTAGGGTCGGCGATCAGCAGCCCTATTCGGGCAAGCTGCTCAATGCGACGATGAACCGCCATGCCGAAGCCAATGGTATCCCCTATCTGGGCATTGAGATGCGACAGGATTTGGTCGCCGACGCAGCGGGGCAGCGGCGTTTTGCCGACCTACTGGGGCCGGCGGTGTTGGCTTGTCAGGGTGCGCTAACATGATGCGTCATGGCTATGGGGCGCTGTTGATGACACTGGCGGCGTGCGATGGCGACCCCTCTGTTTTGGGGAATGAGCCGGACGCTCGCGTTGATGACGGCATGGCGGAATGTGCGATCGGGCCTGATGCGGCGTGGGGGCGGGATTGTGCGATCGAGCGGGCAGGGCAGGCACTGACGATTCGGCATCCCGATGGCGGTTTTCGCCGTTTCACGGTGCTGGACGATGGCCGGGGTTTGGAGGCCGCAGATGGCGCGGAGGAAGCCCAACTGCAGTTGATCGGCAAGGATCAGATCGAGATCCGTATCGGTGGCGATCGTTACCGTTTGCGGGTTCAGGTCGCGGGCTCCGCCACCCAATGACCGGCATACCGATTCTGACCGCTGCGCAGATGCGGGCGGCGGAGCAGGCGGTGTTTGCGTCGAGCGTCCCAGACTATACGCTGATGGAGCGCGCAGGCGCGGCAGCGGCGGCGATCATCTGGCGAGCAGGCGGGCTGCGCGATACGCTGGTCCTGTGTGGGCCAGGCAACAATGGCGGCGATGGTTATGTGATCGCGCGGCTGCTGCGCGAGCGGGGCGTGCCGGTGCGGGTGGCGGCGCTGGGCGAGAGCCGCACGCCGTCGAGCCAGCGCGCTCGTGCTGAATGGAACGGGCCGGTCGAGGATATGGCCGAGGCCGCGCCTTCGACGCAGGTGGTGGATGCGCTATTCGGCACCGGCCTGTCGCGCGGGCTGGACGGGGCGGTTGCCGCGCGATTGGGTGAACTGATCCAGACGGCAAGCCATAGCCATGCCATCGACCTGCCGAGCGGGGTGGAGACGGATAGCGGCGCGCTTCTCTCCGTCGTGCCGCATTTTGGCGTTTGCATCGCGTTGGGTGCGCTCAAGCCCGCGCATCTTCTCTATCCGGCGGCGGGGTGCTTCGATCGACTGATCTACGCGCCGATTGATATCCCCGCGCCGGACCAGGTTCACCGGCTGGAGCCGCCCCGGCTTATGGCACCGGGGGCGGATGCACATAAATATACGCGCGGATTGGTGGCGGTGGTCGGTGGATCGATGTTTGGAGCGGCGCGGCTTGCGGCGCGATCGGCAGCGGTGTCGGGTGCTGGCATGGTTCGACTGTTAGCCATGGATCAGGCGGTGACCGGACCGGATGCCATCATTCATCAGCAGGTGCAGACGGCGGCGGACGTGGCGAAGGCGCTGGACGATGACCGGATCGCCGTTGTGTTGGTTGGGCCGGGGCTGGGACGCGATGCGGTTGCGCGTGACCGGCTGGCGGCAGCGGTGGCGGCGGGCCATCGGCTGGTGCTGGATGCCGACGCGCTGACGCTATTGGCGGTCGACGCCATTCCGCGCGGCGCGATCCTGACTCCGCATGAAGGCGAGTTTCGACGGCTGTTCGGCGACCTGCCCGGCAGCAAGATCGATCGCGCGCGGGCAGCGGCAGCGCAATGCGGCGCGGTCGTTATCTATAAGGGTGCGGACAGCGTGATCGCTGCACCGGATGGACGGGTGGCGGTGGCGGCGGGGGCTTCGACTTGGTTGTCGACCGCCGGGACCGGCGATGTTTTGGCGGGGCTGGTCGCCGGACGACTGGCGGTTACAGGGGATCCCTTTCGCGCGGCGAGCGAGGCGGTATGGCTGCATGGCGATGCCGCGCGGCGGGCCGGCGCGGCGTTCGTTGCCGATGATTTGCCTGATGCGCTGCCAGCGGCTATCGCCACGCGATTGTGACAGAAAGCGACCCAGACATCATCATCCGTATCGCCGCCAAGGGCGATGGCATCACCGCCGATGGCCGCCATGCGGCGCTGACCGCACCGGGCGACCGGCTCCTGCCCGATGGCACAATCCAGCGCGGCCCCCATCATGTCGCGCCGCCCTGCGTCCATTTTCCGGCCTGTGGCGGCTGCGAGTTGCAGCATCTCGATGACGCCAGCCTGTCTGATTTCGTGACCGGGCGGGTGGTCGGGGGGCTCGCCGGACAAGGGGTGACGGCGCAGACGGTGCTACCAGCGCATCTGTCGCCGCCGATGACGCGGCGGCGGGCCTCGCTGCGCGCGGCGCGGTCGGGGCGCAAGATCACCATCGGCTTTGCCGAGGCGGGCAGCCATACGCTGATCGATCTGACCATGTGTACGGTTCTCGACCCGCGCCTGTTCGCACTGCTCGCGCCGTTGCGGGACCTGCTAGGGCTGATCCTGCCGGACAAGCGCGCGGCGCATGTCCGCATGTCGTTGATCGACCAGGGTGTCGATCTGCTGCTGGAAGGCGTGCGGGTCGAGGGGCTGGCAGCGGATGAAGGGCTGGGCGATTTCGCGCGGACGCATGGGCTTGCCCGGCTGACGATCGATGAAGGCGACGGGCCGCAGACACGCTGGGAACCCGAAGCGGCCACGGTGACGTTCGGCGGCGTCGCAGTCGGCTTTCCCGCTTTTTCCTTCTTGCAGGCGACGCCCGATGGCGAAGCGGCGCTCGTCGCGGCGGTGCGCGACGCCATGCCGGAGACGGGGGCGATCGCCGATCTGTTCAGCGGCCTTGGCACCTTCGCGCTGGCGCTGGGCGCGGCGCGGCCCGTCTATGCGGCAGAGGGTGCGCGCGATGTGCTGCTCGCGCTCAAACTGGCTGGACAGCGCGCGCAGCGGCGGATGGTGGCTGACCATCGCGACCTGTTCCGACGTCCGTTGACGCCAGAGGAACTCAACCGCTTTGTCGCCGTCGTGCTGGACCCGCCGCGCGCGGGTGCGCGCGAGCAGGTGATGCAGTTGGCGGCCTCGACCGTGCCGCTGATCGCCTATGTCTCCTGCAATCCGGCGAGCTTCGCGCGTGACGCGGTGCATCTGGTCGCGGGTGGCTACCGCCTGGAGAGCGTGCGCCCGGTAGGGCAATTCCGCTGGTCCACTCATGTCGAGATGGTCGGCATCTTTCGCCGATAAAAAAAGTCCCTCGCCGCAGGGGGAGCGGCGAGGGACTGGCATCCTCTCCAGCAGGGAAACCGAGGTTGGTTTAGCCCAGCTTGATGACGGTTGCGCGACGGCGCGCGGGGACGGCTTCGGCATAGAGGCTGGCCATCGGCGCATCCTCCACTTCGATCGTGGTTTCCGACGTGAAGCCGTTAAAGCCGGTCCGCATGGCCGCGCCATAGGCACCCAGCATACCGATCTCGATATAGTCGCCTACGCCGACATCGGCGGGCAGCATGAACGGACCGACCATATGGTCCATATCGTCGCAGGTCGGGCCATAGAAGGAAAAGCCGGTTTGCTCCGCCAAGCTGTCCTCTTCACGCAGCAGCGCGACGGGGAAGCGCCAACCGATATGCGCCGCATCGAACAAGGCACCATAGGCACCGTCATTGATGTAGAGTTCGGTGCCGCGACGGCGCTCTACCCGAACGATGATGGAGCTATATTCGGCGGACAAGGCCCGGCCGGGTTCGCACCACAATTCGGACGAATAGCTGACCGGCAGGCTTTCAAAACCCCGGTGGATCGCATCGAAATAATTTTCCAGAGCGACTGGCTCCATGCCGGGATAGACCGACGGGAAGCCGCCGCCGACATCGATGATGTCGACCGTGACCGCCGCATCGACGATCGCCGCACGGACGCGTTCGATGGCGTCGCTATAGGCCTGCGGGCTCATCGCCTGGCTGCCGACATGGAAGCAGATGCCCAAAGCATCGGCGGCCTGACGGGTAGCCATCAGCAGATCGCGGGTTTCGCCCAGTTCCGCGCCGAATTTCGACGCCAGGGACAATTCGCTATGCTCGGACGACACGCGCAGACGGACGCACAGTTCCAGATCGGTCGCGTCATTGGTGGCGCGCATGATCTTTTCCAGCTCGTCGATCGTGTCGAGCGAGAAGGTGCGCACGCCATGGACGGCATAGGCTTCGGCAATGGCTTCTTCAGCCTTCACCGGATGCATGAAGCAAAGCTTCGCGTCCGGCAGCGTTTCGGCGACGAGGCGCACTTCCGCGATGGAAGCAACGTCATAGTGCGAGATACCGCTATCCCACAACGTCCGAAGCAAATCGGGCGAGGGGTTCGCCTTTACCGCATAGAGAGAGCGCCCCGGAAACTTCTCGACGAAGAATCGGGCTGCCCGAGCCGCAGCTTGGGGACGAATAAGCGTTACCGGTGCTGCCGGTGTGAGGGCGGTTGCTACCCCCAGCGCGCTAGGATGCTTGTGCAATTCAAGGGACCTCCAGTGTAGTCAAGGTGAAAGAAGCTGCCTTGCGGTGGAAGTCCCATGGGGCAGCGGACGGCCGATATAGTCGGGGGGTCCCCCCTGTAAAGCGCATATGAAAATTTTGTTGCGTGCGCTCGCACGAACCGTGCGTCAGGAGAGACGAGCCTTGAAATCCTGATAGGAAAAGGCCCGGATTTGTTGGAGTTCGTCGGTGGCGGAGTTCCACAGCCAGATGGCGGGCAGGGGGACGCCATTGAAGGTGTTGGTCTTGACCATGGAATAATGGGCCTGGTCAAGGAAGGCGATACGTGCGCCCGGTTCAGCGCCGCCAGGCACGTGATAGTCGCCAATAATGTCCCCAGCAAGGCAGGAGGGACCACCGAGTCGGACCAAAGGTCCTTCGTCAGGTTCATGCAGCATAGCGGGGCGATAAGGGGCCTCGATCACGTCGGGCATGTGGCATGTGGCGGATATGTCGGTGATGGCGACGGGCATGCCGTTGTCGATCACGTCGAGAATTTCACCGACCAAGATGCCTGCGTCGAGCGCCATCGCTTCGCCGGGTTCCAGATAGAGAGTAAGGCCGGTCTTAGCCTTCACGCCCTGGAGAAAGGCCACGAGATCGTCGCGCTGATAATCGGCGCGTGTGATGTGATGGCCGCCGCCAAAGTTCAGCCATTTGAGGGTCGATAGGTGCGGCATGACATGCGGTTCGACCGCCGCCCATGTCCGTTCCAGCGGTGCCAAATCCTGTTCGCACAGGTTATGGAAATGGATGCCGTCGACGCCCGCAAGATGATCGGGCGTCAACTGGCTGATGGGAAAGCCAAGGCGGCTGTGCGGCTGCGACGGGTCATATTTGGCGACCTCGCCCTCCGGGTTTTGCGGGTTGATACGCAGGCCGATGTCGAAATCATGCCCGGCGGCGCGGGCAGCGTCGATTTGCGGCTTGAAGCGGATGATCTGGCCGGGGCTGTTGAAGATGACATGGTCGGAAATCTTGAGGATTTCGGCTAGGTCGTCGGGCTTGTAGGCGGCGCAATAGGTCGCGACTTCGCCTCTATATTCTTCGCGGCCAAGGCGCGCTTCGTACAGACCCGATGCGCACACGCCGTCGAGATATTCGCCCAGGACGCTGCCCAGCGACCACATGGAAAAGGCCTTGAGCGCGCCCAATATCTTGATGCCCGCTCGATCACGGACGTCGGCCAGGATGGCAAGGTTGCGCCGAATCGCGGCCTCATCCACCACGAAGGCGGGCGAGGGGACGCGATACAGGTCGAAATGCGCGAAGGCGGCGGGATCGCCGGCTTTGGTTTCCATGAATCATCCTCCGCCACATCGTCACCCCAGCGAACGCTGGGGTCTCACTTCCTCGTGGCGCAAAAGAAAAGGGAGATCCCAGCATTCGCTGGGATGACGAGGTGTTAAAACGCCAGCGGCGCGTCCAGTTCCTTCACCTGCCAGGGCAGGCCATGCTTTTTGAGCATGTCCATGAACGGATCGGGATCGAACTGTTCGATGTTGAACACACCTTCACCTTTCCACGCGCCCGTCAGCATCATGGCGGCGCCGATCATGGCGGGAACGCCGGTGGTGTAGCTAACCGCCTGGTTGCCGGTTTCGGCATAGGCATCCTCATGATCGCAGACCTGATACAGATAGACGGTCTTGGCCTCGCCATCCTTCACGCCGGTCGCGATGTCGCCGATATTGGTCTTGCCCTTGGTGGTCGAGCCGAGGCTCGATGGTTCGGGCAGCACGGCCTTGAGGAACTGGAGCGGGATGATCTCCTTGCCTTCGTATATGACCGGGTCAATGCGGGTCATGCCGACATTCTGCAGCACTTCGAGATGCTTCAAATAGGCGTCGCCGAAGGTCATCCAAAAACGAATGCGTTTGATTTCCGGATAGAATTTGGCGAGGCTTTCCAACTCCTCATGATACATGAGGTACATATTCTTCTCGCCGACCTGATCGAAGTCGAATGTCTGCTTGTGGCTGAGCGCCGGGCCTTCGACCCATTCGCCCGCTTCCCAGTGACGCGACGGCGCCGTCACTTCGCGGATGTTGATTTCCGGGTTGAAGTTGGTGGCGAAATGCTGGCCATGGTCGCCGCCATTGCAATCGAGAATGTCGAGCGTATCGATCGTATCGAGCAGATGCTTCTTAATGTAGCTGGCGAAGACGCTGGTCACGCCGGGGTCGAACCCGGAGCCAAGCAAAGCCATGATGCCTGCTTCCTTGAAGCGATCCTGATAGGCCCATTGCCAGCCATATTCGAACTTGGGCGTGTCACGCGGTTCGTAATTGGCGGTGTCGAGATAGTCGGTCTTGGTCGCGAGGCACGCGTCCATGATGTTGAGGTCCTGATAGGGCAGGGCGAGATTCACGATCAGCTTGGGCTGCACCTTTTCGATGAGCGCGATGGTGGCCGCGACGTCATCGGCATCGACCTGTGCGACATCGATGGTGACGCCGGTGCGGGCCAGCACCGATTCGGCGACCTTTTCACAACTGACGAGGCGGCGGCTGGCCAGCGTGATGTGCGAGAAAATATCGGGGTTCATCGCCATCTTGTGAACTGCGACAGACCCGACGCCGCCTGCGCCGATGACCAGAACCTTGCTCAAACTCGTCTCCATGTCTTGGATGCGGTGTGCCCGCGAAAACGCCCATATAGGGGCTGCGCGTGACAGCGCCAAGTCAGATGCATGGGGGTGACCGCACCGGGTGTGCGCAGCACATGCCTTAAGGGGCAGTCGCGCAACATTATCCGGTCCGCATGCGTAACAGCAGCGCATCCCTATAAAGTCGATGCGTAGAAGAGGAAGCAAGCCCATGAAATTCTCGAACGTCTCGCTCGCGCTGGCCGCGGCCCTGTTGTCCGTAAGTGGCGCGGCCCTGGCCAATCATCATATGGAAAAGAACCCGATGGTCGGCGGCGCGGCCATGTATCCGACCAAGGACATCGTCGATAACGCCGTCAATTCGAAGGACCACACGACGCTGGTCGCCGCCGTCAAGGCCGCTGGCCTTGTCGATACGCTCAAGAGCGCCGGGCCGTTCACCGTGTTCGCGCCGACCAACGCCGCCTTCGCCAAGCTGCCCGCCGGTACGGTCGACACGCTGGTGAAGCCGGAGAATAAGGCGACGCTGACCAAGATCCTGACCTATCATGTCGTCGCGGGCAAGATGAACGCCGCCGACATCATCGCAGCCGCGCAGGCCGCCGGTGGCAAGGCGACTTTGACCACCGTCGAAGGTCAGCCGCTGACCGCGTGGAAGGATGGCGACGCCGTCTATCTCCAGGATGCCAAGGGCGGCACGTCCAAGGTAACGATCGCCGACGTCAACCAGTCCAATGGCGTTATTCATGTCATCGACACGGTATTGATGCCCTGATCCCTGTCGGGTGACATGAAAGGACGGCGGGCCAGCGACGGGACATTCCCGTCGCTGGCCCGTTTGTGTTGGTGATGCAGGCTCAGCGCACCAGCTTCTTCAATCCCTCCACCGTGTCCGCCTCTGCCGCAGGCTTGTCGTGCCTGATCCTGGCGATGCGCGGGAAGCGCATGGCGAGGCCTGACTTGTGCCGCTTGCTGTCGTGGATACTGTCGAAGGCGACTTCCAGCACCAGCGACTTTTCCACTTCCCGCACCGGGCCGAAGCGCGCTACCGTATTCTGGCGGACGAAGCGGTCGAGCATCTTGAGTTCTTCGTCGGTGAAGCCGCTATAGGCCTTGCCGACCGGATGCAGTTCCCCGTCATCGGTCCAGCATCCGAACGTATAGTCCGAATAGAAGGATGAGCGTTTACCGTGGCCGCGCTGGGCGTACATCATCACGCAGTCGGCGGTTAGCGGATCGCGTTTCCATTTATACCAGAGCGCGGCCTTGCGCCCGGCGACATAGGGGCTGTCGCGGCGCTTGAGCATCACGCCTTCGATCGCGGCGTCGCGGGCGCCGGCGCGAATATCGGCCAGCGCGTCGAAATCGGCGGCGTCGATGATGGCGGACAGGTCGAAGCGGGTGGCGTCGAGCTGCGGCACATAGGCTTCGAGCCGGGCGCGGCGGTCGGTCCAGGTGAGGGCGCGCAGATCCTCGTCGCCATCCAGCAGCAAGTCGTAGAGGCGGACGAAGGCGGGGTAATCGGCCTGCATATTGGCGCTGACGGCTTTGCGGCCGAGCCGTTGTTGCAGGGCGTTGAAGCTGGCTGCCTCGCCGCCCTGAAATTCGCCGCGCACCAGCAATTCGCCGTCCAGCACGGCATGGCCGGTGAAGGCGGCGGCGATTTCGGGGAAGCTCGCGGAAATATCGTCGCCTGCGCGGCTGTAGAGGCGAGTCTCGCTGCCTGTGCCGACGATCTGGATGCGGATGCCGTCCCATTTCCATTCGGCGACATAGTCGCTGAGGTCCACGCTGTCGGCTTCGAGCGGGTGGGCCAGCATGAAGGGGCGGAAGAAGGGGGTGCCCGACGGATCAGGTCGCCCGGTGCGACCCTCCGCCCAGTCGAACAATGCGGCATAGGGCGGGGCTAGGGAATGCCAGACCTGTTCGACGTCATCGACGCCCAGGCCGAACGCCTGCGCGAAACCGGTCTTTGCAAGGCGGGCGGAAATACCGACGCGCAAGCCCCCGGTCGCGAGTTTGAGCAGGGCGAAGCGTCCCGATGCATCGAGATGGTTCATCATCTGCGCCAGAATGTCGGGGGCAGCGGCGCGGCTGGTGGCATGCAGGCGATCGACTACGGTAGCCAGCGTCAGCGTGCCATCATCCAGGTCGGGTGGTTCGTTCGGCGGAGGGGGCCAGAGCAAGGCGACGGTTTCGGCGAGATCGCCGACATAATCGCGGCTCATTTCGTAGAGGACGGGATCGACTCGGGCGCGGATCATCTCCCCGATCGCCGAGGATTTGACCGCCTTGAGGTCGAGATTACCGGTGAGGGCCGCCAGCGCCCAGCCGCGATCCGGATCGGGCGCGGCGCGCAGATAGGCGCCGATCAGTGCCAGCTTGCCATTGCGCGAGCGGGTATAGACGAGCGCGTCGAGCAGTTGGGAGAAGGGTCTCATATATTACATCCGTTCGGGCTGAGCTTGTCGAAGCCCCACCCTTCTCGCGAAGAAGAACGGCCCTTCGACAGGCTCAGGGCGAACGGATTTTTTGGATGCACAGGCCATCACCCTTCCTCCTCCTCATCATCGCGCCCGACCAGCGCCAGCGCACGCGCGCGGATCTGGTGGGTCATGCACCAATGGAGCAGGGCTTCCTCGCGGCCATGGGTGATCCAGGTTTCGGTAGGGGCGACTTCGCGGATGGTGTCGGTCAATTCATCCCAGTCAGCATGGTCGGACAGGATCAGCGGCAGTTCGACATTCTTCTGCCGCGCCCGCTGGCGCACGCGCATCCAGCCGGACGCCATGGCGGTAATGGGGTCGGGTAGGCGGCGGCTCCAGCGGTCGTTAAGCGCAGAGGGTGGCGCAACGACGATCGCGCCGCGCATATCCTTGGCTGCGACGCCGGTGGCGGGGCGCAGGTCGCCCATCTCGACGCCAAGTTCGGCATAGAGCGCGCACATGCGTTCCATCGCGCCGTGGAGATAGATGGGGTCGCTATGCCCGCGCGCGCGCAGTTCGCAGATGACCCGCTGCGCCTTGCCCAGCGCATAGGCACCGACCAGCACGGATCGTTCGGGGTTGGCGTGGAGCGCGGCGAGCAGGCGGTCGATCTCGCTGCCGGTGTCGGGATGGCGGAAGACGGGCAGGCCGAAAGTCGCTTCGGTCACGAAGATGTCGCACGGAACCGGCTCGAACGGTAGGCAGGTCGGGTCCGGGCGGCGCTTGTAATCGCCGGTCACGACGACGCGCTCGCCCGCATGGGTCAGCACGATCTGCGCCGATCCCAGCACATGGCCCGCAGGCACATAGCGGATGGTGACGCCGCCCAGCCGGATTTCCTCGCCATAGCCGACCGGCGTACCCGATGCGGTGCCATAGCGCAGTCCCATGATCGCCAGCGTTTCGCGCGTGGCCCAGACATGGCCATGCCCACCGCGGGCATGATCGGCATGGCCATGGGTTACGAGCGCGCGCTCGCGTGGCATTGATGGGTCGATCCACGCATCGGCGGGGCGGACATAGATGCCGGTGGGGTGGGGTTCGATCCAGTGGGCCATTCCCTCCAGAAGATGTGAGCGCGCCAGCGGTTCCGCAAGCTGGTCATGAGGACGTAACGCTATCGTCACGGCCACGACACGCATCTGCCGTAAGCGCCGCGCACGACCCGACTGCGAGGAGGCTTAACGACATGGCGGCACCGGCACATCAGAACGTCACGCGCGCGGTGCATCGCCACCGGCATCTCTCCAAACAGGGGCTGCTGGAGCGCGCCTTCACCTTCGCTTTTCGCGGCCTTGTCTATGCCCAGATTTGGGAAGATCCCGCCGTCGACATGGAAGCGCTGGCGATCGCGCCCGACAGCCATGTCGTGACCATCGCGTCGGGGGGCTGCAACGTGCTGTCTTACCTGACCGCCGATCCGGCCAAGATCACCGCCGTCGATCTCAACACCGCGCATATCGCGCTCAACAAATTGAAGCTGATGGCGGCGCGGACCTTGCCCGATCATGCCGCCTTCCACCGCTTTTTTCGCGCAGGCGGATAGCAAGGAGAATATTGCGGCCTATCGCGACATCGTCGCACCGCACCTTGATGAAGCGACGCGCCGCTATTGGGAAGGGCGCGACCTGATCGGACGGCGGCGGATCGGCGGATTTGCGCGCGGCATCTACAAACATGGGCTTTTGGGGCGCTTCATCGGTGCGGCGCATCTGCTGGCGCGGGTGCATGGGGTGGACCTGCGGCGGATGCTGGCCGCGACGTCGCGCGCCGAACAGCGTGAGATTTTCGAGCGGGAGGTCGCGCCGATCTTCGACCGCGCCTTTGTCCGCTGGCTCACTAGTCAGCCGGCCTCGCTCTTCGGCCTGGGCATACCGCCCGCGCAGTTCGAGGCGCTGGCCGGCGATGCGCGCATGGACGTGGTGCTGAAGGCACGGTTGGAGAAACTGGCCTGCGACTTCGACCTGAAGGATAATTATTTCGCGGTGCAGGCGTTCGGCCGGGGTTACGACGGCGGTGAAGGGCCATTGCCGCCCTATCTGCAGGCCGCCAATCATGACGCCGTCCGCGCACGGGCGGACCGCGTCGATGTGCGCCACGCCAATTTCACCGACTTCCTGAGTGAACAGCCCGATGCGTCAGCGGATCGCTACATCCTGCTCGACGCGCAGGACTGGATGGATGACGACCAGTTGAATGCGCTCTGGGCGCAGATCACCCGGACGGCCAAGCCCGGCGCACGGGTGCTGTTCCGCACGGCGGGCGAACCCAGCATCCTGCCGGGCCGGGTGGTGGACGCGGTGTTGGACTGCTGGGCGTATCAGGCCGAAGCCTCGCTCGACTATACCGCGCGCGACCGGTCGGCCATTTATGGCGGCGTCCATCTCTATGTGCTGAAGGGCGCGCTGTGAGCGACCATGGGCGGTTGATGGATGGCACCTATCGCTGGCAGCGTCACATCTACGATATTACCCGCAAATATTATCTGCTGGGGCGGGACGGCTTGATCGCCGACCTCGCCCCGCCATCGGGCGGCAGCGTGCTGGAGATTGGCTGTGGCACGGGGCGCAATTTGATCGCAGTGGGCAAGGTCTGGCCCCATGCCAGGCTCTATGGCGTCGATATTTCGCAGGCGATGCTAGACACCGCGCAACTGTCGGTCGAACGGGTCGGTATGGCGCGCTGTGTCCGGCTGGCGCGGGGCGATGCGGTCGATTTCGATCCGATGGCGCTGTTTGGCCGTGCGACCTTCGACCGGGTGTTCATCAGCTATGCGCTGTCGATGATCCCCGAATGGGAAGCGGCACTGGCCCAGGCGGCGCGCTGCGTCGCGCCGGGCGGACGGTTGGAAGTCGTCGATTTCGGGCAGCAGGAAGGTTGGCCGGGTGTGTGGCGGCGGGCGCTGTTCGGCTGGCTGGCGCGGTTCCATGTCACGCCGCGCAACGTGCTGGGTGCGGCGATCGAGAAAGTGGCGGGGGACGTTGGTGGTGAAGCTAGCGTCCGGCCGCTCTATCGCGGCTATGCGCTACGGGGTGGGGTGGCGCTGGGTTAGCCCTACCTTTCGCTGCAGGGAGAACTACTCATCACGCACCAACCTCTCACCCGTTCGGGCTGAGCCTGTCGAAGCCCTGCTCTTCTCCCAAAGAAGAACAGCCCCCTTCGACTGCCTGCAAGGCAGGCGCTCAGGACAGGCTTCGACAAGCTCAGGGCGAACGGATAAAGTGGTCTTGTGGTGAGAATTCAAGCCGCGCGCCGCGCTGCCTTCTCGAGTTCCAGCCGGTCCCAAATCTCGACCAGCGCGCTCACCAGATCGCGCATCATCGCTTCGGTGTGCGCGGGGCCTGGCGTGAAGCGCAGGCGCTCCGTGCCGCGCGGAACGGTGGGATAGTTGATGGGCTGCACATAGGCGCCATATTCGGCGAGCAGGATATCGCTGATCCGCTTGGCCTTGACCGGATCGCCGACCATCAGCGGGACGATATGCGTCACCGACGGCATGACCGGCAAGCCGGCGTCCGCCATCATCGTCTTGAGCATTGCAGCGGCGGCCTGCTGGCCTTCGCGCTCTTCGCTCGACGCCTTGAGGTGACGCACGCTCGCCAGCACGCCGGCGACCAGCACGGGCGACAGCGAGGTGGTGAAGATGAAGCCGGGCGCATAGCTGCGGATCACGTCGACGATCATCTGGTCGGCCGCGATATAGCCGCCCATGACGCCGAACGCCTTGCCCAACGTGCCTTCGATGATGGTCAGCCGATCCGCGACGTCGTCGCGTTCCGAAATGCCGCCGCCGCGCGCGCCATACATGCCCACGGCATGGACTTCGTCAAGATAGGTGAGCGCGTTGAATTCGTCGGCCAGGTCGCAGATTTCCGCGATCGGCGCGACGTCGCCGTCCATCGAATAGACGCTTTCAAAGGCGATCAGCTTGGGTGCTTCAGGGTCTTCGGCGGCCAGCAATTCGCGCAGATGTTCGACATCATTATGGCGGAAAACGCGCTTTTCGCAGCCCGAATTGCGGATGCCCGCGATCATGCTGGCGTGGTTAAGTTCGTCGGAAAAGATGATGCAGCCGGGTAGCAGACGCGCGAGCGTCGCCAGCGTCGCTTCGTTCGAGACATAGCCCGACGTGAACAGCAAAGCGGCTTCCTTGCCGTGCAGGTCGGCCAGTTCGCCTTCCAGATCGACATGATAGTGGGTGTTGCCGCCGATATTGCGCGTGCCGCCGGAACCGGCACCGACATCGTGCAACGCCTCTTCCATCGCGGCGATCACCTTGGGATGCTGCCCCATGGCGAGATAGTCGTTGGAGCACCAGACAGCGATTGGCTTGGGGCCGTTATGGCCATGGAAACAGCGCGCATTGGGGTAGGACCCGCGATTGCGGAGAATGTCGATGAACACCCGATACCGGCCTTCTTCATGAAGACGGTCGATCGCCTGCGCAAAGATATGCTTGTAGTTCACGCTCGCCCTATCCCTTGATGGCCCGCATCCTCTGGGTGCGGCGTTTACCGGTAGATGGCGCGCATTACCAGCGCTAACCGCTCGCAGACATAGGGGGAAATACCGATCAGTGATATCGGACCTTTTGTCCAAGCCCTTATATTATAGCTGTTCCAGGCGGGAAAGACCGTAGCGCGCGAGTGCCGGGGCGAGGGCGCGGACCTTGTCATCGACGCGAGTAAACACCGCTATGCCCGGCGGCGGTGTATCGGGCCAGAGCTGGCCCTGCGTCAAAAAAGCGATGCGCCGGGCAATGCCGTCGCCGCCATGGACGAAGGTAAGCGGACGGGGCGTGGCGGCGGCCAGTTCGGCCTCGACCAGCGGAAAATGGGTGCAGGCGAGCGCCACCACATCCATTCGATCGCCTTCCGGCTGCTCAGTTAGCCCCGCCAGCGCGGTGCGGGCGATGGCAGGATCGAGCGGTTCGCCGCGCAGCTTCGCCTCGGCCAGTTCGACCAGCGCCGCGCTGCCATGGCGCAGCATGATGCAATCTGCGCCATGTTCGGCCGCGAGCCGATCGACATAAGGCTGGCGCACAGTGGCCGCGGTGCCGAGTACGCCGAACACCCGGCTTTTGGACGCCAGCGCGGCGGGCTTTATCGCCGGGACGGTGCCGACGACCGGAATGTCGAGCGCGGCGCGGACATGCTGCAGCGCAATGGTGGACGCCGTGTTGCAAGCGATGACGGCAAGGCGCGGCCGATAGCGTTCGACCAACCGCCCCAGCAATGCGGGCACCCGCGCCGCAATCTCCGCCTCGCTCTTGGTCCCGTAGGGAAAGCCCGCGCTGTCGGCGGCGTAAACCACCGGTGCCGTGGGTATCAGCGCGCGGGCGGGCGCAAGGATGGATAGTCCCCCGACGCCGGAATCGAAAAACAGGATCGGGGCGGAGGATGCGACGGTCATTATGCCAACCATGTCGCGGGATCGGGCGAGAGTGTCAACACGCCCATTGCCCGTGCCGTTCGTCACGCTATGGTCTCGCTTTCCTTCTATCGGCGAGATCATGATACTTCCCTGGCTGCTTCCGCTCTTCGTGCTGGCTCTTGGCTATCTGCTTGGCTCCATCCCCTTTGGCCTGGTGCTGACGCGCATGACCGGGGCGGGGGATTTGCGGCAGATCGGGTCGGGCAATATCGGCGCGACCAATGTGCTGCGGACCGGGCGCAAGGGGCTGGCGGCGGCGACCTTGCTGCTGGATTTGCTTAAGGGCGCGGTGGCGGTGCTGATCGGCGCGGCGCTTATCGAAGGGGGCGGGCCGATGGCGGGCGCGATGGCCTTTATCGGTCATTGCTATCCGGTCTGGCTGCGCTTTGCCGGGGGCAAGGGTGTAGCGACGATGATGGGCGTGGTGACGGCGCTCCATTGGCCCGCCGGGTGCATCTTTGCGGCCGTGTGGCTGGGCGCGCTGTTCGGCACCCGGTGGTCGTCGGTCGGCGGCATGGCGGCAGCGGCCAGCGCGCCGATCGTTTTGTGGTTCATGGGGCGGATCGACCTGGTGCCGGTGACGCTCGCGCTGACGCTGATCCTGTTGTGGCGGCATCGCGCCAACATCGCGCGGCTGATGCAGGGCACCGAGCCGAAGATCGGGGCCGCGAAAGAATGAGCGAGGGGGAGCGGTTCGACCGGCTGCGGTTGATCCGGTCGCCCCGGATCGGCCCGGTCAGCTATCGGCAATTGCTCGCCCGCTTCGGCACGGCCGGGGCCGCGTTGCGTGCCATTCCTGACTTGGCAGCGCGCGGTGGCGGCAAGGCCAGCGTGGCGGACGCGGGCGCGGTGGAGCGAGAGATTGCCGCGTGTCAGGCTTTGCGCGCGCGCTATCTGATGATGGGCGATGCGGACTATCCCGCGCTGCTCGACCAGATAGAGGGCGCACCGCCCGCGCTGATCGTGCGCGGCAGTGCGGCACTCGCCGATGGCCAATGTATCGCGATGGTCGGCGCGCGCAATGCCTCGGCAGCGGCGGTGCGCTTTGCACGGGTGTTGGCACAGGATCTGGGGCAGCGCGGTGCGGTGGTCGTGTCGGGCCTGGCGCGCGGCATCGACACGGCGGCGCATCAGGGATCGGTGGCGAGCGGGACGATCGGCGTCATCGCCTGTGGGCTGGACGTCGTATTCCCGCCGGAAAATCGCGACTTGCAGGCGCAGATTGCGGACGAAGGCTTGCTGGTGACCGAACATCCGCCAGGCACCCAGCCATTAGCGCGGCATTTCCCCGCGCGCAATCGCATCATCGCCGGGTTGGCGCTCGGGACCGTGGTGGTGGAGGCGGCACCCAAGTCCGGCTCGCTCATTACCGCGCGACTGGCGGGCGAGGCGGGGCGCGAGGTGATGGCCGTGCCCGGCTCCCCGCTCGACCCGCGCGCGCAGGGGTGCAACCAGTTGATCCGCGACGGCGCAACGCTGATCCAGAATGCGGCTGATGTGCTGGAAGCGGTCGGCCAGATCGACCCGCGCATGGTGCGGCAGGGCAGCTTCGACTTTGCGGGCGAACCCGTTTCGAGCGACGTCGCGGCGAGCGAACGCGACGCGGTGATCGCCCTGCTCAGCCATGCGCCCGCGCCGGTCGACGATCTGATCCGGCTGAGCGGCTTTAGTCCGGCGGTGGTGCAGACGGTGCTGCTGGAACTGGAACTGGCCGAGCGGCTGGATCGGTTGGCGGGCGGACGGGTGAGTTTGCGGTGAAGAAGGGTCCGTGATTCCGTAAATCTGGTTTGAACTACAAGCCGATCTGTCGCGAAGGACATTTGGTCGCGTTGGCGATGTTTGTGCCAGTGTTGCCGCTCGGATTTGGCTTCCTCTATCTTTCGAGGAGTAATCCTACCCTGAGTTGGATATGCGGCATCGCTGCAATGCTATTCGTTTTCGGTTTTCATGCCATTGCAGCCTATATGTCCGAAGACGATTTCTGAGTCGATTAAGTTTACATCGCCATGCCCGTAAAAGCTGAATCTCGGAGGGAAAATCCACTTGCTTCATGGCTGCCATTCTTGCCGAATTTTGCCAGATTCGCTAAAGCGGATGCCATGAGCACGATGAACATCTTCCTGCCTGAAACCCTCAAAGCATTTGTCGATCAGCAGGTTTCCGGCAAGGGCTTTGGTACCAGCAGTGAATATGTCCGGGAACTGATCCGCAAGGATCAGGATCGGCAGAATCTGCGCCGCCTGATGCTCGATGGTGCTACCAGTACCCAGACTCAATCCGTCGATGAAAGCTATTTTGCGGACCTGCGTGATCGCGCTCGTCATTCACGCTAAAAAATGAGCTTGAAGATTGTGGTGCCTTGCGTGTTCGCGAGAGGGATGTCGCGTTATGCTTCATTCATGCCCTGAGCCGTGCCTATAAGGCGGTAGGGGCTGGCCATCCCCCGTCATCTCCCCTAATCACACGCACCGCTTGACGCCCGCCGTCATCGCCTTCCAGACTCGCGCGTACGTGTGAGGCATCAAAGTTCGGGGCCGTAAATGCAGCTTGTCATCGTTGAATCGCCGGCCAAGGCGAAGACTATCGAAAAATATCTGGGCGGGGATTTCCATGTGCTCGCCAGCTATGGCCATATTCGCGACCTGCCGCCCAAGGACGGATCGGTCGACCCGGACGACGGCTTTGCCATGTCGTGGGAAAATTATGGCGACAAGGGCAAGCAGCTCAAGGCCATCAGCGATGCTGCCAAGAAGGCGACGCGCTTGATCCTCGCGACTGACCCTGATCGCGAAGGGGAAGCGATCAGCTGGCATGTGCAGGAAGTATTGCGCGCCAAGAAGGCGCTGCCGGCCGTCGTGGACCGGGTGACGTTCAACGCGATCACCAAGGCGGCGGTGCTGGACGCGATGGCCAAGCCGCGCGCGCTGGACGAGGATCTGATCGACGCCTACCGCGCGCGCCGGGCGCTCGACTATCTGGTCGGCTTCACCCTCTCGCCGGTGCTGTGGCGCAAGCTGCCTGGCGCCAAGTCGGCGGGCCGGGTGCAGTCGGTCGCGCTGCGGCTGGTGGTCGAGCGTGAGCGTGAGATCGAATCCTTCAACCCGCAAGAATATTGGTCGGTCGCGGCCGAGATGGAGCAGGACGGCACCGCCTTCACCGCGCGCCTCGTCCGCTGGAAGGGTGAGAAGATCGAGCGGCTGACGATCGGCAAGGAAGGCGACGCGATGGCCGCCAAGGCCGATGTCGAAGCCGGGCGCTTCACTGTCGAACGGGTCGAGACCAAGCCGCTTACCCGCAACCCGCCGCCGCCTTTCACCACTTCGACGATTCAGCAAGAAGCCGCGCGCAAGCTCGGCTTCTCGGCCAGTCATACGATGCGGATCGCGCAGCAGCTCTACGAAGATGGCGCGATCACCTATATGCGAACCGATGGCGTGCAGATGGATGGCAGCGCCATTTCCGCCGCGCGCGCCGCGATCGCGCAGCGCTATGATGGCGGCTATGTGCCGGACAAGCCGCGCATATACCAGACCAAGGCGAAGAATGCGCAGGAAGCGCATGAAGCCATCCGCCCGACCGATTTTTCGCGCGACAAGGTGGGCAGCGGCGACCATGCGCGCCTCTATGATCTGGTGTTCAAGCGCGCGCTGGCGAGCCAGATGGCGTCCGCACGGCTGGAACGCACCACGATCGACATGAACGACGTCACCGGCACGCATACGCTGCGCGCGACGGGGCAGGTCGTGATCTTCCCTGGCTTCCTCGCTTTGTATGAGGAAGGCCGCGACGATAGCGATGACGAAGACGGCAAGCTGCTGCCCCGCATGGCGGAAGGCGATGCGCCAGCGAAGAAGAAGGTCATGGCGGACCAACATTTCACGCAGCCGCCGCCGCGCTATTCCGAAGCCAGCCTCGTCAAGCGGCTGGAGGAGTTGGGGATCGGGCGTCCGTCCACCTATGCCTCGACGCTTCAGGTGCTCAAGGATCGCGACTATGTGCGGATCGAAAAGAACCGCTTTTTCGCTGAGGAGAGCGGGCGGCTGGTAACGGCCTTTCTGGAGCGTTTCTTCGAACGTTATGTGTCCTACGACTTCACGGCTGGCCTTGAGGACGAGCTGGACGATATTTCCGGCGGCCGAGCGCAGTGGCAGGAAGTGCTCGAAGCCTTCTGGCGCGATTTCAAGCCCAAGACGGCAGAAATCATGGAGCAGAAGCCGTCGGACATCACCGCCGAGCTGGACAAGTTCCTGGAGCCGATGCTGTTCCCGCCCAAGGCCGATGGCAGCAATCCGCGCGCCTGTCCGCTGTGCGCGGACGGACAATTGTCGCTGCGCGGCGGCCGGTTCGGCGCGTTCATTGCCTGCTCCAACTATCCCGAATGTAAATTCACGCGGAAATTCGGTCAGCCGGGCGGCAAGGATGGAGAAGATAGCGGACCAGAGGTGCTGGGCCAGCATCCCGACACCGGGCAGGACATCGTCAAGAAGGTCGGTCGCTTCGGCCCCTATATCGAGATGGGCGAGGGCAAGGAGGCCAAGCGCGGCTCGATCCCCAAGGATCTGCCCGATGGCGAACTGACGCTCGATTGGGGCATCAAGCTGCTGAGCCTGCCGCGCGAAGTCGGTTTGCACCCGGAGACGGGATTGCCGATCGTCGCGAATATCGGCCGCTTTGGTCCCTATCTGCTGCATGACGGCAAATATGGACGCCTGGCCAATACTGCCGAGATTTTCGAGGTCGGCATGAACAGCGCGGTCGTGAAGCTGGCTGAGGCGGCGACACGCGGGCCACGCAGCGCCGGGCGCGAGCCTTTGAAGGTGCTAGGTGCCCATCCGCGCACCGAACTGGATATCAAGCTGATGGAAGGACGCTATGGCGTCTATGTCACCGACGGCACGACCAATGCGACCCTGCCCAAGACGATGGACAAGGATGCGCTGACGCTGGAGGAAGCCGCGCAGCTGATCGATGCCCGCGCGGCGGCGGCTCCGGCCAAGAAGGGCGCGAAGAAGAAAGCCCCGGCAAAAAAGGCTGCGCCCAAAAAAGACGCGGCCAAGAAGGACGGGGCGGCGAAGAAGCCCGCCGCCAAGAAGGCACCTGCGAAGAAGAAGCCCGCGGCGGGCGAATAGACGCGCGCCGTCAGGCGGCGAGGCGCACTTGGTTGCGGCCGCCTGTCTTCGCGGCATACATGGCGATGTCCGCGCGGTGCAGGCTGACTTCGATCGGCACCGCCGGATCGCCTGCGCACAGGCCAATGCTGGCGGTGGCACGCACGATCCGGCCCGATGGCGCGCGGACGCGCAGCGCCTGAATGGATGCGCGAACAAGTTCCGCCTGCCGCGTGGCCAATAGCCTGTCGCAATCGGTTAGGCATATGGCGAATTCCTCGCCACCCAGCCGACCACAGATAGGGTCATCGTGCAGCGCTTCGCGGATCGCCTGGCCGACGGCCTGCAACACCGCATCGCCGGCCTGATGGCCGTGATCATCGTTAAGTTGTTTGAAATGATCGATGTCGATCAACAGATACCAGTTGTCCGGTCGGTCATGCACCGCGCCCGCGCGATCGAAGAAAGCGTTGCGGGTCAGCAATCCCGTCAGTCCGTCGATCTGCGCCAATTTGGCCAGTTCGGCGACACGCTGTTCCAGTTCCTCCCGCAGTTGCCGATTCTCCTCCGCCTGACGGATCAGGAGCAGGCAGACCGGCGTCGATAGGCTGCTGGCACAGAATATACCGACAGCAAAATAGCGCAGCGGGATGGACATGCCAGGCACCATCGACACGATGGCCATGATGACCACCGTCCCGATGACCGAGATGCTGACACAGGATGCGATCTTTTGTTTCGGACTCATGCACCGGCTGCGTAACGACATAAGGTAAATAAGCCCTTTCCCATTTAGGGAGGCAAGGTCATTCCACCCAGTCGAGGCCGATGTCGCGGTAAATGCCGCGATCATTCTCCCAGTCTTCCTTGACCTTCACATGCAGATAGAGGTGGACCTTCACCCCCAGCAAGGCCGCCAGCTCTTCCCGCGCCTTCGACCCGATTTCCTTCAATCGCTGACCGCCTTTGCCCAGCACGATCGCGCGTTGCGTCGGGCGACCAACCAGAATCTGCTGGTGGATTTCAACCGACCCGTCCGGCCGTTCCTTATATTGTTCGGTATCAACGGCGGTCGCGTAGGGCAGTTCGGCGTGCAGCTGGTGATAAAGTTGTTCGCGCGTGATTTCAGCAGCCAGCATCCGGTCCGTGGCGTCGGACACCTGGTCTTCGGGAAAATGCCACGGGCCTTCCGGCATGGCGGCGGCAAACGCAGCCTTGAGTTCGGGCAAGCCGTCGCCCGTCGCGGCCGACACGAAGAAGATTTCGTCGAAGCCCAGCGTCTCGTTCAGCTTCTCGGTGTGAACGAGCAGCTTTTCCTTGATGGCGATATCCACCTTGTTGAGGATCAACCATTTGCGTTCGCAGCGATGCTTGAGCGACTCGATGATCGGCTCCAGCTTGGGGCCGCGACCCGCCTTGCCATCCACCACCATCGCGATCAGGTCCGCGCCCTGCGCGCCACCCCAGGCAGCCTGCACCATCGCGCGGTCCAGCCGACGCTTGGGCGCGAAAATACCAGGCGTATCGACCAGCACGATCTGCGCAGTGCCCTCAATCGCGACGCCCATGACGCGGGTACGGGTGGTCTGCGCCTTGGGACTGGTGATCGCCACCTTCTGCCCCACCAGCGCATTGACCAGCGTGGACTTCCCCGCATTGGGCGCGCCGACAACGGCGATGACGCCACAGCGTTGATTGGTTTCTGAAACTTCCAAACCGTCCAAAATATACTCCGTTCGCCCTGAGCCTGTCGAAGGGCTTTACTTGTCTGTCTTTGATCGCGCCAATGTGGAGATCAAAGACCAATCTTAACGGATCAGCGCCAGCTTCTTTGCCCGGCTCCAACCCTTGATCTGCCGCTCGGCCTCTAAGGCCTCTATACGTGTGCCGAACGATTGCGACCAGACCAGTTTCACTGGCAGGCGCGCTTGCGTGTATCCGGTGATCTGGCCCGCTTCATGCTGACCGATGCGTGTTTCCAGATTATCCGTGTGACCCACGTAAAAGCTGCGATCGGCGCAATGGAGCATGTAGGTCCAGAAGGGCATCGGAACATCAAGCCTTCAAAAGAAACGGGCTTTTTAGATTTCTCTACCCCGCCAGCTTCTCCAGCAGCGCCGCCGCTGCCGCCGTTTCCGCTTCCTGCTTGGACCCGCCGGTCGCACTTGCCTCGCCCGCGCCCTTGATGCTCACGGTCACGGTGAAGCGCAGAGCGTGGTGCGGGCCGGATCGGTCCATCATCACATATTCAGGCGGCTTGCGCTTGTTGGCGGCGGCCCATTCCTGCAGCGCCGACTTGGGATGGCGTGGGGCAGCGGTCTGGGTATCGACCCGGTCGGCCCACAGGCGGCGGACCAGTGTGCGCGCTTCCTCCAACCCGCCCTCCAGATAGAGGGCGCCGATCAGCGCCTCCATCACGTCGCCCAGGACATTGTCGCTATTGGCCGCGCCATCGTCGCGCGCCTGCTTGCCCAGCACCAGATGGGTCGGAACGCCCGCCGCCCGCGCAACCTCGGCGCAGGTTTCGCCCGATACCAGCGCGTTGAACCGGCGTGACAGCTTACCTTCGGGTTCGCCGGCAAAGCGTTCATACACCCATTCGGACACAAGCAGGCCCAGCACCCGGTCGCCCAGAAATTCCAGCCGCTCATAATTATCCGGCTTGGCGCTGCCATGGGTGAGCGCCTGGTGGAAGGGCGCAGGGTCGCGCGGCGCGCGGCCGATCAGCGCCTTCAGCCAGCCCGTGGTATCAGGCCCATGGACGCTCAATTTCAAAAGCCTTCCCCGATGCGGCTCCAGCGCGCAGCGGTAAACCAAGTCCAGGGCAGCAGCCAATTGGCGCTGCCATCGGTGGAGAAGACCGAGATCATCGCCTTGCCGACCAGATTTTCCTCCGGCACCAGCCCGATGCCGCCGCCTTCAACAGCCGGGAAGCGGCTGTCGGCGCTGCGATCGCGATTGTCGCCCATCATGAAGAGATGGCCTTCGGGCACCAGCACCGTGTCGCGATCGTCCGCCGCGCCATCGGGCACGAGGTCGAGGACATTATAGCTGCGCGCGGGATAATCCTTGCCCGCAGGCAGCGTCTCGCGGAACTGCGGATAACGGCACTGCTTGCCGCCGCCTGCCGCCGGTTCTTCGAAATCAGGGCGATAGCAAGGCGAGACCGCGCCTTCCTTGGCAGCGGCCTCGATCATATTGGGGGTCACCGGAATGACGAGGTCGGCGACCTTCTGCTTGGGGACAGCGGTGCCGTTCAGATAGACCGTGCCGCCGCGCACGGCGATCATGTCGCCAGGCAGGCCGATCACACGCTTGATATAGTCGTTCTTCTGCGTCGGGGGCGCCTTGAACACCACCACATCGCCGCGTTCGGGCGTCGAGGCAAGGATGCGGCCGGGGATCAACGGGACGCTAAACGGCAGCGAATAGCGCGAATAGCCGTAGGGCCATTTCGCCACCAGCAGATAGTCGCCGATCAGCAAGCGGGGCTGCATCGATTCCGATGGAATATTGAACGGCGAAATGATGAAGCTGCGCAGGATGAAGACGAACAGGCCCAGCCTGGCGAGAAACCATAGGAAGTCCCGCGTTTCCGATTTTGCAGTCATGGGTGGTCGTCTTGTCCCTTGGATGCGCCGACAACGCGGCCGTGGCGGCTTGTGAAGCCTGGTGTCGAACACGTCAAGCATGTCCTTGACCATGCAAAGCGCGCAATAATTGGGTAAGATAGAGAGAATCGACCGGTGCAGCGTCGATCTCGACCAACGTCATAAGGGACCATCGCATGCCCAGCACTGCACTGGCGGCCATCGCCGCACTGCCGATCGCCGACCTCAAATCCATTTTCGCCACTGATCCCGACCGCCTGTCCAAGCTGGTCCTGTCGCAGGGACCGATCCGGTTCGACTGGTCCAAGACCCATCTGACCGACGAGCTGATGGCGCACTATCTCGACCTGGCGCAGGATCAGGGCTTCGCCGAGCGCCGCGATGCGCTGTTCGCGGGCGAGGCGGTCAACAACACTGAGGCCGCGCCGCCGAACATACCGCCGAGCGGGGCGAGGGCAATGCCGACAGCGTGGCGCAGGCCAAGGCGCTGCATAACCGCATGCGCGCGCTGATCGACGCGATCGAGGCGGGCGCGCTGGGCGAAATCCGCCACATATTGCATATCGGCATCGGCGGATCGGCGCTCGGTCCCAAACTGATCGTCGATGCGCTTGATGGCGGTGGCGTGCGCTATGATGTGGGCATCGTCTCCAATGTCGATGGCACCGCGCTGGAGCGGGCGATCGAGGGGTTCGACCCGAACACCACGTTGATCGCGATCGCTTCAAAGACCTTCACCACCAGCGAAACCCTGCTGAACGCAGCGAGCGCGATCAACTGGATGGTCGAAGGTGGAGTCGAAGATCCTTATGGCCGGGTGATCGCGCTCACCGCCGCGCCCGACAAGGCGATCGAATGGGGCGTCGATGAAACCCGCATTCTGCCCTTCGCCGAATCGGTCGGCGGCCGCTATTCGCTCTGGTCCTCGATCGGCTTTCCCGCTGCGCTGGCGCTGGGTTGGGATGCGTTTGAAAGCCTGCTGGAGGGCGCCGCCGAAATGGATCGCCATTTCCGCCTGTCGCCACCTAGCGAAAATATCCCGCTGATCGCCGCCTTCGTCGATCAATATTATAGCCGCGTCATGCATTGCCAGACCCGCGCTCTGTTCGCCTATGACGAGCGGCTGGCGCTCTTGCCCTCTTACCTCCAGCAACTGGAGATGGAGAGCAATGGCAAGGCGGTGCAGCTGGACGGATCACCGGTGGACGGTCCTACCGCCGCCATCACCTGGGGCGGGGTCGGCACCGACGCGCAGCATGCGGTATTCCAGTTGCTGCACCAGGGGACGATTCTCTCGCCAGTCGAATTCATCGCCTCGATCGAGCCCGGCCATGCGCTCGACCCGGCGCATCATCGCGCACTGTTGGTCAATTGCTTCGCGCAGGGCGCGGCGCTGATGCGCGGCAAGGATAACGACGCCGACCCCGCCCGCGCCTATCCCGGCAACCGGCCATCGACCACGATCCTGCTCGAAGACGTCACCCCGCACGCGCTGGGCGCGCTGATCGCTTTCTACGAGCATCGCACCTTCGCCAACGCCGTGCTGATGGGCATCAACCCGTTCGACCAGTTCGGCGTCGAACTGGGCAAGGAGATCGCCAAGTCGATCGAGGCGGACGGTGCCAAGGGGTTCGACCCTTCGACCATGGCGCTGATCGAACTGGCGCTGGGCGAGTAATTCCTCCCCGGAACGGGGAGGGGACCAGCCGCAGGCTGGTCGAGGGGGTGGGCGGCTAAGGCTGTGCTTAGGGTAGCCCCCTCCACCACCGCCTGCGGCGGCGGTACCGCTCCCCGCAAGCGGGGAGGAAGTGATTGTAACCCGCCACCGCAACCGCCATATCCCCCGCAACCAATCGGAGGCCAGGCATGAGCGACTATGATTTCGACCTTTTCGTCATCGGTGCAGGATCGGGCGGCGTGCGCGCCTCTCGCGTAGCAGCGGGGCATGGCGCAAAGGTCGCGGGGGCCGAGGAATTTCGCGTCGGCGGCACCTGCGTCATTCGCGGCTGCGTGCCCAAGAAGCTGCTCATCTATGGCTCACATTTCGCCGAAGATCTGAAGGACGCACGTCGCTTTGGCTGGAACGTGCCCGATTGCGGGTTCGAATGGGCGACGCTGCGCGACAATGTGCTGGGCGAGGTCGACCGGCTCGAAGGTCTCTATAAAAATACGCTCAGCAGCCACAAGGTCGAGATGATCCCCGAACGCGCGACCGTGACCGGCCCGCACAGCGTCAAGCTCGCCAGCGGCCGCGAAGTCACGGCGAAATATATCCTCGTCGCGACCGGAGCCTGGCCGATCCTGCCGGACATCGAAGGCGCGGAATATGGCATCACCTCCAACGAGGTGTTCCATCTCGATGAATGCCCCAAGCGCATCGTCATCGTCGGGGGCGGCTATATCGCCAATGAATTTGCCGGCATCTTCCATCAGTTCGGCAGCCATGTGACCATCGTCAATCGATCGGGTACGTTGCTGCGCGGCTATGACGAACAGATTCGCGACCGGCTGCTCCAGATTTCCATGACCAAGGGGATTAATTTCCGCTTCAACGCGCAGATGGAGAAGATCGAGAAGAATGAAGACGGCACGCTCTGCGTCCGCTTCAAGGATGGTGATCCGGTCGCGGCCGATGTCGTGCTGTTCGCTACCGGGCGCAGGCCGCACACTGAAGGCCTCGGGTTGGACAGCGCGGGCGTTGATCTGGCCGACAATGGCGCGATCAAGGTCGACGAGTATAGCCGCTCCAGTTGTGAAAGCATCTATGCGGTGGGCGATGTGACCGACCGGCTGCAACTGACCCCGGTCGCGATTCGTGAAGGCCATGCCTTTGCCGACACGGTGTTCGGCGATAATCCGCGCACGGTCGATTATGACTGCGTGCCCTCGGCCGTGTTCAGCCATCCACCCTTGGCAGGCGTCGGCCTCACCGAAGCGCAGGCCAAGAACAAGCTGGGCACGGTGCGGGTCTATACATCTGATTTCCGGCCGATGAAATATGTGCTGGCAGGCCGTGAGGAGCGGGCGCTCTACAAGATGATCGTGGACGCGACGACGAACAAGGTGGTCGGCCTGCACATGATTGGTCCTGACGCGCCGGAAATATTGCAGGCTGCGGCCGTCGCGGTGAAAGCGGGCCTCACCAAGCAGGATTTCGACGACACCGTCGCGCTGCACCCCAGCATGGCCGAAGAGTTGGTGCTGTTGAAATAGACAGGATGCATGCGTGAATGCCTCTCCCCGCCAAGGGAGAGGCATTCGCGTGACTACCCCACCAACAGAGTTGGTTGCTCGATCAATCCCTTGAGCGTGCGCATGAAGTCTGCGCCCACCGCACCGTCGATCGCGCGATGATCGCAGGACAGGGAGAGCTGGACGATGGTGGCGAAGGCGAGGGCGTTGCCGATTTCGATCGGTTGGCGACTGCCCGCGCCCACGGCCAGGATCGCCCCCTGCGGCGGGTTGATGATCGCATCGAACTGGTCGATGCCGAACATGCCGAGGTTGCTGATCGAAAAGCTGCCGCCCTGAAACTCGTCCGGTTGCAGCTTGCCGGTGCGGGCCTTGTCGGCCAGCGCCTTCACCGTGCGCGAAATGGCGGCGACGGAGAGGGTGTCAGCGCCTTTCACGATCGGGGTGATGAGGCCCTTGTCGGTCGCCACGGCGACGGCGATGTCGGCGCTGGCGAAGCGATGGATCTCATCGCCATGGACCTGCACATTCACATCGGGATGCCGCGCGAGCGCCAGGGCGCAGGCGCGCACGAGATAGTCGTTGATGCTGGGCGCTTCGCCGGTCGCCGCCTTCGCCTGCGCGCGCAGGCCCAGGATCGCGTCGATCCTGACGGCCGAGCGCAGGTAGAAATGCGGGATAGTCGATTTGCTGTGGCTCAGCGCCTTGGCGATGGCCTTGCGCATCGGCGACATTTTGACGATTTCCGTGCTGCCTGCGGCCGGGCGGGCGAAATCGACTGCTGCCGGGGCAGGGGATGCAGCGGCGGGGGCTTCCATGGGCTTGACCCTGGCCAACACGTCGGCTTTGCCGATCCGGCCCTTGGGGCCTGTGCCGGTCAGGCCATTGAGGTCCACACCATGTTGCACCGCCAGGCGCTTGGCGAGCGGGCTGGCGAAAACCTCGCCCAAGGCGTTGCCGACCGGGGTCAGATCCACCGTTGCGCCGCCGCCGACAGCGACCGGGGGCAGGCTGGCCTGCTGCACGTCCTGAAAGGTCAGGCGACCATTGGGACCGGAGCCGGTGAGCGCGGTGATGTCCACGCCGTTCGCCTGCGCGAAGGCGCGGGCGGCAGGGCTGATATTCGCATCGTCGGCGATGGCGACCTGTGGTGCCGGTTCCGGTTGAGGTTCAGGGGCGGCGGGCGGCGGGGCCGCACCAGCCTTGGACGCGACCTTGGTATCAGCGGGCTTGAACCCGGCGACAAAGGCATCGACCTCGTCGGCGCTGACGTCATCGTCAGGCCCGGCCAACACGGCGATCAGTTCGCCGACGGCATAGCTGTTGCCCTGCTGGGCGATCAGGCGCGGGAACATCCCGTCAGCCTCGGCCTCGATCTCGTTGGTAATCTTGTCGGTTTCGATGAGCGCGAGCAGGTCGCCCTTTTTGAACGGCACGCCTTCGGCGACCATCCATTCGGCAACGACGCCTTCGGTCATTTCTATGCCCCATTTGGGCATCGCATATGCGCGCAGAGTGGCCATGATATGCTTATCCCCGCCGATAGGATAGGAGCTGCACCGCCGCCGCCACGATCTTGTCGGGCGAGGGCAGATAGGCGGTTTCAAGTTCCCGTGCGAAGGGGACGGGGCTGTGCGGCGGCGTCACCATCTCGATCGGCGCCTTGAGCGAAGCGAACGCCTTTTGCGCCACCAGCGCCGACAGGTCGGTCGCAAAGGAGCAGCGCGGCGGGGCTTCGTCGACGATCAGCAGGCGGCCGGTCCGCTCGACACTGTCGAGGATCGCCTCGACGTCCAGCGGGCTGGTGGTGCGCAGGTCGAGCAGGTCGCAACCGATGCCATCCCGGGCAAGCTGCGCCGCCGCCTTTTCGGCAAAGCCCACCATCATGCCGGTGGCGAGGATTGTGATGTCGTCGCCTTGCGTCACCTGCCGGGCATGGCCGAAGGGGATAGTATAGTCGCCATCGGGCACTTCCCCCTTCACGCCATAGAGCGCCTTATGTTCAAGGAAGATCACCGGGTCGTCGTCGCGGATCGCCTGGGTCAACAGCCCCTTGGTATCGGCGGGGGTGGAGGGCATGACCACCTTCAGCCCCGGCATGGCGGTGACGAACTGGTGGATCACCTGGCTATGCTGGGGCGCGGCGTTGAAACCCGCGCCATAAGGCATGCGGATGACCAGCGGGCATTTGGACTTGCCGCCGAACATGTAGCGGAACTTGGCCGCCTGGTTCCAGATCTGGTCCATGCACACGCCGATAAAGTCGGCGAACATGATTTCGGCGATGGCGCGCTTGCCGGTCAGCGCCGCACCCGACGCCGCGCCGATGATGGCGCTTTCCGAAATGGGGGTGTCGATCACGCGGTCTGAACCATATTTGGCCCATAGCCCGCCCGACGTGCCCCATATGCCGCCGATCGCTTCGGGGCCGCCGGGTGCGCCATGACCGCCGACAATATCCTCGCCCAGCATGATGACGCTGTCGTCCCGTTCCATTTCCGCATCGATCGTGTCGCGAATGACGTCGCGGATCATCTTGATAGCCATGTGTCGATCCCTCTGGCGTCAGTAGCTGATATAGACGTCTTCCAGGACGTCTGCAGCGGTGGGGCGGGCGGCGGTCTGCGCTTCGGCAACCGCGCGGTCGATGAGGTCGGTGACTTCGGCATCGACCGCGTCGAGTTCGGCCCCGTCGAGTAGCTTGGCTTCGGTGACCCGCGTACGGAAGGTCTTGAGACAGTCGCGTTCCTCGCGGATGCGGTCGAGTTCGCCGGGGCCGCGATAACGCTGCGGATCGCCCTCAAAATGGCCGTAGAAACGCTCGCAATCCAGCTCGATCGAGGCGGGGCCGTTGCCCGCTTTGCAATAGTCGATCAGCTCGCGCATCGCGTCATAGACGCTGAAGAAATCGATGCCGTTGGCCTTGATCGCCTTCATGCCGAAGGCGGCGGAGCGGACGGTCATGCTTTCCGCCCCGACCGCATAGGCTTCGCCGGTATGTTCGGAATAATGGTTGTTTTCGAACACGAAGATGACCGGCAGTTTCAGCACCACCGCCATGTTCATCGCTTCAAAGGTCGTGCCCTGGTTGCAGGCGCCATCGCCCGAAAAGGCGATGGAGACGGTGCCATTGCTCTTGGCGGTGATGCCAGCGCCCACCGCGATCGGCGCGCCCGCGCCGACGATGCCGTTCGCGCCGAGCATGCCGACGCCGACATCGGCGATGTGCATCGATCCGCTCTTGCCCTTGCACAGGCCATCGCGCGATCCGTAAATCTCCTTCATCATTGCCATGACGTCGCAGCCCTTGGCGATGCAATGGCCGTGGCCCCGGTGGGTCGAGATGATATAGTCGGTTGGTCCCAGATGCTCGCACACGCCCACGGCGCAGGCTTCTTGGCCCGCATAGAGATGGGTGAAGCCGGCGATTTCGCCCAGCGCGATTTCATCGTGCAGGCGCTCTTCGAACAGGCGGATCGTCTTCATCTGACGATAGGCCCGGATCAATGCCTCGCGGCTCAATTGCATCTATTCTCTCCTGGTCGATCGACTCCGGTGGCGGTCACAGCCCCAGCACCGTTTTGGCTATGATATTGCGTTGAACCTCATTGGTCCCGCCAAAGATGGTCCAGGCGCGCGAATTAAGATAGCGCGGCGCGGCAAGTTGCGCGGGCTTGCCATGCAGGGCAGGCGGCGCCTGATTGCCGTAGAGCGGCCGCTGTTCCTCCAGCGCGATGCCGGCATAGCCGTACAACTGGACCGCGAGGCCATCGACCTGCTGGCGCAGGGTAGAGGCGACCAGCTTGGACAGCGAGGTTTGCGGGCCGGGCGGCAAGCCCTTGGCCATTTCGGCGAGCACCCGCATCTCGGTCATTTCCAGCGCCTGCGCCTCCAGTTCCGCGCGGGCGAGGCGGGCCATGTAGAGCGGATCGTCGGCCATGCAGCCGCCCTTGCCGTCGGGTTCGGTCAGGGCAGCGGTGCGCAGCTTGGCGATGTCCGACAGCAATTTGGGCGCGTGGCAGGCCCCGCCCCGCTCATTTTCGAGCAGGAATTTGGCGATGGTCCAGCCTTGGCCTTCTTCGCCCACCAGATGATCAAGTGGGGTCACGGCATCGTCGAGATAAACTTCGTTCACCTCATGGTCGCCCGCCAGGCCCATGATCGGCCGCACTTCGATGCCGGGCTGGGCCATGTCGATCAGCAGGAAGCTGATCGCGCGCTGCGGTTTGGCGGTCGGGTCGGTCTTGGCCAGGCAGAAGATGTGCGAGGCGTGATGCGCGTGCGTGGTCCACAGCTTGCGGCCGTTGACGACATAATGGCCATCCTTGCGCTCCGCGCGCGTCTTGAGGCTGGCAAGGTCGGAGCCGGAGCCGGGCTCGGAGAAGCCCTGGCACCAGAAATCGGTGCCATCCAGGATGCGGGGCAGGAAATAGGCTTTCTGCTCGTCAGTGCCGAAATGGCAGATGACCGGGCCGAGCAGCTTGAGGCTCAAGACCGGCAGGCTGGGCGCGTCAGCGAGCGCACATTCCTTTTCGAAGATATAGCGCTGGATCGGCGTCCAGCCGGTGCCGCCGCAATCGGTCGGCCAATTATAGGCGAGCCAGCCCTTGGCGCGCAGGATCGCCTGCCACTCGCCACCGATGTCGGGTTCCACGAACACGCCGGGCGTCGCGCGCATGCCTTCGCGCAGATGCTGGGGCAGATTATCGTCGAGGAAGCGGCGGACTTCGGCGCGAAAGGCCTGATCCTGAGGGGAGAAATCAAGGTCCATCTTATCGTTCCAAAATGGTCACGCCGGAAATGCCGGGCGCGCCGTAAACATGGGAATAGGCCGTGCGCGGATCGCCGGGCACTTGCCGCCCGCCGCCAAGCCCGCGCAGTTGCAGCGCATTTTCATAGACCTGGCGCAGGCCCGACGCGCCGATCGGCTCGCCACAGGCGAGGCACCCGCCATCGGTGTTGACCGGCAGGCGACCGTCGACATTGGTCCAGCCATTGGCCAGCCATTCTTCCTGGTCGCCATCGGCGCAAAAGCCGTTTTCGGCCATGTGCATGATTTCCGCGCCGGATTCGGTGTCCTGCAATTGCGCGAGGTCGACATCTTCCGGGCCGATGCCTGCCATCTCATAGGCCGCCTTGCTGGCGAGCAGGGTCGGCGCGCCGCCGCGTTCTATGTCCATCGACGGGGCGAAGACCTCGAACGATCCGGGCGGGCGGGTGCGGATGACCGCGGCCTTGATCCGCACCTGATCACGGCCCAGTTCGCGCGCCTTCTTGGCGCTGGCCAGCACCAGCGCTACGCCGCCTTCGGCGGGCGAGCAAAACATATATTTGGTCAGCGGATCGCTGATCATCGGGGCATTGAGGATGGTGTCGAGATCGACCGGCGACCGTCGCCAGGCATGGTCGGCATGGACCGCGTTGCGAAACGCCTTTTCCGCGACGCGGCCGAGCGAGGTCGGGCTGATGCCGTGCAGCGCCATATAGCGTTGCAGCTTCATCGCGAAGAACTGCGTCGTGACCATGAAGCCCGCTTCGCCATACCATTCGGGCAAGCTATATTCGGCGGGCATGGCGTTGAAAGCACCGCGCGGATGCTTGTCGAAACCGATGGCGATGCCGACATCATGCGCGCCCGACGCGATCGCTTGCCAGGAACCGATCAGCGCCGATCCGCCGGTGGCGCAGCCATTTTTGACGTTGATGAAGGGCAGCCCGGTTAGCCCCAGTTCGTTGACGATCGTGTCGGCATTGCCCGCCGAATCCGACCCGCCGAACCCGAACTGCATGTCGGGCCAGGCAAGCCCTGCGTCGGCCATGGCGGCGCGGGCGGCGTTGGCTCCCTGTTGCAGGCCGCTCAGGCTTCGGTGCGGCCAAAGGGGTGGATGCCGATCCCGACGATATAGACGTCCTGCATCGCTCAGGCCTCCGTGGTGGGGGTGAAGGCGTAGAGGCGGATCGCATCGCCATTGGCGGCGGCGGCGAAGTCGGTCGTGACCAGCTTCATCGCCATGCCGATCGTCAGGCTATCGAAGTCCGCGCCGACGATCTGCGTTTCTACGATCGTCGCACCCGGCAGTTCGACATAGCCGATGGCGAAGGGGGTGAAATCCTCCGGCCCGATATAGGGCGGCGATTTGGGGCGGAAGCGCTGGACCGTCCAGGACCAGAGCGTGCCCCGGCGCGGCAGGTCGATCGCCTCCCAGCGCGCGGCATCGTCCGGGCAGGGAAAGACGACCCGCCCCGTATCCCGGTGCCGCCCGCCGATCAGGGTCGGTTCGGGTGTTTCCCGGAACAGTCCCTGCGCTATCGCTGATGCGCCCAACGTCTAAGCCCTCTCATTCTTGTGTGGGGCCACTATGGGAAGCGGAACGGGCGAAGGCTTCTGTAAGAAAGCATAGGTTGGCAGCATCGTTGGACGCGCGGGCACAAAAAAAAGGGCCAGCCGGTCGCCCGGCTAGCCGTGAACTTTCTCAGGGGGAGAAACTTTATTTCGCGGCGGCCGACGTCTGCGTTTCGTGCGGCAGATGCGGGACCATGACGGCGGCGACATTGCCGAGATAGCCAAGCTGCGTCGCCTTGAACACGGTCTGGCTGCGGTTGACCGCCTCCAGTTTGATCGCGGCATTATGGATGTGGAAGCGCACGGTGGCGCAGCTACGGCTGAGGATCATCGCGATTTCGGCGTCCGTCTTGCCCACCGCCGCCCAGCGCAGACATTCCACTTCACGCTTGGAGAGGCGGCAATTTTTTGGGAATCCACGGGCGCTGGCTGCTGACGCGGGTATAGCCGTTGACGAAGCGACGGGCATGATATTCGAGCTGGTCGCTATAGAGATCGAACTCGCGCGACAGGTCGTCGCGCTTGTCGTTGATCGGCGAAAAGCTGATCGCGGCGATCTGACCAAAGGACATATGCACCGGCACGACGATCACCGCCTTGGCATTCACTTCGCCTTCGAAGAGGCTGAGGTCAATCTGGTCGAGCAGCGGATTGGGCGCGCGGGTATGGATGCCGTGCGCATTGGCCCAGAAGGGTTCATTTTCATAGCGGCAGGCGAAGGGCAGGGGCGAACTGAGCGCGAGCAGCGGCTTTTGCCACCATTGTTCCTTGGTCGAGGGCCAGCCGAACACGGCGCTGGCCAGCACTTCGCCTTCCGCATCGGTCATCGGCGATCGCGACGCGATATTGGCGCAGGCCGCGACGCGGAAATTGCCCAGGTCGCGGGCAATATCGCGCAACGCCTCCGCCGCCGGCCTTATGTCGGCGGGCGCGAAAATAGCGGTTGGAACCTGCCTGCCCGAACGGAAATCGGTCGCCACTTTTGCGGCTTGTCCGGTATCCTTGCGGGGGGCGACGAGCGTGTCACCTGATCTCTCCATGGGCCAGATGCTATTATGGGCAGGGGGTGCGGGCAAGCGACAAAAACCTATGACTAGCGTTAGGTTTTCGGGGCGCCGGGTGCCCATGGTGAAACTAGCGGAATATCCAGTCCACGCCCTGCCCGCTGCCCGTGCATAAATGCGTCATGAAACAGCAACAGCCGGACGGCGCAGCGCGCGGTCCAGCCATGACAATCCGGGGGATGGTGGCTTGAATTTCGATCTCAGCGATGAGCAGGCCATGCTTCGCGACCTGGTGCAGCGGTTCGGGGCGGACCGCTATGACGCGGCCAAGCGGCTGGCCTATCTGCGCGAACCGCGCGGCTTTGCCGACGCCAACTGGGCGATGCTGGCCGAAACGGGCCTGCTGGCCTTTGCCCTGTCCGAAGAGGCGGGCGGCTTTGGCGGTTCGCCGGTGGACATCATCACGGTGATGGAAGCGCTGGGGCGCTTCGTTGCGGTGGAGCCGGTACTGCCCGCACTGATCCTGAGCGCGGGGCTGGTGGCGGCGGCTGGCACGCAGGACCAGAAAGACGCGCTGCTGCCCGCCATTACCGGCGGCGAAGCAATCGTCGCGCTGGCGCTGTTCGAGACGCAGGCGCGTTTTGGCCTGGACCGGTTGCGGACGCGGGTGACCGCGGGACGCATCAGCGGGGTCAAGCAGATGGTGCTGGGCGGCGGCCATGCCGACCGGTTCATCGTCGCCGCGCGCACCGGGGACGGCGCGCCGCTGACGCTGCATTTGGTCGAGGCCGACGCGCCGGGGGTCAGCATAGACCCCTATCGACTGGTTGATGGATCGCATGCCGCCGATGTCCGCTTTGCCGATACGCCTGCAGAACCGATGGCGGGTGGCGAGGCGGAACTGGCAGGCGTGATGGATCAGGCACGGCTGGCGGTCAGCGCCGAACTGCTGGGCCTCATGGAAATGATGTTCGCCGCGACGCTCGATTATCTCAAGACGCGTCAGCAATTCGGCCAGCCGCTCGGCAGTTTCCAGGCGTTGCAGCACCGCATGGCCGATTGCTATGCGCGGCTCGAACTCAGCCGGTCGCAGCTCTATCGCGCGGCGGGCGCTGGCGCGGACGGACGCGCGGCGGCGATCATCGGCGCCAAAGCCTATATCGCTCAGAGCGCAGTGCATATCGGTGAGGAATCGGTGCAATTGCATGGCGGCATCGGCACGACCGAAGAATTATTGGTGGGTCAGGCGTTCAAGCGGGTGATGGCGCTTGTCACGCTGCTCGGCGATGTGGATCATGACATGGACGCCTATAGGACGATGACGACCAAGGCCGCACGAGAGGATCAGCGCGCGCATGACGGAAAGCTATCATCGGGTGGTCGAGGCCAGCGCGATCGAGGATCGGGCAATGATGCCGTTCATCGTCAATGGCTGGCCCGTGCTGCTCTGCAAGGATGAGGGGCAGGTCCACGCCCTTATCAACCGGTGCAGCCATGCCGCCGCGCAACTGGCGCCCGGCGGCGCGTGCGGCGCGGCGCGGTGATGTGCCCGTTGCACGGCGCGCGCTTCAAGCTCGACAATGGCGAATGTCTGGGGGGGGCGGGCTATAAGGCGCTCAAACTCTACCCCTGGCGCGAGAGCGCGGACGGGTGGATCGAGGTGGCGGTGCCGGACGAGGCTCCGGGGGCCGAGCATCTGCCGGTCAAGCCGTTGGGGTGAAGCGGGCCTAAATCCTCCCCCACAGGGGGAGGGGGACCGCCGCGTAGCGGTGGTGGAGGGGTATCACCCTATC
>NZ_JEMV01000009.1 GCF_000588875.1 Sphingobium sp. Ant17
CAGGCCGACCGCCGCGAACGGCAGGCCGCGCTCGCGACACTGGAAGCGCAAAAGCGCGTCGCCGCGCGCGACTATCGCGCCAATGCAGGGCTTGAAAGCGAACGCGCCCTAGCGCTGGGGGAACGCGCCCGCGACATTGTCGACCTGATGGACCGGCTGGAAGATGCCGGCAACCTGCGCGAACGACTCGCCGCCCTGCCCGGCCCCTTGCTCCGGCCCGCCCGCCCCGATCAGACGGGCGAACCCGCGCCTGAAGCCGTCCGCTCTTCAAGCGGTCCGCCGCCCTATCGCCTACCGGTCATCGGCCAACTCGTTACCGGCATGGGGGAAGTCAATGAGGGAGGCGTGCGATCGCGCGGCCTCAGCCTTGTGACGCAGCCGGGTGCGCAAACCGTCGCGCCGACCGCAGGACGCATCGCCTTTTCCGGCCCCTATCGCGGCTATGGCCAGATCCTCATCATTGACCATGGCCAGGGCTGGACCACGCTGATCACCGGCCTCCACCGCGTCACGGCACAAGTCGGCGACACGGTGCGGCAGGGCGACCCCGTGGGCATCACTGGCCAGGGCCGCCCCACCGTAACGATCGAACTGCGCCGCAACGGCCGACCGGTGGACATCGTGCCGCTGGTGGGGTTGGGGTGAGGCATTGATATGCGCATTGATTGATGACATATGTCATGCTTGAGGAGTAAAATCATGCGCACGACATTGGCTCTTGATGACGATCTGGTTGCTGAAGCACAGGAACTGACCGGCTTGAAGGAAAAATCTGCCCTCGTTCGCGAAGCGCTCAAAGCCCTTGTGCAGCGGGAAGCCGCACGTCGCCTGGCCTTACTCGGCGGCTCGGAACCCGATTTCGAGTTGCCGCCGCGAAGGCGATCTGTTCCGGTATGATATTGGTCGATAGTTCAGTCTGGATGGATCATCTACGCATATCAAACCCATGGCTGGCAGCTGGTTTGAACGCTGGAAGAATATTGGGTCATCCGTTTGTCATCGGCGAGATCGCCCTGGGCAGTCTGACAAACAGGCAGGGCGTGTTGCGTATGTTGCACAAATTGCCCGAAGCCGAGCTGGCACAAAATCGCGAAGTCGATGCCTTGATCGAACAAGTGCCGTTGTTCAATCGGGGTATAGGGTATGTCGATACGCACATTCTGGCGTCTGTGCGGCTTACTGCTGGATCGTCCCTATGGACACGCGACCGACGACTGCACAATATCGCTTCGCAAATGGGCTTGGCCTGGACGCCACCTCATCCCCATTAACCCGACGCTCATCGACGCTGCGCGACATTGGTCGAAGCGCGCTTTTGCGTCGGGACGCGAATCGGCTTATGGTGGATCAATTATGCCGGAATCAAGGACAACCATGAAATCGACCTTCTTCCAGGGCGCAGTTGCGCTTGGGGCGCTTGCGCTCATTCCTGCCGCCACCGCGACTTTCGCGGCGGGGGAGGCATCGAGCTACAAGGCGCTCGACGAATTCATGGACGTGTTCCAGAAGGTTCGCAGCGACTATGTCGAGAAGGTCGATGATGAAAAGCTGATCAAGGGCGCGATCGACGGGATGCTGGCCAGCCTTGATCCGCACAGCAGCTTCCTCGACGCGCGCGATTTCCAGAATCTGCGCACCCAGACCGAGGGCAGCTATGGCGGCCTGGGCCTGTCGGTCACGCAGGAGGATGGCGCCGTCAAGGTCATCGCGCCGACGCAGGATACCCCAGCCTGGCGCGCAGGGATTAAAGCGGGCGACTATATCACCCATATCGACGGGCAGCTCATCTATGGCGGCACGCTCGATGAGGCCGTCGACAAGATGCGCGGCGCGCCGGGTACGGCGCTCAAGCTCACCATCGTGCGCGCAGGCCGCGACAAGCCGATCGACCTGACGCTGACACGCGAGATCATTCAGTTGAAGCCCGTCAAATGGGAAGTGAAGAATAATATCGGCGTCATCAACATCGTCAGCTTCTCGGCCAATACCGGGGCGGATGTGCGTCAGGCGATCCGCAGCATCGACAAAAGCCTGGGTCACAAGCCCACCGGCTATGTGCTCGACATGCGCTCCAATCCCGGCGGCCTGCTGGATGAAGCGGTGACCGTCAGCGACATCTTCCTCGAACGCGGCGAAATCGTGTCGCAACGTGGCCGGGCTAAGGGCGATGTCGAACGCTATTATGCCAAGCCTGGCGACGACGCCAAGGGCTTGCCGGTGATCGTGCTGGTGGATGCAGGCTCTGCCTCGGCTTCCGAAATCGTCGCAGGCGCCTTGCAGGACCAGCATCGCGGGCTGGTGATGGGGGAACGCAGCTTCGGCAAGGGCAGCGTGCAGACGATGCTGCCGCTGAGCAACACCAGCGCGCTCAAGTTGACCACGGCGCGCTATTATACGCCATCGGGCCGTAGCGTGCAGGAAGGCGGCATTCAGCCCGACATCCGCGTGCCCCAATTGTCCGACCCTGATTATAAGAACCGACCCAAATATCGCGAAAGCGACCTGCGCCGTCACTTGATCAATGAGATCAAGACCGACGACAAGGCGCTGGAAGAAGATGCGAAGGACGATCCGCGCTTCACCATGTCGGCCGAGGAGCTGAAAAAGCAGGGCATCGAGGATTTCCAGCTCGACTATGCGCTCAAGACGATCGCCCGCCTCGCCAGCACGCCGGGCGCGACCATCGCGCAGGCGCAGGTGGCGGCGCGCAAGCCGGGGGCGAAGTAACGCCCCCACAAGTTCAGCATGACGAAAGGTGCGGGTGTGTCTAAGTGGGGGTGATGAGCAGACTCCCCCTTGCCCGCGCCCTCGCGCTGTTGCTGCCCGTCGCCTTGTTGGGCGGTGCCTATGCCTCCCAATATATTGGCGGTCTGCACCCCTGCGAAATGTGCTGGTGGCAGCGTTATCCCCATATGGCGGCGATCCCACTCGCCCTGTTGGCCTTCGCAACGAAGGCGACGCCCCGGACCAGCACTACGTTCACCGCACTTGCCGCCGTGGCCATCGCGATCAGCGGCGGCATCGGCCTGTTTCATGCCGGGGTCGAATATGGCTGGTGGGAGGGTCTGACCGCCTGCTCCACCACCCCGACCGGCGGCAGCGCGTCGGACATATTGACCCAGATCATGGCGACGCCGATCACCCGCTGCGACGTTGCGCCATGGAGCCTCCGGGGCATCTCGCTCGCAGGCTATAATGGCCTCTTGTCGCTGGTTGGCGCGGTCGCCATCTTGGCACTGCTAAGCAAGAAGGGACGTCACGCATGAGCGGATCGAACGACTTTCCCCGTCCCGGCCAGCGCTTGCCCGATGGCGCGCGCGACTCCATGCTGCGTGTCGATCAGGCAGGCGAATATGGCGCGACCCGCATCTATGCCGGGCAGTTGGCGGTGATGGGCGACCGCCACCCCTATGCCCGCATCATCGCGGGCATGGCCGCGCAGGAGGAACGGCATCGCGCGACGTTCGACGCCATGATCGCCCGGCGCGGCGTGCGCCCCACGGCCTTGTCGCCGATCTGGAATGTCGCTGGCTTCGCGCTGGGCGCGGTCACCGCCGCGATCGGTCCAAAGGCCGCCATGGCCTGCACTGCCGCCATCGAAACCGAGATCGACCGCCATTATGCCGAGCAGTTGGAGCAGATCGGCACCGATGATGCGGAACTCTCCGAGGCCATCGCGGATTTCCAGGCAGAGGAAGTCGAGCATCGTGACGCCGCGCTGGCGCATGGCGCGGAACAGGCACCGGCCTACCCCCTGTTATCTGACGCGATCCGTCTGGGATGCCGGGCCGCCATCGCGTTATCAAAGCGCATCTGAAAAGGACGGACGAATGACCAAGACCTCAATGATCGCAGCCCTGGCGCTGCTGGCCGCCGCCGTCCCCGCCATGGCGCAACAGCCGACCGCGCCAACCGCCGTAACCGACCCGAATAACGAGAAGGTCAATATCGTCATCGTTTATGGTGAGGACGCCTGCCCCCCAAGCCAGGGCGACGAAATCGTGGTGTGCGCACGCAAGGGCGAGGCCGAACGCTATCGCATCCCCGAACCGCTGCGCGGCGACCCCAACAAGCCGAGCAACCAGCCTGGGGCGAACGGGTGCGGTCGATGGAATATGTCGGCCGGTCCGGCACGGAAAGCTGTTCGCCCTCGGGCGCTGGCGGGACGACGGGTTGCTTCGCGCAGTTGGCGCGGCTCGCCAAAGCCGAGCGGCAGGCGCTGGACAATGCCAGCTGGAAGGATCTGGTCGAGGCCGAACGCGCCAAGCGCCTGTCGACGATCGATGCGGACAGCGAAGAAATCGAAGCGCGCGTGAAAGCCGAGGAGAAGGCAGCGCAGCAACAGGGCAACGGCCCGGCGCAACCCTGACGGTTTCGGATACCGGTCGGCGTCTTGAAACCGACCAGCCGGGGATTTGGGCACCCCCGGTTCATGCAGGGGAATGAAGGAATTGACCCTATGCGACCTTTTGTCGTGCTTCCCCTCGTTGGCCTGCTGCTGACCCCGCTGCTCTCATCGCCCGCCCTCGCGCAGGCAGAACCGCCGCCTGAACGCACCATCAACCTGCTCGTCTATGGTGACGATCCCTGCCCGCAAGGCGAAGGCGACGAAATCGTCGTATGCGCGCGCCGACCAGAGGCAGAGCGTTATCGCATCCCCAAGAAACTGCGCGAAAAGCCGGCCGTGTCCGGCGGTCCCGGCTGGGGCAGTCAGGTTGCCACGATGGAAGGCGTACAGCGGCAGAACCTGCCTAACAGCTGTTCGGTCAACGGTGCCAATGGCGCAACCGGTTGCACCGCAAAGATGCTGGAACAATGGTTCGCCGAGCGGCGGATGCAGGAAAGCCGTGGCGAACCCTGACATCGCCCGCGCCTTGCATAGATCCAAATTTTGACTTAAATGCATCCCGTCATCTGGGGAGTAGCCAGCCGTTCCGCGTTACGGGACGGGCCGTATGTCAACATATTTGGCCGAGAGGCCGTGGCATAGGGGACGCGGACATGCCCGCGTAAGGCGAGACCAATGGCATCGGCGGTTCCATGTCCGGCCGGGCGGGGAGCGACGGTGGCATTGCGTCGTTCACTTCCGCCCGGCCCCGGATAGATGCTGATGGAAGCCCTTCTCACCTCTTCTGCGCTCGTGGCGCTCGCCGAAATGGGCGATAAGACACAATTGTTGGCGATGTTGCTCGCCACTCGTTTTCGCAAGCCCGTGCCGATCATCCTGGGCATCCTGATCGCGACGCTCGCCAACCATTTCCTCGCCGCGCTGCTGGGCCACTCGATCGCGGGCATATTGACGCAAGGCTGGTTCCGCTATGCGGTAGCGATCAGCTTCATCGCTATGGCCGCCTGGACCCTGGTGCCCGACACGATCGACGAGGATGAACCGCTCAAGGCTCCGTCCGGGGCAGGCGTGTTCATGACCACCCTGATCGCCTTCTTCCTGGTCGAAATGGGCGACAAGACACAGGTGGCGACAATCGCGCTCGGCGCGCGGTTCGACAATCTGCTTGCCGTAACGATGGGCACGACGCTGGGCATGATGGTCGCCAATGTCCCGGCCGTGCTGTTCGGTGAAGCGCTGGCGAAGAAAGTCCCGATGCGCACGTTGCAGGTCGGCGCGGCGCTGCTGTTCCTGATCCTTGGCCTATGGATGATCGCGGATCTTCAGGGCTGGCTTAGGTAAAGCGGTTGTCAGCGCCGTGCGGCTGGGGCAAGGGAAACACCTGTATATTCTCTTTCAAGCGGACATGGGACGGGTGATGAAAGACAGTCTGGTAACGGTGTTCGGTGGCGGCGGCTTTGTCGGTCGTCAAGTGGCGCAGACGCTGCTTGCACGCGGCGCACGGGTTCGGATCGCGCAGCGCGACCCATCCACGGCACTGCGGGTCAAGCCGCTGGGGGGCTTGGGCCAAGTACAATTCATCGCCGCCGACATTCGCAATCCTGCCGGCGTGGCGCGCGCCGTCGCGGGCAGCGATGTCGTGATCAATCTGGTCGGCATATTGAAGGGCGATTTCGACGCTTTCCACCATCGCGGCGCGGCCAATGTCGCCCAGGCTGCGGCTGAGGCCGGGGTCACTGCGCTCGTGCATATGTCGGCCATCGGCGCGGATGCGGAAAGCCCATCGGCCTATGGACGGTCCAAGGCGGCAGGCGAAACGGCGGTCAAGACGGCCTTTCCGACGGCGACAATCATCCGCCCCTCCATCATCTTCGGGCCGGAAGATCAGTTCCTCAACCGCTTTGCCGGCATCATCGGTATGATGCCGGTCGTTCCCGTCATCGGTGCTGCAACGAGGTTTCAGCCCGTCTATGTCGCTGATGTCGCGCAGGCTATCGTCAACGCAGCCGAACAGCCGGGCGTCCATGGTGGCGAAACCTATGAACTGGGCGGGCCGCAAGTCAAAAGCATGCGCGCCATCAACCAGTGGATCGCTAAGGCGATCGGTCCTGAGAAGACGCTGGTCGAAGTACCGCATGGCGTCGCCAAGATGTTGGCGATGCTGCCGGGCGGGCCGATCACGGGCGATCAGTTGGCGATGCTGGGCCGCGACAATGTTGTGGCACCGGATGCCAAGGGGCTTGACGCATTGGGCGTCGTCGCCACGCCCATGGACGGTGTTGCAGACAAGTGGATGGTGCGCTTCCGGCGCCACGGTCGCTTTACCGGTACGGCGAACGCCTGAACTTAAATATCCGCCCCTGTGATGGGGAGCCAGCGGCAAGACGATCTAACAAAGGGTGTCACCGTATTGGAACACCCGTCCATCATCGCGACGCGATGGCCCCAATCCCCCGTTGGGGGAGGATTATCGAAGGACGATCCCACCCATGGACCTGCATTATCTGACCGTCATCCTGCTGGGCATAGTCGAGGGACTGACCGAATTTCTGCCGGTATCCTCGACCGGGCACCTCATCCTCGCCAGCGAATTGCTCGGCTATGATTCCGCAACCTGGGCGATGTTCAATGTCGTGATCCAGTT
Organism: Sphingobium sp. Ant17; assembly: GCF_000588875.1. Taxonomy (GTDB): domain Bacteria; phylum Pseudomonadota; class Alphaproteobacteria; order Sphingomonadales; family Sphingomonadaceae; genus Sphingobium. The sequence goes on from NZ_JEMV01000009.1 coordinate 6,993, forward strand.
GGGTGCGATCCTGGCGGTGGTGGTGCTCTATTGGCGCACCTTCTGGGCCGTGGGCATGGGGCTGTTGCGGCGCGAGCCGGTGAGTTGGCGCTTCCTGCGCAATCTGCTGATCGCCTTCATCCCCTCGGCGGTCATCGGCCTGGCGCTGCATGACTATATCGAGATTTTGCTGGGCGCGCCGCAGGTCGTCGCCTGGGCGCTGATCGTCGGCGGCATCGCCATCCTGCTGATCGAGCGCGCGGTCAAGGAACAGCGTTTCCATGGCATCGCCGATATTCCCATGGTCCGCGTGCTCGCGATCGGCTTTATCCAGTGCCTGGCCATGGTGCCGGGCGTCAGCCGGTCGGGCGCGACGATCATGGGCGCGTTGATGCTGGGGGTCGAGCGGCGCACGGCGGCCGAGTTCAGCTTCTTCCTCGCGATCCCCACGATGCTGGGCGCGACCGCGCTGGAACTGATCAAGAAGGGTGACCGGATCACCAGTGCAGCGGTCGGCTGGGACAGCATTGCGCTGGGCTTTGTCGTCTCGTTCATTGTCGCCTTGCTGGTCATTCGTTGGTTCGTGGGACTGGTGTCGAAACATGGCTTCGCGCCCTTCGCCTGGTATCGAATCATTGCCGGGATTGCCGCCTTGATCTGGCTGGGAGCACGATAGGTCCGAACCGGCCTATTTACCACGCGTTTTTGTTGCGATCATTTCGCAATTAACCTCGATAACTGCGATTTTATAGTCAGTATTGCTGTCCTAAATATCAGAATCCGCGTGACTCCGTGGGTTTTTATGCTATGCGCGCCGCTGAAACTTTAGTCAGGGGCGAGCGATGACCGACAATCCGATGCTGAAATTCGTGGGCAAGGGACAAGCCTACCCGGAAAAGCGCGCAGCCGACGACCGCGCCGACGATTTTCTGGAAATCAGCCGCAGCTTCATATTGGACAAGGCTGAGGAACAGGCGTCGCGCTGTTCGCAATGCGGTGTGCCCTATTGCTCGACCCACTGCCCGCTGCACAACCACATCCCCGACTGGTTGCGCCTGACCGCCGAAGGGCGGCTGCGCGAAGCCTATGAGCTGTCGAACCTGACCAGCACCATGCCCGAAATCTGCGGCCGCATCTGCCCGCAGGATCGGCTGTGCGAGGGCAATTGCGTCATCGAATTTTCAGGCCATGGTGCTGTCACCATCGGCTCGGTCGAAAAATACATCACCGACACCGCCTGGAAGGAAGGGTGGGTCGAGCCATTGGTCGCGGGCAAGCCGACCGGCCAGTCGATCGGCGTGATCGGCGCGGGGCCTGCTGGCCTCACCACGGCGGAATATCTGCGCGCGGCGGGGCATGAGGTGCATGTCTATGACCGGCATGACCGTGCCGGCGGCCTGCTGACCTATGGCATCCCCGGCTTCAAGCTGGAAAAGGACATCGTCATGTGCCGCGTTCAGCGCCTGAAGGATGGCGGCATCGTCTTTCACGAGAATTTCGAAGTCGGTCGCGATGCGACGATGGAGCAACTGCGTACCAAGCATGACGCGATCCTGATCGCCACCGGCGTCTATAAGCCTCGCGACATCCGCGCGCCGGGTGTCGGCGCACCGGGCGTGGTCAAGGCGCTCGATTATCTCACCGCCTCCAACAAGGCCGGGTTCGGCGACGCCGTGCCAGAGCATGAAGACGGGACGCTGCTGGCGAGGGGCAAGAATGTCGTCGTCATCGGCGGCGGCGACACCGCGATGGACTGCGTCCGCACCGCGATCCGCCAGGGGGCCAAATCGGTCAAATGCCTCTACCGCCGCGACCGCGACAATATGCCCGGATCGCAGCGCGAAGTAGCCAATGCCGAAGAAGAAGGCGTCGAGTTCGTCTGGCTGACCGCGCCGATCGCGTTCGAAGGCACCGAGCATGTCACCGGCGTGAAGGTTACCAAGATGCGCCTGGGTGCCCCCGACGCCTCAGGCCGTCGCGCGCCCGAACCCGATCCCGGCAGCGAACATACGTTGGAGGCCGACCTGGTCATCAAGGCACTTGGCTACGACCCCGAAGAGCTGCCCAAATTGTTCGGCGCGGACGATCTGTCGGTCACCCGCTGGGGAACGCTGCGCGTCGATCACAAGACGATGATGACCAGCGTGGATGGCGTGTTTGCAGCGGGCGACATCGTGCGCGGCGCAAGCCTGGTGGTGTGGGCGATCCGTGATGGCCGCGATGTGACCGAGCATATGCACAAATATCTCAAGGCGAAGGCAAAAACCCGCGAGAGCGTCGCGGCCTAAGCGCCCTCATTCCACCCCAGCCCGTTCGGTTCGAGCTTGTCGAGAACGAGGCGCGGGGGTTCTCGACAAGCTCGAACGAACGGAAGAATAGGATGGCGATGATGACCGACACTCCCTTCATGGCAAGCCCCGAAGAACGCGCGCGCATCGCCGCCGAGGGCATGTATCATCCCGATCTGGAGGGCGACGCTTGCGGCGTTGGCCTCGTCGCCGCCACCGATGGCCGCCCGTCGCGCCGTGTGGTCGCCTCGGCGATTGATGCGCTCAAGGCCGTGTGGCATCGCGGCGCGGTCGATGCTGATGGCAAGACCGGCGATGGCGCGGGCATCCATGTCGATCTGCCAGTGCGCTTCTTTGATGATGCTATTGCCGACTCCGGCCACAAGCCGCTGCCCAATCGCCTTGCCGTCGGCATGATCTTTCTGCCGCGCACGGACCTCTCCGCCCAGGAGACCTGCCGCACCATCGTCGAGAGCGAGATCATCGACGCGGGTTATACCATCTATGGCTGGCGCCAGGTGCCGGTGGACGTATCGGTCATCGGCGAGAAGGCGCAGCGCACGCGCCCCGAAATCGAGCAGATCATGATCGCCGGGCCGATGCCCGAAGAGCGCGACCAGGCTGAGTTCGAAAAGGATCTCTATCTCATCCGCCGCCGGATCGAGAAGCAGGTGATCGCGGCGCAGATCAACGACTTCTACGTCTGTTCGCTGTCGTGCCGGTCGATCATCTACAAGGGGCTGTTCCTCGCGGAATCGCTGTCCGTCTTCTTTCCCGACCTGCAGGATGAGCGTTTCGAGAGCCGCGTCGCGATCTTCCATCAGCGCTATTCGACCAACACCTTCCCGCAATGGTGGCTGGCCCAGCCGTTCCGCACGCTCGCCCATAATGGCGAGATCAACACGATCCGCGGCAACAAGAATTGGATGAAGAGCCACGAAATCAAGATGGCGAGCCTCGCCTTTGGCGAGCAGTCGGAGGACATCAAGCCGGTGATCCCGGCGGGCGCGTCCGACACCGCCGCCCTCGACGCCGTGTTCGAGGCGATCTGCCGCTCTGGCCGCGATGCACCGACCGCCAAGCTGATGCTGGTGCCCGAAGCCTGGCAGAGCGAGAGCGCGGAACTGCCCAAGCCCCATGCCGACATGTATGAATATCTCGCCAGCGTCATGGAGCCGTGGGACGGCCCCGCTGCGCTGGCGATGACCGACGGCCGCTGGGTCGTGGCCGGGGTGGATCGCAATGCGTTGCGCCCGCTGCGCTACACGCTGACCGGCGACAATCTGCTGATCGTCGGGTCCGAAACCGGCATGGTCGTGGTTCCCGAAACGACGATCGTGCGCAAGGGCCGCATGGGTCCGGGCCAGATGATCGCGATCGACCTGCAGGAAGGCGAGCTGTATGACGACGCCGCGATCAAGGACCGGATCGCGGGCGAGCGCCCTTATGGCGAGTTGATCAAGGATTTCATGGCGATCGGCGACCTGACCGACGCGCCGACCGCCCTGCCCGGCTGGGACAAGGCGGAACTGACGCGGCGGCAGGTGGCGGCCAATTTGACGCTAGAGGATCTGGAACTGATCCTGGCCCCCATGGTCGAGGATTCGAAGGAAGCCATCGGCTCGATGGGCGACGATACGCCGCTTGCGGTCATTTCCGACAAACCGCGCACGATCAGCCATTTCTTCCGCCAAAATTTCAGCCAGGTCACCAACCCGCCGATCGATCCGTTGCGCGAACGGCATGTGATGAGCCTGAAAACGCGCTTTTCCAACCTGCACAACATATTGGAGCAGGATGCGCAGAACAGCCATGTGCTGGTGCTGGAATCGCCAGTGCTGACCAGCGCCGAATGGGCGCGGTTGAAGGCGCATTTCGGCCCGGCGGTGGCGCAGATCGACTGCACCTTCCCCGCCAGCGGCGGCCAGGAGCAGTTGCGCGCGGCGATCGCCCGCATCAGGGAAGAAGCCGAACAGGCGGTGCGCGAAGGCCGCACCGAAATTTTCCTGACCGACGAAAATGTCGACGCCGATCGTGCCGCGATAGCAGGCGTGCTGGCGGCGGCGGCGGTCCACACCCATCTGGTGCGCAAAGGGCTGCGGTCCTATGCATCGATCAACGTGCGCTGCGCCGAAGCGGTCGACACCCATTATTTCGCGGTGCTGATCGGCGTCGGCGCGACCACGGTGAACGCCTATCTGGCCGAAGCCAGCATTGCCGACCGGCACGCGCGCGGCCTGTTCGGCGACCTGTCGCTCGACACCTGTTTCGAACGCTATCGCACCGCCATCAACGAAGGCCTGCTCAAGATCATGTCCAAAATGGGCATTGCGGTCATCAGCAGCTATCGTGGTGGTTATAATTTCGAGGCGGTGGGCTTGTCCCGGGCGCTGGTCAATGATCTCTTCCCCGGCATGCCGGCAAAGATTTCGGGCGAAGGCTATGCCTCGCTCCATTACAGCGCGATGCTGCGGCACGAAAAGGCCTTCGACAGCGCGGTGGTGCGTCTGCCGATCGGCGGCTTCTACCGCCAGCGCGACGGTGGCGAGGCACATGCCTACTCGGCGCAGCTGATGCATTTGTTGCAGACGGCGGTCGCGACCGACAGCTATTCGACCTATCTGCAATTTTCGCGCGGCGTGCGCGATCTGCCGCCGGTCTATCTGCGCGACCTGATGGAGTTCAATTTCGCCCGCGAAGCCGTGCCGATCGACGAGGTGGAAGCCACCACCGAGATCCGCAAGCGCTTCGTGACGCCGGGCATGTCGCTCGGCGCATTATCGCCCGAAGCGCATGAGACGCTGGCCATCGCCATGAACCGGATCGGCGCGAAGGCGGTGTCGGGCGAAGGCGGCGAGGACGCCAACCGTTTCAAGCCCTATGAAAATGGCGACAATGCCAACAGCGTGATCAAGCAGATCGCGAGCGGCCGTTTTGGCGTCCATGCCGAATATCTGGCATCGGCCGAGGAAATTGAGATCAAGGTCGCGCAGGGGGCCAAGCCCGGCGAAGGCGGGCAGTTGCCCGGCTTCAAGGTGACCGAGTTCATCGCCAAGCTGCGCCATTCGACGCCCGGCGTGACGCTTATCTCGCCGCCGCCGCATCACGACATCTATTCGATCGAGGATCTGGCCCAGCTCATCTACGACTGCAAGCAGATCAACCCGCGCGCGCGCGTCTGCGTCAAGCTGGTGAGCCAAGCTGGCATCGGCACGGTCGCGGCAGGCGTGGCGAAGGCGCATGCCGACGTCATCCTGATCGCGGGCCATGTCGGCGGCACCGGTGCCAGCCCCCAGACCAGCATCAAATATGCCGGGACGCCTTGGGAGATGGGCCTGTCGGAAGCCAATCAGGTGCTGACCCTCAACGGGCTGCGGCATCGGGTGAAGCTGCGCACCGATGGCGGGCTCAAGACCGGACGCGACATCGTGATCGCGGCGATCCTGGGCGCGGAGGAATATGGCATCGGCACGCTGTCGCTGGTCGCCATGGGCTGCATCATGGTGCGTCAGTGCCACAGCAACACCTGTCCGGTCGGCGTGTGTGTGCAGGATGAAAAGCTGCGCGCCAAGTTCACCGGCACGCCGGAAAAGGTCATCAACCTGATGACCTTCATCGCCGAAGAAGTGCGCGAAGTGCTGGCGCGGCTGGGCTTCCGCAGCCTGGATGAAGTGATCGGGCGGACCGAATTGCTCAAGCAGGTTAATCGTGGGGCCGAGCATCTGGACGATCTGGATCTCAATCCGATCCTGGCCAAGGTGGATGCTCCCGATGACCAGCGCCGCTTTAGCCTGACCCAATGGCGTAACGACGTGCCAGACAGTCTGGACGCGCAGATGATGCGCGATGCCAAGGCCGTGTTCGAGCGCGGCGAGAAGATGCAGCTGACCTATACGGTGCGCAACACCCACCGCGCGGTCGGCACCCGGCTGTCGTCGGCGGTTACCGACAAGTTCGGTATGTCGACGCTGGCCGACGGGCACCTGACCGTGCGGCTGCGCGGGTCGGCGGGCCAGTCGTTGGGCGCGTTCCTGTGCAAGGGCATCACGCTCGAAGTGTTCGGCGATGCCAATGACTATGTCGGCAAGGGATTGTCGGGCGGCATCATCGTCGTGCGCACGACCGTCTCCAGCCCGTTGACGAGCAAGGACAACACCATATTGGGCAACACCGTCCTCTATGGCGCGACCAGCGGCAAGCTGTTCGCGGCGGGCCAGGCCGGTGAACGCTTCGCTGTCCGCAATTCGGGCGCGCAGGTCGTGGTCGAAGGCTGCGGCGCCAATGGCTGCGAATATATGACCGGCGGAACGGCGGTGATACTGGGCAAGACCGGTGCCAATTTCGGCGCGGGCATGACGGGCGGCATGGCCTTCATCCTGGATGAGGATGGCAGCTTCCCATCGCGCGCCAACGCCGAAGGCATCCTCTGGCAGCGGCTGGAAAGCGCCCATTGGGAAGCGGAACTGAAGGCGCTGATCGCCCAGCATGCGGTGTCGACCGATAGCAAATGGTCGAACACCATATTGGACGATTGGGATCGCTGGCGTCGCTATTTCTGGCAGGTATGCCCCAAGGAAATGGTGACCCGCCTCGCCTATCCGCTCAGCGATGCGCCAGCAGAGGTCGTGGCCGCCGAATAAGCGATTAGGGGTGGTCGCTTTCGATCGTCGGCATGACGATCAAGGGTGCCACCCCTTGCGACGCTGGGATCGGCTTAAGCTGAGGTGTGCTGGCCTTGGACAAGGGGTCTGCGATTGGCTTGCGGGGCATAGCGTCCGCGATCATCGCGTCATCCGTTGGAGGATAATCTTGCGCCAGATAGTCCTGCACCACAGGATCACGGCTTCCCTCGATCAGGGCATCGCTATCCATCCCGGCCATGTCGGCGGCAAAGCGCCGTTCGGTTAACGTCGGCCCGCAACCGATGCAGCGAATCACCGTTGGTCCCTGATCACTCGTTACCCCATCGTCGGGCAGCGAAGCACCGCCGACAGTATCCAAATAGGCGCTTTCCTCGGTTGGGCTCCATTTTTCGGTTGGAGTTGTCTGTTTCTGTGGGCTGGTCACAAAGGTGCCTAGCCCAAGACCCATCGCGACAGATGCAGCTACAGTCATACCTGACACCATCCACCACTGCCCCGGCATCGCGCTTTTCTCCTCCCAAGGTCACTAAATCGATACAAAATCATCATTCATAACGCAGATGCAGATAGGTTGTTGCATGGTGCAAAAGCCTTTGCTAATGGCCACCGCCTACCAGGTGCCGGCCCTGCCGGTTTCCCTTTGAATGTGCGGTCGTGGCGGAACTGGTAGACGCGCAACGTTGAGGTCGTTGTGGCCGAAAGGCCGTGGAAGTTCGAGTCTTCTCGACCGCACCACCCCCCCGTCGCCTAATGGCGAGCATGGCTGGCACAGTCGGTCCCTCGCGATCGAAGCGTCCGAAGTGGCCTCTCCCAGTCCGACAAACGCACTGATCTAGATCATGCTGGTTGCTTTTACAGGAACCGCTGCGTCACCCCACGCGCTCCATGACCATGTTGGACATGCCGTCCGGCGATGTGGAGAACAGCGATGTCGACCCCTGAAAGCCTGCAAGACGTCTATATCGACGAACTGAAAGATCTCTGGTCCGCCAATGACCAGATGCTCAAGGTCATCAAGAAAATCACGTCCAAGGCGAGCGACGCCTCGCTCAAGGACATGCTGACCAAGAGCCAGGAGGGTATCGCCAGCCACACGGCCATCCTTAAGGAATTGATCGCCGGACAGGATGAAAAGGTTTCGAAGGACCATTGCAAGGGCATGGAAGGCCTCGCCGCCGAAGCGATCAAGCATGTGGTCGAGGAAGGGCCTGAGAAAGGCCCCGTTCTCGATGTCCTCATCATCGCGCAATATCAGCGTATGACCCATTATGGCATCGCCGGGTTCGGCACCGCCGCCGCTTTCGCCAAGGCCCTTGGCCTCAAGGACGACAATAAGAAGCTGCGCGACGCGACCAAGGACATTTACGCGAGCGACGCATTCATGACGAAACTCGCGGAAACCTCGGTCAATCTGGAGGCCGAAGACGCCTGATCGCGCGCCGTCCGCCCGGCCCGTCCGGGCGGATGGCCTGTCCCGTCTAGCTTGACGATAGGAGAACGGCCATGACCATGGCGAAAGACGACGCACCGGCAACAACCTCCAAAATTAGGGAGGTTCGCGCAGAAGAGGTGGCCATGATGCCCCTCAGCAAAGGCGACTCCCTGCTGGGCCGGACGGTTACGATCAATCGACCGCGGGCTGAGCTTTTTGCCTATTGGTCGGACCTCACCAAACTGCCGACCTTCATGGACAATGTCGAACGCATCGACATGCTGTCCAACACCCGATCCCATTGGGTGGTCAAGGCACCGGCGGGGAAAACCGTCGAATGGGATGCCATCATCACGGACAAGCGGGAGGGCGAATTGATCGCCTGGGCTTCGACCGAAGGCGCGGACATTCCCAATAGCGGCCGCATCGAATTTCGCGATGCGGGAGACCGAGGCACCATCGTTACCGCGACGATCGCCTATGATCCGCCCGCTGGCATCATCGGCAAGGTCGTCGCCAAATTGTTCCAGCGCGAACCCGCCATTCAGGCGCGCCGTGATCTTCGCCGGTTCAAGCAACTCATGGAAACAGGCGAAATCGCAACCGCATCCTGGACACAAAAGCAATTGCAAGAGGAGACAGCCTGATGCGCGCGCTCACCTGGCACGGCAAACATGACGTGCGCGTCGACACGGTCGACGATCCCGAAATCCTCAATCCGCGCGACGCGATCATCAAAATCACGTCCACCGCCATCTGCGGCTCCGACCTGCATCTCTATGACGGCTATATCCCCACCATGGAGGCGGGCGATATCCTTGGCCATGAATTTATGGGCGAAGTGGTCGAAACCGGTCCTGGATCGACGCTCAAAAAGGGTCAGCGCGTCGTCGTGCCCTTCACGATCGCCTGCGGCAGTTGCTACCATTGCGGCAAGCATCAATATTCCGCCTGCGACAATGGCAATCCCGCCGACACGCAGGATATCGGCCAGGAAATGTATGGCCAGCCCATGTCCGGCCTGTTCGGCTACAGCCATCTGACCGGTGGCTATGCCGGGGGTCAGGCGGAATATGTCCGCGTGCCGTTCAGCGATGTCGGGCCGATCGTCGTGCCAGACGGCCTAACCGACGATGAGGTTCTATTCCTATCGGACATTCTGCCTACCGGATGGCAGGCAGCGGAAAATGCCGATATCGAACCCGGCGATACGGTCGCGGTCTGGGGATGCGGCCCGGTCGGCCTGTTCGCGGTGCAATCGGCCTTCCTGATGGGCGCGCATCGCGTCATCGCCATCGACCATTTCCCCCACCGACTGGCACTGGCCAAACGCTTCGGCGCAGAGACGATCAATTTCGAGGAATCGAAAACTTATGAAGCGCTGATGGAAATGACGGGCGGCATCGGCCCCGACGCCGTGATCGACGCGGTCGGCCTCGAAGCCCATGGCTTTTTCGTCGATAATGTTGTCGATCAGATCAAGGCATCCCTGTTCCTGGGCACCGACCGCATTCATTCGATCCGCCAGGCGATCCACGCCTGCAGAAAGGGCGGCCGCGTCTCGATGCCTGCCGTCTATGGCGGCTTTGTCGATAAATTTCCCTTGGGCGCGTTCATGGAAAAGGGGCTGACGCTCAAGACCGGCCAGACCAGCGTGCAACATTATATGCCCGCGCTGCTCAACGCGATCATCGAGGGCCAGATCGACACGACCTTCCTGATCTCGCATCGCATGAGCCTGGAAGACGCACCCAAGGGCTATAAGATGTTTCACGACAATCAGAATGACGTGACCAAGATCATCCTGAAGCCCGATTTCGCGCCTTCGTCAGCCATCGCGGCAGAATAGCCGAAAACGCATTGGAGACACGACATGCCAAGTAATGAAAATGGGCTCGACCCCAATGTCGGCCAGGACGAAGACATGCCCCGACGTGGGCCGATGGGCGACGTCATCCCCGATGAAGACGATCCCGACGCCCGGACCCGCGGCGGAAAGCCACAGGAAGATGTCGAAGATCGTCCGAATGTAGGCACCGTTACGCCGGAGGATTATCCGGCTAAGGACCGCGCCGATTCTCGTCCCGATTAAGAGGATAATGGGGCGCTGAGACCGCAACGGTCCTGCGCTCCTTAGACCGCCGTTCGGATCGCGGTCTCAAATGTCTGGACTTATCTTATGCCTTCCGCAGCGAAACGGTGGGCATTGCCATTTGTATGGGTTATCCTCTTCCCAAAGCGGCAGACTGACCCTTGGGAGATGAGCATGACAGACGACGGCATCGTGACCCGGCGCGACTTGATGGCTGGTGTCGGCCTTGGCCTCGCGGCAGCTGGCATGCCAGCGCTCGCGGCGACACCGGGCCGCAAGCTCGGCTACGCCATCGTTGGCCTGGGATCCTATGCAACGAAGCAGATCATGCCCGCTTTTGCAGGATGCGACCATGCGAAGATTAGCGCCCTGGTGAGCGGCACGCCTGCAAAGCTGGAACAGTTCGGCGCGCAATATGGCGTGCCCAAGACGCATCACTACAATTATGAGACGTTCGACCGCATAGCCGACAATCCCGATATCGACGCGGTCTACGTGATCCTGCCCAACAGCATGCATGCCGAATATACGATTCGGGCGGCGCGGGCGGGCAAGCATGTCATGTGCGAAAAGCCGATGGCGATATCGGTCGCCGAATGCGAAGCCATGATTGCGGCCTGCCGAACCGCGGGCAAGAAGCTGATGATCGGCTATCGATCGCGCTTCGAACCGCATAATCAGCTGGCAATCGAACTGGCGCGCGGCGGCCATGTCGGGCCGACGCGGATCATCACGGCAGAACATGGCTTCCCCATCCGGCCAGGCCAATGGCGGCTGGATAAGCCGCTGTCGGGCGGCGGATCGCTGATGGATATCGGCATCTACAGCCTCAATGCCGTGCGCTATTTGACCGGCGAGGAACCGGTGGACGTGATGGCGATCGAATCGACCGACCGGTCCGACCCGCGTTTCCGCACGGTGGAAGACCGCATCACCTTCCTTCTGCGCTTTCCATCTGGGATCGAAGCGACCTGCGTGTCCAGCTATAGCTCGGCGCATAATAGCTATCGCGTGATCGGCACCCAGGGGTGGATCGATATGGAGCCCGCCACACCCTATGACGGCCATTCGATGCGTATCCGTAAGGACGGAAAAATTATCGATCGCACCCTGCCTCCCCCGCCCAAGACGCAGTTTGCAGCGCAGCTGGACCATCTGGCCGAAGCCGTGCGGAAGGGTACCAATGTCATCGTACCGGGCGAGGAAGGGCTGGCCGACCTGCGCGTGATCGAAGCGGTCTACCGCTCCGCCCGTGAGGGCCGCCGCATAAGCCTGAAAGCATGATGGGCACCATGAGCGGCAACCGCCGCGAATGGCTGGCGGGCATGGGCGCGCTGGCTTTGACCAGCCTCGCACCCCGCGTAAGGGCGGCCGCCCCCATCTCAGGCGTCACGAGGATCGACCCCCGCCTCGACGCGATCATCGATGCCAGTGCCAAGGTTGAGGTTTTGGCGGACGGCTATCGCTGGGCGGAAGGCGGAGTATGGGTATCAGACGGCAATTTCCTGCTTTTTTCGGATCCGCCGAGCAATATCGTCTATCGCTCCCGTCGGGCGCGCAGGGACCGGTTCCTACGGGCATTCGCGAGCCCGGTGCAAACGGCATGCGCCTAGACCGGGACGGCCATCTGGTTGTTGCCGACAGTGGCACTCGCGCCATCGTGCGGATCAACCTGAAGACACGGGAGCGCACCATCCTGGTCGATCGGTTTGAGGGCAAGCGCTTCAACAGCCCCAACGACCTCGTTATCGCCGCCGACGGCGCGATCTATTTCACTGACCCGCCTTATGGTCTGAGCGAGGCCGATGCCTCGCCCTTGCGCGAACTGGATTTCAACGGTGTCTATCGACTGGCACCGGACGGCCGCCTTGGCCTGATTGACGGCAGCCGCTTTCGGCCCAATGGGATCGCGCTGTCGCCCGATGAACGTACGCTCTATCTGGCGCTGTCGGACCCGAAGCTGCCGCATCTGATGGCCTATACCCTTGACGCAAATGGGGTGCCAACTGAGGCCCGCTTGTTCCACGACATGCAAGCGCAGGCCGACCAAGGCCTGCCGGGCCTTCCCGACGGCGTGAAGACGGACCGACATGGTACAGTTTTCGCCACCGGGCCAGGCGGCGTCCATATCTGCACGCCCGATGGAACGCTGCTCGGTATCGTTGCGACCGGCAAGGCCATCGCCAATTGCTGCATCGGGGAAAATGGTCGCAGCCTGTTTCTGGCATCGTCGGACCGTCTATGTCGGGTCAGATTGAAGCGCGCCGCTTAACCCGGCTCCGTCCGGTCGATAGCACCGCTGTCGAGCAGGGGCGCAACGTCCATGTCCTGCGCGCCCAAAATCAGGCTCAGTTTTTCGAGCGAAGCCAGGATCATCGCCTGCTCCCAGGCTGGCAGTGATGCGAAACGGTCTGTGAATTGGGACTGCAACAAGTCGGGCGCACAGGCCAGCGCCTCCCTTCCGGCCCCGGTAGCGCTGAGCATGATCTGACGTTTGTCCCGGTCACTGCGTTCGCGCGTCACCAGGCCGGACAAGACGAGCCTGTCGACCACATTCGTGATGGTTGCCTGACTGAATTTCAGCGCGGTCGCAATCGCACTCGGCGTGGCTCGATCGCGCGCCTCGATTTCGCGCAGGACCAGTATTTGAGAGGGTGTCAGCCCGGTAATTGAGGCCAGCTTGCGGCTACCGATCTCGGTCGCACGAAGGATGCGGCGAAGCGCCTGTAGAGTCGGGTTCGAAAGGTCGGATTCCATGGCTGATAGCTATCCGTTTGCGATATGCCACGCCAATGTCATTTTCCTTTATATAATGAAGGATAATGCCAGCTTGAAAAGGCAGGCAGAGAAGTCATTGCGGCCAAAGGGTTGAAAATTTCGCGTTTATATGTATATATTGCGCCGCAGCGACAGAGGCGGAGGGATTCGCCCAGATAGTATAATGCTTTGGGAGGCTAATCATATTTGAGCGTGAAACCGATGCGGCAGTCCTGTCGCCACGGAATTTTGCGTCCCATGAGAATGAGACTGGACGAGTTATGAATTTCCGCATGCCGGTGGCGCAGGACGGCCCTGCCATCACCGCGCTGATCGCCGCCTGCCCGCCACTCGATGGCAATTCGGCCTATTGCAACCTGCTGCAATGCACGCATTTCGCCGATAGCTGCGTCGTCGCCGAACGCGACGGCCAGATCGTCGGCTGGGTTTCAGGCTATCGCCTGCCCGCAGATCCCAGTTGCTTCTTTGTATGGCAAGTAGCGGTGGCAGCGCAGGCCCGAGGCGAAAAGTTGGCGCAGCGCATGATCGCGGCCTTGCTGGACCGGCCATCGGTCACTGGCGTCACGCACCTGATCACCACGGTTACGCCGGACAATGCAGCCTCTTGGGCGCTGTTCGAGGGGGTCGCCCGGCGCCTTGGCGCTGACTTGGCCAAAGCCCCATTGTTCGAGCGCGACGCCCATTTTGCCGGCGCGCATGAGACCGAGTGGCAAGCGACGATCGGTCCCTTCGCCCTCTCTTCCAAAGCCAGCCAATAAATATTCGGAGACTTTCCCCATGACGATCACCCCCAAACCAACCCAGATCATTCCCGACACCGGCATTTACGAGCGCCGGGAATCGATTGTGCGCAGCTATGCCCGGTCGATGCCGCGCCAGTTCCATCGCGCCGAAAATGTGTGGATGCACGATAATCAGGGGGGGCGTTATCTCGACTTCCTCTCGGGTTGCTCGACGCTGAATTACGGGCACAACCACCCGATCCTCAAACAGGCGTTGCTCGACTATATCATGGCCGACGGAATCACCCATGGCCTTGACCTGCATACCGATGCCAAGGCGGCCTTTCTGGAAACCTTCGAGGAGGTGATCCTTCAGCCGCGCAAGTTGAACTATCGCGCGATGTTCACTGGCCCGACCGGCACCAATGCAGTGGAAGCCGCGATCAAACTGGCGCGCAAGATTACGGGTCGCGAAATGGTGATCGCTTTCACCAACGGCTTCCATGGCATGACATTGGGCGCGCTGGCCTGCACCGGCAATGCCGCCAAGCGCGGTGGTGCGGGCGTACCGCTTAGCCATGTCAGCCACGAACCTTATGATGGCTATCATGGCCCCGACGTCGATACCGCCGACCTTCTGGAACAGCGTCTTTCGGACCCGTCCAGCGGACTGGATGCGCCTGCCGCCATCCTGGTGGAAACCGTGCAGGGCGAAGGCGGCCTCAACGCAGCGTCGCCGACATGGCTGCGCAAGATTGCCGAGATTGCCAAGCGGCACGGTGCCCTGATGATCGTCGATGACATTCAGGCAGGTTGCGGCCGCACGGGTGGCTTTTTCAGCTTCGAGGATATGGGCTTCACGCCCGATATCGTCACGCTGGCCAAATCGCTGTCGGGCATGGGCCTGCCCTTCGCACTCACGCTGTTCCGCGCCGAACTCGACCAATGGTCGCCCGGCGAGCATAATGGCACCTTCCGCGGCAACAACCATGCCTTCGTCACGGCGACAGCCGCTTTGCGCCATTTCTGGAGCAATGACAATTTTGCCGCCGATGTGCGCCGTCGCGGCGCGCTGCTGGATAGCCGCCTTGACAAGATGGCCCGCGAACATGGCCTGACGACACGGGGACGCGGCATGATGCGCGGCATCGACGTTGGATCGGGCGAGATTGCCTCCGTCATTACCGCCGCCTGTTTCGCACGCGGCTCATCATCGAAACGAGCGGCCCACATGACGAAATCGTCAAGGTGCTCGCCCCGCTCATCATCGACGACGCCGTCCTATCGGCTGGGCTCGACATCCTCGAAACCTGCGTGCGCGAGACGCTTGCCGCCTCCTTTGGCGTGGCGGCGGAATAAGGAGATATCGCATGATCGTCCGTAAACTCACCGACATCCGCAAGTCCGACCATAACGTCAAATCCGATGGCTGGGAAAGCGCCCGCCTGTTGCTCAAGGATGACGGCATGGGCTTCTCATACCATGTCACTACCATGTACGCCGGCAAAGAACTCAAGATGCACTATCAGAACCATCTCGAAGCCGTGCTGGTGCTCAAGGGCAAGGGCACGATCGAGGATCTGGGCACGGGAGAGACGCACCAATTGGCCGCTGGCACCATGTATGCGCTCAATGCTCATGATCGCCACATCGTGCGTCCCGAAACGGACATCCTGACCGTCTGCGTCTTCAACCCGCCGGTCACCGGCCGCGAAGTGCATGATGAAAACGGTACCTATCCCGCCGAAGCCGACATGGTCCGCACGGCCGAACTGACGTCTTGAAATCATAATGAAAGGGGGAGTCCCATGACAGACATCTACCCATCCCGCCAAATGGCGGAACCGCAATTTCTGCCCCGTCTCGATCCGGTCGTCCATAGCGACTGGAGCGAGGCGGCACCGCTCTCCCAGGCGCAAGCCGCGCAGTTCGACCGCGACGGCTATCTGGTGCTGGAGGATATCTTCTCCGCGCAGGAAGTCGCCTTCCTGCAACAGGAAGCCGGTTCCCTGCTGGCCGATCCCGATGCGCTCGATAGCGACACCGTGATCACCGAACCGGGTGGCGGCGAAATCCGCTCGGTCTTCGAAATTCACAACCAGAGCCGCGTCATGCAACGGCTGGCAGCCGATGCTCGGCTTGCCGACGTCGCTCGCTTCCTGCTGAATGACGAAGTCTATCTTCATCAGTCGCGCCTCAACTACAAGCCGGGGTTCCAGGGCAAGGAATTCTACTGGCATTCGGATTTCGAGACCTGGCATGTGGAAGACGGGATGCCGCGCATGCGCGCCCTGTCCATGTCGGTTCTACTGGCGGATAATACGCCGCATAATGGCCCGTTGATGCTGATCCCCGGATCGCACCGCAGCTTTTTGACCTGCGTGGGTGAAACGCCCGACGACCATTATAAAATGTCGCTCAAGAAGCAGGAATATGGCGTGCCCGACGAGGACAGCCTGGCCGAACTTGCGCATCAACACGGCATCGTCGCACCGACTGGCAAGCCCGGAACCGTGATCCTATTCGATTGCAACCTGATGCACGGCTCAAACGGCAATATCACGCCCTTTCCCCGCGCCAATGCTTTCATGGTCTATAACGCGATGTCCAACCAACTGGTCGCGCCCTTCGGCGTGGCAAAGCCGCGCCCGTCCTTCATCGCCGCGCGGGAAGCAGAGGCAATCAAGGTCTGCCATGGCGATCTGGCGGAGGTGATGGCATGAGCGGCCTGCATAGCGTTGAGAAAATCGGAGGCACGTCGATGGCGGCTACCGCCAGCCTGTTCGACAATGTCCTGATCGCAGGCCGCAGCGGCGACGATCTCTACAACCGCATCTTCGTCGTATCCGCTTATGCGGGCATGACCGACCTGCTGTTGGAACATAAGAAATCCGGTGTGCCGGGTGTCTATGGCCGCTTCATCGCCGATGATGGCGCGGACGGCTGGCTTGAGGCGATGGCCAAGGTGCGCGAGGCGATGCACGGTCGCAATGGTGAGATGTTCGCGCGCGCCGCAAGCCTGGACGAAGCCAACACCTTTGTCGATCTGCGGATCGCGGCGGTGCAGGATTGCCTTGCGGATCTCGGCCGGTTGCGCAGCCATGGCCGCTTCTGCGTCAAGGAACAACTGCTGACAGTGCGCGAATTGCTGGCGGGGCTTGGCGAGGCGCATAGCGCGCACAGCACCGCGCTGTTGCTGCGCGATCGTGGAATCAACGCGGCGTTCGTCGATCTGACGCTGTGGGACCAGAATGACCTGCGCAGCCTGGACGAGCGGATCGTGGAGGCGCTGGAGCCTATCGACCTGCAGGACACGATGCCGATCGTCACGGGCTATGCCGGATGCCGTGAAGGCATGGTGCGGCGCTATGCGCGGGGCTATTCGGAAATGACCTTCTCGCGGATCGCGGTTCTGACCCATGCCCGCGAAGCGATCATCCACAAGGAATTTCACCTGTCGAGCGCCGACCCTCGACTGGTCGGGGAAGCCGCCGCGCGCAAGATCGGCCGCACCAATTATGACGTGGCTGACCAACTCGCAAATTTGGGCATGGAAGCGATCCATCCCCGCGCGGGCCGTGGCCTGCGCCAGACCAGCATTCCGCTGCGCGTCCGCAACACGTTCGATCGCGAAGATGAAGGGACGCTGATCTGCGGCGACTATGTGTCCGACACGCCACGCGTCGAAATCATCACCGGTGTGCGATCGATGCAGGCGCTCCAGTTCTTCGAGCAGGATATGGTCGGCGAGAAGGGCTATGATGCCGCGATCCTCGATGCTCTCACGCGTCATGGCGCGTGGATCGTCAGCAAATCCTCCAACGCCAATACGATCACCCATTATCTGTCGATCGACGCGGCGACGGTGAAGCGGATCATGGCCGACCTGCAATCGCTCTATCCCGACGCCGCCATCTCCGCGCAGCCCGTGGCCATGGTATCGGTGATCGGCAGCGATATATCGCGGCCCGGACTGGTGCCCGATGCGCTCGATGCACTGGCTGAGGCGAATATCGATATGATCGCGATGCAGCATCAGATCCGCAATGTGGACATTCAGTTCATCATCGATTGCACGAATTTCGATACCGCCGTGCGTGTCCTGCACCAGCGGCTGATCGAAGATGTGGCCGATCAGGGCGAAGGGCGTCAGGCGGCCTAAGCCGCCGCTCTCCGCATGCTGTCATCGATACTTCCGGTTCGCAGCCTGCTGGCCGCCATCTTCATGCTGATGGCGGGCAGCGGCTTCCTGTCCACCCTGATCAGCCTGCGGCTGGAGCGGGGGGGCAGCGGCACGCTGATGATTGGCGCGGTGGCAACCGCCTATTTCGCCGGGTTGACCGTCGGCGCGCTGCGCGCCGGGCCTGTCGTACAGCGAGTCGGACATATCCGCGCCTTTGCCGCGTTCGTGTCGCTGCTGTCGGCCAGCACCTTGGCTTATGCGCTGCTCCAGAATGTGTTGTTCTGGGCATCGCTGCGGTTCATCGATGGACTGTGCGTGGCGGGCGTATTCATATGTTTGGAAAGCTGGCTGAACGAGCGGGCGGAGACGGAAACGCGAGGCAGCATCCTGGCGGGCTATATGATCGCCCTCTATTCGGGACAGGCATTGGGGCAGTTCCTGCTCAATTTTGGTCGCACCCCATCCATTCCCTTTCTGATCGCCTCCATCCTCATTTCGCTGGCCGTCATCCCCGTCGTCCTCACACGCATCGCCGCGCCGCTGCCGGGGCAGAATGCGCCCTGTACGATGCGGCAATTGTACGTTTCGTCGCCGCTGGGGTTTATCGGTGCGATGACGACGGGTCTGATGTTGGGCGCTTTCTATGGCCTCGCCGCCGTCCATGTCCGCCGTCTGGGGCTGGACCTGTCCCAGACCGCCAGCTTCATGAGCATCGTCATCTTGGGCGGTGTTGCGCTGCAATGGCCGCTGGGGCGGTTGTCTGATCGGTTCGACCGCCGCCGGGTCATCGTCACCAGCTTCGGCGCGACCATGGCCGTCTGCGTTGCGCTGACCATGGTCGACGGCATGGGACTGGCTTTGCTGACGCTGGGCGGCCTGTTCGGTGGGCTGAGCTTCGCACTCTATCCGCTCTGTGTCGCGCACACCAATGACCGGCTGGACCCATCCGCCCGCGTCGCCGCCAGCGGCGCGCTGGTGCTGCTCTATTCGATCGGCGCGGCTTTGGGACCGACTGGTGCGGCGGCGGCGATGACGCTGTTCGGTGCAAGCGGACTGTTCCTCTTCATCGCTATCGTGGCGGGTGGCACATTGGCCTTTGGCCTCTGGCGTCAGGCATCGTCCCTGCCAGTCCCGGGCGACGACCAGCAAAGCTATCAGATCCTGCCTCGCACCACCCCGATGGCAGCGATGCTCGACCCCCATGCCCCGGAATATGTCGCGCCCGACGAGTGCGAACCAACCGACCGACCGCAGTCCCCCATCTCAGGATAAACCCATGGCTTCGCCTATTCCTACCGCCCCGGCCCAACCCACCGTCGATCGGACCACGCTGCGCCGGGCGATCGGTGCTTCCGCCATGGGCAATGCGACCGAATGGTTCGACTATGGCATCTATGCCTATGGCGTGACCTATATCTCGGCCGCGCTGTTTCCCGGCGACACGGAGGAAGCGGTGCTGTTCGCACTGGCGACCTTTGCCATTTCCTTCCTGGTGCGACCGCTAGGCGGGTTATTCTGGGGACCGCTGGGTGACCGGATGGGGCGCAAATCGGTGCTGGCGCTCACCATCCTGATGATGTCGGGCGCGACGGTGTGCGTCGGCCTCATCCCCGATTATGCTACGATCGGTTTTTGGGCACCAACGCTGCTGATCCTGTTGCGCATGGTACAGGGCTTTTCCACCGGCGGCGAATATGGCGGCGCGGCGACCTTCATGGCCGAATATGCGCCCGACGACAAACGCGGCTTTTGCGGCAGCTTCCTGGAGTTCGGGACATTGGCGGGCTTCTCGCTGGGCGCGCTGCTGATGCTTGGCTTCTCGCTGATGCTGGGCGACGCCACCATGTATGACTGGGGCTGGCGCATCCCCTTCATGGTGGCTGGTCCCATGGGTCTGGTCGGCATGTATCTGCGATCGAAAATGGAGGACACGCCAGTCTTTCTGGAAGCCGAGCAAGCGGCGCAGGGTGCCAAGGCGGCCTCGCCGACACTGGCCGCGCTGATAACGGGCTATTGGCGCACCCTGCTGGTGATGGGCGGGCTGGTCACCGCGCTCAACATCGTCAATTACACCCTGCTCAGCTACATGCCGACCTATTTGCAGCGTCGGTTAGGCCTGTCCGCCAATGAGGCGTTGATCGTGCCGATCATCGGCATGATGTTCATGATGGTCCTGCTGCCCTTCGCCGGGGCGCTGTCCGACCGGGTCGGCCGCAAGCCGCTGTGGCGCTTCTCGCTTATCGGGCTGTTCCTGCTGGTCGTGCCGGCCTATCTGCTGATGGCAACGGGTTTCATCGGGGCCGTAATCGGGTTTGCCCTGTTGGGCCTGCTCTATGTGCCGCAACTCGCGACGATATCGGCGACCTTCCCCGCCTTGTTTCCAACGTCCGTCCGCTTTGCAGGCTTTGCCATCGCCTATAATGTCGCGACGTCCATCTTCGGCGGCACGGCCCCTGCGATCGGCAGCAGCCTCATTGGGCTGACCGGCAACGAACTGATGCCCGCTTACTATATGATGGCGGCCTGCATCGTGGGGCTGGTCGCCCTGCGCTTCATGCCGGAAACCGCTGGCCTGTCGCTGCGCGATCGCAGTTATTCTTCTGTTTCATCCTAATAAAATGAGACTCCGCCCCTATGCCGCCTTGGCTGGGTTCAAGGAATTGCGGGCCTGACAGGCACGTCCGAGATCAGGCGTGCAGATGCTGTCCGTTATCGACTGGGATCACCGTTCCGGTGATGCGCTTCGCCGCGTCACTGACGAGAAACGCCGCCAGATTGCCGACATCGCTCACCTCGACAAGCGCACCCTTCGGGGCGAGCGCTGCGGCTTGTTCGAGCAACACATCGAACCGTTCGATGCCGCTGGCCGCGCGGGTCGCGATCGGCCCCGGCGAAATGGCATGGACGCGGATACCGGCGAGTGACAATTCGGCCGCAAGATAACGGGTGGCGCTTTCGAGCGCTGCCTTTACCGGCCCCATCAGATTATAATGGTCGACGACCCGTTCGGAGCCATAGAAGGTCACGCAGAGCAGGC
This sequence comes from Sphingobium sp. Ant17, assembly GCF_000588875.1. GTDB lineage: Bacteria > Pseudomonadota > Alphaproteobacteria > Sphingomonadales > Sphingomonadaceae > Sphingobium. The sequence goes on from NZ_JEMV01000009.1 coordinate 28,147, forward strand.
AGCCCCCTTCGGTCATCAACGGTTCGACCAGCTTCGCCATGCGCAGAAAGCTGTGGCAGGATATATCCATGGCCAGGGCAAAGCCTTCCGCACTGCAATCCGTGACCCGTCCGTGCAGGTCATCCTTTGGCGCAAAGGCGATGGAATGCAGCAGGAAGTCGAGCCCGCCCCATCGGTCGCGCACCTCATCGAACAGCCGTTCCAGATCGCCCGGCACGCGGACGTCGCACGGCGCGGTCCATTCCATACCATCCCGTTCGGTGACCGGCAAAACCCAGTCCTGCGCCTTGTCGTTGAGATAGGTGGCGGCTAGCCGTGCGCCGCATTGCGCGAACGCCGCTGCGCATCCCGCCGCGATGCTCTGTTCATTGGCGATCCCGATGATGAGGCCGCGTTTCCCGCGAAGGTCGACAAGAGGGGTCATGCGGCATCTCCAAGCAAAAGTTTCACTGTGTGCAGGGCGATCATACGCTCTTCGTCGGTGGGGATCACGCGGACCGTCACCCGGCTGCCCGCCGTGCTGATGACGGGCTGGTTCGCGCTGTTGGCGCTTTCGTCCAGTTCGATGCCCAGCCATCCAAGCTGTCGGCAAATCCGGCTGCGGATATCGGCACGATGTTCGCCGATACCGGCGGTGAAGACGATGCCGTCAAGCCCGCCCAACGACGCGGTCAGCGCCCCGGCTTCCTTGGCGGCGCGCCACGCAAACAGGCTGATCGCCTCTTCGGCGTGCGGATCGGCGCTGTCCGACAGGGTGCGCATGTCGCTCGACAGGCCGGAAACGCCGAGCAGGCCGGACTGGCGGTAGAGCATATCTTCCACCGCCTGCGCGCTCATGCCCATTTGTGTCTGGAGGTGCAGCACGACGCCGGGGTCGATCGCGCCGCAGCGCGTCCCCATCATCAGCCCGTCGAGCGCGGTGAAGCCCATGGTCGTGTCGATACTGCGCCCGTCGCGGATCGCGCAGAGGCTGGCGCCGTTGCCGAGATGGGCGGCTATGACCCTGCCCTTGGCCAAGGCCGGATCGATTTGCGTCAGGCGATGGACGATATATTCGTAGGACAGGCCGTGGAAACCATAGCGCCTGATGCCCTGATCATGCAGCACGCGCGGCAAAGCGAGGCGCGACGCGATCGCGGGCTTGTCATGGTGGAAGGCGGTATCGAAACAGGCGACTTGCGGGATATCCGGCCGAAGGACGGCAATAGCGCGGATCGCCGCCAGATTGTGCGGCTGGTGCAGCGGGGCGAGCGCGCACAGAGCATCGAGCTTGTCGAGCAATGCCCGGTCCACCAGCCGGGGTGTCGCGAATTCCATGCCGCCATGAACGACGCGGTGGCCGATGCCGACCACCTCGCGCCCTTCAAGATGCGTCGTCGCCCATTCGATCAGATAGTCGAGCAGCGCGGCATGGCTGAGCGCTGCGCCGTCCGTCCAGTCATGATCGTGGATCACGCCCCCGTCCGCCGTGCGAATGGCGATGCGCGGAGCGATGCCGATCCGCTCGATCTTGCCGCTGGCCGATAATGTGGGAGAGCGCCCGTCCTCCAGCGTGAACAGCGCGAACTTGATGCTCGACGAGCCCGAATTGATGCTGACGACCGCTTTCATGCAGGCGTGCCCTCCGGCAGCCCCGGCGCGGCCTTAGTCGCCGCGACAGCCAGGAGGACCGTCACGGCGCAGGATGCCAGCCGCGTCCGCAGGCTGTCGGCGCGACTGGTCAGGATGATCGGCACTCGTGCGCCCAGCACGACCCCTGCGGCATCCGCGCCGCCCAGGAAGGTCAATTGCTTGGCCAGCATATTGCCCGCCTCGATATTGGGGACGACCAAAATGTCCGCGCGGCCCGCGACGGGCGAGACGATGCCCTTTTCCCGTGCGGCCGCTTCGCTGACGGCATTGTCGAAGGCCAGCGGGCCATCAAGCAGTCCGCCGGTGATCTGGCCCCGATCGGCCATCTTGCACAGGGCCGCTGCATCGAGCGTCGATGGCATGGATGCGGTCACCGTCTCGACCGCTGACAGGATCGCCACCTTGGGTTCGGCCTGGCCCAGGACATGGGCGAGGTCGATCGCGTTGCGGATGATGTCGGCCTTGGCCTCCAATGTGGGGGCAATGTTGATCGCCGCGTCGGTGATGATCAGGGGATTGGGGTGGCCGGGAACATCCATGACATAGGCATGACTGATCCGGCGTTCCGTCCGCAAGCCGGTCGCGCGGGACACGATCGCGCCCATGAGTTCATCGGTGTGGAGCGATCCCTTCATCAGCAGCCGGGCTTCGCCGGAGCGTACCAGTTCGACCGCCTTCGCGGCGGACTCATGGCTGTGGATGCTCGGCACGATGCGAAGGGCGCTGATGTCCTTCCCGGCTTCCTCGGCGGCCTGACGGATGCGGGCCTCGGGACCGACCAGGATCGGCACGATCAGCCCCGCCTCCGCCGCTTCGACCGCAGCGGCGAGAGCCGCGGCCGAGCAGGGATGCGCCACCGCCGTTGTCACGGGATGGCCCGACGCCGCCTCAATCAACCGGTTATAGCCATTATGATCGGACAACCGGATGTCGGGCAGGGCGATGCGCGGACGGCGGATCTTGTCGGTCGGGGCCTTCACCTCCGCCTCGCCGGTGATGACCGTCTCGCCATTCTGGTTCACGCAGCGACAATCGAGCAGCACGATGCTGCGGTCCGGCTGCGTGGCCGTGACGGTGACGGAGGCGGTGATCTGATCGCCGACCCCCACCGGGCGCAGGAACCGCAACGACTGGCCGAGATAGATGGTGCCAGGGCCCGGCAGTTCGGTGCCCAGCACCGCCGACAACAGGCCCGCCCCCCACATGCCATGGGCGATGATGCGGCGGAAAAAGTCCGTCTCGGCAAATTCGCTGTCGAGATGGGCCGGGTTCACATCGCCAGACACCAGCGCGAAGAGCTGAATATCCTTGACCGACAGCGTGCGGGTGACGCTGGCGGTATCGCCGACCTTTATCTCGGCGAAGGTCCGGTTTTCGATCATCTCGACATCGGTCATGGATTATTTCTCCAGAACGTAGAGGCCCGGCGCATCGCCGAGCGTGGGATAGCCCTGGTCGGGCGCGCCCATCGACGGCGGCGGCTGAGGCTCGCCCGAACGCGCGTCCAGCCAGTCCCCCCATTCGGGCCACCATGACCCTTCCTTGCGCGGTGCGACCGCAAACCATTCATCCGGTGCGAGGGCAGCGCCATCGGCCTCCCGCGTCAGGACATGATAGCGTCGCCTCGCATGGCCCGGTTCGGATACGATACCGGCGTTATGCCCGCCACTGGTCAGGATGAAGGTGGTTTCGGCCCCGGTCGCCAAATGGATCTTGTGAACCGATCGCCAGGGCGCGACATGATCCCGCTCGGTCCCGACCACGAACAAGGGCGCACGGATCGCGGATAGGGCGACGGTGCGGCCATCGACCGCGAACTTGCCTTCGGCCAGTTCGTCATTGAGGAACAGACGGGTCAGATATTCGCTGTGCATCCCATAGGGCATGCGCGTGCCATCGGCATTCCAGGCCATCAGGTCGTTCATCGGCGGGCGTTCGCCCATTAGATAGGTCTGGAGTATCTGCGACCAGACGAGATCGTTGGACCGCAATATCTGGAATGCGCCGCCCATTTGCGCGCTGTCGAGATAGCCGCGTGTCGACATCAAATTCTTGAGCGTAGCCAGTTGCGATTCGTCGATGAACAGTCCGAGTTCGCCAGGTTCGCTGAACTCCGTCTGCGCCGCCAGCAGGGTGATGCTGGTCAGCCGCTCATCGCCGTCGCGCGCCATGGCGGCAGCGACAATGGCCAGCAACGTGCCGCCCAGACAATAGCCCACGCCATGGATTTTCGCGCTGCCGGTGATGGCACCGACGGCATCCAGCGCGGCCATCGCGCCCAAGCGACGATAGGCGTCGAGGTCGAGATTGCGGTCTTCGCTCGTGGGATTGTGCCAGGAGATCATGAACACCGTATAACCCTGCCCCGTCAGCCAACGGACCAGCGAATTTTCCGGCGACAGGTCGAGAATATAATATTTCATGATCCAGGCAGGCATGATCAGGATCGGTTCGGGACGGACCTGCTCGGTCGTCGGCGCATATTGGATCAGTTCGATCAGAGCATTGCGCCACACGACCTTGCCTGGGGTCGCGGCCACGGTTTCGCCGACTCGGAACGCCTCGGCACCCACCGGCGGCTCGCCCCGCGCTTGGCGCTGCATGTCCTGCGCCATGTGATTCATGCCATCGATCAGGCATTTGCCGCCCGTTTCCACGATTTTGCGCTGTAGAGCCGGATTGGTGGCGAGGAAATTGTTGGGGGCGAACATGTCCAGCATCTGCCGCGCGGCGAAGGAGGCCTGTGCTTCATGCGCCTTGGACACGCCACCGATGCCGGTCGTCGCGGCATGCCACCATTGCTGGTTGAGCAGGAAGGCCTGGGTCAGGAAATTGAAGGGCGACTGTTGCCAGGCGGGGTCGGAAAAGCGCCGGTCCTGCGGCAGCGGCTCGATAGCGGGAGCCGCGTCGGGATCGCTAGCGCTACGCCCCATGTAATCGAACAGGCGCAGATATTTTCGGCCCATTTTCGCGGCCAGTTGCATCTGCTTGCCGGGCGATGAGGCAAGGTGCATCGCCCAGTCCGCACCAGCAAGGAACATGGTCGCGGGAGAAAGGCCATGCGTCGCTTGTGCGATCATCGCACCGGCCGCCTGATCCATGGAGTCCGCAATGCCGTCCAGCGGATCGTTGCCAGGGTGGCGGCTGTCATATGTCATCAAAAAGGGTTCCAATTGCGAGCGGTGGCCAGTCCTGTTCAAGCGATGTCGCGTTGAACGAAAGCGGGAATCCAAGTGCAGGATCGACCGATGACGGGCTTGCTTCAAGGAAACCTCGCACCGATCGCGCGTCTGAAGGGTGCGTAGGAGAAAAGGGCGCGGGAGGACCATCCGTAGATGCCGCAGATGTCGGCGGCGGCAAAAACGCACCTTCGAGATCGCAACTGACCGGGTGTGCGCGCATTGCAAAATTGAGACGATTAAAAGCCCCGTCGTCACGCTCCGGTCACGGGATTGGCATCAGCATGTTACATTAGGCAGCCATTGGCGCGGACCATGGCGCGCGCACATGCATCGGTCAGCCCAGAGGCTTTGGATGGTCAAGACATGCGCGTCATGCTGTTTCTGAAAGGCTTTGGACCGGGCGGCGTTGAACGGATTGCGCTGCGCCTGGGCGATGGTCTGCGACGGACAGGCTGCGACCTGACCGTCATCGTCGCAGCCGCGACAGGACCGATGGACAATCCATTGGGGCAGGCCTGCCTCGTGGCGCAGCCTTGGCCAGTCATCGGCATGCGCTGGCCCCTCCTGCGCCTGGCCTATAGCTATGGCGCGAAATACGCCGTGCGCCACCCGCGATCTTATTCTGCCCTGGGAATGCCTATACGATCGTTGTCGTGCTGCTGAAGCTCCTCCTGGGGCGAGATTGCCCGCCGATCATCGCGAAGATCAGCAACGACTTGCAGCGCCGCGACCTGCCCCGGGCCATCCGTCCGCTCTATCAGCTCTGGCTATGGGTACAGGGCCGGTTGATCGATCATTTCGCCACCTTGTCGTTGCCCATGAGCGAAGAAGTCATGAGGCATATGCGTGTTGGGCCGGAGCGTCTCCATGTCGTGCCCAACCCGGTTCTGGACGATGTCGATGTCGGCTCACATCGGAAGCAGAGCCGCTGCTGTCGCGCTGGCCGTCGCTTCGTGGCGGTCGGGCGGCTGGAACGACAGAAGAACTACCCCGCGATGCTGCGCGCCTTTGCTGTGGGGGCGCGCAAAGATGATCGGCTGACCATTTTTGGTGAGGGCAGCGAGCGCGACGCTCTGGTCGCGCTGGCCGCATCACTGGATATTGGCGATCGGGTCGATATGCCCGGCCATTGCCCGGACTTAGGCGTGCGTCTCGGGGCGTATGACATTTTGCTCTTGTCATCGGTCTATGAAGGCCTGCCCGGCGCGGTCGTCGAAGCGTTGGCGGCGGGCCTTGGGGTCATCGCGACCCGTTGCAGCGTCAGCATGGCCGATCTGCTCGACCAGGGCGCATTGGGTATATTGACGGAATGCGGCGACGAAAGCGGCTTTGCCCTGGCCATCAGGACGTTGGAGCCTGGCCAAGACCTGGCCCGCGCTCGGCGCAAGGCAAGCCATTATACGCTCGAAGCCGCCGTCCCGGCCTACGCCGCGCTCTTCGACCATGTCGTCGCCCAGCGACAGGCGCGCAGCCGCGTTACGCGCCAGCCTTTCTTCCTTCGTTCAGCGACCAGCGTGAGGCCCGTATGAGCACTGCCGATATTGCGTCACCACGCCTGATGGATGCCTCGCCCCTGATCGATGGCCGCGACCTGTATGTTCCGGCGCCCCTGGCCAAATCGGGCCGCTACTGGATCGCTTGGTTCGGTCCCGTCATTTCGCTGGCGCTGCTGGCTGCGGTATTCCTGCAGCGGGGAAGCGTCGACATCCCTTCACTACTCGGACTCGTCCCGCGCACTCCTGTGTTCTGGGGCCTGTTCATCCTGACATACAGCCTGACACCGCTGTTCGACTGGCTGATCTTCAACCGGCTCTGGTCGATCCCTGCGGGCGGACTGGCGGCGCTGTTCCGCAAGCGGCTCAGCAACGAACTGCTGCTGGGTTATGTGGGTGACGTCTATTTCTACACCTGGGCGCGGCGCCATGTGCGGATGGCAGGATCCCCTTTTGGCGCAGTCAAGGATTCCGCGATCCTGTCGGGCGTCATGGGCAATGTCGTGACGCTGGCGATGCTGGGCCTCACCTTTCCGCTGCTGTCCTCCCTGCCGCTGGCGATCGACGGGCGGACGCTTGGCATTTCGCTGGCCATATTGGTGTTGACCTCCGTGGTGCCGATGCTGCTGGGGCGCCGCATCTTCGGCTTGCCACCAGCGGAACGGCGCATGGTGGCGGGGATCCATTTCTTGCGGATCGTCGCCAATTTGCTGCTTTATGCGCTGCTGTGGCACTTGATGCTGCCTGATGTCGCGATCAGTTGGTGGGTTATGCTCTCGACCGTCCGCCTCGTTCTGTCGCGCCTGCCGCTGGTGCCGAACAAGGATGTGCTTTTTGCCGGCGTGGCCACCTTCCTTGTCGGGCGCGAAGGGGAGATAGGCGAAATATTGGGGCTGCTCGCGAGCCTCCTACTCGCCACCCATCTATTGGTGGCTGTGTTGCTGGGGGCGAGCGGCATCATCCGGCGGAGGATAGCCCCATGATGGCCCTGCCTTTGCTGTCGTCCGCGCTGCTGCTGACAACTGGTTTTCTTCCGTCGACGCCCGCTCTCGGCAAGGCAGAGGGGCAATGTCGCGCCAACGAGAGTGGCCCTGCTTTCGTGATAGACATCATCGGGTTGAAGGATCGCGAAGGCAATCTGAAGCTCGAAGTCTATCCCGCAAACGATGCCGACTTCCTTCAGGACGACAATATTCTGATCACGCAGGGCAAGGTGTTTCGCCGGGTCGAGGTGCCCGTTCCGGCGAGCGGGCCGACAACGCTATGCGTCCGGGTGCCCGGCCCCGGCCGCTACGCTGTGAGCGTGCTTCATGACCGGGATGGCAATCGCAAATTCGGCCTCTCGGTCGATGGCGTTGGTTTTGGCAGCAATCCCAAGCTCGGCCTAGGGAAGCCCAAGGCCATGGCGGCATCGATCGTGGCCGGTTCGGGCGTGACGCGAGAACGGATCGTCATGAACTATCGCCGGGGCCTCATGTCCTTTGGCCCTCTAACACCAAGGCGATAGGACCATGCGGATCGTCGATGTCTGTGCTTTCTATTCCGACCGGGGCGGCGGGGTAAAAACCTACGTCCGGCACAAGATGCTGGCGGGGCCAAAGGAAGGCCATGAGATCATCATCCTGGCACCGGCCGCAGAGGCCGGCGTCGAGATCATCAATGATCATGCCCGGATCGAATTTGTCCGCGCGCGCCGCTTTCCGCTCGATGGCCGCTATCATTATTTCCATGACGAAGCGGCGCTGCATGCCCGGTTGGATGCGTTGCGCCCGGATCTGGTCGAGGCGTCCACGCCCTGGGCCAGCGCGACGATGGTCGCGAATTGGCGCGGTTCAGCCCCGCGCAGCCTGATCATGCATGCCGACCCGCTCGGCAACTATGCCTATCGCTGGTTTCGCGCGCTGGCACCACGCCCCGTGATCGATCGGGGTTTCGACTGGTTCTGGCGGCATTTGCGGCGGATGGACGCCCGGTTCGACCATATCGTCTGCGCCAGCGACGATCTGGCAGCGCGTCTGGTCGCCGGGGGGCTGCGTCATGTCGTGACCAACCATATGGGTGTTCAGCCGGGCATATTCCTGCCTGCGCATCGCGACCCTGACCTGCGCCGCCGCCTGCTTGCCTCTTGTGGTCTGCCCGAGGGTGCCGTGCTGTTGCTCGGCGCGGGCCGCCATGCTCCTGAGAAGCGCTGGCCGATGATCATCGATGCGGCGACGGCGAGTGGCTTTGCCCGGCCCATCGGACTGGTGATTGCGGGCGATGGCCGGGCACGCGCCAGCGTCCAGCGCGCGGCGGCGGGCAATCCGCATGTGCGACTGATCGCCCCCGTTACCGATCGCGCTGCCTTCGCGACGCTGCTCGCCAGCGCCGATGCCTTGGTCCATGGCAGCGAGTCCGAAACATTCTGCATGATCGCCGCCGAAGCCCGCGCCAGCGGCATCCCCATGTTCTTGCCCGACAGCGGTGCCGCGGCGGACCATCTGGTGCCGGGAGCGGGCTATCATTATGCTGCGGCAGAGGGCGCGAGCCTGGTCGAGCAGCTTGATCATTTCGTCGCCGATGGCCCGGCAAAGCATCTGGCGGTCGCGCGCGCGGCCGCTGCGGGAACGCGGACGATGGATACCCATTTTGCGGATCTGTTCGCCCTCTATGCGATCCACGGCCGCGCCATGGCCGCATGACAGGCTGGCGTCATTTCCATGACGGCCTTGCCGCGAAAGTTTAACCGCGCTGCCGCGTGACCGACATTAGGACGACTCATTGCCCGGCTACCGTTCGACCACTTGGGTGGGGGGGCGCTATCATGTATCGACCAGTTCGCGCTTTGTTATTTGCAGGGCTTGTTGCGCTTGCCGCCGCCGGATCGACCCAGGGCGGCGACTATACCGACCAGCGGTGGAGCATCGCCGGGTCCGTCCCGGCCGACGGGCAGTTGTCGGTCATGACCTACAATATCAAGGGATTACCCTGGCCGATCGCATTGGATCGCAGCGCGGCGCTGAATAGTATCGCCGACCGGCTCGCCGCACTGCGACGGTCGGGCAAGCAGCCCCATATCATCCTGCTGCAGGAAGCGTTCACGCCGGAAGCCGCGCAGATCGCGGCCCGCGCAGGCTATATCCATGTCGCGCAAGGGCCGGACGCGGCGCACCGGTCCGACGCGGCAACGGATGGGGCGGATCAGTCCCACCTGGCGCAGGCGCGGTGGGATCGTGGTGAAGCGGTCGGCAAGCAATTGGGTAGCGGCCTGCAAATTCTGTCCGACTATCCCATCGCCAAGATCGATCGCATGGCCTTCCCCGATTTCGCCTGCGCCGGGTTCGACTGTTTGGCGAACAAAGGCGTGCTGATCGCGCATCTCAAGGTGCCCGGCTTCGACCGGCCGGTCAGCATCGTCAACACGCATCTCAACGCCCGCAAGGCCGCCGGTGTGCCGATCGGCCGATCCCATCGCGCCTTTGCGCGGCAAGTCGACCTGATGGCCCAGTTCGTTGCGCAACATGTGCCTGCCGATCAACCGATGATTTTGGGCGGCGACATGAATATCGGACAGGATGGTCATCGGGCCGATGCCTTTTTCAGCCGTTTCGCTCGGGCCGGAATGACCTTCATTGATCCTGACCTGGGTGGCGCACGGCGCGCGCTGGCCAAATCCGCCTTGCCCAGCGAGGCGGTACGCCGGGATTTGGCCTATACCAGTGGGCGGGCAAAAGACTGGCTGTTTGCAAGGGACGCCGGGCATCGCCCCCTCAAGGTTCTGGCGGCGCATGTGCCTTTCGGGTCCGAACCCACCGGCAAGCCGCTCTCCGATCATTTTGGTTATGTCGTCGACTATGCCCCAATCAGCAACATCGACCTTGCACGATCGGGCCGCACGGGAGCAGCGTCGTGAACCGGGCTGTCGTGCCCCTCTTGGTACTCATCTGCACCGCAGGGACCGCGCAGGCGCAAGACGGGCCGTTGGAGACAGGCATCAGCTTTTCGCTGAAACGCAAGGCCGCCCTGTCCCCGCTCATCTATCCCCGACATGCTTATTCTGCATTCCAGCCACGTATGGACGCGGTAAACCCAGTCAATGCCGACGACCGTGACCAGGAAATCCATATCCGGCTGCACAAGTCCGCGCGTCGGTTCGTTGGAACCGCCATCGCGACACCGCTTGCACCGGATATGCTCTCTCGCAGTCGGATGACGCGCTATGTGTTGGAAGATCGTGTGCTGATCGGCGAGCATGTCACCGCCACCATGGGTTGGCATGGCATCAAGGTGAGCAACCGTAACGCTAATGTGACCGTCGGTCCGGGCCGCGAACGTTTGCGCACGCGCGACTGGTTCCTGCCGCGCGGGACGCTGACCCTACAGTCCGGTCACAACCTGCGGCTGACATTGGATTATGCTGAAAAATTACGCGCGTACAGCGAAACGGGCATAAATGGGCCGATGGGATTGACCCATGACGGGTTCCTGTTGCTGCGCCGGACGCTGAAGCCGGAAACGCAAAACCGCATGGCCGTGCGTGCCGACTGGACGGCGGCACCTGCTCTCAATCTGTCCTTGGCCTTGCATGGCGGACGGCTGGACGACCAGCTGCGCTTTACCGGGCGTGGCACATTGCCGGTCAATAGCGGGTCCGCGCGGATCGAAGGCGCGATCCTGGAAGCACGGCATCATGTGACGCCGCAGCTGCGATGGTCGGTCCGCTATAGCGACGCGCGCGTGCGCGTGTCCGGGGGCAGCATGGTGCGTGAACATAGTCTGTCGGCCGGATCGGTCTGGCAGGACGGCCCGTGGCGCGCGGCGCTGTCAGTGACGCGCAACAGCGCGCCCGCACTGGCTGCCTATGATGAGCGCGCCTTGCGGGTCGAGGCTGGCGTCGATTACGCCCTGGCTGCGATTGGCGGACGACCGCTTAGCGTGTCGCTGCATATGACGGACCCGGATCGGTTGGCGAGCGGAACATTCGCGCGGGATGATCTGTCCGGCTCGCTCCGCGCCGCCGACCAGGTGCGAACGGTGATGGCAAGCGCGCGGCTTGGCTGGTAGGCGTATCCTTATTCCATCGCGGATCGTCATCCTGCTGCTGTGCGCGGCTGTGATGCTGACCGTGGCGGCCTTCCGCCCGATCGATCATGACGAGGGGCAATATGTCGGCGCGGTCGCGATGATGCGCCTTGGCCTCCCCTATCGCGACTTCGCCTACCTCCAGACGCCGTTGCAACCGCTGCTGTTCGCGCCACTGGCGTGGATCGCCGACGGATGGCTGTTTCCGACGCTCCGCGCGGTCAATGCTCTGCTGACTATGGCAGCGACGGCCTGCATATGGCTTGCGGCACGGCGCGCGGGCGCATCGCACCGGGCGGCGGCCATCGCGGCAGCCGCCTTGTTGTCCAGCCATATGCTGTTGTTCGCGGGCAGTGTGGCGCGCAATGATGCGCTGCCCTTGCTGTTGATGACGGCTGGGCTGGCCGCCATGCTGACGCTATTACAGGATGATCGCGCGCGATGGACGGCGCTGCTGGCTGGCCTATTGCTGGGTGCAGCCGCATCAGCGAAAATCAGCTATGGCCTTCCCGCCGCCGCTGTCGGCCTCTTTGCGCTGCTGCATTGGCGGGCTCTAGGTGCGGAAAAGGTCGGGCTGATCGCGTTGGGTGGCGTGCTGGGTGGCTTGCCGACCGTCTGGCTCGCCTTGCTGGCACCCGAAGCGGCCTGGTTCGGGATCATCGACTATAGCCTCAAGGCCCCGTTCGAGTGGCGGACATGGAATGGGCAGGCGTTCATGCTGGACTGGCCGCTGAGCCTTGTACGGCTCGCCCGCTATCTCGCGCAGGGCTGCGGCCTGATCGCGCTGGTCGCCATTGCCTTGGTCGCGAGCCGGCGGCGTACAATGGCCGAGCAGCTGCTCGATATGGTGATCATCGCCGGGCTGATCGCGGCCTGGCTGCCGCGGCCCATCTATGTCCAGTATCTGGGGCCTTTGCTGCCCGCACTTTTCCTTCGCTTTGCACTACTGACCGACGCGCCTTTCTGGCACCGGCCCGCTGGCCGCGCCCTGATCGCGCTTGGTGTCATCGCAGGCCTGGTCCAAACGATGATGGAGACAGGCCCAAATATCCTAGCGGGTCACAGCCCGGTGCATATCGTCCTGCGCGATGCGCAAGCATTGGACCGCATCATGGCGTCGGCCGCCGTGTCAGGGGCCGTCGTCACCCTATCGCCTGAGCGGGCAGTCGATATGGCAGTGCCGATCGATCGCCGCTTCGTCACGGGTTCTTTCCTGTTCCGCACGCGCCATATCCTGACACGCGATCAAGCCCGGGCCTTCCATGCGACTCATTTCCTGTCCTTGGCAGCGGACCTGGAGGCGGTGCCGCCCGCTGCCATTCTGACGGGAAGCGAAGAGCAGCCCAGCGCTGCATTTCCGCGCGGACTGGATGCGGTGCTGATCGATTGGGCGCGATCGCATGGCTATCGCTCGGTTCCCCTGCCTTCCGGCACCCACCAGCTCTTCGTGACTCCACCATCCCTTGCCAAGAGACGCGACGCGCAATTGTGACCGTCTTTGCAACGCAATGGTCGTATTGCTAGCCTAGATTGGCGGATCTTCGCCACTGGAAGCCATCATGCCCCGCCTATTGCTGATCTTCGCAAGCCTGTTTTTCGCACTGAGTCCTGTAAAGGCACAGGAGGCGGCCGAGACGCCATCGCCGCCGCCCGCTCCGGTCGTCCTGCGCGTCACTGCGCCGGAAGCGCGTCAAGGCGTCGCGTCGGACGGCACGCATCTTTATGCCATCGACAATGACCGGATCGGCAAATATCTGATCGCCACCGGCAAGCGGATCGCCCAGTGGCAAGGTGAACGACGCCTGTTCCCGCATATGAACAGTTGCACCGTCGCAGGGCATGACCTCGTCTGCGCGGCGTCCAACTATCCGCAGGTGCCCCAGACCAGCGCCATCGAGATTTTCGACACCAGCACGATGCGCCACAAGCGCACGATCAGCCTGGGCTTTACCCCTGGTTCCTTAACCGCGCTTGATCGGCACGACGGAAAATGGTGGGCGGTCTATGCCAATTATGCGGGCAAAGGAGGCGAACCAAACCGCGACCATCGCTACACGCTGCTCGCGCGGCTGGACGACGCATTCCGGCAGGAAGCGGCCTGGACCTTTCCGACCGATGTTCTGGCCCGCTTTGCCCCATTCAGTTGCTCTGGCTTGAGCTGGAGCAAGGATGGCCGACTTTATGCGACGGGCCATGACCGGCCGGAAATGTACGAACTGGCATTGCCCGACGCCGGGTCGCGCCTGGAACTGCGCCGCATGATCGGGATCGCGACGCCGGGACAGGCGATCGATTGGGATCCGGTGGAGAAAGGCCGTCTGTGGTCCATCGACCGCGCCGGGACTGAAATGGTGGCGAGTGTCGTGCAGGATGGCAACGACTGAGGCAGGTTGGAATAACCTTGCTTGCTGGCCATGAAGGAAAATACCGATCGAGCATTTTCTGGCATCTTCGGCGTAGCGAAAGTGGTGATCCCAACGGGATTCGAACCCGTATCGCTGCCGTGAAAGGGCAGTGTCCTAACCGTTAGACGATGGGACCACATACAACGACCGCCGAAGCGGCGCTGCGAAGTGAGGGGGGCATTAGGAGGAGACGGCGCAGCGGTCAACCCCTTTTGCGGGCAAAAAAGCCCAAGCCGATCAGTCGGCCCATGCAGCGTCGTCCAGATGGAGTTCGGCGGCGGGGCGGCTGCCCCAGTCGTCGATTTTCGCCCGTCCCGCGACCCACAGCCGCCGGTCGTAGGACGCACCCAATATCGCCTGGCCCATGTCGCTTTCGGCCTGGCGAAAGGCGATGGTCTTGATCGACCGGCCATCCGCACCCGCCATGATCGCGCGCAGATGGCCGTTGCCAACCACATCGGCCTTGACCACGCGCATCGGCCCGGCCGCAATCCGAGGGGCGGGCCAGCCCGCGCCATAGGGGCCGCCCTGTTCGATGGCGGCGACGAATTCCGGGTTCACGCCGGCCGGGGCCAGCACCGCATCGATCAACAACGCCCGGTCGTCGCGCGCGCGCGCCACCGCGCTTGCCAGTCGTTCGTCGAGGAAATCGGCGAGCGCATCGAGTTTGTCCGCCGCGACGGTGAGCCCTGCCGCCATGGCATGGCCGCCACCTGCGACCAGCAGGCCGCTATCCTTGGCTGCCATTACCGCCGCGCCCAGGTCCACGCCGGAGATCGACCGGCCCGATCCTTTGCCTACGCCATCCTCGTCCAGCGCGATGACGATCGCCGGTCGCCCGGCCTTTTCCTTGATCCGTCCCGCGACGATGCCGATCACGCCCGGATGCCAGCCGAGCCCGGCAATCACTGCCACCGCGCGATTGCCCTGCGCGTCGAGCAGCGCTTCGGCCTGTTCCTGCACAGTCGATTCGATCGCGCGACGCTCCTCATTATAGTGATCGAGCTGTCCCGCGATCCGCGCCGCCTCCGCCGGGTCCAGCGTCGTGAGCAACCGCACCCCCAGATCCGCCTGCCCGACGCGCCCGCCCGCATTGATGCGCGGCCCCAGCGCAAAACCCAGATCATGGCACAGCGGCGCGCGCGTGAGGCGGCTGGCGTCGATCAGTGCAGCGAGACCGATGTTGCGCCGCTTGGCCATCACCTTGAGCCCCTGCGCCACGAAAGCGCGGTTTAGGCCGCGCAGCTGTGCCACGTCCGCCACCGTGCCGAGCGCCACGATATCGAGCAATTCCATCAGCGCGGGTTCTGCCCGCGTCGCGAACCAGCCGCGCCCGCGCAACAGCCGCACCAGCGCCGCGCCGAGCAGGAAGGCGACACCGACAGCGGCGAGATGACCATGGGTTGCCGCTTCGTCCCCCTCGTCCAGCCGATTGGGATTCACGAGCGCCAAGGCCTCGGGCAGCGCAGCGCTGCATTTATGATGATCGACCACAACGACATCGACACCGGTGGCCTTCGCCATGGCCAGTGCTTCAAACGCCTGCGCGCCGCAATCGACGGTGACGATCAGGGTCGCGCCCTCGCCCGCCAGGCGCACCAGCGCCTCGCCCGAAGGACCATAGCCCTCCATCAGGCGATCAGGGATATAGGGCTTGGCCTCCAGCCCCAGATCGCGCAGCAGCCGGATCAGCAGCGCCGCACTGGTCGCGCCATCGACATCATAGTCGCCGAAGATACGCACATCCTCGCCCCGCTGCACCGCATCGGCCAACCGCTCGGCCGCCGTGTCCATGTCACGGAACAGGCTGGGATCGGGCATGAAGGCGCGTATCGTCGGGTTGCGATGCGCTTCCAGCGCCTCGCGTGGACAACCGCGCGCCATCAGCAATTGCGTCACCAGGTCGTCGGGCAGATAGGAGGGATCACGCGCGTCCGCCCCCTCCCCCCGCCAACGCCAAGGTTGGCCCATCAGGGAGCGCGAAATATTGAGGGCAAATGTCATGCGGCTGCTCTAGACGGGGCATTGGCCGCTGGGAAGCGCTCCCGTCGCGGCGAATTGTCGCCTGGGCGGAACCGGCGCAACCCTTTGAGCGTATTGCAAGTTCGTCGGCTAACTATAGGGCTGGCGATGAAGGGGCGTTATATTTCCATGATCAGACGGCAGGCACACCATGTCCGGCGCATGTTGGGCCTCATCCTCGTCACGGCGTCGCCCCTACCCTTGATGGCGCAGACGGCCAATGATCCCGCTCCTGTAACGACACCACCGTCCTTGCCCTATGATGCTGGGGCGGATGATGAGCCGATCCTGCCTGACGATCAGTTTGAGGCGCGCCTGCCCCAGGTGGACAGCGCCGATACGGACGCACCCCTACCCTCTATCGACAGTTGGATCGACCAGCAGATGCCGCAACAGGCCGACGCGCCGACGCAGCTGCCACCTGCCACGGAGCCTGCGCAGGAGGTGGAACTCGCCCAGCCGCTGCCTCCGCTCGACAGCGTTACCGTCCCCGCCAACGCCGCGTCGGACGACGATCCCAATGCGAAGCAACCCGACATCCGCTATGCCACCAGCGTCGAAGGATTTGGCAAGACCGGCCTGGATGACGTGTTCAAGGACGCATCCACCCTGATCGACGGCGACGGCAAGGCGGAAACCGCCGCCATGGTGCAGGCGCGCGCGCAGGAGGATGAGAAGCTCGCCGTGCGACTGCTTTATTCCGAAGGCTATTATGACGCGACGGCGCTCGCCAGCCTTGATCAGACTGGCGATGGCACGCTCAAGGCCGTGATTTCAGTAACGCCGGGCAAGCGCTACAAGATTGGCGATGTCGTCATCACCGCCGGTCCGACCGTGCCGCCAGGGCTGGTCCGTGATAGTCTGCCGCTCAAGACCGGCGATTATATCGTCGCCACGACGGTCGAAAGCGCCGAAGCCAATGTCGCGCTGCGATTGCCCGAGAACGGTTATGCCTTCGCCAAGGTGGGCGAACGCGACATCCTGCTCGACCCGGCGACCATAACGGGCGACTATAGGCTGCCGGTCGATACCGGTCCGCGCGGCACCTTCCGCAATATCACGACCAGCGGCGACAAACAGGCCTTTGGCGCCGATCATATGGAAGTCATCCGCCGCTACAAGCCCGGCCAACTCTACGACAGCCGCGATGTGGATGACCTGCGCAAAGCATTAGTAGCGACGGGCCTCTTTGCCAGTGTCGGCGTCGATCCGGTGCGCACAGGTGAGGCCGGACCCGACGGCACCGAATATGTCGACCTGCATGTCGAGCAGGAGGCGGGGCCAGCGCGCACACTGGCTGGCGAGGCGGGCTATGGCACCGGCCAAGGGCTGCGCGCGGAAGCGACCTGGACCCATCGCAACCTTTTCCCACCCGAAGGCGCGCTGATCGGCAGCGTCGTCGCGGGCACCCAGGAACAGGGCGTGTCGGGCACCTTCCGCCGCTCCAATGCCGGCAAGCGCGACCGCACGTTCCAGGCCGGGGCGCTGCTCAACCATCAGAAATATGATGCCTATGAAGCCTTTACCGCAGGCCTCAACATCACCTGGGCACGCCAGTCGACGCCGATCTTCCAGAAACGCTGGACCTATAGCTATGGCGCGGAAATCCTGCTGTCGAACGAACAGACCACGATTGATGCCGCGACGGGTGAGAATAAGCGACTGACCTATTTCATCGGCGCGTTGCCCGTTCAGGTGGGCTATGATCGGTCCAACGACCTGCTCAACCCCACAAGGGGCTTCCGCGCCAATCTGCGCGTGTCGCCAGAGGCCTCGTTGCAGGGCAATATCTCGCCCTATGTTCGCAGCACCTTCGACTTGAGCGGCTATTTCCCGGTTTCGGATAGCTTGGTCATCGCCGCCCGGACCCGCCTTGGCACCATCAACGGCGTAGCACGCGACGATGTTGCGCCGTCGCGGCGCATTTATGCCGGCGGCGGCGGATCGGTGCGCGGCTTTGGCTATCAGGAATTGGGGCCGAAGGACGTGAATGCCGATCCGATCGGCGGCCGATCCGTCAATGAATTCGCGGTCGAGGGTCGCTATCGCTTCGGCAATTATGGCGTAGTCGCCTTTGTCGATGCGGGACAGGTTTATGAAAGCCAGATCCCCGAATTTTCCGACATGCGCTATGGCGTGGGTCTCGGTGGGCGCTTCTATACCAATTTTGGCCCCTTCCGCGCCGACATTGCCATGCCGATCAACCGGCAACCGGGCGAATCCAAATTCGCCGTCTATATCGGGATTGGGCAGGCTTTCTGATGGCGCAGGACGACACCCTCACCCCCGACCAGATCGACACCGCCCATCACGGTCGTCCCTTGTGGCAGAAGATCGCGATCGGCGTCGTTGGCTTCATCGTCGCGATCGTCGTACTGGCGGGCGTGTTGCTGCTTGGCCTCAATACACAGCCGGGCAAGAAATTCCTGATCCAGCAAATCGCCGCATTCCAGATGGAATCGGGGATGGAGATCGAGGTCGGGCGGATCGAAGGGTCGATCTACAGCGACATGGTCATCCACGACCTGATCCTGCGCGATCCTAAGGGCGTGTTCGCGGTCAGCCCGCGCGTGCATGTGGTGTGGAAGCCGTTTCGCTACGTAAACAACCACATCTCGGTTAGCCTGCTCGAAACGCCGTTGGTCGTGCTGGCCCGCAGTCCGCAGTTCAACCAGACGCCGACCGATCCCAATGCGCCGATCCTGCCGGACCTCGACATCGACGTCGATCGGATGAAGATCGACAAATTCATCCTCGCCAGGCCCGTGATCGGCCAGAAGCGAGAGATCGCCATCGACGGCGTCACGCACATCGCCGATGGCCGCGCGATCCTGTCTGCCGATGCGATCGTCGATAGCGGCGATCGGTTGCAGGCGAAACTGGATGCCGTGCCGTCGCAGAACCGTCTCGCGATGAGCGGCACGCTGACCGCGCCCAAGGGTGGCGTCATCGCCGCCATGTCGGGCCTGACCGATGGCATGACCGCGACCCTGGATGGCAAGGGCACATGGCAGGCCTGGAACGGGCGCATCGTCGCGACCAGCCCCAAGGGCGAACTCGCCAACGTCGCCATCGCAGCGCGCGATGGCAATTTCACCGCCAAAGGCCCGATCCGTCCCGGCCTCGTCATGGCCGGCACCGTCGATCGCCTGACTGCACCGCAACTCAACGTCGATCTCTTCGCGGGGCTAAACGAACGTCGCGTCAACCTGAAAGGGACGTTGCGCTCGGCTGCGCTGTCCGCCGACGCGCAAGGTATCGTCGATCTCGCCACCAGCCGGTTCAGCGGGTTGCGGATCAATGCCGCGCTGCTCACGCCCGGCGCGATCATGGAGAATGTCAAAGGCCGCGACGTGCGCGGCTCGATCATCCTCGACGGGCCGATGGCGACCCCATTCATCGACTACGACATCACCGCAAAGAGCATCGCCTTCGATGCGACCGGCATCGAAAATCTGAAGGCCAGCGGCCGGGTAGTGATCAACACCGACCGGATCCGCATCCCCGTCAGCGCTACCGCAACCCGTGTAACTGGCCTCAATGCCGCAGCGGGCGGCTGATGAACAATCTACGCGTCAAGGGCGACTTCGCCTATGCAGGCGGCAAGCTGATCAGCGACAATCTCAAGATCGACAGCGACCGGATCGACGCGACCGCGATCATCCTCGCCGATCTCGAAAACGCTGTGTATCGCGGGGCGCTCAAGGGCCGCGTGAACGACTATAAGATCGACGGCGTCGGCATCGTCAATCTCAATACCGATGTCGAACTGATCCCCGGCCCCAAAGGCGGCTTTGGCCTGTCCGGCCGCTTCGGCGTCCGCACCGCGCGCTGGGACAATGCTTCGGTCCGCGATTTCCTGGGCGGCAATGCCGTTGCCAGCGGCCGCATCGGCATGACGCCGGAGGGCAAGTTCACGCTCGCAGGCCTCAAGGGCGCGGCCCCCAATTTCACGATTCAATCCGGATCGGGCAGCTACGACACGAATGGCGCGATCGCCTTCGACGCTGCCGCCACCTCGCGCCAATATGGTCCCCTTGCACTCACCGTGCGCGGGACGATGGAACGGCCGCAGGCCGTGTTGCGCGCAGCCCGGCCCAATGTCGGGGTGCAACTGTCCGACGTCGTCGCGAAACTGAATGGCGAAGCGGCAGGCTATCGCCTCGAAGCCACCGGCGGGTCGCCCTATGGGCCTTTCTTCGCCAATGTCCTGATCCGCACCGCGCAAGGTCCGCTGACCATCGATGTGACGCGCGCGCGTTTCGCCGGTGTGGACATGAACGGACGCATCCAGCAGAGCGCCGCCGGTCCCTTTACCGGCCAGTTGGCGATGAACGGCTCCGGCATTACCGGCGCGATCCGGCTCGCCGCCGTTGGCAAGGCGCAGGGCGTGAATGTCAATGCAACCGCCAGCAACGCGAAATTGCCCGGCGACGCGGAAATATTGATCGGCCGCGCGATCGTCACCGCTTCCATGGTGCTGACCGACCAACCGCGCATCATCGCCGATGCCCAGATCGCCAATGCCGCCTATGGCGACTATATCGTCCGCCAGGCACGGGCGAAGCTCGACTATCAGGGTGGGCGCGGCAAAGCCCAGTTGATCGCTGATGGTTCCAGCGGTGTGCCCTTCTCGATCGCCGCCAACGCCGCGCTGCGCCCGGATCTCTACGCCGTGGCGTTGCAGGGCAAGGCCGCCAACATCGCATTCCGCCTTGCCCAGCCCGCCATCATCCGCACCGAACCGGGCGGCTATCGCCTCGAACCGGCGACCCTCGTCCTGCCGCAAGGCAAGGTCGATCTGGCCGGTCGCTTCGGCGACACCACCGCGCTGCAGGCGCGGTTCAAGGATTTCGATCTGGCCATCGCCAATATGGCATCACCGGGCCTTGGCATCGGTGGTCGGATGACCGGCACGCTGGACTATGTACAGCAAGGCAGCGCCTTTCCGACCGCAACGACCCGCCTCGCCATCGCCGATTTCCGCCGTTCCAGCCTGTCGGCCGTATCCGATCCAGTGTCGATGAGCATGGAAGGCAAGCTATCGTCGCAGGCGGTGACCTGCGCGGCTTGATCCGCGAAGGTAACAACACGCTCGGCCGCTTCGTCGCCACCCTCGCCCCGCCCGGCGCGGGCGCCAACTGGATCGAACAGCTTCAGTCGGCTCCGCTCGGCGGCGGCATCCGCTATTCCGGCCCTGCCGACGTCCTCTTCTCCTTTGCTGGTCTAGCCGACCAGCAATTGACCGGCGGACTTGCCGTCGCGGCCGACTTTAGCGGAAGGCTGACGGCCCCTCGCGTCAACGGCGTCGCGCGCGCCAACGCGTTGACCTATGAAAATGAGACGTTCGGCACCCGCGTCACGCAAATGAAGCTGGACGGGCGCTTCACCAACGACCGGCTCGACATTCGCGACTTCTCCGGTCGCGCGGGCGACGGCACGGTGCAGGCGTCGGGCACAGTCGGGCTGGCGGCGGACAGCGGCTTCCCGATGAACATCGCGGTTAGGCTCGACCGCGCCCGCTTGGCCCGCAGCGAAGCAATCACCAGCGTTGTCAGCGGCACTCTGGCCATCACCAACAGCGCCACTAATGGCGGGCTTATCAAGGGCGATCTCAGTCTGCCCGAAACGCGCTATATGGTGGCCTGGCAGGGCGGCACCGAAATCCGCCAGCTTCAGGGGGTCCGTCGCAAGGGCGAAGGCGTTGATGTGCTCGACCAGCGCATGGCTGCGCGCAAAACCGCAGCCCAGCCTGCCGACTGGAAGCTCGACATTCGTGTGCGGGCCGACAATGAAATCTATGTGACCGGCATGGGTCTCGATTCCGAATGGAAGACGAACATGCGCATTACCGGCACCACCGCCAACCCGCGTGTCGTCGGCACGCTGGAAGTGCTGCGCGGCCGCTATAGTTTTTCGGGCAAGCAGTTCGATCTGGAACAAGGCATCATCACCTTCAACGGGCCGATGATGAACCCGACGCTGGCGATCAAGGCGCAAACCCGGATCGATACGATCACGGCCGGATTACAAGTCACCGGCAGCGCGCAGGAACCCGACATCGCCTTCATTTCGACGCCCAGCCTGCCACAGGACGAAATCCTCTCGCGCATCCTGTTCGGCGAAAATGTCGCCAACCTGTCGGCGACACAGGCGATCCAGTTGGCGGCAGCACTCAACGGTCTGCGCGGCGGCGGGGGTGGGCTCAACCCGATGGGCAAGTTGCAGGGTGCGACCGGCATCGACCGGATCGGCATCGTCGGCGGCGATGAGGAAACAGGGCGGGGCACCTCGCTTGCGGTGGGGCAGCGCATCTCGAACAACATCTATGTCGAGATCATCACCGACTCGCGCGGCTTTACCGCAACCCAGTTGGAAATCGCCCTGTCCAGGACGCTCAGCCTCTTGTCCAAGACCGGCACCAATGCCGGATCGTCGGCCAACCTGCGCTATTCGAAGGATTATTGAGGGCGCTTCATTCCGGCTTCCGTCGGATCGTCAGTCCGGTGAAATGCGCCAGAAAGGCATAGCTGTCGGCATATTCGTCGATCAGCTTGTCGATCGGCTTGCCCGCACCATGGCCTGCACGATTGTCCACCCGCAGCAGTCGGGGTCGGTCCCCGACTGCTGCGGCCTGCAGGGCCGCCGCATATTTGAAGCTATGCGCAGGCACGACACGATCGTCAGTGTCGGCCGTGGTCACCAGGATGGCAGGATAGTCCTGGCCACCCAATATATTGTGATAGGGCGAATAGCCGTAGAGCAGCGGGAAATCCTTGGCCCGGCTAGGTGAGCCATAATCATCGACCCAGTATCGCCCGGCAGTAAAACGGTCGAAGCGGAGCATGTCCATCACGCCCACGGCGGGCAAAGCAGCAGCGAACAGATCGGGCCGCTGGTTCACTACCGCACCGACCAGCAGCCCGCCATTGGAGCGCCCTTCGATGGCCAGGCCGTCCTGTGGCGTGTAGCCATTGCTCTTGAGCCATTCGCCCGCCGCGATGAAATCGTCGAACACATTCTGCTTGTTCGCGCCGCGTCCAGCCTCGTGCCACGCCTTACCGAACTCGCCACCGCCGCGCAGATTGGCGACGGCATAGACCCCGCCTTGCTCCAGCCAGGCGAGCCGCGTCGCCGAATAGCCGGGCGTCAGGCTGATGTTGAAGCCGCCATAGCCATAGAGGATCGTCGGCGCGGCGACCGCCCGGTCGGCCAGCGCCTTCTTGCGAATGATGGTGATCGGGATCGGCGTGCCATCCTTGGAAGGGTAGAGCCGTTGTTCGATACCGAAATCATCGGGGTTGAAGGGCAGGTCGGGCTGCGCGAACAAGCTGCTTTCCATGGTCGCGGTGTCGAACCGATAGATGGTGGACGGGGTAACGAAACCCGAAAAGCTGAAAAAGGTCTCCGGGTCGCCATCGCGCCCACCAAATCCGGCCGCCGTCCCCATACCGGGCAGCGGCACATCCGCAACCTTGCGCCCATCCAGTTCGACCAGCTCGGCGATCGTCTCGGCTTCGCTGACATAGGCCAGGATCAGCCGGTTGCCGACGAGCGATCCGCCCGCCAGCATCTCCGCTCGCTCCGCCACAACCTCCCTGGCTCCCCGGCGCGGCCGCGTGGCGTCCAGCGTCACCAGCCGCGACCGCGCCGCGGCTTTGTTGGTGATGAAATAGAGCGTCGCCCCGCGGCTGCCGATCAGACGCCAATCATGGGTCGGTCCATTAATCAACAGGCGTGGCTCGACCGGGCCGCCATCAAGCGCCGCGACATGGACCTCGCGCCGGGGGTCGATCCCTTCGAAACTATTGATGATCAGCCAGCTGCCATCGCTCGTTACTTGCGCCTGATGGCTGAGCTTTGGCCGATCGGGCGTCGCATAGACGAGCTGGTCCTGTGTCTGATCGGTGCCGATCCGATGGTAGAAAAGCTGCTGCCCCTCATTGGCCGAACGAAACGTCTCCCCGTCCGCCGGAGGCGCATAACGGGAATAGAAGAACCCCTCGCCCCGTCCGTCCCAGGCAATTTGCGAGAATTTGACCCATTCGACCCGTTCGTTGAGCGTCCCCCCGCTCGCTACATCCAGCACGCGCAGGGTGCGCCAGTCGCTTCCCGCTTCCTGCATCGCATAGGCGAGGTAGCGGCCATCGGGTGACGGCGCCCATTCGGCCAGCGCGCTTGCTCCATCTTCCGCCCAGTCATTGGGATCGAGCAGCAGGCGTTGCGCGCCGGTCAGCCCGTCGCGTACGTAGAGCGGGGTCTGGTTCTGAAGACCCTTATTATAGCCGTAGAAATAGCGGCCGCCTGCCTTGCGCGGTACGGTGTAGCGGCCATGCGACAACAAGGCCTGCATCCGCGCCTTGAGCGCGTCGCGGCCCGGCAACCCGTCGATGTAGCGCCGCGTCAGGGCATTTTCCTGGGCCACCCAGTCGCGCACCGCCGGATCGCCACGCAGGTCGTTTTCAAGCCAGCGATAGGGGTCGGCGACCTTGATCCCAAAATGATCCTCGACCAGATCGAGCCGTCGCGCGGCGGGGTAGCGCAGACCGTTATCCCGCGCGCCCGCTTCGATGACGGCCGCATTCGGCCCGGCCAGCGCAGGCGTCGCCGCCAGCAGCAGCGGCAGCAGGGTCAGGCGAAACACGCGCGCATCCTCTCACAGTCTTTTTCAACGCCAACAGGCCGCAGCTCCCTTGAGAGCCACGGCCTGTTGATAAAGCAATATGGTCCGACTGTCAGGTCATGCCGACAGTCGAAACAGACGGATCAGGCTGCTTCCAGCTCGTCCTCGTCTTCATTCTGCAGCGGGCCGGAATCCTGACCCTTGGCGCTGACGTCGCGGTCGACCAGCTCGATGATCGCCATCGGCGCAGCGTCCGATGCGCGGAAGCCAGCCTTGATCACGCGGGTGTAGCCGCCGTTGCGATCCTTGTAGCGCTCGGCCAGCGTCTCGAACAGCTTGATCAGCTGCGTGTCGTCCTGAAGCCGCGCATGCGCGAGACGACGGTTGGACAGGCCACCCTTCTTCGCCAGCGTGATCAGCTTTTCAACATAGGGACGCAGAGCCTTCGCCTTGACCGTGCCGGTCATGATCTGCTCATGCTTGATGAGCGAGGCGGCCAGGTTACGCAGCAGTGCGTTACGATGGCCGGTGGCGCGTTGCAGCTTACGCTGACCCATTTTGTGACGCATAATCTCTTCCTTCGTTCGTTAAGGGGCCGTTTGAGGTACCCCAGACCAGGCGGTGATAAGGCCACCGCCGACAACCCTCGCCCCAAAGGGGCAAAGTTCACACCGTCACAGGAGCGAAATTCCCCTGGCCGGTCATCGCCCCTTCCCGCACGAATACGGAAAGGAGCGACAGGATCAGCCCAGCAGCTCCTGTTCGAGCTTCTTGGCCATTTCCTCGATATTTTCCGGCGGCCAGCCGGGGATGTCCATGCCCAGGCGCAGGCCCATGGACGACAGCACTTCCTTGATTTCGTTCAGCGACTTGCGGCCGAAATTGGGGGTGCGCAACATCTCGGCTTCGGTCTTCTGAACCAGATCGCCGATATAGATGATGTTGTCGTTCTTGAGGCAGTTGGCCGAGCGAACCGACAGTTCCAGTTCGTCCACCTTCTTGAGAAGATAGCGGTTGATCTGGTTGGTGTCGCCTTCGCTGTCCGACGTCGATGCAACGGCATGGCCGCCCTGCGACGGGGCTGCGGTCGGCAGCGCGTCTTCGAAGTGGACGAACAGCTGGAGCTGGTCCTGCAGGATACGGGCAGCAAAGGCCACCGCGTCTTCCGGCGTGACGGTGCCGTCGGTTTCGACGGTTAGCGACAGCTTGTCATAGTCCAGTTCCTGGCCGACGCGGGTGTTGTCCACCTTGTAGGCGACCTGACGGACCGGCGAGTAGAGCGCGTCGATCGGGATGAGGCCGATCGGCGCGTCGGCCGGGCGGTTGGCAACGGCGGGGACATAGCCCTTGCCGATGTCAGCCGTCAGTTCCATGTTGAGCGTTGCACCCTGGTCCAGATGGCAGATGACCAGATCGGGGTTCATGACCTCGATATCGCCGACGACGCTGATGTCGCCTGCCTTGACCACGGCCGGGCCGGTGGCGGAAAGCTGCAGACGCTTTGGCCCGTCGCCTTCCATCCGCAGCGCAACCTGCTTGATGTTGAGGACGATATCGGTCACGTCCTCACGCACGCCAGCGAGCGACGAAAATTCGTGCAGGACGTTCTCGATCTTGATCGAGGTGACCGCCGCGCCCTGGAGCGAGGAAAGAAGAACCCGACGTAGCGCGTTGCCAAGCGTCAGGCCGAAACCGCGCTCTAGTGGCTCGGCGACGAAGGTCGCCTTACGCTTGCCGTCGCTGGTTGGCTTGATTTCCAGCGCGTTGGGCTTCTTCAATTCCTGCCAGTTCTTCATGTTGACAGTCATGTAATTCCCCTGGGGATGTGGCCGAAACGCTTATGATCCTGGACCCGACAGGACGCTTGCGGCCGATGCAGATGGGTAACGGGCAGCGCGTCCGCTGCCCGCCATATCGCTCAGCCGTTTTAAACGCGGCGGCGCTTGGACGGACGCACGCCGTTGTGCGGGATCGGCGTCACGTCGCGAATGGAGGTGATGTGGAAGCCGACGGCCTGCAGCGCGCGCAGAGCCGATTCACGACCCGAACCGGGGCCCTTGACTTCGACTTCCAGGGTACGGACGCCATGTTCAGCGGCCTTGCGACCCGCGTCTTCGGCGCACACCTGGGCGGCATAGGGGGTCGACTTGCGGCTGCCCTTAAACCCCATCATGCCGGCCGAGGACCAGGAAATCGCATTACCCTGGCGTCGGTGATGGTCACCATGGTGTTGTTGAAGCTGGCGTTGACGTGCGCGACGCCGGCCGAAATATTCTTGCGCTCACGGCGCTTAATGCGCTGGGGTTCGCGTGCCATTTTGCTCTATCCTACTGAAATCGTTTAAAAGGAGAAGTCGCCGGAGGGTCGGGCCAAAAGGCTTGAGACCCTCAACGATTACTTCTTCTTACCGGCAATCGCCTTTGCCTTACCCTTGCGGGTGCGCGCATTGGTGTGCGTGCGCTGACCACGAACCGGCAGACCCTTACGATGACGCAGGCCGCGATAGCAGGCCAGATCCATCAGGCGCTTGATGTTCATCGCGGTGTTGCGACGCAGATCGCCCTCGACGGTCAGGTCGGCGTCGATCGTTTCACGGATCTGGAGCACTTCGGCGTCCGAAAGATCCTGAATACGACGGCTCTGGTCGATGCCGAGCTTGGTGGCGATATCAACGGCGGTCTTGCGACCAATGCCGTGAATGTAGGTGAGCGCGATGATTACGCGCTTGTTGGTCGGGATGTTAACACCCGCAATACGTGCCATGGTACTTAAATCTCCTGCTCCACGGGGCGATTGGCGTCACCCCATCTCAAAGCGTCAAAGGCCGGTTTTCCTGGCGGAAAAGCGCGATCCATACTACCCTCCGAGACGCAAAAAAGACGGCCAGTGCGCGAAGCACTGCCGGTCACCTGCGTGTCGGGATCGGTCGCCACTAGCGATTCGGCCGCTTCCTGTCAACCGCAGGTTGCCTATTGAGCCGGGCGGGCGACCTTGATTTCGAAGAGTTTGGGCCAATTCTTGCCCGTTACGAACAGCCGATCCTTTTTGCTGTCCCAGGCAATGCCATTGGCCACCGCCTCACTGTCCGTCACGCCAGCCGCCTTGCGCAGCGCGGCGATATCGACCCAGTCGATCACTGCCCCATTGGCGGGGTCGATCCGGGCGATCTTCGTATCATACCAGATATTGGCCCAGATTTCGCCGCGGACATATTCGAGTTCGTTAAGCCGGTCCACCGCCCGGCCGTTCCAGCTGACGGTAATGCGGCGCTGTTCGGTCATCGTGTCAGGATCAAGGAATCGCAATTGTGCGGTGCCATCGCTCATGATCAGACTTTTGCCATCCTGGGCCAGGCCCCAGCCTTCGCCTTCATAACGAAAGTCGGTAATCGGCGCGAAATCATCGAGCCGCCAGACGAAGCCGCGCCGGTGCCGCCAGGTCAGGCTGACGATCCGGTCGTTCCAGTTGACGATGCCCTCGCCGAAATAGGGGCGCTCGATCACGCGGCGGGCCAGCACCTTGCCGGTGCGCAGCGCCACCTTGCGGATCTCCGACTCGCCCGCGAGCCCGGTGCTTTCATAGAGCGCGCCGTCGTGGAAGAAGAGGCCCTGGGTGAAGGCGGTCTCATCATGGGGATAGGTTTTGACCAGCGTCCAGGGCGTGTCGGCCAGGGCTGGCGTGGCGATGAGGGCGAGCAGGACCAGAAGGAGCGTCCGCCCCATCCGTCGGCAGGTCATTCCGCCACCTGCGCTGCGATCGCCTGCGCCAGCCAGTCGGGCAGCAGCGCCGGGTCCATATCCTCCACCCGCCGCAATTCGATCGACAGGCCAAGATCGGGCAAGGCGGCGCGCTGGCGCTTCTCCTCGGCCTGCGCCAGCGGCACCGCGACGAGCCGCCGGTTCACCTTGGCGCGATAATGCATCCGCGCGGTATTTTCCTGCCCGACATAGCAGCCCTTGTCATAATCGACGCCATGCAGTTCCCCGGCATTGGTTTCGAGCCAGAGCGTCTGATCCTGTCCCAGTTCGCCCACCCCTTCGAACACGCCGAGCGCCAGCCGATGCGCGCGAAAGGCAGGGGCAGCGTCCCCCTCCCCCGCTGGCGCGATCCAGCGATGGCCGAGCGCGGACAGGCGCGGGTCGAGCGGCTTGTCCTGGGCGTCGAGCGCCCAATGCACCGCCAGCGCATCGTCCCGCGCGACCACCACCTTGCGGCGCAGGCGATACAGGGTGAGGCGCTTGGCCAGCGCATCGGCTTGCGCCGCCTCGCAATCGATCAGGACATCGTCGCCGTCTCCCCACAGCAGAAAGTCGAACAGCGCCTTGCCCTGCGGCGTCAGCAGCCCGGTCCAGCGCGCCTCCCCCGGCTTGAGCGTCAGCACGTCGCGGGTCAGCAGCCCTTGCAGGAAGGGCTTGGCCTCCTCGCCCGAAATTCTGAGGAGGGCGCGGTCGGTGAGGGTGGTGCCGGTCATCGGCTTTAGGTAGGACAGTCGCGCTGAATAACCAACCCGTTCGGGCCGAACGGGTTTTGACAAGCGGAACCACGCCATGACCCAGACTTTCGACCTGATCCTCAAGAACGGCACCGTCCATACACCCGGCGGCGCGGAGCAGACGGACGTGGGCGTGCGCGCGGGCAAGATCGTGGCGATCGGCACGCGCCTCGGCGATGCTGGCGAGATGATCGACTGTACCGGGCTGGATGTGCTGCCCGGCTGCATCGACAGCCAGGTGCATTTCCGCGAGCCGGGCCTGGAACATAAGGAAGACCTGGAATCAGGCAGCCGCGCCGCTGTGCTGGGCGGCGTGACCGCCGTGTTCGAAATGCCCAACACCAATCCCAACACCGACACGGCGGCGCGGGTCCATGACAAGCTGGTCCGCGCCCGGCATCGCATGTGGTGCGACCATGCCTTCTACGTCGGCGCGACGGCGGACAATGCCGAACAGTTGCGCGAGTTGGAGCGCATCCCCGGTACGGCGGGGGTCAAGATCTTCATGGGCGCCTCGACCGGCAGCCTGCTGGTCGATGACGATGACGCCTTGTCGCGCGTGTTGGCCAGCGGCACCCGTCGCGTCGCCATCCATGCCGAAGACGAAGCGCGGATGAACGCCCGCAAGGACCATCGGGTGGAGGGCGACCCGTCCTCGCACCCCGTCTGGCGCGACGATGAAAGCGCGATGATCGCGACCAAGCGGATCATCGCGCTCGCCCGCGCCGCGCGCCGCCGCATCCACATCCTGCACATCACGACGCCGGCCGAGCTGGAATATATCGGCCAGAATAAGGATATCGCCACCTGCGAGGTGACGCCGCAGCATCTGACGCTGGCCGCCGAAGATGCCTATCCGCGCCTTGGCAGCTATGCCCAGATGAACCCGCCGATCCGCAGCGCCGCGCATCGCGACGGGCTGTGGCATTGGCTGGGTCAGGGCGTACCCGACGTGCTGGGCAGCGACCATGCGCCGCACACGATCGAGGAAAAGGCCAAGACCTATCCCGCCAGCCCCAGCGGGATGCCCGGCGTGCAGACGCTTGTGCCGCTGCTGCTCAACCATGTGGCGGAGGGGCGGCTGACGTTGCGCCGCTTCATCGAACTCACCTCTTCGGGGCCGCAGCGGGTGTTCGGACTGGTCGGCAAGGGCCGGATCGCGCTTGGCTATGACGCGACTTTACCGTGGTGGACCTCAAGAAGCGCTGGACCGTGGGCAAGGACTGGCTTGCCTCGCGCTGCGACTGGTCGCCGTTCGAGGGGATGGCGCTTACCGGCAAGGCGGTCGGCACCATCATTCGCGGCCATCGCGTGATGTGGGAAGATGCGCTGGCCAACGCCGCCGTGGGTGAACCGGTGCGGTTCGAAGCGACGGAGTTTTCCTAAGCCGTCGCGACCCGGTTGCGGCGGGCAGCCTTTACGCTGTCCGTCGCGAACAGGATGAGGCCGACCCAGATCAGGCCGAAACTCAGCATCTGTCCCCGGCTGAGCGTCTCGCCGAACAACACGACGCCGCAGAAAAATTGCAACGTGGGCGCGAGATATTGCATCACGCCCAACGTCGCCATGGGCAGGCTGCGTGCAGCCGTGGCGAACAGCACCAACGGCACGGTCGTCACCACACCCGCTATGATCAGCAGCGCCGAAGTGGACATGTCCTGCCCGAAGCCGATGCCGCCATGGCCTGCTTCCCAGACCAGATAGGCGACCGCCAGCGGTGCGAGCAGCAGTGTTTCAACCCCCAGACCCGTCATGGGTGCCACCGGCGTCATCTTGCGGATCAGGCCATAGAAAGCGAAACTGAAGGCCAGCGTCAGGCTGATCCACAGCGTCGTCAGCGCCGAAGCCGCGAGGATGGCGACGCCCACGGCGGCACAGCCGATCGCCAGCATCTGCCCACGGCGCAACCGTTCCTTGAGCACCAGTACGCCAAGCGCGACGTTGACCAACGGGTTGAGGAAATAGCCAAGACTTGCCGCCACAATGTGGCCGTCATTGACGGCCCACACATAAGCCAGCCAATTGATAACGATCAACATCGCTGACAAGGCCAGCGCCAAAATCATGCGGCTGTTTTTCAGCACATCGATCAGCGGGCGAATGCCACTACGCAACACCAGTAGGATCAAAACCAGCAGCAATGACCATAATATACGCTGCGCGACGATTTCCCTCGGATCGACATGATGCAACAACCGGAAGAAAATAGGGAGCAGGCCCCAAAGCCCATAAGCGCCCAGCGCCGCGAGCAATCCCCGGCGTGTACTGGCGTCCGCGTCGCTCAGATAAGCCCCCCGCCCATGAACAGCCGCAACGCACCGAAGGCAGCGACGATCAGGCAGAAGTTACGCCCGCCATTTTTCGACGAGAACATGCCGATAAATGCGCCGAACAGCGCCATCGGCACGAAAATCCAGTTAAGCGCGCCCAGAAAGGGAAACACCGCAGGGATCATCATGATAAGGGTGACAAGGCCGATAAAGCCGGACAATATGTTGAGCATGATGGTCAGATGATCCTTTCGTCGCGCGCGAACAAGTCGATCGACAAGGCCAATGCGCAGAAACTGGCCCTGCGATAGAGGAATTTTTCAGAATTCACCAAATGTCCTAACGAAAAATTAACCTCCGTTCTTCATGGCTTGTTTACGAAGGAGTGAAGAATGGTGGTTTTCCGGTCGGTTTCCCTGCTCACGCTTATGGTTGGCCTGGCTGCCTGCGACAAGGGCGACAACACCACCAATCTCGCCGCACTCGACGCGCAGCTCACCGACAATGTGGCCGACCCGGCGCTCAAGGGCGCGCTTGGCGACCCGATCTTGGTCGATCCGCAACTGGTAGGCCAATCCAATCGCAACGCCGTGCGGCCCGCCGACCAGCCCGCCAATGGCGCGTTGCCGGTCCTGTCGGGTGATGCTGGCGCGGCCCAGGCGCAGGCGGCCAAGCAGGCGGGCGGCAAACTGCTCTCGGCCCCCGCCCCGACCGATGGCGAAGCCATGGCGTCCAGGGTCACACTCGGCGCAGTCGCGCGCGAACAGGCAACGCGGCGCGGCGGCAATGCCAATTGCGCCAAGAAGCTCGCTTATGGCATGGAATGGGCGCAGCGCCTGCCCGACCCGTTCACTCTTTATCCCGGCGCGCAGTTGACCGAAGCGGCGGGCGCCGAGACCGACGGCTGCACGTTACGCGCGGCCAGCTTCGTCACCCCGGCCCCGCGCCAGGGGGTGATGGACTATTATTACACCGTGGCCCGCCGCGCAGGCTATGACGGCGAGCATAAGATATTGGGCGGCGACCATGTGCTCGGCGGCACGCGCAAGGCCGATGGCAGCGCCTATTTCATCCTCTTTACCGATGCGCCCGGCGGCAAGACGGGCGTGGACATCATCGCCGACAACGGAAAGTAACAGACATCCGCTTCCTGCGCTTGAGGCGCAGGAAGACTGTTTCACCATCGACCTTTCCCCTTTGGCGGAATCGCTATAGGGCGATAGTCATGACCAATATCTTTCTTGTAATGGGTGGCGGCGCGGTTGGCGCGGCGCTGCGCTACCAGCTTGGGCGCTTCGTCGGGCATTTGACGCCTGGCGCGACATGGCCCTGGGGCACGTTCGCCGCCAATCTGATCGGCGGCTTTGCCATGGGACTGCTGGCCGGATGGCTGGCGCGCGGCAGCGCGGTGGCGGGCGAACCGATCCGGCTGCTGCTCGGCGTCGGCCTGCTCGGCGGCTTCACCACCTTCTCCGCCTTCAGCCTGGAAACGCTGCTGATGTTCGAGCGCGGCCAGATGATCGTCGCCTTGGGCTATGCACTGGCGTCAGTGATCGGCGCGGTCGTGGCGCTTGCGCTCGGCCTCACCGTGATGCGGAGTGTCGTGGCATGAAGGGCCGTCCCCCACCCAAGAGCGATGCCCCGCGCGGTCGCAAGCCTGCAGCGCCCGGCAAGTCTGCTGGCAGCAAAACGGCTGGCGGCAAACCATCAGGCAGCAAACCTGCATTCGGCAAGGCTGCCGACGGCAAAAGCGGCAGCTCCCGATCCTTCACTAAGCCATCCGGCGCGCCCGGTCGCGCCCGCGGCGGGGCCAAGGCCGCAACCGCGCGCAAGGGCGAAGGCGGCAAGCCCGCGTTCAAGGCCCCATTCAAATCGGGCGCAAAGCCAGCAAGCAAAGCTGCCGCCAAGCCTGCGGTCGCAAAGGCCGCCATTGTGGCTTCCGCACCCGCCAAGCCAAGCGCCATCAAGGGCGTCTCGCTCGACGTGCGGCAATATCGGGTCCAGCCCGACGATGACGGCATCCGCCTGGATCGCTGGTTCCAGCGGCATTTGCCCGATGTCGGCTTCAACATCGTGTCGCGCTGGTCGCGCACCGGCCAGTTGCGCATCGACGGCGCGCGCGCCGCGCCGGGCGACCGCGTTGCCGAAGGGCAGATGATCCGCGTACCGCCCGCCGAAGCCAAGGCCCCTGCCGCCGAACGGCCCAAGCGCGAGCGCGTCATCGACCTGACCGAGGACGAGATCGCTTTCGTACAGGAGATGGTGATCCATCGCGACGCGCAGGCCATCGTCATCAACAAGCCGCCGGGCCTTTCGACGCAGGGCGGCACAAGGACCGACGAGCATGTCGACAAGCTGCTCGACGGCCTGATGTTCGATTCCGAATCGCGTCCCAAGCTGGTCCACCGGCTGGACAAGGACACGTCGGGCGCGCTGCTGATCGCCCGCACCAGCCGCGCCGCCGCGCATTTCGCCAAGGCCTTTTCGAGCCGCACCGCGCGCAAAGTCTATTGGGCGCTGGTGATCGGCGTACCGTCCATCTCCGACGGGATGATCGAACTGCCGCTCGCCAAGCAGCCGGGCACCGGCGGCGAGAAGATGCATGTCGATGAGGAAGAAGGTCTTCCCGCCCGCACCCGCTATCGCATCATCGAGCGCGCCGGCAACCGCGCCTGTTGGGTCGAGCTGCAACCCTATACCGGCCGCACGCACCAGTTGCGCGTGCATCTGGCGGCGATCGGCCATCCGATCGTGGGCGACGGCAAATATGGCGGCAAGGATAGTTTCCTGACCGGCTCGATCAGCCGCAAGATGCATCTCCACGCCCGCCGCATCCGCGTCGATCATCCCGATGGCGGCCGGGTCGATGTGATGGCCGAGCCGCGACGCATTTCGCCGCCAGCCTCGCGGACATGGGTTTCGATCTCAGCCTTGGCGACATGCTGCTCGACGATGAGATCGACCGGACCCCGACCCGCGAGGATGAAAAGAAGTTCGCGCGCCAGCATGCCAAGCAGGTCCGCAAGGACCGCAAGGGCGAACGCCGGTCGCGCGGAGGTTCCCGCGACGAATGACGCCGGGCGCGCCCTATCGCTGGACCGATGAGGCCGCGATCCGTGATTTCGTGGCGCAGACGGGCTTTGGCCTGCTCTGCGTCGCCGCGCCCGACCGGATGCATGTCGTCCATTTGCCGCTCATCTGGCTGGACGAGCGGCGGATCGGCCTGCACCTCCATCGCGCCAACCCGATCGTGCCGCATCTCGACGGGCAGGACGCGCTGATCGTCGTCACCGGCGATCAGGCCTATATCAGCCCCGACTGGTATGGCCTGCCCGACAAGGTGCCGACCTGGAACTATGTCGCGGCCGAATTGCGCGGGCCGATGGTGCGGTTGGACAAGGCCGAAACCATCGCGCAGATCGACGCGCTGAGCCACGAGCAGGAGCGGCGGCTCGCACCCAAGCCATTATGGACGCGCGACAAGATGAGCGATGGCCTGTTCGACAAGATAATGACCGGGCTGGTCGGTTTTGCGATGCAGGTGGAGGCGATCCACGGCACCGCCAAGCTGGGACAGGACAAGCCCGAAGCGGCGCGCATTGGGGTTGCCGACGCGCTCGACGCGGTGGGCGGCGGCGCGTTGGCGGCGCGCATGCGGGGGACATTGGCATGAGCAACCCGCTTGTCGTCTTCGACTGCGACGGAACGCTGGTCGATAGCCAGCATAGTATCTGTACCGCCATGACCCGCGCGTTCGAGGAAGCCAAGCTCGCGCCGCCCGACCGGCCCGCCATTCTCTCGGTCGTCGGCCTGTCTCTGCCGCTCGCCATCGCGCGGCTGTTGCCGGACGCGGAGGCGGATTTTCACGATCATCTGTCCGACCGCTACAAACTGGCGTTTCAGGCGATGCGGCGGGAGGAGGGCGTGTGCGAACCACTCTATCCCGGCATTGCCGATCTGGTGGTGGAACTGGACGCAGCCGGCTGGCTGCTGGGTGTCGCGACCGGCAAGTCCGATCGCGGGCTGGCGCTCTGCCTCACCCATCACGGCCTGATCGACCGTTTCGTGACGCTCCAAACCGCCGACCGTCACCCGTCCAAGCCGCACCCGTCTATGCTGCTGACCGCCATGGCCGATGCCGGGGCCACACCGGACAGCACGGTCATGATCGGCGACACCAGTTTCGACATCGACATGGGGGTCGCCGCGGGCGTGCGCAGCATCGGCGTCGCCTGGGGCTATCACTCGCCAGCAGAACTGCTCGCATCGGGCGCGCAAGCCGTGGCGATGGACAGCGCGGCTTTGCGCGGCCATATCGGCGCGCCATGACCGATATGCCCCCGATCCCGCCCGTCGATCGCGAAAAGATCGCGCGTCAGCGCCATTTCGCCATCGGCCTGTTCCGCCTGTCCGGCGCGTTCGTCGTGATGATCGGCTTCCTCGCCATCATGCAGCGCTTTTCCTGGGTGCAGGGTGACAAGGCCAAGGCGTTCGGCGCGATCATGGTCGTGGTCGGCCTGTTCCAGTTCCTCGTGGTGCCGCGCCTGATGCTGGCCCTGTTCAAGCGGACGGGGTCATGAAACGCTTCTACAAGGATGTGACGATCGTGGCCGAGGGCGATGGCCATGCCATTCGCCTCGATGATCGTCCGGTCCGCACCCCCGCCCGCGCGCCGCTGTCGCTACCAACACTGGCGCTGGCGCAGGCGGTTGCGGAGGAATGGCGCGCGCAGGGGGAGACGGTCGATCCGGCTTCCATGCCATTTACGGGCCTCGCCAATGCGGCGATCGATCATATTGTGCCCAACCGGGCGCAATTTGCCGCCGGGATCGCGCGCTATGGCGAGAGCGACCTGCTTTGCTATCGCGCGCATGCCCCTGATACGCTGGTCGCGCGGCAGGCGGAGGCCTGGGATCCGCTGCTGGACTGGGCGCGCGCGCGCTATGACGTGGCGTTCGTGGTGACGCAGGGCATCCTGCCGGTCGCCCAGCCCGAAGCGACGCTCGCCCGGTTGCAGGCGGCGGTTGCGGGGCATGATCCGTTCCGCCTGGCGGGCCTGTCCACGCTGGTGACGCTTAGCGGATCGCTGGTATGTGGCCTGGCGGTGCTCGAAAATAGCCATAGTGCTGAAGCAATATGGCAGGCAGCCGAGATCGACGAGGCTGGCAGGTCGAACAATGGGGCGAAGATGCGCAAGCGGCAGCCCGCAGCGCACGGCGCAAAAGCGAATTTTCCATGGCCGGAGCCTTTTGTGCGATGAGCTGAGTTTGGCGGGGTGGGAACTCCTGCGTTCCTTCGTTCATTAAAGATGTTGCGGGGCAGCAATGTTGCCCACTCGATATTTACAGACGACGAATAAGGAGACCCTGACGTTGCCAAAGTCCGCATTGATTGCTTTTTTGACCCTTTCGACGGCGATGACCGCCCCTGCATTCGCGCAGGAAGCGCCCGCCGCTCCCGCAGCTTCGACGCCTGCCGCCACGACGCCGACTGATCCGGCTGCGCCCGCAGAGGCCGCGCCTGCAGCGACCGCGATGACGCCGGAACAGATCGTCGCCTTCAACACGGCCGTTACCGATTTCACCGCAGGGCAAAGCGCGCAGCAGAGCGGCGATAACGCCACGGCCGTCACCAAATATGAAGCGGCCATCCCTGCCATCAAAACGGCGGTCGAATCCGACCCGTCCAAGACGGACAATGTGAATTTCCTCGCCAACGCGCTGTATGCCAACGCCGCCGCCTATGGTGCCATGGGTCAGTTGGACAAGACGATTGCGCTATATGGCGAATCGCTGCCCTATTGGCGCAAGCTAGTGGAAGCCAAGCCGACCGACGCAGCCAGCCGCAACATCCTGGCCGGTATCCTGATCCAAATGGGCAACCAGAAACTGGGTGCGCAGGACAAGGCTGGATCGGCACCGCTGTATAGCGAAGCGCTGACGCTGGCCCGCAAGTCGGTCGCCGAAAATGCCACGGACAATATCAACAAGAATATCCTGCTGTCCGCGCTGATCGGTGCCAGCCAGTCGACCAGCGACACGGCGCTTCAGACTGAAGCGGTGGAAATGTCCAAGAAGATGCTGGCTGACGGCAGCGTCGATGCCACCAACAAGCCTTCGGCGCAGGCGCTGACCGGCGCGCCCCAGGCTGGCTAAACGGTTAAAGGGTTGAGGGGCGCGCTAACGCCCCTCAACCGGTGCCGATCTTGTCCGCATAGAGCAGGCGGCCCGTGCCGAGCAGCGCCAGCAAGTGCGGCAACATATGCGGCGCGACGGCAAAGCAGCCCTCGCTTCGGCCGCATTTGCCCCAAGTGGCGATATGATCCTCACCGACATAATCCGCGCCGTGCAGAACGATGGCGCGCGGTTCCGCATTGTTATTTTGCGGGTCCAACCCGGCCAATCGCATCGCTTGCCCATGCTGGCCGAAATACATCTCGCCCGTCCGAAACGCGCCCGCGCTGCTGGCGAGCGAATTGGGCTCGTTGGAGAAACTCTGAAGCCAGCCGGAATGGGCCGGGTCCGACCCCCGCCCGTGGGCGACAAGATAGCTGCGCGCCTGTCCGCCAATCAGATCAACGACATGGAAGCGCAAATCCTTCGAGGGCGCATCGAAATCGGCAATGGCCACCCGGTCGCGTAGCGTCACGGCTCCGGCATGGCGGTCGAGCGCGGCCTTGGCCCGCTCCAGCAGTCCCGCATAAGGCGGCAGCGGCGCGGCGCGAGGCATGGCGGGCACCGGCGCGGGTGGAGGCGCAACCGGCAGCGCGGCCTTGCCCATCGTGTCGGGCAGAAATGTAAGGGCGAATCCGCTTATGGCGAACTTCGTGAAATTGCGGCGATCCATCCGCCGCCTATAGCAAATGCATTGCCCCGGTCCAAGGCCGGGGCAATGCGCTTCATTCCCCCGTACCGCTCGCCTCGTCCGCTGGCTGCCCCTCGTCGCGCATGTCAGGCAGGCGCGCGGTCATGCCGGTGGCATCGGCATCGTCCAGGATCTGCTGCTGTTCCGATACGGATGGCGGCGCGGCAGGCGCGGGCGCGACGGCGTTGTTAGATGGCATCGGCAGCGCAACGCCCGGCTCTTCGATAATCACATTTTCGACCGGCGGTTCGACCAGATTGTTCACGACCGGCGCTTCCTGTTCCTGCTTGCCACAGGCAGACAGAGCGAGTGCGCCGATGAGCGCGGCAAAAGCGATTTTACGCATGGGGGATCAATCCTTCAAAGCTATAGTAGCGGCGGGGGCGGCTGTGGGATCGACGCGCCGGCTCGACGCCTCGATCTTGCTCGCGAGCAGCTTGTCCCAGCCATAGGGGTCGGCACGGAAGCTCATCGTCCCGTTATTGCTGGCAAAGGCGGTCCAATAGAGCAGATAGACCGCGACATTTTGCGGCAAGGATACGCGCTGAGTCTTGCCTTCGTCGATCAGGCTCTGAATCTGGCCGTTGAGTTCAGGGTCGCTCGCCACCATCAATTCGGCCAGCGACACCGGCTTTTCGAGGCGGATGCAACCATGGCTTGCCAGTCGGTCATAGCTCGAAAATTTACCGCGCGACGGCGTGTCATGCAGATAGACCGCGAATGGATTGGCGAAATCGAACTTCAACCGGCCAAGCGCGCTGTTGGGTCCGGCGGGCTGGACGATCCGCTCGCCGCCTTCGGGGGTCTTGACGATCTTATAGCCCTGCTTGATCAGCGTGGCCCGTCCCTTGGGAAACAGCTCGCGCTTGGCGATCGACATCGGCACGTTCCAGGGCGGATTGACCACGATCGAATGAATGTTCGACATCAGCATTGGCGTCGCATTGTCGGGGCTGCCCGTAACGGCGCGCATCGAGCTGATCGGCTGATCGCCCTCGAACATGGTCAGCACCGCCGCCGCGATATTCACCTGCACCCGATTGACCGGCAGGTTGCGCGGCATCCAGCGCCACCGTTCCATATTCGCCATGATCGCAGCGATCCGCTCGTCCACGCTCACATTGAGCGCCGCCAGCGTCCGCGTGTCGAGCAGACCGGTGGGATTGAGGCCATAGCGGCGCTGCGCGCGTTGCAATACGTCGATCAGCCGCTCGCCGGGCGTTACCGCACTATCCTCGATCGCGATGCGCGCGCGCACCACATCGGGCGCGGACTGCGCGGTCAGCGTCGGCCAGCCGCCCTCATCGCGTATCGTCTCGTACCGGACCAGGCCCTGGCGCAAGCCTTCATAGCCTGCATAGGGCGGCGTGAGGCTGGTCGCCCATTGCGCCAGTCGGTCCTCGGCCACCGCGCGCGCGAGCGAGGGGCGCGGATCGAACGGCGCGGGGCGCAATGCCCAGACTTCCAGGAAATCAGCGGTATCGACGCGCCCGGTGGACAGCGCCTTGGCGCGATCCAGCACCGCGCGCACCAGCGCCTCGCCCGCCAACGGCCCGCTGGCCTTCTGCCGCGCCATCAATCCCTGCGCTGCGCCCTGCTTCAACCAGTCATTGGCCCAGGCCTCCTGCGCCGCCGACAAGGGCGGGATCGGTGCGGGCAAGGGCGCGGCCGGAATCGCCTGCACCATGCCGGGAGCCGGTGATGTTGGGGTGGATTGGGCTGGCGGCGACAGAGTGGGTGCCACGACAGGCGGTGCCGCCGCGCCTTGCGCGGCCAGGGAAAGGGCACTGACGCCAAGCAGCGCCAGCAAAGGAATACGGATCGGGTGGGAGCGGTTCATACTGGACCAGATAGCGCAAAGCCACCATCGTTCAAACGACCATAGCGGAAAAGATCATGCTGCACGTTGTTCACCATTCCGCCTATGTCTCTCCCGCCACA
The DNA here is from genome assembly GCF_000588875.1 of Sphingobium sp. Ant17. Classification (GTDB taxonomy): domain Bacteria; phylum Pseudomonadota; class Alphaproteobacteria; order Sphingomonadales; family Sphingomonadaceae; genus Sphingobium. Next base: position 68,132 of record NZ_JEMV01000009.1, read on the forward strand.
CCCGGCAGCCAGTTCCGCTTCGACAAATATGGCCTCGTCATGGATGCGCTGCGCGAATCCGGCGCGCCCTTCACCCTGCATCAGCCCGATCCGATGCCACGCGCGTGGATAGAGGCGGTGCATGATCCCGCCTATGTCGATCAGGTCGTCAACCTGTCCGTCCCGCCCGACAAGGAACGGCGGATCGGTTTTGCCGTCACCGAACGGGTGATGCGTCGATCGCTGCTCTCGCCCGGCGGCACCTGGGCTGCGGCGCGCCTGGCGCTGGCGCATGGCTATGGCGCGAATGCGGCAGGCGGCAGCCATCATGCGCTGGCGCATAGCGGTGCGGGCTATTGCGTGTTCAACGACCTCGCCATCGCCGCCAACCGGCTGATCGCGGAGGGCGACGTCGCCCGCATCCTGATCCTCGACCTCGACGTGCATCAGGGCGATGGCACCGCGTCGTTGATGGCCGGGCGTGGCGACATCTTCACCCTGTCGATCCATGCGGACAAGAATTTTCCAGCCCGAAAGGCGCGCTCGACGCTCGACATCGCTCTACCGGACGGCGTGGAGGACGCCGCCTATGCGGCGATCCTCGCCGACACCCTGCCCCGCGTCCTTGACGATTTCGCGCCGGACCTCATCCTATATCAGGCGGGGGTCGATCCCCATGCCGACGACCGGCTGGGGCGACTGGCGCTGACGGATGCGGGCCTCGATGCCCGCGACCGTTTTGTCATGCGCCAGGCCCGAGCGCGCGGCATACCGCTCGCCAGCACCATGGGCGGCGGCTATGGCGAGGACCGCATGCAAATCGCCCGCCGCCATGCCGCCTGCATGATCCGCCTGGCGCAGGAAGCCGCTTAGTGGATGGGGTCGGTTCTCACCACGGCCGCCTTCGTCTCCATCAGCTTGGCCGCAATTACGCCAGCCAGCGCGACGCCGATAAAATCGCTGAACGACAGATAAAGAATATAGCCCCAGGGCGCATGGTTGAACACGGCCTGCCCAATATGCATCCACAGCACGGCCGCCAGCGGGAACAGGATGGCCACGCGCATCCGATCGCCAAAGTTCGTCGCGATGAAGCGCAACGACATGGCAATGATGACGCCGACGATCAGCGCCAGGATCAGCCCACCGATCAGCGCGCCGCTGTCCATCACCGGAAAGCCGCCCTCATTATAGAAAATCTGCGCGACCGGCCCCTTGCCGTACAGCACGGTGCCCTGCGCCGAGGAGGGATCGGGAATTGTATAGACGCCGGTGCCGGTAGGCGTCAGCGCCTGCGCCATCGCCGCCTGCAGATTGGCGCTTGCCTGTTCGTCGGTGCGGCTGAGCGCGAGCGCGCTCAAGGGCGTGCCCCAGAAGATGAAGCCGGTAATGAACAAGGCGAACCCGCCGACCAGGCCGCCGATAACAGTACGCACCATGATAATCTCCCCCGTAAGGATAATAAGCTGACGCCCCAACGCCTGGCGCGCAACATCTATCCGGTGGAAAAGAGTCAGTCTGTCGGTCGCGCGGCCTTTTCGACGATGCCCGACACGCCTTCGCGCCGGTCGAGTTCGTCCATCACCTCGTCCAGACTAATGTCGAGGTCGGCCAGCAGCACGGCAAGATGGAATAACAGGTCGGCGCTTTCGCCGATCACGCCGCCCCGGTCGCCCTCCATCGCGGCGATCACCGTCTCGACCGCCTCTTCGCCTACCTTCTGCGCGATCTTGCTACGGCCACGGGCCGTCAGCTTGGCGACATAGGAGGTGGAAGGGTCCGCCGTCCGCCGCTGGCGGATGGTTTGTTCAAGGGTCTGAAGGGTCGCGCGCATGAGGCGCATCAAGCGCCGCGCGCGCGACCCGTCAATCGAAATTTACTTGCGCTTGCGACGCGCCACCACGACGCGGCCGACGAGCACTGCCGCACCCATGGCGAACAACGCCATCTGCTCGGGCTCAGGCACCGGAGTCGGCGTGCCGCCCGATGAACCGCCACTGCTGCTGCCGCCGGTCGAAGAGCTGCCGCCGCTGCTACCGCCGCCGCACTTGCCAAACCAGCACCACCAGGTCGCCTGCGCCGGCGCAGGCACGGCAACGCCCATCAAAGCGGCGGCCCCGGCCACCAGAAACATCTTGTTGAGGTTCATGTCTTTCACCCTGTTTGCGTTTAGCCAATAACGGTCGAACGCGACCTGCAACTGGTTAAAGCAGACTTCGTGCCGATTGGCCCAAAGCACGGATTTCCGGGGAAAAACAAGGTTAACGCGCTAAGCGCGATTATGGTTATTGTAAAATAGATCGACGCTTTTGGGGCTTTAGCCGCGCACCGGCACGCCAGCCGCTGCCAGCGCCCGGTGCGCTTCGCCGATCGTATGTTGCCCAAAGTGGAAGATCGAGGCCGCCAGCACCGCGCTGGCATGGCCCAGCGTCACCCCCTCGACCAGATGATCGAGCGTGCCAACGCCCCCGCTGGCGATCACCGGCACCGATACGGCATCGGCAATCATGCGGGTCAGCGCGAGGTCATAGCCCAGCCGCGTGCCGTCCCCATCCATCGAGGTGACGAGCAATTCGCCCGCGCCGAGGTCCGCCAGCCGCAGCGCATGGTCCAGCGCGTCGATCCCGGTCGGCTGACGCCCGCCATGGGTGAAGATTTCCCAACGGCCCTCCGCCACCTTGCGCGCATCGACCGATCCGACGATGCACTGGCTGCCGAACCGGTCGGCGATGTCGGCCACCAGTTCGGGCCGCACCACGGCAGCGCTGTTGACCGCGACCTTGTCCGCGCCCGCCAGCAGCAGCGCGCGCGCATCGTCGGCGCTGCGCACCCCGCCGCCCACGGTCACCGGCATGAAGCAGACTTCCGCCGTGCGCCGCACGACATCCAGGATGGTCCCGCGCGCCTCATGCGTTGCGGTAATATCCAGAAAGCACAGCTCGTCCGCGCCCGCCGCGTCATAGAGCCGCGCCTGCTCGACCGGATCGCCCGCATCCTTCAGATCAACGAAATTGACCCCCTTGACCACGCGCCCATTGGCAACGTCGAGACAGGGAATGACCCGGGTGCGGACGGTCACGCCGCCGCCCGCGCCACCGCCATCGCGGCTTTCAGGTCCAGTCGCCCGTCATAGAGCGCGCGCCCCGTGATCACGCCTTCGATCCCCTCGTCGGCATGCAAGCTCAATATGCGGATGTCGGCAATCCCCGCCACGCCGCCGCTGGCGATCACCGGGATGTTCGTGGCGCGGGCGAGTTCGACCGTCGCATCGATATTGCAGCCCTTGAGCAGCCCGTCGCGGCCGACATCGGTGAAGAGCAGGCTGGCAACGCCCGCATCCTCGAACCGGCGGGCAAGGTCGATCACCGGCATGTCGGACTTTTCGGCCCAGCCGTCGGTCGCGACGAAACCGTCGCGCGCATCGACCGCCACCACGATGCCGCCGGGAAAGTCGCGCGCGGCCACCTTCACGAACGCCGGGTCTTTCAGCGCAGCCGTGCCGATGACGATCCGCGAGACACCAAGGTCGAACCAGCGCTCCACCGATTCGCGGTTGCGGATGCCGCCGCCCAGTTGGACATGGCCCGGAAATGCCTCGACGATCTTTTCGACCGCGTCGGCATTGACCGCGCGGCCCGCAAAGCTGCCGTCCAGGTCCACGACATGGATATGCTGCGCGCCGGCCTGCGCGAACAGCATCGCCTGCGCAGCGGGATCATCACCATAAACGGTGGCGCGGTCCATATCGCCCTCGGCCAAGCGGACGACCTGGCCATTTTTCAGGTCGATGGCGGGAAAGACGATGAAGCTCAAGGGCGCCACTCCAGAAAGCGCGAGAGGAAGGAAAGGCCATAGGATTGGCTCTTTTCCGGGTGGAACTGGCAGCCGATGATGGTGTCGCGCGCCACCGCCGCAACCAGCGGGCCGCCATGGCTGGTGACCGCGGCGATATGGGCCGGATCGGTCGCTTCGAAATGATAGCTATGCAGGAAATAGGCCTCGCCCGGCTCCAGCAAGGGCGGCGTCCCCTGCAGGATCACATCGTTCCAGCCCATATGCGGCACTTTGATGCCTGGCTCGGCCGGTTCGATCAGCCGCACCGTGCCGGCTATCCAGCCTAGTCCCTCATGCCGCCCGAATTCCTCGCCCGCGTCAGCCAGCAACTGCATCCCCACGCACACGCCCAGAAACGGCACCGCGCGGCTGCTCACCGCCTCGCCCATCGCCTCGACCATGCCGGGGATCGCCACCAGCGCGTCGCGACAGGCGCGAAATGCCCCTACGCCGGGCAGGACGATGCGATCGGCCCGGCGGACGAGATCAGCGTCCGCGGTAATGACGACATCCTGCGCGCCCGCCTTGCGCAGGGCGTTATGCACCGAATGGAGATTGCCCGCGCCATAATCGATCAGGGCGATGGTCATGCCTTACAACATGCCCTTGGTGGACGGGATCGCATCCGCCTTGCGCGGGTCGATCTCGACCGCCTGGCGCAGCGCGCGGGCCAGCCCTTTGAACGCGCTTTCGACGATATGGTGGTTGTTCGCGCCATAAAGCAGTTCGATATGCAGCGTAATCCCGGCGGCTTGCGCGAAGCTGTGGAAGAAATGCTCCACCATCTCGGCGTCCCACTCGCCGATCTTCTGTACCGTGAAGGGCAGTTTGCACACCAGCCAGGGGCGACCCGAAATGTCGAGCGCCACACGGCTCAGCGTCTCGTCCATCGGCGAATAGACGCTGCCATAGCGGCTGATGCCGCGCTTGTCGCCCAGCGCCCGCGCCACCGCTTCGCCGATCGCGATGCCGGTATCCTCGGTCGTGTGATGCTGGTCGACATGCAGGTCGCCTACCGTCTTGACGCTCATGTCGATCAGCGAGTGCCGCGACAATTGTTCGATCATATGGTCGAGGAAACCGATGCCGGTCGACACCGAATAGAGGCCAGTGCCGTCAAGGTTGACGGTCACGTCGATCTGGGTTTCCGCTGTGTTGCGGTGAATCTCGGCCGTGCGCATGCTGGCCCTATAGCGTGTGGTGCGCGCCATGCAATCTGCGCGTGCGGGGGTTGACCGCATGATTCGCGCCGTTAGGACATTGGGCCATGAGTGAAGAACTGCCCGACAGCCTGATTCCCTATGACGAAATCGTGCAGGAAGCCCTGCGCGCCGTCGTCGGCCGCGTATTGGGTGAGGTGGAACGCAGCGGCGGCCTGCCGGGCAGCCATCATTTCTACATCACCTTTAAGACGCAGGCACCCGGCGTCGACATCCCTAAGCGGCTGGTGGAACGCTTCCCGGACGAAATGACCATCGTCCTGCAGAATAAATATTGGGATTTGAAGGTCAGCGACCAGCATTTCGAGGTCAGCCTGACCTTCAACCAGGTCGCCGCCCATCTCTATATCCCCTTCGCCGCGATCACCGCGTTCGTGGACCCCGCCGTCAACTTCGCCCTGCAATTCCAGGTCCAGACCGACGCCCTGCCCGAACCGCATGACGAAGCCGAAAATGACGGCCCCGTCATCACCAATGAGGACGGCTCCAATGTCGTCAGCGTGGACTTCGGCAAGAAAAAATAGGGTGAGGCGCCCGCGCCTGCGGTAATTTCAAAACGCTACCCAATTATCATATCGACACCTTGGCGGACATGCTTCGCCTTGAACCTTTGCGTTGCCTGCATCGCTACGGCGAAGCGGCTGGTCGCTATCTTATATCGCGGCACGCGCCTCGTGCGCCTGCACCATGCGAAGGATGATCGGCACGGCCATGTGCGGCGCGGTGAGGACCGACAAGGCAATGAAACTGCTGGCGAAGATGCCATCGGCTAGGGATTGGCCGCTGCCCATTGCGAAAATCGCGATCGCGATGCCCAGTCCGCCAAGGGTCAGCGGAATGACCGCGCCCCCCCATTGGTCGGCCCCCCGCAGTCCAAGCGCTGTAGCGTGAGACCGGAACTGGATGGGAGAGTGGACAAGGCAGAAGAACAGCGCAAACCCCATGACCGGCGGCAGTAGCAACATGGCCGTCAAGGCACAGGCCGCCGAGAGCGCCAGTCTGCGCCGACCGCTGTGCCACAACATTGCCACCCCCGCGATCGCGAGCAGCAACATGGTGGGCGCCACCAACAGCAAATAGTCGGCGAGGATGGCAGCCGAGGCGCGCCCGGACAAGGTCATGAACAGGCCGGAAAGGCTGTCCCCGTGCATCAGCGATGGCGCGGAAATCAAGGCAAGCGCGATCCCTCCAGCTAGGAAGGAAGAGCCGCATCCTTCCCAATCCTCGGCAAAATGGATCACCGACATGATGAGAAACGCCATCAACGCTGCGACCGGTGCGGTACGCCACACAAGATACATGGCGGCAGCGCACGTCAGATAAAGGATGATCAGTGCGGTCCGGGACCGGAACAGCCCCCCGACCGCAGGCCCCCTTTGTAGCAGCGCCAGATCGAAACTGCCGTGCGGCATGCCAAAAATAAGCAACGCCGCCGACGCCAGAGCCGTCATCGCCGATGAATCGAATATGACGCCGAATTGATACAAGAAAATGGTGGCAGTCGTGATCACCAACAGACCGGCGATGCGCCAATCGTCAAATCGGAGGAGGCTCAAATCCATCGCTATATCCCTGCCATGAACCGCAGGCCGCATGCGGCCTGCCGGTTCATGATGGAGCTTACTTCGCCGCGACCAGGGTTGCGGGGTTGCCCGGCTCACCATATTCGGCCGCCGATTTACGCACGGCGATCATGTAAACGAGGATGCCGACACCGGCCTTGGCGATAAGATCAGCGATTGTGTAGCCGATCTGCACGCCCGTTTCGACCGCGCCGCCGGTGAAGCTGGTATAGGGGATCATATAGACGATGGGATAAAAACCCCATGAGGCGAAGGTCAGCAATCGCGCCTGCTTGATCAGGCCGCGGGCGCTTTCCGGCTGCCGTTCGATCGCATCGCCCAGTCCCTTGAACAATTCCCACACGATGTAGAGGAAGGGAATGGACGACAAGGTGCCCCACAATGCCCGCGTGCTGTTATTATCGGCGATTTCGCCGGGATAGCCCAGGATGATCATCAGGGCTGCAGCAGAACCCAGTCGCACTGACATAGATACTGTCGCGCTTTGCGACAGCCGCATCACCAACACCAGTTCGATCAGCAACAGCGGCACCGTCAGCAGCCAATCGACATAGCGATAGGCATCATTGAACGCGACGCCGCTTGCGGTAATCACGCCATCGGTCAAAGCATAAGCCTCTGACCAGCTCTCGAAGATACGATAATAATGATAGGCCGCAATCGCCGTGACCAGCCCCGTGATCGTCAACGCCGTCTTATAGGCGGGGCCGACCTGAGACCGACCAAACCAGAAAAACAATGTGGCGGCCGCCATTGATGCGAATGTGAAAGAGAATGCGTTATAGACCAATAAATATTGGCCCGCCGTAATCATATCCATAATATACCCCTGAGGAAAATCGCAATATGCGCGTGCCGAGCAGTCGATCGATATATCGTTACTTAGCTGGCCATGAGATCATATGGATTTGGCAGGTATTGAAGAAAATACCCATAACACCGTGCTATATAACGACTGGTCTTAGCCCGTTCTTAAGTGTATCGAACCAAAATCTTGGAAATCCCATACGGCCTTTAGGGTGGGTCCACCAACACATGGCGTTATCGGCAAGGATGGCGAGTCCATAGCTGCCCACACGCCTGCCGCCTGCGCGCCAGCCTGACTGGTCCCGCACGAAGCCGGGCGAAAATTGATGCCCAAAATGGAATCGGTGCGGTTGGTCCGCTTGCCCTTCGACCACCGGGCGTCGAGCGGTTCGTGACGGCTAAGCCCGTGGATGTCATGATGGCCAGATAGCGCAGGGAACGAAAATCGGCTTCGATCGCCGAGGCATTGTGGTGATTTGCGGGGAAGAAATGGTGCTGCTGGGGAGGATTGAACTCCCGACCTCGTCATTACCAATGACGCGCTCTACCACTGAGCTACAGCAGCACTCTGTTTCTCATCCTCAGGCGCTCGTTGCGCTGGGAGCCGGGCCTATGGCCGCGCACGTTCCCCTTGTCAAGGCGGGTTGCGGCGGTTGATGCAATTTGCTTAGGGCGTTGTCATGGCCGAAACACAGGATGACAAAAAGGCGCGACTGGCGCAGGCGTTGCGCGACAATCTACGCCGTCGCAAGGCGCAGGCGCGGGAGACGCCACCCGCCCCCGCGCCCGATCCCGCCAAGGATTAGCCGCCTTATAGCGGCGCGCAGGCCCCCTTGAGCCACGCCAGCGCATCGCCCTCCAACTGCGGCCCAACCACGTCCAGCACCTGGACATGATAGGCGTCGATCCAGCTACGTTCTTCCGCCCCCAGCAAATCGGTGGCGATCAGCGCCCGGTCGATCGGCGCGAAGGTCAGCGTCGCAAAGCCCAGCATCGGCTTTTCCGCCCCCGGCACGGCGCGTTCCTCGACCAGCACCAGATTTTCGATGCGGATGCCATATTCGCCGGTCTTGTAATAGCCCGGCTCGTTGGACAGGATCATGCCCGCCTGCAACGGCTCGTCGCCGCCGCCGAAGGTCGCGATCCGCTGCGGCCCTTCATGCACCGACAGGAAGCTGCCGACGCCATGGCCGGTGCCATGGGCATAATCCAGCCCCTGTGCCCATAGATATTGCCGCGCGAGCACGTCGAGCTGGCCGCCGCGCGTCCCCACCGGGAACACGGCCCGCGCCAAAGCCACATGGCCCTTCAACACCAGCGTGAACCGCTCCTGCATCTCGCGGGTCGGCGTGCCGATCGCCAGCGTGCGGGTGACGTCGGTGGTGCCGTCGCGATATTGGCCACCCGAATCGACCAGATAGAGCGTGCCAGTCTCGATCGGGCGGTTGGTCTTGTCCTCCACCCGGTAATGGACCACTGCGCCGTTCGGCCCCGCACCGCTGATCGTATCGAACGACAAGTCTTGGAGCAGGCCGGTTTCCTTGCGGAACGCTTCCAGCCGGTCGGCGGCGGACATTTCGGTGAGGCCACCCTTGGGCGCTTCGACCGACACCCAATGGAGGAAGCGGCTGAGCGCCGCGCCATCGCGTGCCTGCGCGGCCTTGTGCCCGGCAATCTCCACGTCGTTCTTGATCGCCTTGGGCAGCACCGCCGGGTCGCGCAGCGGCAGCACGGTCGCGCCGCCCTCCTGCAAGCCGTCGAAGATCGCGGCGACGGCCCGTTCGGGGTCGGCAACGACCGTCTTTCCGGCGAAGTCCCGCAGCGCGGCGGCGAAGGTCACACCGTCCCTGACCCGCACCGCATTGCCCAGATGCTGGGCGACGCTCTCGTCCATCTTTTCGGGCGCGACATAGAGGTCAGCGGTCGCATCCGCATGGATGATAGCATAGGCGAGCGCGACGGGCGTGCGATCGACATCCTTGCCCCGGATGTTGAAGGCCCAGGCGATCGAATCGAGCGCAGACAGCACGGCGGCATCCGCGCCTGTCTCCACCAGCCAGTCGGCGATCGCCTGCCTTTTGTCGGCGGCGCTGCGCCCGGCAAAGCGATCGTCATGCACCACCAGCCGCGCGGCGCTGGGCGCTGGGCGGTCGGGCCAGACCGCATCGATCGGGTTGGTGTCGACCGCGACCAATGTCGCGCCCTTCTTCGCGAGCGCCGCGCTTGCCGCCTTCACCCAGGCGCTGGTGTGCAACCAGGGGTCATAGCCGATCTGGCCACCCTGCGGCGCATGGACGCCCAGCCAGTCGGCGATCGAGGTCTGCGGCACGCTTTCATAGGCCCAATGCGCCCCGTCCACCTGCTCGCGCACCTGCAGCGTATAACGGCCATCGGTGAAGATCGCCGCCTGCTCCGGCAGCACCACCGCGCTGCCCGCCGACCCTTGAAACCCCGTCAGCCAAGCAAGCCGCTGCGCATAGGCGCCGACATATTCGCTCATATGTTCATCGGTCAGAGGCACGACGAAGCCGTCGAGCGACACGCGCACCAACTGCGCGCGCAGCGCCTTCAGCCGGTCTTCATAGGTGGACATTCATGCTTCCTTGTCTATCGGCCCTTGCGCAGGCCGCAAAGGCGACAACATAAGCAGGCAAAGGCGCTTATGCCAGCGCTCCCGACCAGATCAAATCGACCCGATCATATATGGATACTGAATGACCGATCTTTCCCAGCCGCCCGTTGCCGCCCGCCGTCCGCACAGCTTCACCCATCATGGCATCACCCTGACCGACGATTATGCCTGGCTGCGCGACCCCGGCTACCCGGAGGTGACGGACAGCCAAGTGCTGGATTATCTGGCGGAAGAAAACCGTTATTTCGAAGCGGCGATGGCCCCGCACAAGGCGCTGACCGACACATTGTTCGCCGAGATGAAGGGGCGGATCAAGGAAGACGACCAGTCGGTGCCGCAAAAGGATGGCGACTATATCTATTGGCGCGCCTTCGAAATCGGTGCGCAATATCGCAAATGGTATCGCAAGCCCGTCGCAGGCGGGCCGGACCAGTTGATCCTGGACGAAACCGCCCTGGCGCAGGGCCATGACTATTTCCGGCTAGGCGCGATGTCGGTCAGCCCCGATGGGCGCTATCTCGCTTATGCGATCGACACCAACGGGTCCGAACGGTTCGAAGCGCGGATCAAGGATCTGCTGAGCGGCGAGATCCTGCCCGAAATCATCCCTGACACGCTGTCATCTTTGGTCTGGACCAGTGACAGCAAGGGGCTGCTCTACGGCATCGCCAACGACAATTGGCGCACCGACAATACGCGGCTCCATTGGCTGGGCCAGAGCGTGACGAGCGACGTCGAACTCTTCCATGAGGATGATGAGGGGTTCCGCGTCTCGGTGGGGCTCACCTCTTCGGAAAAATGGATCGTCATCGCCACCGGCGACCATGTGACGACCGAAGCCTGGCTGATCCCTGCCGACAATCCGCTGGCCGACCCGATCCTGGTCGCCCCGCGCCAGCCCGGCCGTGAATATGATGTCGATGAGCATGAGGGCCGCCTCTACATCCGCACCAACGACGCCCATCCCAATTTCCGGCTGGTGACGGCCTCGCTCGACGCGCCCGACCAATGGACGCAGGTGATCGCGCCGGACGATCATTTCTACCTGACCGACTTCACCCTGTTCCAGCGTTTCTACGTCACCGAAGGACGGCAGGACGGACTCGACCAGATCGAACTGCGCGATTACGCCACCCACAGGCCAAAGCGCATCCCCTTTCCCGAAGCCAGCTATTGCGCGGGGCTGGACGACAATCCCGAATATGATGTGACGAAGCTGCGCATCGGCTATGAATCGATGGTCACGCCCGACACTATCTATGATTATCATCTCGACGACGGACGGCTCGAAGAGTTGAAGGTGCAGGCCATCCCGTCGGGCTATGATGCCAGCCGCTACACGACCGAACGGCTGATGATCCCGGCGCGCGACGGCACCGCGATCCCGGTGTCGATCGTCTATCCCAAGGATTTGCCCCGCGATGGCAGCGCGCCGCTGCATCTATACGGCTATGGGGCCTATGGGCTGGCAATGGAGCCTGGCTTTTCGACCGGGCGGCTGTCGCTGCTGGATCGCGGCATGGTGTTCGCGCTCGCGCATATTCGCGGCGGCGATGACCTTGGCCAGCAATGGTATCTGGACGGCAAGCTCGACAAGCGGACCAACACCTTCACCGATTTCGTGGATGTCGCGAAGGGGCTGATCGACCTGGGCTATACGGCAGCGGGCAAGATCGGCATTTCGGGCGGGTCGGCGGGCGGCGAGTTGATGGGCGCGGTGATCAATAGCGATCCCGACCTATGGGGCGCGGTAGTGGCGCATGTGCCCTTCGTCGATGTGCTCAACACGATGCTGGACGAAACGCTGCCGCTGACGCCGGGCGAATGGCCCGAATGGGGCAATCCGATCGCGGACAAGGCGGCGTTCGAGACGATTTTGGGCTATGATCCTTACAGCAATGTCACCGCACAGGCTTACCCGCCGTTGATGGTGACGGCGGGCCTCAACGATCCGCGCGTCACCTATTGGGAACCGGCCAAATGGGTCGCCAAGCTGCGCGCCAACAAGACCGACGACAATATCCTGCTGCTCAAGACCAATATGGGCGCGGGCCATGGCGGCAAGTCGGGCCGGTTCGAGAGTTTGCATGAGACGGCGGAGGAATTTGCCTTCCTGCTGTGGCAATTGGGGGTGGTCGAGGCGTGAAAGGGCCAACCTCTCACCCGTTCGGGCTGAGCCTGTCGAAGCCTCTTTCTTCCTTCCAGGAAGTAATGCCCTTCGACAAGCTCAGGGCGAACGGAGGATAATATGCCATCATCCTACACCTGCCAGATCACCGCCACCCCCGATGACATAGACATCCTGGGCCATGTCAACAACGCGGTCTGGGTTCAGTGGATGGAGCGGGTGTCGGTCGACCATTGGAACCGTGATGCCGATCCGGCGCATGTCGATGCCTATATCTGGGTCGTGACCCGGCATGAGATCGACTATCGCGGTAATGTGACGGCGGGCGAAAGCGTGACCGCGCGTACCTGGATAGCGGAGGCACCGCGCGGGGCGCGGTTCGACCGGATGATGGAATTTACAGGCACCGACGGCAAGGTGAAGGTCGCAGCCAAATCCACTTGGGCGATCATCGACAAAGCCACCGGCCGCATCCTGCGCGTGCCGCCGGAGGTGGCTGCGAACTTCGTGGATTGAGGCCATGACGCACGAGGCATAGAACTGTTCCCCGGCGGAGGCCGGGACCCAGGGCGACTTGGCACCGCGCCTGGGGCTTCTAGACTCCGGCCTACGCCGGAGAACAGGTCAGGGCGACGGCACCACCACCTCGAACACATCGCCAATCCCCGGCTCGCCCGGCAGCGCTTCCCGCTCGCTCGCCTGCCGGTTCCACATCAAAGCGTAGAGGCCATCGGCGCGCACCAGATCGGCGTGGCGGCCGCGTTCGACGATGCGGCCCTGGTCCAGCACGATAATCTCTTCGGCATCGACCACGGTGGACAGGCGATGCGCCACCACCAGCGTCGTGCGTTTCCGGCTGATGTCGCGCAACACCGCTTGGATTTCGGTTTCCGTGCGGCTGTCGAGCGCGCTGGTGGCTTCGTCCAGCACCAGCAAGGGCGGGTCTTTGAGCAATGTCCGCGCAATCGCCACCCGCTGCTTTTCGCCCCCCGACAATTTCAGGCCACGCTCACCGACGCGGGTGTCATAGCCTTTGGGCAGGCTGAGGATGAAGTCGTGGATCGACGCGGCCTTTGCCGCCGCTTCGATCTCGTCCTGCGATGCGCCTTCGCGGCCATAGCCGATATTATAGCCGACCGTGTCGTTGAACAGCACCATGTCCTGTGGCACGATGCCGATCGCGGCGCGCAGCGAGGCCTGGGTCACCTTGGCGATATCCTGCCCGTCGATCGTCACCTGGCCCGACTGGATATCGTAGAAGCGGAACAGGATGCGCGCGATGGTGGACTTTCCCGCGCCCGAAGGCCCGACGATCGCCAGCGTATGCCCGGCGGGCACCTCGAAACTGACGTCGTGCAAAATTTCCCGCTCCGGGTCATAGCCGAAGCGAACATGATCGAACCGCACCGCGCCGCCCGGTGCCCGTAGTACAGTGGCGTCCGGCGCATCGGCGACTTCGGCCTGGGTGTCGATCAGTTGATACATCGCCTCCATGTCAATCAGCCCCTGGCGGATGGTGCGATAGACCATGCCGAGCAGGTCGAGCGGGCGGAACAGCTGGGCCAGCAGCGTATTGACCAGCACGACGTCGCCGGTGGTGAACTGGCCGACGCTCCAGCCCCAGACGCTGTATGCCATCGCGCCCGCCATCATCAGGTTGGTGATCAGCGACTGGCCGACATTGAGCCAGGCGAGGCTGTTCTCGCTCTTGATCGCCGCCTTGGCATAGCGGCGCATCGCTCCGCTATAGCGGTCGGCCTCGCGCTGTTCCGCGCCGAAATATTTGACCGTTTCGAAATTGAGCAGGCTGTCGACCGCATGGGCGACCGCGCTGGTGTCCATATCCACCATGTCGCGGCGCAGCTGGTTGCGCCATTCGGTCACGGTACGGGTGAACCAGATATAGGCGACCACCATGACGAGCGTGGCGGCGACCAGCCCCCAGCCGAACTTGACGAGGAAAATGGCGCAGACCGCGACCAGCTCGATAATGGTGGGGGCGATGTTGAACAGCAGGAAATAGAGCATCGTGTCGATGCTCTTAGTGCCGCGCTCGACGATCTTGGTGACCGCGCCGGTGCGCCGGTCGAGATGGAAGCGCAGCGACAGGCGGTGGAGGTGGACGAACACGTCATCGGCGAGGCGGCGGCTCGCCTCCTGCCCTACCTTCTCGAACACGGCGTTACGCAGATTGTCGAACAGCACCGCGCTGAACCGCGCACCGGCATAAACCAGCACCAGCGCCATCGCGAGGCCCACCGCCGGTTCCATGCCCGGTGCCATCCGGTCTATCACGCCCTTATAGGCAAAGGGCATGGCGAGGCTGATGAGCTTGGCCAGCAGCACCAGCAGCATGGCGATGGCGACGCGGCGACGCAGCGCGGGCGCATCGGCCGGCCACAAATAGGGCAGGAATCGGCGGAAGGTCGCCCAGACGGGCGGCAAGGGAGCGGTTTCGGGCGTTTCGGGAGGCATGGCCCTGCTATGTAGGGCTTATGGCCGGGCGGTCCAGTGGGAAGAGGGTGGCAAGGGGGGGCGGGTCGCCGGAGAGACAGGGGAGTCGAGGCCTTAGCTTCGCACTTTTCCCGCACAATTCGATATTATGTTGCGCCGCCTTGATCCTATCGGAAAGCCGCGACGGGAGCATAACAGCGGTGCGGCCTGTAGGACAGCGCGCTTGCGCCAGCGCGTCCGCCATGGCAGCTTTCAGTTCGTCTCGAACGAGCGAAGGACGGCCCGATGCAACCCTTCACCATGGCGCTGGCACCCGAACAATTGTGGCAGGCGATCAACCCGCTTTATTGGACGCAAAATGGCGGGCAGATCGGCCTCGTCAACATCACCCTGGGGCAGACGGCGCGCCCCGACATCGAACGCACGGTGCTGGACGAGGTCGGCAGCTATGGCCGCCAGATCGGCCGCATCGGCGACGCGCTCGAAATATTGATCCGCCATTTCGACACGACGGACCTGCCCCAGCCGGAACGCGACGCGCTGGCGATACTGATGGGGCAGCTCGCCGACGTGCGCAAGATCAAGGCGCGCGAGCGGGGGTAAGGACAGGCGCGGTCAGGCGGGGGCGAGGTGCTGGCGGAACCAATCGGCCATATCATCCTCCGACAGATTGCCCGCCGCCAGTTCAAGAAAGGCCACGACCAGTTCCGCGTCGGTCGCGGTCAGGCTATGGCCGTTGAGCAGCAGGAAGGTTTCGCTGACAACCGCCGCGATCCGCTTGTTACCGTCGATGAAAGGATGGTTGCGGGCGAGGCCATAGGCATAGGCCGCCGCCAGCGCCGCCGCGTCGGGTTCGCCATAGCTGACGAGATTGTGCGGCCGCGCCATCGCGCTTTCGAACAGGCCGCGATCGCGCAGCCCGTCGCCACCGCCGCCATGTTCGGCAATCTGTTCGGCATGCGCCGCCTCCGCCACGGCGAGCGTGACCCAGATCCAGCCCTGATCCGCCATTATTTGGCGAGTTCGCGCAGCGCCCGCTTGCGCCGGGCCATGACATCCCGCGCGGCCGCCATCTGCGCATCGAAATCCGGCTCGGCCGCCGACAATTCGATCCCGCGCGCAGTGAGGACGACGGACAGCGTATCCCCCGCGTTGGCGTCGAGATGCGCCAGCAATTCCTTGGGCAGGATAACTCCGGCGCTGTTGCCGATCTTGGTGATTTTGAGGGGCATGTTCATACGGGCGTTATAACATGGATGGTGGCGAGGGCGCAACGGCCACGCTTCTTGTCAAGAATAGCGCAATATTGTAGCTATTATGGCCATGGCACAGATGAACATCTCCCTCCCCGATGGCCTCAAAAGCTGGATAGAGGCACGCGTCGCCGAAGGCGCTACAGCAGCAGCAGCGATTATGTCCGCGATCTGGTTCGGCGCGAGCAAGAGGCAGAGGAAAAACTGCGCATCTTGCGTGCGGCGGTCGAAGAGGGGCTAGCATCCGGCACTAGTGACAGGACGATCGAGGATATTATTGCCGACGGTCGTGCGCGGCGGGCTGCACAATCAAGTGCAGGATGATACTGCGTATCAGGGCGATGGACCAGGCGCGGCATTTTTGATTGGGGATCATCGTCGTGCGGGTTGCGCAATGGCGGGTAGTAGCTAGATGATCTCCCGGCCTGCTTGAAATAACCCAACCGATAGGTTATTTATCGCCATGGTCACGATCCATCGTGCGCATGGCATGCGCTTCGTCATCTACACGCACGATCATGAGCCGCCGCATATCCATGTGCTGGGCAATGGCGAGTTGAAGGTCGCGCTCTCGCCACATGGCGCGTTGCCCCAACTCATATATGCGATCGGCATGAAAGCGGCGGATCGCAGGCGGGCGATGGATGTGGTGCTGGAGCGGCAGGCGGCGTTCATGACGCACTGGCGCGCGATACATGGAGATGAGGAATGACGGATCACTGGTCCGATACGCAGATCGACGCAGCGGAAGCGCGGGGCCGGGACGCGCTGGCCAAAGAACCGCGCGCGCTGGCCGCACGCTATGACCGCAAGGCGGCGCGCATCATCGTCGATCTCGCCAGCGGCGCAACTTTCGCCTTTCCGCCCTATCTGGGGCAGGGGCTGGAGGCGGCCACGCCCGATCAACTGGCAGAGGTGGAGATTGCGGGCGCGGGCTTTGGCCTGCATTGGGAGGTGCTGGACGTGGACCTTTCCGTCCCGGCGCTGATGGCCGGATCGTTCGGCACCAAGGCCTGGATGCGCGAACTGGCGCGGCGGGCTGGGAGCGTGACATCACCCGCGAAAGCTGCGGCGGCGCGGGTCAATGGGGCGAAGGGTGGACGGCCGAAGAAGGTGGGGTGACTGCGTGAGCATATTTCGAAAATGGCGTGATCCTTTTTTACAGATCACGCCACTCAGAGATCACGGTCCAACGGCAACACATTGCTCGTAACTTCTCAATCCCGCTCCCTATCCCCAGCCCCCATATACAGCTCGCTCCCCGTTTCCCTGAACACCTTGCTCATTGCCGCCATGCCCTGTTCGGCGGAGGTTGCGTCCAGCGGCTCGCCCCCTCCACCATTTGGCTGCGCCAACGGCTCGCCTTGCGAGCCGGCTTCGCGGCTGCGACTTGCCCCCGGCAAGTCGCTGGTCGCCGCTACGCCCCCCTCCCCGTGCCGGGGAGGATGGGCGGCGATGAAGGCGTCGGCTTCCTGATTCTGCTTCGCGGCGAAATCGCGGACCTCTTGCGTGATCTTCATCGAGCAGAATTTGGGGCCGCACATCGAGCAGAAATGGGCGCTTTTCGCGCCTTCCGCGGGGAGCGTCTGGTCGTGATATTGCTCCGCCGTGTCGGGGTCCAGCGACAGGTTGAACTGGTCCCTCCAGCGGAACTCGAACCGCGCGCGGCTCAGCGCATCGTCGCGGACCTTCGCCGCCGGATGCCCCTTGGCGAGGTCAGCGGCGTGGGCGGCGAGCTTGTAGGTCACCACGCCGACCTTCACGTCATCACGGTCGGGCAGGCCCAGATGCTCCTTGGGCGTGACATAGCAAAGCATCGCGGTGCCGTACCAGCCGATCATGGCCGCGCCGATGCCGCTGGTGATATGGTCGTAGCCCGGCGCGATGTCGGTGGTGAGCGGCCCCAATGTGTAGAAGGGCGCTTCGCCGCAGGCTTCGAGCTGCTTTTCCATATTCCGCTTGATCTTGTGCATGGGCACATGGCCCGGCCCTTCGATCATCACCTGCACATCCTGTTCCCAGGCGCGCTTGGTCAGTTCGCCCAGCGTATAGAGTTCGGCGAACTGCGCCTCATCATTGGCGTCGGCGATCGAACCGGGGCGCAGGCCGTCGCCGAGCGAATAGGCGATGTCATAGGCCTTCATGATCTCGCTAATCTCGTCGAACCGCTCGTAGAGGAAGCTCTCGCGATGGTGGGCGAGGCACCATTTCGCCATGATCGACCCGCCGCGCGACACGATGCCGGTCACGCGCTTGGCGGTCATCGGGATATAGGGCAGGCGCACGCCCGCATGGATGGTGAAATAGTCGACGCCCTGTTCCGCCTGCTCGATCAGCGTGTCGCGGAAAATCTCCCAGGTCAGGTCTTCGGCGACGCCGCCGACCTTTTCGAGCGCCTGATAGATGGGCACGGTGCCGATCGGCACGGGCGAGTTGCGGATGATCCATTCGCGCGTGTCGTGGATGTTGCGGCCGGTGGACAGATCCATCACCGTGTCCGCACCCCAGCGGATCGACCAGACCAGCTTGTCGACTTCGGCCGCCACGTCGGATGCGACCGCGCTGTTGCCGATATTGGCGTTGATCTTGACCAGGAAATTGCGGCCGATCGCCATCGGTTCGGATTCGGGATGGTTGATGTTGCTGGGGATGATCGCCCGGCCGCGCGCCACTTCGTCGCGCACGAACTCCGGCGTCACATAATCGGGGATGTCCGCGCCCCAATCCTGCCCGTCGCGGACATAGTTGGCCAGCCGCGCCCGGCCCAGATTTTCGCGCTCCGCCACATATTCCATTTCCGGCGTGATGATGCCGCGCCGGGCATAATGCATCTGGCTGACATTCGCGCCCGCCTTGGCACGCAAGGGGCGACGTGCGCCCAGCGGGAATTGCGCCACCCCGCCGCTACGATCCGGGCCTTTCAGCCCATTATCCTCCGGCCGCACCTCACGCGCGTCATACGCCTCCACATCGCCCCGCCCGATGATCCAGTCGTGACGCAACGTCGGCAGGCCCGCGCGAATGTCGATCTGCGCCGCCGGATCGGTATAGGGGCCGGACGTGTCATAGACGCGCACTGGCGCCTCGCCGCTGCCCGGCTCCAGCGTGATTTCGCGCATCGCGACGTTGAGCGGGCCGACATGGATCTTGCGCGATCCCCGGATGGGGCCAGTGGTGACGCCGATTTCGGTGCGGGCGGGAACATCTGCCATTTTCGTCTCTCCTTCATGGCGAAAGAGAGGGATGGCGGGCGGTGTGACGGCGCGCTGACCCTCCCTACGCCGGTGTTAGCCGGATCAGGTTCAACGGGTCGCAGCCACATAGCTGCCTCTCAACCGTCTGCGGACGGTCCCCCGGGGATGCTGGACAGGGTAAGCTGTTCGCGGCATGAGTCCAGCGCTTATGTCTCATCATCCCCCACCCGATCTTTCCACCAAGGAAGGCCGCAAGGCGTGGCGGCATGAATATCGCATGGTCGCGGTGCGGCCGCGCCGCTGGGGGCTATGGTTGCTGACCGCCGGATTTCTGCTGCTGCTGACGCCGTCCGCCTTTGGTCTGCACAGCATAATGGGCTGGTCGCCCAGCCTGATCGGCATGGCGCTGATGCTGGGGGCGACGCCGCTGCTGATCGCAGGGGCGGTGCTGCGGCGGCGCTATCGGCGCGGGCGGCTGGGCACTCCCTAGAATCTGCACGGCCCGCGCGATTGGCTGTTGCATTGCAGCAGGGGGTAGCGTTTGATCGCGGCTATGCTCAAAGCCGCACTCCACCACCTCACCGCCTATCGTTACAATCGCCCGATCCGCCTGGGGCCACAGGTAATCCGCCTGCGCCCCGCGCCGCATAGCCGGACCAAAGTCCCCAATTATGCGCTGAAGATCGAACCGGCGAACCATTTCCTGAACTGGCAGCAGGATCCGCACGGCAACTGGCTGGCGCGCGTGGTGTTTCCCGATCCGGTCGACCATTTCCGCATCCAGGTCGATCTGCTCGCGGATCTCGACATCATCAATCCGTTCGATTTCTTCGTGGAGCCTTATGCGGAGACCTACCCCTTCGCCTATGACGATCAGCTGAAGACCGACCTTGCCGCCTATTTCGACATCGAACCGCAGGGGCCGATGTTCGAGGCGATGGTGGCGCAATATGATGGCTTTGAGAGCCGGACGGTCGATTTCCTGGTCGAGGTGAACCGTCGCCTGCAACAACAAGTCGGCTATGTCATCCGCATGGAGGCGGGCGTCCAGACGCCGGAAGAGACGCTGGAGATCGGCACCGGATCGTGCCGCGATTCGGCGTGGCTGCTGGTACAATTGCTGCGCAGGTTGGGCTTTGCCGCGCGTTTCGTGTCGGGCTATTCGATCCAGCTGGTCGCCGATGTCGAGCCGATCGAAGGGCCAAAGGGCGTCACGCAGGATGTCGTCGACCTGCACGCCTGGGCGGAGGCCTATGTGCCGGGCGCAGGCTGGGTGGCGCTGGATGCCACCAGCGGCATGTTCGCGGGTGAGGGGCATATCCCGCTCTGCGCGACGCCGCATTACAAGTCCGCCGCACCGATCAGCGGCATGGCCGAACCCGCCGAAGTCGATTTCGAATTTGCGATGAATGTGTCGCGCATTGCCGAAGCCGTGCGGATCACCAAGCCCTTTACTGACAGCCGTTGGGACGCGGTGATGGCGCTCGGCGCACAAGTCGATGCCGATTTGATCGCGCAGGACGTGCGCCTGACCACCGGGGGCGAGCCGACCTTCGTGGCGGTCGATGGCGGTGATGCGGGCGAATGGAATGGCGATGCGGTGGGACCAACCAAGGCGGCCTATGCCGACCGGCTGATCCGCAAGCTGCGCGCGACCTTCGCGCCCGGCGGCCTGCTGCATCATGGCCAGGGCAAATGGTATCCGGGCGAAAGCCTGCCGCGCTGGGCCTATGCGGTCTATTGGCGCAAGGATGGCACGCCGATCTGGCGCGACGAAAGCCTGATCGCGCCCGACGATGCGCCCGATGGCGCGCGCACCGTGACGCCCGAAGACGCCCGCGCTTTCCTCAGCCATATGGCCGGGAATATGGGCTTTACCGATGACTATACCCATGCGGTCTATGAAGATCCGGCGGTCTGGGCGGTCAAGGAAGCCGACCTGCCGATCAACGCCAGCCCCGATGATCCCAAGATCAGCGACCCCGAAGCGCGGGCGCGGATGGTCAAGACGTTCGAGCGCGGCCTCGACCAGCCGGTCGGCTATGTGCTGCCGGTGCAGCGCTGGCAATCTCAGGTCGCCAAGCCCCGCTGGCAGAGCGAAATCTGGCAGTTGCGGCGCGGCAAGCTGTTCGCGGTGCCGGGCGATTCGGCGCTGGGCTATCGCCTGCCGCTGGGATCGCTGCCCTATGTGCCGCCATCCGATTACCCCTATATCCACCCCCGCGACACCAGCGAGCCGCGCGAACCGCTGCCCGATTTCCGTACCCAGGTGGTCGAGCAGGCGAGCGTCGAGGAAGCGCGCGCGCAACAGTCGCAGCGGGTCGCCGGCCCAGAAGGCGGCATGGCGGCGCAGGAACGGGTCGAGCAGGTCATCATCGAAGGCGCGGTGCGCACCGCCGTGACGGTCGAACCGCGCGGCCATTATCTCTCGGTCTTCCTGCCGCCGGTGCAGGCGCTGGAAGATTATCTGGAACTGATCGCCGAGGTCGAGGCCGCCGCCGAAGCGCTGCGCATCCCCGTGCGGATCGAGGGCTATTCGCCACCGCCCGACCCGCGCATCGACGTGCTGAAGGCGACGCCCGACCCCGGCGTGATCGAAGTGAATGTGCAGCCCGCGGCAAGCTGGGACGAGACGGTCCATATCACCCAGCAAGTCTATGACCATGCCCGCGAATGCCAGCTGACCGCCGACAAATTCATGGTCGACGGCCGATCGGTCGGCACCGGCGGGGGCAATCATATCGTGCTGGGCGGGCCGACGCTGGGTGACTCGCCCTTCATCCGCCGCCCTGACCTGCTCAAGAGCTTCGTCCTCTATTGGCAGCGCCATCCCTCGCTCTCCTACCTCTTTTCGGGCCTCTGCATCGGCCCGACGAGCCAGGCACCGCGCATCGACGAGGCGCGGCATGATGGCCTGTACGAGTTGGAGATCGCACTGTCGCAGGTGCCCAACCCGTTTGCGGGCGAAGGGGCTGCGCCGCCGCCGTGGCTGGTCGATCGGCTGTTCCGCAACCTGCTGGTCGATGTGACGGGCAACACCCATCGCACCGAAATCTGCATCGACAAGATGTTCTCGCCCGATGGTCCCACCGGGCGCCTGGGACTGCTGGAGTTTCGCGGGTTCGAAATGCCGCCCGAAGCGCGCATGAGTCTGGCGCAGCAATTGCTGCTCCGCGCGCTGACCGCCTGGTTCTGGCGGCAGCCGCAGCAGGGCCATCTGGTCCGTTGGGGCACGACGCTGCACGATCGCTTCATGCTGCCCCATTTCGTCTGGGCCGATTTTCTGGAGATCCTGTCCGACCTGCGCGGTGCGGGCTATGATTTCGACCCCAACTGGTTCGAGGCGCAGCGCCAGTTCCGCTTCCCGGTCCATGGCACCGTCGATGCGGGCGGCGTCGGGCTGGAAATCGCCCATGCGCTCGAACCCTGGAATGTGCTGGGCGAAACCGGGGCGATCGGCGGCACGGTACGCTATGTCGACTCATCGACCGAACGGTTGCAGGTCCGCGCCACGGGCCTCGTCGCCGGACGCCATATCGTCGCGTGCAACGGGCGGCAGGTGCCGATGACCGCCACCGGCGTTCCGGGCGAAGCGGTCGGCGGCGTGCGCTACAAGGCATGGGCACCGGCCAATTGCCTCCACCCCCATCTGCCCGCCAATGCGCCGCTGACCTTCGACGTGCTGGACAGTTGGAGCGGCCGGTCGCTGGGCGGCTGCGTCTATCATGTCGCGCATCCGGGCGGCCGCAATTACGACACGCTGCCGGTCAATGGCTATGAGGCCGAAGCCCGGCGCAAGGCACGGTTTCAGGATTATGGCCATACCCCCGGCCAAGTCGACATGCCCGTCGCCGAAACGGCCAGCGAATTTCCGATGACGCTGGACCTGCGCTTCAAACAACCGGGGCTGTGATGGCCGCCGACGCCGCGGCCCCGCCTCGCGCGGCGGGGGGATGGGCCGACGCCTATCTCGCCGCCGCACCGGCGGGAGATTTGTTCGCCGATGCGTCGCCCGCCATGGCCCCACGCTGGCGCACGATGCTGGAACGGCTGTCGGCGCAGGCGCAGGGCGATCCAGTGACGCTCGCCGACCATGTCGGGCGGCAGGCGATCGACCTTGGCATGGCGTTCCGCCTGACCGGCGACGAGCAGGAACGCGCCTGGCCGCTGGGGCCGGTGCCGCTGCTGATCGGCGCTGACGAATGGGCGCATATCGAACGGGGCCTCGCCCAGCGCGCCGACCTGCTCGAACGGGTCATCGCCGACATTTATTCGACTCAGTCGCTGGTCACCGACGGCAATCTGCCCGCCAGCATCGTGACCGGCAGCGCCCATTATTGGCGCGTCATGAACGGCGCGCCGCCGCCGCAGGGACATCAGCTTCATTTCTACGCCGCCGATATCGGGCGCGGCCCGGCGGGCGAATGGCGCGTCTTGTCCGACCGGGTGCGAACCCCGGTGGGCGTGGGCTATGCGCTGGAAAACCGGCTCGCTCTGTCGCGCGCCACCGGCGACCTGCTGGGCGCTATGAACACGCGGCGGCTCGCGCCCTTTTTCGACGAATTGCGCCGGGGGCTGGCCGCCGACTGCGCCCGGTCGGACCCGCGCATCGGCCTGCTGACGCCCGGCCGCTTCAACCAAAGCTATGCCGAACAGGCGCATCTCGCCCGCTATCTTGGCCTGTTGCTGGTCGAGGGCGAGGATCTGATCGTCACCGACGGACAATTATTCGTCCGCACCATTCAGGGCCTGAAGCGGATCGACGGGCTGTGGCGCTGGATGGACAGCCGCTTCCTCGATCCGCTCGCCTTCGACAGCAAGACGCGCATCGGCGTGCCCGATCTTTATGATGCCTGCGCGCGCGGCGGGCTGATGGTCAGCAACTGGCCGGGCGCGGGCGTGATCGAATCGCGCGCCTTCGCGGCCTTCCTGCCGCAACTCGCGCGCGCGGTGCTGGGCGAGGAGCTGATCCTGCCCAATATCGCGACCTGGTGGTGCGGGCAGGGCAAGGAGCGCGCCTATGTCCGCGACCGGCTCGACCAGCTCGTCGTCGGCTCGGCCTTCGACCAGGATGTGGCGGGCCTGCCCGACGCGCATTTCACCCCCGGATCGGCACTAGACGGCGACCAGCGCGACGCCCTGCTCGACGCGATGGCGCGGCGGCCGATGGACTATGTCGGGCAGGAAGTGGTGAAATTATCGACCACCCCCGCCATCGTCGATGGCCGACTGACCCCCCTGCCCTTCACCCTGCGCGTGTTCGTAGCGCGCGACGCGCTCGGCCAATGGCGCGTGATGCCCGGTGCCTTCGCGCGGCTGGCAGGCCATGGCGACATTCGCGCCGCGCTGATGGGCCGGGGCGACATGTCCGCCGACATGTGCGTTATCGACAGCCAGCCCGTACCCCCCGACACGCTGCTGGGATCGGGCGGCGCGCCTGCGATCCGGCGGGTGGGCGGCATGCTGCCGGCCAAGGCGGCGGACAATCTCTTCTGGCTGGGTCGCTATATCGAGCGCACCGAAATGACGCTGCGGCTGATCCGCGCGATCGTCGGCGGATCGATCGAGGCGGATATCGGCCCCTCGCTCGCCTCGCCCACCATGGCCCGGCTGGTCGGCCAACTGGCGCTGTGGGGCGCGATTCCCGGCAGTCGCGGCGCAGTCGGCCCGCTCTGCGCCATCGCGCTGGGCGACGCCCAGCAAAGCGGCAGCGTGCGGACGCTGATGGGGCGGGTCGCCAATATCGGCGAAGGGCTGCGCGACCGGCTGGCGAGCGACGTGTGGCGGCTGGTGCGCCTGCCGCTGCCCCGCTTCGACGGCGCGGTGACCGAAACCCTGCTCGACGCCTCGTCCCGCATGATCGAGCGGATTTCCGCGCTGTCGGGGCTGGCGGCGGAAAATATGGCACGCACCGACGCCTGGCGCTTCCACGATATGGGCCGCCGGATGGAGCGGGCGATCAATGGCTGTCGCCTCGTCAGCCTGTTCGGCAGCGACGGGGCCAGCGCCGCCGACCTGACCGTGCTGCTCGATCTGCAGGATAGCCAGATCAGCTATCGCACCCGCTATCTGACCGGCCCGGCGCTGCCGCCGGTGCGCGATCTCGTCGCGCTGGAACCGCATAATCCGCGCGCGATCGCCTATCAGGCGGCAAGGCTGGCGGAGCATATCGCCGCCCTGCCCACGCTGCGCGCCGACGGCATGCCCGAAGAACCGCTGCGCCGCGCCGATGCGCTGGTGGCGCGGCTCGCGCCGCTGACCGGCGACATGCTGACCATGGCCGACATTGCCGATGTGGAGAACCGGCTGCTTGGCCTCTCCGACGCGATCGGCCAGCGCTATTTCCTGCAGGTCCGCAAGACCGAGACGATGGACTTGCTATCATGATCTACCATGTCCGGCACCGCACGATATTGCGCTATGCCAATCCGGTGCGGCTGGCCCGCTTCAACCTGCGGCTGCGGCCCGCGCCTTGGTCGGGGCAGTGGACGTCCGACTATGCGCTGGACGTGGACCCCGCCCCCGCCACCATCGATTCGCGCCCTGGCGCCTGGCCGGTCCATGTCGCCCGGCTGGTGATCGAAAGCCCGATCCGCCAGCTCACGATCGAAAGCCGGTTCCGCGTGGGGGTGCAAGGCGGCGCGATCGTGCCGCAGGACGATGATCCGACCATCGGCGCGGTGGCGCAGGCGGCGCTGGCCGAACGCGACATGGGACCGGCGGCACCCGCCCATTATCTCTACGCCTCGGTGCGCGCACCGCTCTTGCCGGACATCGGCGCATGGGTCGGCGATGGCCTGTCGCCTGACCGGCCGATCGTCGCCGCTGCGCTGGACCTCGCGCAGCGCATCCGCGCCGAATTTCGGTATGAACCGGGCAGCACCGACGCGGCCACCCCGGTCGCCGACGCCTTTGCCGCGCGCCATGGCGTGTGCCAGGATTTCGCCCATGTCATGGTGGTCGCGCTACGCCTCGCGGGGCTACCCGCCGCCTATGTCAGCGGCTATCTGCGCACCTATCCGCCACCCGGCAAGCCGCGCCTGATCGGGGCGGACGCCATGCATGCCTGGGTCATGCTCTGGTGTGGACGGACGCGCGGCTGGATCGGCTTTGACCCGACCAACGGCGTCATCACCGGCGACGGCCATCTCTTCGTCGCCATGGGCCGCGACTATGCCGACGTCGCGCCGATGGACGGCCTGTTCGTGGGCGGCGGCGGGCAAAGCCTGCAACTGATGGTCGATGTCGTGCCGGAGGAGGAGATGGCATGAGGGGCGTAGCCATCACCGTCATTTAATCGCGCAGCGTCCCGAACAATAACGGCATCCCCGTCCTGGGCCGGATCGTCAGCCGACTGATCGGTTCGGGCTTGAACCCCGGCGGCACGGTAAGCGCATAGCGCCGGACGACCGCAGCGATCACCGTCATCACCTCCTGCTGGGCAAAGCCCGCCCCGACGCACACGCGCGGTCCCCGGCCGAACGGGAACCAGGCCTGTTTCGCCATATCCGCATTGGCGGGATCATCGAAGCGATCGGGGTCGAAGGCATGGGGGCAGGCCCAATTATCCTTGTTGCGCTGGGTCAGCCAGGGGGCGACCACCAGCATCGATCCGGTCTCCAAATGCTTGTCGCGCATGTCCATCGGACAGGTGACTTCGCGCGGCAGGAAGGACACCGGGGGATAAAGACGCAGCGTTTCTTTGAAGATGTTGCGGAGCTGCCCCATCTCCTTGAGCATCGGCGCGGTCAGCGGCGCGTCGCCTGCAACTGCTGCAATTTCCGCCCGCACCCGGTCCTGAATATGGCGACATTCGGCGAGCATATAGAGCGCCCAGGTCATGGTGCTGGCCGATGTCTCATGCCCCGCCAGGAAAATGGTCGATACCTGCTCCATCACCTGGTTGCACGTGAAGGCCTCCCCGGTTTCGGGATGTTTCGCCTCGATCAGCGACTGGAGAATGTCGCGATGCGGCGCTTCGCCGCGCGAATGCCAGCCTTCATAGCGCGCCTCCACGATCGGGCGGAACACGTCATGGATGGCGCGCGCCGGGCCTTTCGATCGTGTCTCGAACCAACCGGCGGGAATGCCGTACAGCCGCAGCATCGACGCGCTGTGCGCCAGCCGCTGAAACTTGCCGAAGGCGGTGTGGATGATGTTCGATCGCGCCGCGTCCAGCGCCTGCGAAAACAGCGTGCGGAAAATGATGTCGGCCGCGACATGCGTCATCATCGGATCGATATCGACCGGCTGGCGCCGATCGGCCGCATCGAACCGTGCCAGCAGATCGTCGGCCGCCGCCACCATCAGCGGCATCGTCCGCCCCAGCGCGGTATGGGCAAAGGCGGGATTGACCATCGCCCGCTGGCTTTCCCAATCCGCGCCATTGGCGGAAAAGACGCTGTTGCCGATCAGCGGGTCGAGATTGCGGACCAATTCGCTATGCTTGGGGAATGCGGTGCCGCCGCGCAAAATCTGGTCCACCAGGCTCAGCTCATTGGCGATATACATGGTCCGGCCGGGCAGGCGAATCTCGCCCATCTTCATCGTATAGCTTTTGTCGAACAGCACATGGATCCAGCTATGCCAGCCGCGCAGGAACCGCTTGATGAGGCCCCGCTTGGTGCGGGGCGGCTGCGGATAGGGGGGCGTAAAAAGATCGGTCAAGGGATCGTCCTGAAGGCGGCGACGGCGTCGTCCACGGTACGGGGGCCAGCGGTCAGGCTGATGAAATCGAGCGGCGAAAGCCGGTCGCCCACGCGCAGATAGTCGAAATGCGCCTCATATTTGTTCGACCAGCCGCCATGATAATTGTCCGGCTGATAGAAGAGATGGAAGCGCGGCGATAGCATGTCCACCCGCGCCGCATATTGATCCGCGACAAGCTGCAGCGGATTGACGTTATAATAGGCCGCGCCATCGGGGGGCGAGGAGATATCGACATAGCGGAACGTCTTGTCCGCCAGCGCCGCCAGATCCTCATGATACCAGTGCGCGTCGCGCCGCAGCCCGATCACCGGCACCACCTGCCCCATACCCACCATCACCGCATGATCGGGCAGCGGCGCATTCCGTAATGCAAACACCCGGCGCAATATGCTCATGCCCAATATGGTGCCCGCGCTATGGGTGACGATCTGCACTTCGTCCCAGTCGCCGTCCAGTTCCGCCGCGATGCGGGCGGCAAACTGGTCGAGCCGCGCGTCCAGCTCTGCGCCCGGCCCATCGGCGGCCAGCGCGCCATGATAGGTCATGAACCGCAATAGCCAGGGCACGACCAGCTTGGCCAACAAGCGCCCCGACAGCAGCGCGCTGATACCGATGCCCACCAGCGCACTGACCCACAAGGGCAGCAGCAACGCCAGCAACAGCGCAGGCACCAGCGCCAGCAACAGCGGGATCAGCACGGCAAAAACCGGCGGATAGAGGATGGTGATGACCGGCCCGGAGCGCAGCTTGCGCATCCGCCCGAACTGCATGAAGCGCGCATGGCCGACATAGGCCCGCGCCGCCCGCAGCGCGAGCGGCAGCGGATTGCGGATCCACACTTTCGCGATCAAATCTTCCCAGCGCAGATATTCATAATCGACCGCGACGCCCGCCTGTTCATTGGCGACGTCCCATTGCACCGACACCAGCGACCCGTCCGGCCCGGCGCGCCGCGCGCCGACGGTCACATCTTGCCCCGTGAGCTTATGATAGCGCGCCGCCTGTTCGCGGTAGAGCTGATGATAGAAACGCACGCCGCGCGGATCGAAACCGCCGAGGTAGAAGACTTTACGCTTGAACTTTTGCACTGACCCAGCCTAATCGGGGCATGAGCACACCCGAACGCGACTACTGCTATTTCATAGACCATCGCAAATACAACCGAAACATCGGCTGTCGCCGCCACGACAATGCCTATGGCATCAATGGCGGGGGGAGCGAGCGGGATCGCTGGCGCGCGGACATGGCCTTCTACCGCCATATGAAGGGACAGGGTGATCCGATGGCACTGCCTTCGCTCATCGCCTGCCTCGCCTTTGGCTGGTTCTGCTGGAACTATCATCCGGGCAAGGGCCTGTGGCGCGGGCAATTGTTGCGCCGCTTCGCCAAAGCGCCCAAATGAGCGCCATGACCAGCCCGAAACATATATCCACAGGTTCCGTCACCTTCGGCAACGACCTGCCCTTCGTCCTCATTTCCGGCCCCTGCCAGATCGAAAGTCGCGACCATGCGCTGTTCATGGCCGACGCGCTGGCAAAGGCGGCAGACCAAGCGGGCGTGCCCTTCATCTTCAAGAGCAGTTTCGACAAGGCGAACCGGACATCGGTGTCGGGCCAGCGCGGCGTCGGCATCGACGCAGGCCTCGCCATCCTCGCGGAGGTGAAGGCGACGCTGGGCTGTCCCGTCCTGACCGATGTGCATGATGCGGGCCAGGTGGCGGCCGCCGCCCAGGCGGTCGACATCCTCCAGATCCCCGCTTTCCTCTGCCGCCAGACCGACCTGCTGCTCGCCGCCGGGCGGACGGGCGCGGTCATCAACGTCAAGAAGGGCCAGTTCATGGCCCCCTGGGACATGGCGGCGGTGGCGCAGAAAGTCGCCTCGACCGGCAATGACCGCATATTGCTGACCGAACGCGGCGCGAGTTTCGGTTACAATACCTTGGTCAGCGACATGCGCGCGCTGCCCGTAATGGCGCAGACCGGCTATCCGGTCGTGTTCGACGCCACCCATTCGGTGCAACAGCCCGGCGGCCTGGGTTCAGCATCCGGCGGCCAACGCGAATATGCGCCCCTGCTCGCCCGCAGCGCGATCGCAGCAGGCGTCGCGGCCATCTTCGCCGAAGCCCACCAAGACCCCGACAACGCCCCCTCCGACGGCCCGGTGATGCTCCCCCTCGACTGGGTCGCACCGATGCTGGCGAAGCTGAAGGCGATCGACGAAGTGGTGAAGGGGTAAGGCAAAGGGATAGCCTTGCCCTCTCCCGCCTTCGCGGGAGAGGCTATGAAGACTTGGCAGCCTGCTGCCTACTCGCAGTCGGTGAGGGACTTCTTGCCCCAGAAGTCAGACCCTCACCCTCCCACGCCTTCGGCGCGGGGCCCCTCCCTCTCCCGCGAAGGCGGGAGAGGTGTGAAGGTCGCCCTCCATGCGGTCAGGGCCGAACCTGCCCCGTCCCCCGCACGATCCACTTGTACGTCGTCAGCCCCTCCAGCGCGACCGGCCCGCGCGCGTGTAATCGTCCGGTGGAAATGCCGATTTCCGCGCCCAGCCCGAACTCGCCGCCATCGGCGAACTGGGTGGAGGCGTTCCACATCACGATCGCGCTGTCGACGGCGTTGAGGAAGCGCTCGGCGGTGGCGGCATCGTCGGTGATGATGGCGTCGGTATGGTGGCTGGCATGGGCGGCGATATGGGCGATCGCCTCCTCCACGCCCTCGACCAGCCGGACCGACACGATCGCGTCGAGATATTCGGTGTCCCAGTCGGCCTCATCAGCAGGCTTCACCCGTGCGTCCATCGCCTGCACCGCTTCGTCGCCGCGCACTTCGCATTGCGCGTCGAGCAGCGCCGCGACCAGCGCGGGCGCCTGGGCATAGGCGCGGTCGATCAGCACCGTTTCCGTCGCGCCGCAAATGCCGGTGCGGCGCATCTTGGCGTTGACCACCAATTGCTGCGCCATCGTCGGATTGGCTGCGCCATCGACATAGCTGTGGTTGATGCCGTCGAGATGCGCCAGCACGGGCACGCGCGCTTCGTCCTGCACCCGCGCGACCAGGCTCTTGCCGCCGCGCGGCACGATCAGGTCGACAAACTCCGCCGCCTTGAGCAGCGCGCCGACCGCCGCGCGATCGGTCGTGGGCACCAGTTGCACGACATCGGCGGGCAGGCCGGCGGCGACGATCCCCTCGACGATCGCGGCGTGGATCGCGCGGTTGCTCTCCTTCGCCTCGCTGCCGCCGCGCAGGATCACCGCATTGCCCGCGCGCAGGCAGAGCGCCGCCGCGTCGGCGGTCACATTGGGGCGGCTTTCATAGATGATGCCGATCACGCCCAGCGGCACCCGTACCCGGCGCAGGTCCAGCCCGTTGGGGCGCACGCTCTGGTCGATCACGCTGCCCAGCGGATTGGGCAGGCCCGCGACCTGCTCGACGCCCGCCGCCGTCGCCGCGACCCGCGCTTCGTCCAGCCGCAGCCGGTCGAGCAAAGCGGGCGACAGGCCGTTCGCCACCGCATTGTCCATGTCGCGCGCATTGGCGGCGATGATCGCCGGTGCCTGATCCCGCAACGCCTGGGCCGCGCGGCGCAGCGCATCGGCCTTTTGCGCGTCGCTCGCCTGCGCGATTATAGCGGCGGCGCGGCGCGCGCGCGCGCCCATCGTCGCGATCAGCATTTCGGGAGTCTGGGTCAGGTCGTTCATCATCACTCTCGCCATTCGGATCGGCGGCGGCTTAGCATGAACGCAGGCCGTTGCGAAGGCGATAGGGCCAGGGTCAGGCCGCCTTGGCCAGCCCTTCATCCTTCACCGCGCGAAACAGGCGGCAGGGCGGAATATTGCGCCATTCCATCTCATCTTGCACCTGACCGAACAGGGGATCGATCAAACGGCGCACGAAGCGCGAATATTGATAGACGAGGAATGCCCCACCGGGTCGCAGCGCGCCAAGCGTCTCGGCCGCAATGCCCTCTCCCACGCCATCGGGCAGGGTGGAAAAGGGTATGCCCGACAGGATATAATCGGCCTGAACATGCCCCGCTTCCCGGATGAAGCGGCGCACATCGGCGGCCGAGCCATGCACGACCTTCAGCCGAGGATCATCGATCTGTGCTTCGAGATAGGCGACGAAATCGACATTGAGGTCGATCGCCAGCAGCGTCGCATCGGGATGCATCCGGTCG
The DNA here is from genome assembly GCF_000588875.1 of Sphingobium sp. Ant17. GTDB lineage: Bacteria > Pseudomonadota > Alphaproteobacteria > Sphingomonadales > Sphingomonadaceae > Sphingobium. The sequence continues at coordinate 100,098 of NZ_JEMV01000009.1, forward strand.
AGGATCGCCTGGGTGAAGGTGCCAACGCCCGGTCCATATTCGACGAACAGGCGGGTGCGCTGCCAATCGACCGGATCGAGCATACGGTTCACCAACGTCGCGGACGAGGGAATGATCGATCCGATCATGCCGGGATGTTTGACGAACTGCCGGAAAAACAGCCTCCACTGGCTTAGGAACGCGCCCTTGCGAGCGCGATTGTCGTTCTTTTTCAAGGGAATGGAGGCCATCAATATCCGCCTGGTTGTCATTACGGTCGGGCGTCGCAAAAATCGGCCAGCCTTGCAAGCCGCATTGCGCGCATCGGGCAGGAACGCGCAGGCGGCGATTGGGTTTCCCCGCCGCCTGCGCGTCACCCTAGCGGTGAGGCTCGATCAGGCCCGATCGCGCCCGCGTAACATGCCCGGCGACACGAAGCCGATCGGGTCGATCTGCATCGCGCTCTGCTTCAACGTCGCCTGGATCTGCTCATATTCCCGCTCCATTTCGGGCGTGACCGATGCGCGGGTTTCCAGCAGCGCGGCCTCGAAATGCGCCATCGTGACCTTCTCGACCGTCATCGACTGGCGCAGCGCGAACAGGCCCGCCCGACGCGACAGATCTTCCAGATCCGCGCCGGTAAAGCGCTCCGTCCGCGCCGCCAACGAGGCGAGATCGACATCGTCGGCAAGCGGCATCTTGCCGGTATGGATCGCCAGGATGCGCGCGCGTCCGGCTTCTTCGGGCACGGGAACATAGATCAGCTCGTCGAACCGGCCGGGCCGCAGCAAGGCAGGGTCGACCAGGGTCGGGCGGTTGGTCGCGCCGATCACGACCACCGATTGCAACTCCTCCAGCCCGTCCATCTCGGCCAGGATGGTGTTGACCACCCGCTCCGTCACCGCCGGTTCGCCGAGGCCACCGCCGCGTGCGGGGACCAGGCTGTCCAATTCGTCGATGAAAATGACGGTCGGGGCCACCTGCCGCGCGCGGGCGAACAGCCGGGCGATCTGCTGCTCGCTTTCGCCATACCATTTGGATAGCAGGTCGCTCGACTTGGTGGCGATGAAGTTCGCCTGCGCCTCACGCGCGACCGCCTTGGCCAGCAGCGTCTTGCCGGTGCCGGGCGGACCATAGAGCAGGAAGCCCTTGGCCGGGCGGATGCCGATCCGGCGGAAGGCGTCGGGATTCTTGAGCGGCAGCTCGACCCCTTCCTTCAACCGCATCTGCGCATCGTCCAGCCCGCCAATGTCGGACCAGCCGATGTTGGGCGCCTGCACCATCACCTCACGCATGGCGGATGGCTGGACCCGCTTGATCGCCGACATGAAATCCTCGCGCGTGACGCACAATTCTTCCAGCACGTCGGCCGGGATCGTCCCATCCTCCAGGTTGAGGCGTGGCATGAAGCGGCGCACCGTTTCGATCGCCGCCTCGCGGCTGAGCGCCGCCAGATCCGCGCCGACAAAACCATAGGTCATGCGCGCCAGTTCGGAGAGGTCGACCTTGTCGCCCAGCGGCATGCCACGGGTGTGGATGCCCAATATCTCGCGCCGCCCGCGCTCGTCGGGCACGCCGACCACGATTTCGCGATCGAAGCGGCCGGGCCGCCGCAGCGCCTCGTCGATCGCCTCCGGGCGGTTGGTCGCGGCGATCACCACCAGATTGGTGCGCGGCTCCAGCCCGTCCATCAATGTCAGCAACTGCGCGACCAACCGCTTTTCGGTCTCGCCGGTCACCTGCCCCCGCTTGGGCGCGATCGAATCGATCTCATCGATGAACAGGATCGAGGGCGCAGCCTTGGCCGCCGCCTCGAATATCTCGCGCAGCTTCTTTTCCGATTCGCCATAGGCCGAGCCCATGATCTCCGGCCCGTTGATCAGGAAGAATTCGGCCTCCGATTCGTTGGCGACGGCGCGGGCCAGCCGGGTCTTGCCCGTGCCCGGCGGGCCATGGAGCAGCACACCGCGCGGCGGATCGACGCCCAACCGCTGGAACAGTTCGGGATAGCGCAGCGGCAGTTCGACCATTTCGCGCAATTGGTCGATCGTATCGGCCATGCCGCCGACATCGTCATAGGTGACGTCTGCGCGGCGCGCTTCCTTCGGCTCCTCATATTCGGGGCGCAGTTCGACTTCGGTCTCGGCATCGATCTGCACCACGCCCTTGGGCACGGTCGACACCACGACCAACCGGATTTCCTGCAAGGCATAGGCCGGCGCGGCCAGCATCTGGCGCAATTGCGGCGGCATGTCACCGGTCGGCACCTGCTGCTGGCCCGCCGTCGCGACGACATCGCCTGCGGTCAACGGCCGCTGGAAGAAGACCCGCTTCAACGCTTCGGGATTACCCTGAAGCCGTAAATTATTTTGTGCAGGCGCGAACACGACGCGCTGGGCAGGGCGCGGCTCGACCTTGTCGATGTGGACGAAATCGCCCGACCCGGCCCCGGCATTGGCGCGCTGCAACCCATCGAGGCGCAGCACATCCAGCCCCTCATCTTCCTTGTACGGGCGTACTACGCGGGCGGGTGTCGATCGCTTTCCGACGATCTCGATCACATCGCCTTCGCTCAGCTGCAATTCCGCCATCACCGTCAATGGCAGCCGCGCAAGCCCGCGTCCCGCATCTTCGGGCCGCGCATTGGCGACCTGGATACGGCGTCCAGTCATTTCGTCATCGGCCATGGGCACCCAGTCCTTCTTGTTCCGTAACGAGATAGGAAACGTCGGCCGTCGCGAAAAGGGGGCCATGTCGCCGACGCAGGGCATAAAAAAAGGGCCGGCCACAAGGGCCAGCCCGTAAAGTTTTAGGAGAGGATGCCTGAAAGGCCTGCGCTATATGTAGCGTTAAACGCGATATTGCAAGTGCGAACGCAAAAGTTCCGGTTGCAAAAAATGCATCTTGCCATTCGCCTGATTTTCCTGCTCTGTAGGGTGAGGATGCTTGAGACCGGAACCTGCCCGCCCGACAACAAGCCATGACGCGGCGCAGCGCACCGGCGATGGAATAGTGAAAGACCATGCGGAGATTACCGCCCCTTACGGCCCTTGAGGCTTTTGTGCAGGTCGCGCGCTTGGTTCGGTCAAGGCGGCAGCGGAGGAGCTTGCGCTCTCGACGCCCGCGCTCAGCCGCCGGGTTCAGGCGCTGGAACGCTTCATCGGTCGGCCTTTGTTCGACCGCAAACATCAGGCGCTGGAAATCAATGCCGAAGGGCAAAGGCTGCTCGACGACATTGCACCTGCCCTTGATTCGCTGGCGCAGGCGCTGGAAAATATCCAAAGTGGCGGCAACCAGCTGCGGCTGCGGCTGGCGGTCCTGCCGCTGTTCGCGACCCAGCGCCTTTTCCCGCATCTGGGTGCCCTGCGCGCGCTTCATCCACAGTTGCATATCGACATCGAAACGACCCCGCATGCGGTCGCGCGACTGGGCGAAGGGCTGGACGCGGCGATCGTGCTGCTGGCCAAGGATATCGACCCGGCGCTCTATGCCCATGAACTGGACCATGACGAAGTCTATCTGATCGGGCGGCGCGAACTGCTCGAACAGCCCCATGCGCTGACGTCGCCACAGGAACTGGCGCACCATACCGTCTTGATCCATCGCGATATGGCGCTGTCCTTCGACGCCTGGAAGGAGGCGGTCGGCCTGCCCGACATGCAACCGCTGGCGATCGACAATTATGATTCGGGTCAGTTGATGCTGGAGGCCGCTGCACAGGGGCTTGGGGTGGCGGTGATGCATGCCAGCCATTTCAACCAGTCGGGCGACACGCGGCTGGTGCGGCTCTTCCCCGACACGCATGTCGACAGCCCCTATCGCTATTTCTTCGTCTGCCGCCCCCGCGCGCTCCAGACGCGGGCGGTGCGCATCTTCCGCGACTGGCTGGTCGCCGCTGACATCTGACGCAAGCGCGGGACATCGAGCCGGAAACCCGGCAATTCTTTCCCGCCTGGCTCTTAACCTTGTTTCACTGCTGCCGTTATGAGGGTCATGACCGGGGCACTCTCTTCTTCCGCTGGCTCGCAACATGGGCTGACCGACCGACTGGCGCGTTGGGCCAAGGGCCTGTCGGGCAAGACGGAGGAGGAAGCGGAACCGGCCGAAGCCCGCCCCCGGCCCGGATCGGCATCCAGCCGTGAGGTGAATCGCCGCCGCCAGCTCTACGAAGATATAGGCGACTTCCTCTTCGCCCACGACCTGGACCTGACGCCGATCAATTTCAGCGTCGCGCTGGATTATCTGACCGGCGCGAATATCGGCGTGGAAAAGGCGATCCGTGCGGTGCTGATGGAGCGCGGCAAGATTACCAATGGCTGGGTCGAAGCGGTCGCGGCCGAACAGCGCGCCGATGAAGTGACCCCCGACTCGCTGGCGACGATGCTCGACAAGGTCGAGGAAAATCTGACCCAGTTTACCGGCCTGATGCACGAATCGCGCAATTCGGCGAAAGATTATGGCGCGGCCCTGCAGGAACAGGCCAAGGATCTGGTCGAAGGACGCGATAGCGAGCCGGTGCTGGCGCGCCTCGTCGGCCTGACCCGCTCGATGGTCGAAAAGACTCGCCTTGTCGAAACCCAGCTGCGCGAAAACCAGAAACAGACCAAGGCGCTCAAATCCAGCCTGGAAAATGCCCGCCGCGCCGCCGAACATGATCATCTGACCGGCCTGCCCAACCGCCGCGCGTTCGAAAATGTCCTGCGTGAAGAGGTTGCCCTGGCGCTGGCGCAGGGTGAACCGCTCTCGGTCGCCTTTTGCGACATCGACCATTTCAAGCATGTCAACGACACCCACGGCCATGATACGGGCGATCGGGTGTTGAAATTCGTGGCCGGCCTCTTGTCCAAGGCGTCCAACGACCGCTGCCATGTGGCCCGCCATGGTGGCGAGGAATTCGTCATGCTGTTTCGGGGCAAGGGCGCGGGCGAGGCCTGCGAAGTGGTGGACGGCGTGCGTGAGGATCTTGCGACCCGCAGCCTGGTCAACCGCGCGACCGGCGAACGGATGGAGCGGGTCAGCTTTTCTGCCGGCGTCGCCAATGTGCTGGCCTATGAAGACGCCCGCACCGCGCTCAAGGCGGCCGACCGCGCGCTCTATCTCGCCAAGGAACATGGCCGCAACCGCGTCTATCTCGCCGCAGAAACCGACTGATCCGCCGCAATCGCGGTTATTTCCGCAGCAAAAACACCGCATGTTCCGCGAACAGATTGGCGTTCGCGTGGGTGGTTTCCTTGTCGCCCTTCAAAAACCATTGCCCGTCGATCGTCCAGCCCCGCTCCTTCACCAGCGCGCGGAAGTCATCGACCGTGACATGGTGGATGTTGAGCGTGTCATACCAGGTGTCGGGCAACAGCCGCGTCACCGGCATCCGCCCGCCCCACAGCAGCGACAGCCGCCCGCGCCAATGCGCGAAATTGGGGAAGGAGACGAAGGCCTGCCCGCCGATGCGCAGCAATTCCTCCACCACCAGGTCGGGCCGCCGCGTCGTCTGGAGCGTCTGGCTCAAGATCGCATAGTCGAAACTGGCGTCGGGATAGTAACGCAGGTCCGTATCCGCATCCCCCTGCACCACCGACAGGCCGCGCGCCACAGCCGCCGCGACGTTCGATCCATCGATCTCCAGCCCGCGCGCATCGACCCCGGCATTGTCGCGCAGCGCCGCCATCAGCGCGCCCTCGCCACAGCCGACATCCAGCACCCGCGCGCCCTGCCGCACCGTCCGCGCGATCAGCGCCAGGTCGGGGCGCAAGGCCGCGCTCATGCCCGTCCGCCCTTCAGGAAGCCGTCGACCACCCGGTTGAGTTCGGGACATTCGAGCAGGAAGGCGTCATGGCCGAACGGGCTGGACAGTTCGACAAAGCTCGCCTGCGCCCCGCTGGCGTTGAGCGCATGGACGATGATCCGCGATTCGGTGGTGGGATAGAGCCAGTCGGTATCGAAGCTGACGAGGCAGAAGCGCGCCTTGCTCGCGGTAAAGGCATGGGCCAGCGACCCGCCATGATCCTCGGCAATGTCATAATAGTCCATCGCGCGGGTGATGTAGAGATAGCTATTGGCGTCGAACCGATCGACAAAGCTTAGTCCCTGATGCCGCAAATAGCTTTCCACCTGGAAATCCGCGTCGAATCCGAACGTCTTGGCGTCCCGCCCCTGCAAGCGCCGCCCGAATTTCTCGGTCAGCCCGGCTTCGGACAAATAGGTGATATGCGCCGCCATCCGCGCGACGGCGAGGCCAGCGCTCGGCACCTGCCCATCGGCATAATAATCGCCGCCGCGCCATTGCGGGTCGGCCATGATCGCCTGCCGCCCCACTTCGTGGAAAGCGATATTCTGCGCGCTATGCCGTGCGGTCGAGGCGATAACGACGCAGCTTTCGACCCGGTCCGGGAGCAAAGTCGGCCAGGTCAGCGCCTGCATCCCCCCCATCGACCCGCCGATCACCGCCGACAGCCGCGCGACACCCAGATGGTCGAGCAGCAAGGCCTGCGCCCGCACCATGTCGGCAATGGTCAGCACCGGAAAGCGCATCGCATAAGGATCGCCGGTCGCGGGATCGATACTGGCCGGGCCGCTCGACCCCATGCAGCTGCCGATCACATTGGCGCAGACGATGAAATGGCGCGCCGGATCGACCGGCTTGCCCGCGCCCACCATCCGCCACCACCAGCCGGGCTTGCCCGTGCCGGGATGCTCCGATGCGACATATTGGTCACCGGTCAGCGCATGGCAGATCAGGATGGCGTTGGCCCCGTCGGCATCCAACTGCCCATAGGTTTCATAGGCGATATCTACCGGCCCCAGCGTCGCGCCGCTCGACAGCTTCAGCGGCCCGGCAAGGCGAACCTGGCGGCGCAGGCCGAAACGGCTGTCTTCAGTCGCGATGATGCTGGCCATGGTGCCGCCGCGCTAGGACCGCCGCCCGATCCTGTCAATCGCCCGCGACGGGTGGCGGCGGGGCGGGCGAGCCTCTAAATATAGCGGCATGACCGACACACCCCGCCCGCCGATCGTCGCTTATGGCCCGCTCTATCCCTATCTGACGCAGGGGCTGGAGCGCCGCTTCACCGTCCACCCCGTCGCGGCCGATGCCGACCTGACCGCCCTGCCGCCTGCCGTGCGCGACGCCCGCGCGCTGGTCAGCTTCGGATCGGTCGGCGCGTCGGCGGCGATCATGGATGCGCTGCCCCGGCTGGAACTGATCGCGCTGTTTTCGGTCGGCTATGATCAGGTCGATATCGACCATGTCCGCCAAAGGGGCATCCGCGTCACCAACACGCCCGACGTGCTGACCGACGATGTCGCGGACCTGGCGGTGGGCCTGCTCTACGCCACGATCCGCAACATCGCCGCCAATGACCGGATGGTCCGGTCGGGCGCCTGGGCGCGCGGCGAAAAGCCTGCGCTGTCGGGCCGGGTAACGGGTCGCCGTATCGGCATAGTGGGCCTCGGCCGCATCGGCCGCGCCATCGCCAAGCGGCTGGACCCCGTGGCGGGCGAAATCCTCTACCACAACCGCCGCGCAGCGACCGACACGCCCTATCGCTACGTCGCCGACCCGATTGATCTGGCGCGCCAGAGCGACATCCTCATCGTCGCCACATCGGGCGGGCCGGAAGCAGCCAATCTGGTCGATGCCGCCATGCTCGACGCGCTGGGACCGGACGGGGTGATCGTCAATATCAGCCGGGGCAGCGTGATCGACGAAGATGCGCTGGTCGCCGCTTTGGCCGACGGCCGGATCGCCGGCGCAGGCCTCGACGTCTTCGCCGCCGAACCCCATGTCCCGCCCGCGCTGCTGGCGATGGACCAGGTCGTTCTCCAACCCCATCAAGGCAGCGCCACCATCCACACCCGCGCGGCCATGGCCGACTTGGTGCTGGCTAATCTTGACGCGTATTTTGCGGGTAAGGTACTGGTCACGCCGGTGGTGTAAGCCAGCAGTGGCCTAACATTCCCCGTCATTCCCGCGAAGGCGGGAACCCATCTCCCAACCCAACCACGCACGATGCAATAGAGACGCCCTCGATAGCGCGGGCATTACGAGGTCAAGCAGCAAACGTTCCCCTTAAACGCTGTCACCCCCGAAAGCCGGCATAACGGCAAAAGGCGTTGAGCAGTCAGGTGGCTTACGGGGTGCCGTTGCATAATGCTGACGCAACGCGATCACTGGCTACATCGAATGTCACGGATATAACGGTGCATCCTGCGTCTATCCCTATGGGGAGATCTTCGTATTCCACCCATTCACGCCCAGGTCGCTCATTGAGGACGAATTGCGCCTCAACCGACTTCTGGCCATTCTCGGACGGACTGTACGCATAGTATCTGTGATAATTAGATATGCCTTCCCATCCTTTGGGGAGTTTGGCGGTCGCTTCAATTTTGTCCATGAAGTACGAACGCTTTTGGCGTTCCAATGAACCGCAATCTGTCA
>NZ_JEMV01000010.1 GCF_000588875.1 Sphingobium sp. Ant17
CGGACGATGATATCCTGCAACGCCAGCCGCGCCTCGGTCAGTTCGCCCAGCGAAATATCGCCCAGATGGACATAATCCTGCATCGCCTGCACGATCCGGTCCGGCTCGGCGGTCTGCACGAACGCCCCGCCCTTCGCGCCCTTCACATTGCGGATGATCCCCGCAACCTCCAGACTGCGCAGCGCCTCCCGCAACGCGCTGCGACTGACCTGAAATTCGACCGCCAATTCCCGTTCGGCAGGCAGCTTGTCCCCAGCCTTGAGCGTACCCGACGCCAGCTGCTCACGGATCTGTTCACAGATCACTTCGAATGCGCGCCGCGTCTTGATAGGGGGCGAAAACTGGGGTTTTGGGGGGACGGGGGACGATGCCATAGGGTGCGCTCCGATAGGAATGCGCAAATGTATAGCCGACGCCCAGAAAGGCGCAATGGCCGGACCGAACAGGATTGACAGACGTCTACCATCCTTTAATGGTCCGACCATTATAAAGATGGAGCAAGTCATGAAGATCCTTGTGCCCGTGAAGCGGGTCATTGATTATAATGTGAAGCCGCGGGTGAAAGCGGACGGCACGGGCGTCGATCTGGCGAACGTCAAGATGAGCATGAACCCGTTTGACGAAATCGCCGTCGAAGAAGCTCATCGCTRGAAAGGAAAGGGCGTGGCGACTGAGTGATCGCGGTGTCCATTGGTGTGGCCAAAGCGCAGGAAACGCTGCGGACGTCGCTGGCGATGGGCTGCGATCGGGCGATCCTGATCCAGACCGACGATGAAGTCGAGCCGCTGGGCGTGGCGAAATTGCTCGCCAAGGTGCAGGAAGAAGAAGGCGCTGGCCTGATCATCCTGGGCAAGCAGGCGATCGACGATGACAGCAACCAGACCGGCCAGATGCTGGCGGCGCTGCTGAACCTGCCCCAAGGCACGTTTGCGTCGAAGGTCGAGGTCGAAGGCGACAGCGTGTCGGTGACGCGCGAAGTCGATGGCGGGCTGGARACGGTRAAGCTGTCGACCCCGGCRATCATCACCACCGACCTGCGCYTGAACGAGCCGCGCTAYGCRTCGCTGCCCAACATCATGAAGGCCAAGTCCAAGCCGCTCGCGCAGAAGACGCCAGCCGATTATGGCGTGGATATTGGCGCACGGCTGGAGACGTTGAAGGTGGTTGAACCGCCCAAGCGCACCGCTGGCGTCAAAGTCGCCGATGTCGATGAACTGGTTGCCAAGCTCAAGGCCATGGGAGTTGCCGCATGAAGACGCTTGTATGGGTTGAACATGAGGTCGGCGCGGTCAAGGACGCGACGCTTTCGGCCATCACCGCCGCTGCGAAGCTGGGCGAAGTGCATCTGCTGGTTGCTGGCGAAGGCGTCGATGGCGTTGCCGCCGAAGCGCCAAGATCTCCGGCGTGGGCAAGGTGCATGTCGCTGACGATGCCGCCTATGGCCATGCGCTCGCCGAGAATATCGCGCCGCTGGTTGTCGAACTGATGGGGCATCATGACGCCTTCATCGCGCCCGCCACAAGCAACGGCAAGAATATCGCGCCGCGCGTCGCGGCCCTGCTCGACGTGATGCAGATCAGCGATATCCTGTCGGTTGAAAGTGAAGACACGTTCACGCGGCCAATCTATGCGGGCAATGCGATTGCCACGGTCAAGAGCAAGGACGCCAAGAAGGTCATCACCGTCCGCGGTACGGCGTTCGAGAAGGCGGCTCGCGAAGGTGGTTCGGGGACGGTGGAAGCGGTGGCTTCGACCGGGGACAAGGCGCTGTCGTCCTTTGTCGGTGCCGAGATCGTCAAGCTGGGGCGGCCGGAACTGACCAGTGCGAAGATCATCGTGTCGGGTGGCCGGGCGCTCAAGGATGGGCCGACGTTCGAGGAAGTCATCTATCCGCTCGCCGACAAGCTGGGCGCTGCGGTCGGGGCCAGCCGGGCGGCGGTCGATGCGGGCTATGTCCCCAACGACTATCAGGTCGGGCAGACTGGCAAGATCGTTGCACCGGAAGTCTATGTCGCCGTGGGTATTTCCGGGGCGATCCAGCATTTGGCGGGGATGAAGGACAGCAAGACCATTATCGCCATCAACAAGGATGAGGATGCGCCGATCTTCCAGGTGGCGGATATCGGCCTGGTGGGCGATCTGTTCAAGATCGTGCCGGAGCTGACAGCCAAGCTCTAAGGACTGGGCAAGACACAAAAAAGGGCGCGAACCATGTGGTTCGCGCCATAATATGGCGACCATACTCCCTCTGGCCGTCATATGCCTATTGAAGGGCCAAAACCTGTTCGCAAGCCGAGTTTTGAGCCATCGCCTCTTGTAGGTCGGTCGGCAAGTCAATGTCGAACCCGAGACCTCTGTTTTCGACCACAACAGCACCGATCCGCTGCCCCCGATGCCGGATAAAACTATCCTGTCCGAACACAAACTCGAACGGGTCACTGTCCGCTAACGCCAGCGCGTTGGTTCCGCGACCATGGCGATCAGGCGCAAAAGCCGCGCCCGCTTTTTCTGCAGCTGCCAAGAGACATTCGACATCCCCTTTGGCAAGCATGGGCAGATCGGCATGGACTATGACGAAACGTTGCATCCCCAGCCGATGACGCGCTGTGGCGATGCCGTGGTTCAGTCCGCGTCTATCGTCCCGCAGCCATTGACAGGGCCAACCGGCAGCGGCTGTGGGTGCCAGAAGATATACCGATCCTATGGCATCGACTTCTGCCAAGCGATGGATGACATGCCGGGCCATCGCTGCTGCCAGTGCCATGCGTTGCGTCAGGTCCAGCACCCCCCGCAATCGCGACTTGGTATCGGGGCCTTGCTTCCATGGCACGATGGCTGTCCATTTCATCACGACCGCATCCTCGCCGCCAGATCAAGTGCCGCCTGGGCGACGCGCCGCTTATCCGCCAGTGTCGTCATTAGTGTCGGGCATTTGATAACGACGATGTCGGGCATGTCGCACTGGTCATCACTGTCGATGACCATGCCGTCGATCAATCCAGCATAATGGCGCGCGATGCTTTCATTGCTGACCACCATGCCAAGGTCGGTCATCAGCCGCACGGTTGGTCCTTTGACCGCCTTACCGCCGATCAACGGCGAAACCGCCACGATGGGCGCGCTCGTCTGCGTCAGAGCCGACCGCAGGCCAGGTATGGCCAGCAGTGGATCAATGCTGAGAAAGGGATTTGACGGGGCAAGGATCACTGCGTCAGCAGAAAGGATCGCATCGGTGACGCCCGGCGCAGGCACCGCTGCTTCCGCACCGTCGAACAGGATGGATTGTACCCTTGGGTCGCATCGCCGCTCGACAAAATATCGCTGAAATTCGAGCCGACCGCTATCCGTGTCCAAAAGAGTGGCGACAGGATCATCGCTCATGGGCAGGATGCGGGTTGCAATATCCCATCGGGCAGCGACATTAGCTGTCACCTGGCTTAGGGTTTCTCCCCGTGTCAGGCTGTAGCTCCGCAAGACGTGCAGCGCCAGGTCACCATCGCCAAGCGCAAACCAGTTCGCTCCGCCCAATTCCCGCAGCGCAGCCATAAAGGCCCAGCTTTCTCCTTCCCGTCCCCATCCCTGCGCGGCGTTGGCCTTGCCCGCCAGCGTATAGAGCAACGTATCGATGTCCGGCGAGATATGCAGGCCCAAATGGCGAAAATCGTCCCCCGTATTTACGATCGCTGTTAATGCCTCCTCGGGCAGTATCCTGGCTAGGCCAAGGACCAGCTTGGCACCGCCCACCCCGCCGGTCAGGACTACGATATTCTTCATGCAAAAAGATCTTCGTGGGCTGGTCGGACCAAATTGGCAGCGGGCCGGGCCACACCCGTCTGGGCATAGCCGCGTATTACAGCAGCAGGTATGCCCTCTGCTCCTTCCCCTGTCGCCAGGCATGCCGCTGTTGCAATGATATCGCCAAGAGCGATCTGCGTGACTTCCAACGTGCGCCCATCGCGATCTACCTCGCCTCTGCGGTCATCGAGCGCGGGCAATCCCGCCACGCCGATGGCAACGGCGACCACACCCATGCGCCATGGTCGGCCAAAACTGTCTGATATCACCACCGGCATATCCAGTTGCCGCTGCAACAAGGCGGCCGTGCCATCCGGGTCGACCGGCAGAAGCAACGCGCGATCACCTGCGCCGGCGCCGATATTGGACCGGTCGATGCCCGCATTGGCCATGACGTGGCCCAGCCGGTGCCGGGCGATCAGGACATGGGGTACCGCGCGCAGGATGGCGCTCGATTCGTCGAGCACCAGTTGCACCAGCCGGGCATCCTTGCGGGTGATACCCGCCAGCCTGATCGCTTCATCGCACGGCGCGACATCGTCCAAGGCGACGAAGCGCCCCTGCGCCTTCGACACGATCTTTTGCGTCACGACCAATATGTCGTCGGGGCGGGGTTCGATGCCGCACCGATGCAGCGCCGCACGGAGAATGTCCGCCAGCTCGTCGCCCGGCTGGACCTCCCCGATCCCCGTCAGGGGCACGATTTCTATCATTGCGTTACGTCTTCTCCCGGCGGTATCCTCCTCCTGCGATGCCGCCGCCCCTCGCGTCAACCCTGCCGTTCTGGACGGACGCTTTGGCCGCGCTCAGCCCCATTGCAGGTGCAGGTCGGGGACGTGGAGGATGTTGCCGACGAAATAGGGGATCTGGAACCCGTCCTTGACCCGAAATTCGGGCAAGGTTGTGACAAATTCCTCCACCGCGATCTGCAATTCCAGCCGCGCCAGATGCATCCCCAGGCATTTGTGGATACCACTGCCCAGCGACATATGGGGCGCCTTGCGGTCGAAACGGATCGCTTGTGGGTCTTCGTAGAAGGCAGGGTCACGGCCGATGACGGGCGTGCTGAACGCAACATAGTCACCCGGCATGATCGTCTGCCCTTGAATCTCGATCACCTTGGTCGCGATGCGGAAGGCGGTGACGGGGGCGAAGGCGCGCAGAAATTCCTCCACCGCCAGCACGATCAGCGAAGGATTAGCGCGGAGTTCATTCTGCTTGTCGGGGTGGGTGGCGAGATAGGCGAAGATGTTGCCCAGCAGCGACGTCACCGTATCCAGCCCGCCTATATAGAGGTTGAAACAATGGCCGAGCACTTCGTCGTCATTCCACAGGCGACCATCGACCTCGAACGTCAGAATCTTGCTGATATAATCGTCGCGCGACGCAACCCGGCGGGCCTCGATCTCCTCCAGCAGATAGTTTTTGACGCAGCGCACGGCATTGCCGCGCACCTCCCAGTCATTGCTGTGGAGCAGTTCCTTTTCCCATTTCAGAAATTCGGCCATTCGCTCCTGCGGCAGGCCCAGCAGGTCGAGCACGATGAAGATCGGGAATTTTTCGGAGAAGTCGGCGATGAAATCGCACGCGCCTTGTCCTTGAACTGGTCGATCAGGGTGCGGGCGCGCTCGCGCACCTGGTCCTTCATCGCGAACATTTTTTTGCGGGGCGAAATGGCTGTTGAGCGCCTTGCGGTAGGCGGTGTGGACCGGCGGATCGGCCTCTGTCGGGATCACCAGCCAGTTTTCACCGATATTCTGGGCCCATTTGCCCATGCCGTTTTTCGTGAAATTGTCGGCGTCGCGCAGCATCGCCTGCACGTCTTCGGCATTTTTGAGCAGCCAGCCGGGCTGGTCGCCGGGAAAGATGTTGGTGACATAGGTGACCGCCGGCAGGTCCGCGTGCATTTGCGGGATCAGCACTTCGTGCGGATTGTCATAGGTCACCTTGCGCGCGAACAGCGGCAGGGCCATCGCCAGTTCGGCAGGGACATGAGCTGGCAGGGGCTTTTGAGCGAGTGCGGTCATGGAAATCTCCGAGGGGTGAAAGGGCAAGGGTTCCCCTTGCCAAAGACAGGTGCGGCCGTGGCCGCCCGCCACATGATGGCGGCGACGCGGATCAACCGCGAGACAAGGAGGCGATGGATATGAACGAGGCAGCTACGCTGGATCTGGAACAGGCGATCCGCGACAATTACCGGTTGTGGAACGAGGGCAAGCGCGAGGAGCTGGACCGGCTGTTCGCAGCGATGGGGCCGGACGGCTTCACCATCGAATATGTGGGCGCACCGTCGATCGACGGTCCGACCGCGATGGCCGACATGTGGACGAAGTATGGCGGCCAGTGCATCACCGAACCGGTCGAGGTGATCGTCAACGGCAGCGAAGGCGCGGCCTATGTCGCCAATCGGCTCCAGACCCCTGATGGCGTCGTTACGCTGCCAAGCCTGGAAACCTACAAAGTCGAGGACGGACGGCTTACCATCCGCTATTTTCACCGGACTGCGGATTAAGGATCGGCAGGCGGCGGGCATGTCAGTTCGCTGCCTGCATGAAGGCCAGGAGGTCGGCATAATGGGGCTGGTGGATCAGCCCGCCGCCAGAGATGGAGATATTCTCGCCGGTGATGTAGCGCGATTCGTCGGACGCGAGGAAGGCGACCAGCGCAGCGATATCGTCGGGCGTCCCAAACTCAGGCGTCAATATGTGACGCTGGATGATTTCCTTCAAGCCTGGCACCGTCTTTTCCAGCGCCTCGGTCAGCACCACGCCGGGCGCGATGCTGTTGCAGCGGATATTCTGCCGCCCATGCTGGGTGGCGACATATTTGGTGAGGCCGATGATCGCGGCCTTCGACGATCCATAGGCGATGCGGGCCAGGTCGCCCGCACTGCCCGAATTGGACGCAGTGTTGATGATCGACCCGCCACCGCCCGCGACCATGTGGGGAATCGCATATTTGCACCCCAGCAAATAGCCGGTCAGGTTGACGTCCAATATCTCGCGCCAGATGGCGATGGGGATGTCGACGGCGGTGGTGTCCTGCGGGCTTTTGGTCGGGTCGGTCATGGCTGCATTGTTGTGCAAGATGTGCAGGCCGCCGAAATGATCGACGCAGCGGTCCACCAGCGCCTTGACCGAGGCGGGATCGGCCGCGTCGAACTGGACCGCCAGCGCCTTGTCGCCCCAGGGCTGCGCCGCGCGGACGGCCGCATCCTCGAACAGGTCGGCGATCACAACGCACGCGCCTTCGGCCACGAAGCGCTGGGCGACGGCGGACCCGATGCCCCCCCCGCCGCCGGTGATGATCGCAACCCTGTTTTCCAACCGCATCATGCCAGTCTATTCTCCATGTTCAGCTTTGGGGAGAAAGCAGGTCGGCCCTCCCCCCATGTCCCGTTCGGTCAGAATTTGAACGTCGTTTCCACGCCATAGGTGGCGGGCTGACCGACATAAGCCACCGCGATCCCCAGCGTCCGGTAGAGGTCGGGGAAGCGGCGCAGCAGGTATTTCTTGTTGGTGATGTTGCGGCCGTACAGCGCGATTTCGATGTTGGGATTGTCGAGTTTGAAGGCGATGCGGCCGTTGAAGATGCCGTAGCCGGGTACCTTGCCCAGCGCGTTTTCGACATCATAGGCGGCCTTGGTCGCCGCCGAAGCCTGATCCGCCGCCTTGACCGCGTCGAAATGCTGCGACCCGACATAGGCATAGGCGCCTGTAACGGCCAGCGTGCCGCCACCCACATCCAGCTTCTGCGTGGCGCTGATGTTGAGCTGCCTCTTGGGCAATTGCAGCAGCGGGAGGCCGCTTAAATCGACGACGCAGCCATTGACGACGCCGGCGGGGTTGGTGCAGCCGCTGCCCGCGACAACCTGCGTCTCGCTGAAGCTGCCCTTGACATATTTGCCGTTCTGCAAGCTGCCATTGGCGCTGAACGTCATCCCTTCCCACGGGATTACGGTGATTTCATTTTCGATGCCCCAGATGCGGACCTTGCCGTTATTCTGGATATATTGGGTGACGCCGATGCCGGGGACGAAGCTGTTGACGATCGCCTGATTATCATCCTTCCAGGTGTGGAAGATCGCGGTGTTGAAGCGCACGCGCCGGTCGAACAGGTCGACCTTCAGGCCCGCCTCAACATCCTTGACCTTTTCCGGCGAGAAGGCGGGAAGACCGCCGGCGCGCAGGTTCCAGCCGCCAGCCTTGGCGGCGCCGCGGGTGGCGAGATAGAGGAAGATATTGTCGGCCGCCTGCCAGTCGATGCCCAGGTTCCAGGCGGGATAATTGAACTTGGCGTTCTGGACCTGGTTGCAGGTCGTGGGGGTCACCGGTTCCGACGGGGTGACCGTGCAGTTGATGCCGGTGGGCGTGCCAGCGACGGCGACATCATAGGGGCGGCCCAGAACCTGCGCATTGTGCAGCACGCTGTTGCGCGTGTCCCAGGTGTAGCGGAAGCCACCGACCGCGCGGATCGTAGGCGTGATCTCATAATAGGCCTGGGCGAACAGGCCGAACGTCTTGTTGGTGACATCCGCGTTGGAGTCGCGGATCAGCCCGCCAAAAATCTGCGAACGGCTAAATTCATAGCCGCTTTCCTTGCCCGCATAAGCGCCGGTAATGAAGCTCAAACTATCGGTGATGTCGCCTGATAGCTGGAGTTCCTGCGAGACATAATAGGAGCCAGACCCGGCGAAAGTGCCCAGCAGCGGGACGGCGGTGCCGTCCGTATCGCTGAGGCCATAGTTCATCGAGTGGCGATAGCCGGTAATCGATTTGAGGTTCAGGCCGCCCAGTTCGACATTGAGCGTGCCGGAAAAGCCATAGACTTCGAGCGTGTTGAACGGCTGCACGCCGTACAGCGCCTGCGCTTCGGGCGTCAGCGTACCGATGCCCGCCGCGAGCGACGTGCCGGTGGCTGTATTATCCCACCAGTCGGCCTTCCTGAGCAGCCCCGCGGTCAGGCCGGGCTGGAAGGGGGCGGGAACGATGGC
This sequence comes from Sphingobium sp. Ant17, assembly GCF_000588875.1. Taxonomy (GTDB): domain Bacteria; phylum Pseudomonadota; class Alphaproteobacteria; order Sphingomonadales; family Sphingomonadaceae; genus Sphingobium. Next base: position 8,789 of record NZ_JEMV01000010.1, read on the forward strand.
GGGGTTGAAGGCCCAGAGTGCGGTCTGCTGGCCATGATTGGACTGGCGGTTCCAGTCGCCCGACAGGGTGAAATCCCAGCCTTCGCCATCATATTTCAGCTTGCCGCGCAGGAATTTCGACCTGTTGTCGGCGAAATCGCGATTGTTGAGCGGGTTGGTGCCATAGCCTTCACGTTCGTTGATCGCGCCGCTGACCCGTATGGCCAGACCCTGCGCCAGCGGCACGTTGACGCTCGCCGACACGCCCAGATTGTCGTAATTGCCATATTCGGCCCTGAACGTGCCGCTCAACTGATCGTCGGGATCGCTGGTGATGATGTTGATCGCCCCGCCGGTGGTGTTGCGGCCGAACAGCGTGCCTTGCGGCCCGCGCAGCACTTCCAGGCGCTGAATGTCCTGCAGATCGGTCATGCCGGTGGAGGGACGGGGAATATAGATGCCGTCGATATAGGTGGCGACGGCGGGATCATTGGCCAGGATCGGCTGGAGATTGCCCTGGCCGCGAATGGCGACGAAGACGATGCCGTCGCCGCCGGCCGAGCCGCGGCCGATGACCAGGCCCGGTGCGGTGCGTTGCAGATCGACGACATTTTCGACCTTGGCCGTGGTCAGCGCTTCCGGGCTGAGCGCGGTGACGGCGATCGGCGTCGTCTGAAGGCTTTCTTCAGTACGGCGGGCGGTGACGACGATGTCCTGAATGCCTTCCGCGCCGGACTGCGGCTGTTGAGCATAAGCAGGCTGGGCTATGGCGGCGATGAACGCGCCTGTGGCGATGGTTCCCAGAGTGACGGCCTTGGTCATAAATCCTCCCTGTTTATTTTTATGTTGGTGCCTAGTCGGGCACGTCATTGCGGGATGATGCTAACGGAGCGGCGGTGGACCCTAAAGGGAGCGCGCCCTGATTGACTGTATCCCGACAGGTTTTGGCCGCTGTCCGACAGTTTGCGCGTCAATGCAGCTGGATCGGCAGGCAGCGATATTCCCTGGGCGTCTGGCCGGTTGCCGCGCGAAAGGCGGCAGAAAAGGCGGATGTGCTGCTGAAACCGCAGCGCCAGCTGACTTCCTTGATCCGGGCGGTGTCGCCGCGTAGTAATTCCTTGGCCAAAGCGATGCGGCTGGTCGCGACAAATTCGCCCAGGCTGACGCCGGTGCCATCTTTGAACACGCGCGCGACATGCCGCACGCTCATATTGCAGCCGCGGGCGATGTCCGCGACGCCCAGTGGGCCCGACAGATTGTCCATCACATAATCGACGATATGGCGCATCTGCCGCCCGCAGCGCGACATCCCCCCGCTCAGATCCTGCGGCCCCAGATGGCGAACGAGTTCGACCGCCAGGCCCATCAGCATGGACTGGATCAGCGTCTGGCTGGCGAAACCGGGGTTACGCAGTTCGGCCGCGAGCCCTTCAAACATGCGGCGCATAGCGATATTCTGGACGTCGGCGCACGGCTCCATCCCCTGGAGCGGGCGTTCGCCATCGAACAATTCGTCCAGAAAGCTGTCGCCCAACACGACGCAGACCAGATGGCGTTCCTGCAAAGCGGGTTCGCCGACATATTGGCGGTGCGGCGGCATGTAGAGGATGTCGCCTGCCGCTGCACGCCGGTTCGGCCCGCCCATGCTGACGATGCTGCGGCGTGGCTGGCTGTCCAGCGAATAGTCGAGATAATGTTTTTCCGGGCTGAAGACGCCGCTGCAAGGCAAGACCCAGTCGAAGTGGCGTACATCGACCCGTGCATCGCACATGGTCGCATGCGCCTCTATATAGAAGTTTTTAACTCCGAACCTTTCCTGGCCGGTCCAATCGCTCTCCGGTCGAAACATCCTGTCCTCCGCCCGTTTCTATTCTGTCTTTGCGCCTGCATAGCCGGACTCGTGCCGCCTGGCACTATCTTCGGGTAGGTATTCGTGTGGCTCTATTGCGACAGGTTCTGGCCGAGTGGCGGCATAGCCCGACGATGGTGCGCGCGCGCCCGACGGCTAGGCTGCGCCATCCTGATAATCGGAGAGGCCCAGCATGTATCATCCCCAAGCGCCAAGAAGGCCCGCCCCATGAGAGCGCCCGGCGATGCTCGCCCCGACGCCCGCCCAGATATGGGTCGCTACCCCTGGTATGTGCTGGGGATATTGACGCTGGCGCAGACCTGCCACGGCATCGATCGCGCCGTCATCGGCCTGGTGCTGGCGCCGGTCGGGCGGGAATTCGCGTTGTCGGACGGGCAGCTGGGGGTATTGGCAGGCTTTGCCTATGGCATCTTCTTCGCGCTGGCCGCCCTGCCCTTCGGCATTGCGGTCGATAGCTGGAACCGGCGCAACCTGATGGCCGCCGCGCTGACGTTGTGGAGCGGGGCGACCGCTCTATGCGGGCTGGCCACCGGCTTCTGGACGCTGGTGATCGGCCGCGCGGCGGTGGGCACGGCGGAAGCGGGTGGTTCCCCCACCGGCATGTCGCTGCTGAGCGATTATTTCGGCGAGGATCGGCGTGCGACCGCGATCGGCATCTGGTATCTAAGTTCGGGCATTGGCCTGGCCATCGCCTTCCTGGTGGGCGGCGCGATCGTTCAGAGCGCGGGCTGGCGCTGGGCATTCGTCGCGGCAGGCGTGCCGGGGCTCCTGCTGGCGCCGATCCTGCTGCTGACGGTGCGCGAGCCGCGGCGCGGCGGGCTGGACGGCCCCGCCAAGCCCCAGCATAGCGAGCGCGGGGGCCTGATCCAGCGTATCGGCCTGCTCGCGGCGCGACCGGGGCTGCTTTACTGCATCGGTGCGATCGTGCTGATCGCGGCGGGGATTTACGGGATGAGCACTTGGCTCACCACCTTCCTGATCCGCGTCCATGTCATGCCGATCGGGCGGGCGGGCATGATTATCGCCATCGCCTATGGCGGACTGGGGTCGCTGGGCGGTTTCCTGGCGGGCTGGGTGATCGATGCGATCAATCGGCGACGCGGCGGGTTCGATCCGGCCCGGACCGCCTTGTTCGGGGCGATCATCCCACTGCTGACCGCCATCACCGGGATCGGCACGATGTTGGTCCACGACCTGCAACCGATGCTGGTGCTGCTGATGGCGTGCGGTTTTCTGAGCGCATCCTATAACGGGCCGATCTATGCTGTGATCGTCACGATCGCGGGGCCGCGCCTGCGCGGTCTGGCTGTATCGATGGTGCAACTGGGCGCGAACCTGATCGGCGTTGGGGCGGGCACCTATCTGATCGGCGCGGTCAGCGATTATGTGGGTGGGAATGAGGCATCGCCTGGGGCATCGGCATCGCGATGCTGTTCACCTTTGCCGGTGGGTTGATGTTGCTGATGGCGTCGAGCGCGATCCGGCGGGCGGCGGTGCAGGACGTGGCATGAAAAAAGGGGCGGGCCGGTCGATTATGACCGGGCCGCCCCTTTTGCTTCAGGATCGTTCGTTCATTCCGCAGCGGCGGCGCGTTCCTTGCGGCGGGCCTTGGCCGCTTCTATCCCACGGAACACGGCCGTCGTATTGCCAGCACCGGCGTAGAAGAGGAGGAACAGGGGCAGGAAATCCAGTTCCTCATCCGTGAATTCATCGTTGGTCAGGGCGCCGTTCATCTGGATTTCGACCAGGTCGGGCCGCCCCAGCATTGCCGTGGCTCCCAACACCAGCAGGCGCTTTTCGCGCATCGAGAAGATGTCGCTACCCCACAGATTAGCAAATTGATTGCCGACGATTTCCTGGTTGAAGGACGAGTCGCGGAACGGCAGCGTCATCGCAGACGTGCCCGGCCCATAGACCTTGTCGAAAACTTCCAGACCCTTTTGCCACTGGGCTTCGTCGATGCTCATGCTTTCTCTCCCATCACATCAGCTAGGCCAACGACGGCCTGGTCCGTCCGGCGCGCCAATTCGACCAGCGGCAGCGTAATGCCGTAGCTGCGCGCCAGATCGATCGCGGCGTCCAGATCCTTTATCATCAGCGCGCGGGTATATTCGCGGATCGCCGCCTCCTGATCGCTCGATGCCGGATCGTCGCGTATGGCCAGCATCAACGGGCCGCCCACGCTGTCGGAGCTGGCCTCGATCACGTCGCTCAGCTGGCGGACGTCGACACCGGCGTTGCGGCAAAGGATCGCCGCCTCATAGCCTGCGCGCAGGCCGCCGAAGACGATGACGTTGCGCGCGATCTTCGCCGCCATGCCAGCGCCGGGACCGCCCATATGCGCGACCAGCTTGGCAAAGCCTTCCAGCACCGGGCGCACCCTTGCGACACCCTCGTCCGAGCCGCCGACCAAGCAGACCAAGCCGTTTTCGCGCGACTTGGGACCGCCGGTCACGCCGCTGTCGATCAGGTCGACGCCGGCCGCGTCGGTCAGCGCCCGGATTTCGTTCAGATCCTCGATCGATACGGTGGCGACCAGCACGATGCTCATGCCCGGTCGCGCCTGCGACAGCACGCCGTCCGGGCCGGACAGGACGTCGATCGTCTGCCTGGCATTCACCACCGCGATGATGACCACATCGGCCTGCCGCGCCAGTTCGGCCGGGCTGGCGACCACTGGCGGCACGCCGTCCAGCGTATCGGCCGCGTCCGCGCGAACGTCATAGACCGCCGCCAACTGGCTGCTGCGCGCCAGGCAGATGGCCACCCCCGCCCCGATCTGCCCCAGTCCAATTACGCCTGCGTTTCCCATCCTCAACATCCTTTCCGCCGCCTGTTCGCGGTCCTGTGGTCACAATGGCGGCAGCGTGGCATAGCCATGGCCCCCACGTCATCCCGATCATCGCGGCGTGGCCGAACATCGACAGCTTTGCGGCCCGTCACGACGCATTTGCCTCCCCCGGCAGGTCTTTGGTGGCGAGCATATAGTGGATCACCGCCAGCACCAGGACGGAGGCGGCGACCTGCATACTCAGTTGCAGGCCGTCCGCCGAGGCGGCAAGACAGGCGGGTGTGGGCCGCGCGGAGGCCGAGGCCAGGCAGTCGGCGGCATAATCGCCTGCATAGAGGAAAGCGGCGAGTCGGTCGCTGAGATAGCCCAGCACCACCGACCCCAGGCCTAGACCCGCGACCGTCTGGCCAAAGCTGTGCAGCGCGGCGGCCGAGGCGCGCATCCGCGGTTCGACCAGCGACTGGGTGATGGTCATGATCGCGGGAATGAAGGCGTAGAGCAATGTGGTGGCCAGGAACAGGAAGCCCACTAGCCAGCGCCAGTCGCTCTGGTGGATGGCCAGCAGATAGAGCGGCAGCGCAAGGCCCACTGCGATGGCGGGAGCCCAGCCGCCCCAGCGCATGTCGCGCCGGATCAGGCCGCCGATCAGATAACCTCCGCTGACCTGCCCTACCATCGTAGCCAGGCTGAAGGAAAGCGCGAAGACCATGCCCGCCTGCGCCAGGGGCAGGTCGTAGCGGCGCACCAGCAGGGGAATGAGGAACAGGTTGGTGCCGAACCCGACCATGCCGACAAAGCCGCTGCCGAAGGTCAGGTGCAGGAAGGCGGGGGAGCGCCCCAGCCGCCGCAGCACCGCGCCGAAAGGGGGAGTATCCGCCCGGTCGCCCGCATCGGTGCGGACGGGTTCGGGGATAGTCAGGAACAGCAAGAGCGCCAGCAGCAACCCCGGCGCGCCGACCGCCAGCAAGGCCAGCCGCCAGCCGAAATGCTGGGCAATGGCGCCGCCGCCGATCGCGGCGATGGCGCCGCCCAAGGGCACGCCAAGCGCGATCAGGGAAAAGACGACAGCGCGGCGCGCCGGATCGAAACGGTCGGAGATCATCGACACTAGCGCGGGGGTGAAGCCGGCCTCTCCCACGCCCACACCCATGCGGCAGAGCAGCAGCTGAAGATAGCTGCCCGCCGCGCCCGACAGCGCGGTCATGAAGGACCAGAGCACGGTCACGGCGGCGATGATGCGCACCCGGCTATAGCGTTCGGCCAGCCGCGCTAGCGGGATGCCGAGCGCGGCGTAGAAGAGCGAGAAGGCGAGGCCGCCGAGCATCCCCAATTGCAGGTCGCTGAGTTGCAGGTCGTGGCGAATCGCTTCGCCCACCACCGCGATGATCGTGCGATCGATGAAGTTGAACATGTAGATCGCGCCCAGCAGCAGCAGGAACCAGCGGTCGCGCGCGCCAAAACCGGTCTTCCCCATCCGCAGCCCCTTTTAGCCTCTTCTTCGGCTTTGCACCGGTAGCACGATACAGATAGAACAGATTCTTTTCTATGTGTATCAGTTTGCTCTTGAAACTAACCCGTCGCTGCGGCAACAGATCGGCATTATCGACAGAAGGATTTTTGCATATGAAGACGATCATCATCGCGATCGCGGCGCTGGGTTTGGCGACGCCTGCACTGGCCCAGGCCCCCGCGATCGACCGTAACGAAGCAATCTTTTCCGCCGAGGGCACCAAGATAGGCAAGGTCGAAAAAGTGGTGACAGGCGATGACGGCGCGGTAGCCGCCGTGCGCATCATCTATCGCGGCAAGTTCATCACTATTCCCGCCGCCACGCTGACCGCGACCGACAAGGGCGTCACCACCAGCCTTTCGAACGCCGACCTCAAGAAGCTCTGAACCTTTGTGGCGGGGGGGGGGCAGGCCATGGCCCCCGTCCCCCCGCTTATGGGCAGGCATGGGGGCCCCACGGAACCCGCGTCAGGCCGCCTTGTCTTCGAGCGGGACGAGATTTTGCATGAACGCGGCGAAGTCCGGGCCAAGCTCTGGAATGGGCAGGCCCAGCTTTTCGGCCAGATAGAGCGTCATGAAATTATCCTGCAGCGACCGGTTGGTGACAGGAATATTGCCGATGCCGACTTGCCGGTCGAACGCGCCGACCGCGACCAGCGCCATGCGCAGCGCGGCGACGATGTCGTAATAATCGAGATGCTGGGCCTTTTGCCCGGACGCGGCTTCCCAGATGGCGATCGTCTCGTCGCGGCTCGGCAGCCCCTCTAACCGGGTGACGCCGAAGCGGCGGCCGAACAGGTCGTCGAAATAGAGCCACCAAGCCAGATCCAGCTCCGCCGGTCCCAAAGCGGCGAGTTCCCAGTCGATCAGCGCGTTGACGCTGCCGTCGGACGCGAACATGACGTTGGACGGCGTTGGGTCGCCCCACAGCACATTGACGCCCGCGTCCGCAGGCATGTTCGCGCGGACATAGGCCATGGCGGCGTCGACGATCGGCATCGGCCGGCCGCGACCCGCCGCCCGGTGCCAGGCTTCGAGCGCTCCGACATATTGGTCGAGGCCGGGCGCGCCATTTTCGGGCTGGGCGAGAAATTCAAAGCCATCGCGCCAGTCGATCGTCGCCAGGGTGGCAAAGGCGGCGATGGCGTTGGTGAAGCTGGCGCGGCGCTGGTCGGGGGTCATGTCGACCAGCCAGCCGTCAAGATTATAATTGGGTTTCTGCTTTGCGCATTCGCCCTCCACCTTGCCCATGACCAGGAAGGGCAAGCCCAATATGTCGGGATCGAGATGCATACCGATCCATGGCGGCACGGGCACGTCGCCGCGCGCGTAGAGCGCCGCCATCATCTTGCCCTGTAGCGCCAGGCTGCTGCCGAACACGACTTCCAGGTCCATCGGCTGGCGACGCACCACCAAAGTCTGGTTCTGAGGCCCCGCCGGATCGACATAATCGACATCGACGAAGAAGATGTCGGCCGAAAAGCCCGCGCCCAGCGTCACGTCGAGCGGGCGGACGACGATGTCGCGCCAGTCGGGCTTTTCGCTGGCCAGCCAAAGTTGCAACTGGGTGGTGATGCGGTCGGGCGTCAGATAGTCCATCGCTTACAGCCCCTTTGCCGCCAGCGCGCGTTTCAGTTCGGTGGTGAGCGGCCCCATATCCTTGGGCGAGGCACCGTGGAGCAGGATTTCGTCCGCCCCTGCATCCAGAAAGTCCATCAACTGATCGGCGCATTGCGCCGCGGTGCCGACGGCGGCGCCCTCGTCCAGCCAATGTTGCGGGATCAGCTTGCTGACATCGACCAGTTCCTGGCGGGTATAGGCCTGGTCGGCGGGCTTGCCGTTCAGGCTGGCGATCTTGGGATGGGCGCGGATCTGGTCCAGCACGCCCTTGTCCCAGCCGTTGATATCGACGATCAGGTCGCCGAAACCGGGCAGTTCGAAATAGGTGATGGCGCGGCCGCCGACGACGGCCTCCTCCTCATCCTTGGGCAGGTCGGGAGCGACGATGATATTGTGATAGATGCGCACCGCCATGGGATCACGCCCCGCCTTTTCGGCGGCATCGCGCACGATCTTCGTGCTGTTCTTCACCCCCTGCGCCGACACGAAGGGATGCAGCAGCACGCCGTCGCAATGTTCGCCGGCAAATTCCAGGCTCTTGGGACCGATGGCGGTGAAGATGATCGGCGGCGGGGTGCCGCCATGGCGATCGGTCAGGCTGATCGCGGGGAATTTGCCCAGCACGCCTTCATAATCGACCTTCTCCCCTGCCCACAGGCGGCGGCAGATGGAAATGAGGTCGGCCAGCCGTTCCATCGTGATCGGCGGCGATCCCAGCATCTTCATATAGGCCGGGACGCGCGCGCAAACATCAGGCGGAACCGGTCGCCGCTCAACGCCTGCATCAGGTCGGCGACGCTGGCGGTGACGAGCGGGTGCCGCATCGTCGCGTACATGGTGCCGGTAATGCGGATCTTCGACGTCGCCTGCGACACCGCACCCGCAAGGACGGCGGGTTCCTTGAGCGCATAGCGTTCGGAAATCCACACGCAGCCCAGGCCGATACGTTCGGCCTCCTGCGCTTCCTCGATACCCCGGCGCGGATCGCTGACCCGTCCAGGCAGGATATAGGTGCCGAACTTGTCGAACAGCGCCTGCGCGCCGGGTTCCATTGCTGCCGTCATATCCTGTCCTCTCAAATCTATAGGGAGAGGATTGCCCGGCGGTCGACGCTGCGCAACCTGTCAAAGGACAGGCGCGGGATGCACTTCGACAGTGAGGCGGGTGAGTTTGAGGAAGGCGATCTTCCATGCGCCGTCCACCCGCACATAGCGTTCGGTATAATGGCCAAAGCCGGTGATCGACTGCCCGCCGGGGATCGGGCACTTGCCCGGCGCCCAGACCACCCGGTCCTGCATGGCGGTGACGACATCGGCGCTGTCGCCTTGCAGGGTGATTTCGGACGAATGGACCTGATGCGCGGTTTGCGCGTCGATGACGGCGGATCGGACCTGCTCAAGGATCGCGGCATGGCTAGTGATTGACGGGTTTCCGGTATCTTCATGCACGTCCATCACCGCGTCGGGCGTGAACAGGGCGATGAAGCCGTCCCAATCCTTGGTATCGAGCAGGCGGCAATAGCGCGCCTTCACCTGGCGGATTGCCTCATAGTCCAGCAACATGGCCAGTGCGTCGCTCATGATCGTTCCCCCTACCAGATGACGCGCATATGGGCGCGCAATGTGCGTTCGCGGATGGCGGCGTCGCGTGCTTCCGGCGTCACCAGCAGCGTGTCGGCGGGCAGATGGCTGCGCACCTCGGCCAGCTTGACCTTGCGCATCGTCGGCGTGGGTCGGGCGTCGCTGTTGAACCAGCGGCCCTGGATCGCGCCGCTGGCATAGCCGGCCGTATCGAGCCAGTTGTGGACGCCGGGATCGCGCGCGGCAATGACCGCGCGGAACACGCCGTCGCCATCGACCACCGCCTGGGCGTCGTTCAGGCTGGACTGGTTATGATACCAGTCGGTCGTTTCATAGAGGTCATTGGTCAGGATCAGCGACCAATAGGCGACATCGGCCGGGATCGGCACTTCGGTAATCAGCGCTTCATCTTCGGCCAGATCATAGGCGCCCTCATAATAGGATTGGCGGGCCAAGCCGGTCATCTGCGAGAAGTCCACGACTTTCAGCGTGTTGATGAGGCCTTCGTCGCGCAGCTTCTGCACCTTGTCGGGGAAGGCCAGCGCGCAGACCGCCGCCGTTTTCGGTATCTCGGCAAAGCGATGCGCCAGTTGCGCCAGCTTCGGGCGGCCCTTGGCCGCTTTGTCCGCGTCCAGCCGGACGATGCCCAGGCGCGGTTCGCGCTCAACGCCCCAGTCGCAACCTACGATGCGGATCATCAGCTTTTCGGTGTCGGGTCTCAGTTCCCACCAGTCGCCACTGTGCCCGGCGGGGCAGGTCGGCGCGAGGATGACGTCGAACGCGCCGTCCGGGCCGATCGTCAGATCGTCGAAATCATTGGCGTCCTGCGCGGGGTGATGCTGGCCGGTGCGGAGCGTGTCGGGGCCAAGTTGCGCCAGGATCAGCATCCGCACGGTGCCGCGATCGCCCCGGATGCGGTAGGTGCCGCCCTTCTCGATCAACGCCGCCTTGTAGATGGTGTCGGCATTGGGCTGAAAGATATTCTGGCAGATGTTGAGTTCGGGCACGAAGATCGGATGGCTGCGATCGTGCAGGATCGCGTCGTTGGTGGTGCGCAAAACGCCCGACAGCAGCAGGCGCATCGCTTCCTGCATCACCTGCGGGTCATCATGCAGCCGCGCCGGGATGCGATTGCGCATCTGCTGGCCCAGCGGGCGCAGCTGGTCGAGCAACTGTTCCCATTCATAAATGGCTCTGTCCGTCATCTCATTCTCCGCCAGTAACGAGAGTCTGCCGTAGCGCGTCGCGTCGGGCGGCATCGACGCCTGCCGCGTGAAAATAGCCTTCGATGTCGCCCCATTGCGACGCCACGACGTCCAGCGCGCGGCTCAGGAAATCGGCGTGGACGCCGATCAGCACCGCGACCATGTCGTCAGGAGGCACGAAGCCGAACGTCTTTTCCAGATCGCCCTTCAAATGGCCTGACATCACCAGATTCTGGCCGAAGACGTCGGACTTACGATAGTCCGCCGCGATCACGTCGCGCGGGACGCCGAGCAGATCAAGGATCAGGGCGATGACGACGCCCGTGCGGTCCTTGCCCGCGGTGCAATGAACCAGCATCGGCGTTTCGCCGGCTAGCAACGCGTCGACCATCGGCGCGACGTGGGGCAGGAACGCCTGGGGCATCAGGCCGTAATTGTGGGTCATCACCGCGATGGCGCGCGCCTCCGTTGGGTCGCGCGCCAACGTCATCCACATATCCTCCCCCTGCGCGCGCAGGTCGGTGTTCATGTCGAGATCAAGGATGCGGCAATCGGCCCCGCACCAGTCATGGGGCGCCTTTTCGCGTTCCATGTCGGAGCGCAGGTCGGCGACGGTGCGAATGCCCAGGTCGGCCAGTTCGGCATGATGGTCGGTAAGGAAACTGGCCGGGCCTTCGGACCGGTACAAGATGCCGGATCGCACCTGCCCGCCATCGCGGGTCGGCAGTCCGCCGATGTCGCGGAAGTTGAGGCGGGACAGGGCAAGGGTCATGACGGGCTTTCCAATGGAGGGTAGGCGGGAACGATGCCGCGCATCTGGGCCAGCAGGTCCGGCGACATCCAGACATGTTCGACATAATGGCCCAGCGTCGCGCGCTCGTCAGTATAGATGTAGCGCAGCATGTCGCCGATCGCGCCTTCGAACATGACGGGATGCGCCGCCAGGTCGAGCGAGGCGACATGCGCGTCCCAGTTGGCGATCGGCCCATCAATCCGGCTGGCGATATGGTGGAAGCGGATGGCCAGATCGTCGCCGCCGGGCAGGACGTCGCTGAACAGCGGCGCGGTGTCGCCGACCGGTTCGATCAACTCCACCTCCACGCCGCCGACCAGCGCCAGCGCGATCTTTAGCACCGGCTTGCCCGCCGGGTCTTCGCCCGGCTGGATGTTGGACATTTCGAAAAAGCCCGGCGTGCCATATTCGGCGGTCAGCCGCGCCATGGCGGCGGCCAGATCGTTGGTCACATAGGCGATCTGGCTATGATGGCTGTTGGGCCGGGCAAACATGCGCTTCTCCTGTAGGATGTGCCCGATCAGCCGCATTGCGGCCGGCCCGGCACCTGCCGGACGATCAGTTGGCGAACAGCTTGCCGCCGTCGATGACCAGCGTGTCGCCGGTGTGATAAGCGGCCATGTCGCTGGCGAGATAGACGACGGCGCCCTCCAGATCGGCGGGCTTGCCGGCGCGGCCGAGTGGTGCTTTGGCGGCTACCATATCCGAGAGCATTTGGCCGATAGCCGGGTCAGCGAACGTCATTTCGGTTTCGATGAAGCCCGGCGCGATGACGTTGCAGCGCACTCCGATCGGACCCAGTTCGGCGGCCAGCGCCTTCGCCAGAGAATTAAGGGCGCCCTTGGCGATACCGTAGTGGGCCATGGTAGGTACGCCCTGAAAGATAGACCCGCTGCCGCAGATGATGAGTGACCCGCCCGGATCACCGGCCTCCGCCCTTACCTTCATATGCCGAGCGGTTTCCCGCAGCGCAAAGACTGCACCATCGAGATTGACGTCGATCAGTTTGCGATATGTTCCTACGTCCATGTCCGTGAAGGCAATCTGGGTGGCGATACCCGCATTGGCGACCAATGTATCGACCCGGCCCATTGCGTCGAGGGCGCGAGCAAAACCAGCCACGATTGCTGGTTCGCTGGCCACATCGACGCTGTCGGCAAACACTCGGACGCCATATTGACGCAGCGCATGCGTTGCTTCTTCATTTCGATCCGCGCGACGACCCCACAGGATTATGTCGCTACCTGCACGGGCCAGCCCCCTGGCATAGCCGAACCCTAGTCCCGAATTGGCACCAGTGATCAGTGCCACTTTGCCGCTCAGGTCGAACAGATTTTCCGGCATGGCGTGTCTCCTGATAGCCGCCCGTCATGAGGCAGCGCTTTAGCGTAACAGTGTTGTGGAAATCACTCGGCGACAAGCATGCGGACTTTCGCAGTCACGCCAAAGGCATCGTGAAAACGCCTTGCTCTCAATATAGCATCGCTTTCCGAAACTGCCGGGGGGTGATCCCGGTAGCTCTACGAAAAGCAGACGAAAAAGCTGCTGCGCTATCGAATCCACACTCCCAGGCAACAACCTTAATTGCTGGCCCCACTTGGCGCAGCAACTGTCTGGCCCGATTGATCTTGCGATCGGTGACATAATGGGTGAGTGTCTGACCGGTGGCGGCGCGGAACTGGCGGAAGAAATGGCGGTTGGACAGGCCGCAGTCGGCCGCCAGTTCCGCCACCGACGGGGGCTTGCCCGGCTGTTCGATGCGATCGGCGATCCGCCGCAGTTGCACGCGGGACAGGCCGGTGCGCGAGCCGTCTTCCTTCACTGACAGGCGCAGATAGCGTTGCAGATCGACCCAGGCCTGCACCCATATCGCCTGCGCCAGCATGTCGCTGCAAAAGCCGGGAGCCGCGATTTCGCACGCGATCCGTTGCAGCGCGTGGCGCACCAGCGGACTGCGTACGTCGAGCGACGCCTGCAACGCCGCGTCCGACAAGGGGAGGTCGTCGCCGTCGAATGCTGCGCCGTCGAAGCCGCAGCAGATCGACGTCTGTTCCCCCGCCCCCCAGGCGGTGTGCAGCGGGGTGCCCGCCGGGATGTAGAGGATGTCGCCCAGGGCGCTGCTGGGCGCTTCATAGCCGCCGCAGGGCTGGCCGGGACGCGGCGACAACGCCAGATCGAGAAAGCTGCGGGGCGAGGAGAAGACGCCCGCCTGCGCCCCGCGAAAGCGGTAATGATGCAGTTCCAGGACGACGCCAGGCAAGGCGATCCGTCCGTTGACCGTGCAATCCATGGCCGACGTGACGGGCAGGTCATAGACTTGGGAAGCAGCGTCCATCCATCATCTCCACTTGAGCCTGGCCCGACCCTTTGGCGCGATGGCGTAGCAATTGGCGCAGCGGCGATAGCCCCGCACCTTGCCGACGACAGGGTCGGCACGATTAGATGCGCCAACAAAGACAGGAGAGCGACATGGGCAGTCCCGCGCACGAAGTGGCCGCGCGCCGCAACATCATCGACATCACCGACCTGCATCATCCGGTCCTGACCGACATACAGAAGCAGGTGGTGGCGGGTGCCGAGGCGGCGGCGGACCAGATCGTCTTCCAGCCCGCGTTCATATTGGGCGCGGCGCAGGCGCAGACCGGGCTGGCGGATTTCGGCGCGGCGGATTTTCGCGAAAGGCTGGCGGTGTGGTGCCAGGCGATCGACGAGGATGCCAACGCGTCCGCCGTCACCCGCGCCAACCTGTTCCAGATGATGATCCGCTACGCCGCGACGCGGTTGCGGATCGAGGATATCGTCAAGCTGCACCCGGAGATAATGGACATCCCGATCGAGCGGCCGATCATCGTCGCGGGCCTGCCGCGATCGGGCACGACGCACCTGCTGGGGCTGTTGTCGGCCGATCGTCGCTTGCGATCACTGCCCTGGTGGGAGGCGATTGCACCGGTGCCTGCGCCTGAAGAGATGCCTACGACTGACGACGCCAATCCGCGTTGGACCAAGGCGGAACAGGGATGGCGCATGATGGAGAGCATATTGCCGCACATGGCGATCATGCATGAATTTTCGCCCGACCATATCAGCGAGGATATCGAGCTGCAGGCGCCTAATTTCTCCTCCTACCTGATCGAATGGCTGGCGATGGTGCCGCGCTGGCGCGACTATTATTTGAGCCATGACCAGTCGGGCACCTATGCCTATCTGAAGAAGGCGTTGCAGGTGCTGACATTCCTGAACGGCCCCAATCGCTGGGTCATCAAATGCCCGCAGCATATGGAGCAATTGCCCACGCTGTATAAGACCTTCCCTGACGCGACCTTCGTGATCACCCATCGCGATCCGGTGGGGTCGATCCGGTCGCAACTGACCATGTACAGCTATGCCGCGCGGATATTTCGCAAGTCCGTGGATATACAGGAGCCGCTCGGCTATTGGCCCGATCGTTATGAAAAGCTGCTGCGCGCCTGCGTGCGGGACCGCGACATATTGCCGCCGGAGCAGACGATCGACGTCTATTTCCACGATTGGATAAAAAATCCCGATCCGATCCTGAAGGAAATTTACCGCATCGCCGACATCCCCCTGACCGATGAGGCGCTGGCCGACCTGCATCTCTATCTGGTCGAGCATGGCGAGCAGACGAGGGGCAAGATCGTCTATGACCTGGAACGCGATTTCCATGTCACCGCCGAAGAGTTGCGGCGGCCCTTCACCTTCTATTTCGATCGGTTTCCGGTTGCGATCGAAGTGAAATAGAGCGCGTCCCGCCCTGTCTTCCGGCAGGCAGGGCGGCGTGTCCGTGTGCATAAAGCTGGTCGACCATTCCGATTCCAGACGAGGAATATCATGCCCGAACTGAACGTCATCACCCGCGACGGCACCTGCAAGACGATCGATGCGCCCGCCGACATTTCTGTGATGGAAGCCATCCGCGATGCCGGCTTCGACGAATTGCTGGCGCTGTGTGGCGGCTGCTGTTCGTGCGCGACCTGCCATGTCTATGTCGACCCCGCGGTCGCCGCGAGCCTGCCGCCGGTCACGGACGATGAAAGCGACCTGCTCGACGGATCGTCGCATCGCAACGACCTTTCGCGCCTGTCGTGCCAGATCATGTTGACGCAGGCCCTGTCGGGCATGACCGTCACGATCGCGCCCGAAGATTGACGGCAGCGCGGGTCAGGCGACGGGCGGCAGCAGCGCGGCGAGCAGGAAACCGGCCAGCCGGTCGGCCTGCGCGGCGGCATGGGCGTCATCGACTTCGCCCCCTGCCCCCAGCCGCTGTTGCATCGGCACGGCGGAGAAGTAGAAGCCCACCCCCTGTACCAGCAATGCCATCAGCGCGGGGGTGGACAGATCGTGCACCGGCCGTTGCCGCCGCACCGCGTCCAGCAGATCGTCCAGTCGCCGCTGGAACGGCAGCACGAAATGTTCGACGATATGGTCGAGCCGCCAGGTCGAGCGGCATCCTTCGACATTGGTGAGCGAGACGATGTCGCCATTGCGGGTCGCCCAGAGGCAGAAGCGCTGGATCAGGTGGCGCAGGCGGACTTCGGCGTCTGCGGGTTCGTCGAACGCGGCTTCGACGAAGGGCGATGCCTGCGCCATGCGCCAATCGACTGCGCGGACCCACAAATCCTCCTTCCGCCCGAAGCGGACGTTGAGCAGATTATGGCTGACGCCCAGCCGCTTGGACAGGTCGCGCAGCGTCGTCCCTTCATAGCCGCGTTCGGCGAAGGTCGCGAAGGCAAGCCCAAGCAACTGGTCCTCATCCAAGGCCTGGACGGCATTGAGGGCGGGGCGGCCACGGGCGCGCTGGGGTCGATCGAGCATCTGCTGATCCATAGTGAAAAGACGTTGACATATAAATTGTCATACGTCAATTTAATCGCAGGAGTAAGGATAACCGCTATGAGTCTCGATACCGATCTTTGGTGGGCCGTCGCCCGGTCTGAGGAAGTCACGTCCAAAAAGCCGCTGTCGGTGGACATTGGCGACCAGCCGGTGGTGCTGTGGCGCGACCATCAGGGCATTGCCCGCGCGCTGGAGGATCGCTGTCCCCACCGCCGCGCGCCGCTGTCGCTGGGCTGTATCCGCGACAACGGGCTGATCCAGTGCGGCTATCATGGCTGGAGCTATGATGGCGAGACGGGGCGGCTGAAAGAGATCCCAAACATGAAGGATCAACAGAAATTTCCGCCGCTTTACAAGGCCAATGCCTTCGGCGTCAGCGAACAGGCCGGCTTCGTGCGCGTCTGCCTGAACCCCAAGGCAGAGGCGCCACTGAGCGCTGACCCTAAATATGGCTATATCGGCACGGTCAACGTCAGTTGCGGCCATCAGGAATATCTCGATGCCCTGTATGACGATCCCGCGCTGATCCTGGCGATCCGGGGCGTGCGGTTCAGCCCCTATATCATGTCCGAACTGCATGAAGAGGGCGAAATGCTGGTGATGGAGCGCAGTTGCCAATGGCACCCGCTGCATTGGCCATCGCATTTCGTCGCCGAATTTCCGCTGACGCTGCTGACCCGCACCCATCCGCTGACCGGCGAGACGCGTCTGACGCTGCGCGACGACGCCTTCAACGACCTGCTCCATGCCGTGCTGTCCCCCGTCCCTGCAGCGCGCGGCGTGACCGCCGTGCGCTGGCGCGCGGAACTGGGCGTGCGTCGGCCGGGGCTGCGTGGCGCGATGCTGCGCGGGATCAATCCGCTGACCGTCCTGTCGTCCATCGACGGATCGAAGCTGCGGACCACCAAGCCGACCGTATCGCTGCATGGCGAGGATTTGCGCAACGCCCTGCTCGACGCGCCGCAGGACACCCACGACCAGACCGTAGCGGCCTGAAGGAGGATTTGACCATGTTAGACATCGCCGATCACCCCGCATCCCATGACGACAATAGCGCGCCGCCATCCGGTGGCAGCCCGATCGCCATGAATGTCGTCAACCGCTGGGTTCCGCACAATATCGTGATGCGCGACAGCTGGTTCCCGGTCGCCCACGACTATTCGGTGACGGGCAAGCCGGTGCGCCGTGCCGTCTATTCCAACCCGATTTTCCTGTGGCGCGACAATGGCGTGGTCGTGGCCAGCGAGTTCCACCCCAATGAGCGCGTGGTGCGTGACAAGAGCGACTATACCGACGCACGTGGCCACTATCCGGTGATGGAACATTATGGGGTGGTCTGGATCTGGCTGGGCAATCCGCTGGCGGCCGATCCGCGCCATTTGCCCAGCCTGCCCTTCCTGCCGCCCAAGGGTGGCCTGCCCCGGCACATGACGGCGACGGTGCGCTTCGAAAGCGCCGCGCCGATCAGCCTCGAGAATCTGATCGACCTGACCCATGCCGATTTCCTGCACGCCGACGTCGTGGGCGACGAACGGTCGGACAGCGAGACGATCGAGACCTATTATGACAGCGAGACCGTCACCATGGTCCGCACCTGCGTCAATAAATCGGTCGCGCCCGTGATGAAATTCTTCAGCGGCATCAAGCAGCCGACCCAGAATGTGCGGCAGGTGATCCGCATCTATCTGCGGTCGCATTGCGCGATCGCCTATGGCCGGTTCAGCCCCGGCGACGACGTGCCGCTGTTCCACCCCTGCACCCCTGAAACGCGGGATCGTACGCGGATGGAAATGGTCATGAACACCAGCAATGCCGGGCGCATGTTCAGCTATGTCATGCCCAAGGCGGGCTACAAGGTGTCGCGGCAGGACAGCTATATGACCTCCCCGCAAAGCCCGCGTTACATGCGCCATACCGACCGCAAGGATTTGCACAGCAAGTTCGACCAGGCCGGGCAGCGTTATCGCATGGCGATGATGGAACTGGCCGATCGCCAGGCAAAGGGCGACTTCGCCTATCGCGATAATGTGAGCGCCGATTGCAGCGACATCATCGGCCTGCGCAAGGAACTGTTCCAGTTCTGATCTCCCCCTCCCCCTGAAGGGCGGACCACTATGGTCCGCCCGGTTTTTTCGGGATGCTTCATGCCAAAGCTCGTCAACGCCGTCGGCGGCGAACGCCGCTGGTGGGGGGTCATGCCGACCCTGCCCGCCCCCATGATGGGCGGGATCGGCCAGAAGATGGAGCAGGTCGGCTTCGAGGGTTGCTTTTCGCTCCAGATTTACGGCCCGCCCTTCGTGCCGATGGCGGCGACGGCTGCGCTGACCAGCAGCCTGAAGGTGGGCACCGGCGTCGCGATCGCGGGCACGCGCAGCCCGGTCGAAACCGCCTATGCGGCGATGGACGTGGACCGGATTTCGGGCGGGCGCTTCGTGCTGGGGCTGGGGTCCAGCATCAAGAGTTGTGTCACCGGCATGTATGGCGAACCGGAACGCAAATTGCTGACCCATTTGCGCGAGAGCGTGAAGGTGATCCGCTATGTCATTGCCAACGCGCATACCGGGCTGGACCCGATCGAGGGCGAGTACTTCACCGCCGATTTTGGCGAGATGATGCTGACGGCGCCGCCAGTTCGTGTGGAAATCCCGATCTGGATCGCTGCGTTGCAGGACAAGATGACCGCGCTGGCGCTGGAGGTTGGCGACGGGCTGATGGTCCATGCGCTCTGGTCGGCGGCCTATGCGCGCAGCAAGCTGCCCTTCATCGAAGCGACGCTGGCCAAATATGGCCGCGCGCGCAGCGACATAGAGATTAACGCCTGGCCTTGGATCGCGGTCAACGACGACAAGCAGAAGGCGATCGACGACAGCCGCGCGACGGTGGCCGCCTATTCGGGCTATAAGGAATATGAGCCGTTCTTCGAAGCGATCGGCTTTGGCGACCAGGCGCGGGCCTGCCAACTGAGCCTGGGCGAACATGGCGACATCGCCAAGGTGATCGGCAATGTGTCCGATGATATGGTAGAGGCGTTCGTGACCTGCGGCCCGGTGGACGAGGTGCTGGAGAAGATCGAGCCCTTCTGGGACGTGGTGGATTCGCTCTGCCCGATGACGCCCTATCGCCACCTGACGATGGCGCAGATGACCGACTATAATGCGGGTCTGTACGCACTGGTCGCCACCGCGAAGGCGCGGGCCGGGGTCAGCGAACCCGCCTGAACGGTCAGACGGGCACCAGCGCTTCCGCCATCGCCTGCCCCGCAATATAGCCCGTCACCATCGCCGGACCAACATTGCAGCCATGGGCGGGCGACTTGCCGCGCCAGATGGAATTGGCGTCCAGCCCCGCGGCATAGAGGCCCGCGACCGGCGCACCACCGGTGCCGATGACCCGACAATGCGCGTCGATCTTCAAGCCCACCGTGGTCGATCCGTCGCCCGGATGGATCTTGATCGCGTAGAAAGGCGCCTTTTCGACGCGGCCGAGGCAGGGGTTGGGTTTGTGCTTCGGGTCGCCGATCTCGATGTCGATCTGGGTATCGCCCTTGCCGAAATCGGGGTCTCTGCCGGTTTCGGCGTAACGATTCATCTTGGCCACGGTCGCGAGCAGGCCGTCGCCATCGACGCCGATCTTGTCGGCGAGTGCCCGCAGAGTCGGCGCTTCGATCACATAGCCAGCCGCGATCAGCTTTTTCAGCCCGCCGCCGCCGGGCAGCACCATGCCCATGCCGTAGGTCTTGACGCAATGGGCGTCGCCGATGATATGGGCGGGCACCGTACCGGTGGCGTGCATCGCCTCAACGAAATGCACCGACGCTTCGTTGCCGAACCGCTCGCCCTTCCCGTTGACGGCGATGCAGCCGGGTTTCGACATGTCGATCAGATGCGCGTAGCGGGCGACATAGCCGTCGGGCCGGGTCATGGTGGATACCACGGCCCAAACGGCGTTGACCAGATTGTCGCCGTCCAGCGATGCGCCAGCCTCCAGACCCATATTCATGCCGTCGCCGGTATTTTCGTAGGGGAGGATAGAGACATGGTCCTCCGCATAAGGGATATAGGCTTTGCGCAATTGCTCGCTGGCGGAAAAGCCGCCCGCCGCCAGCAGCACGCCGACGTTGGCGGCGATATCCTCGCCACCCACGCGCACGCCGGTCACGCGGCCGTCGGCGACCAGCAGGCGATCGACCGCCGCGTACTTGCGCAGGGTTATGCCCGCGTCGAGCGCGGACCGCAGCAGCCGCGCGACAAGGGCGTTGCCCATCGTCAGACGGGTGCCACGCGGGTAGCGGCGCAGCTTGTCCGCGCCGAATTTCGCGGCAAGCTTGCCGAAGTGGAACAGGGATTTGGGCGAAGGCATCTCCGCCAAATAGGGCAGATCGAACAGGTCGATCATGAAGCCGCCGGGTGCGTTGAATTCCTCGCGCGCGGGGCGCAGGTCGGCGAAATGCGCGCCGAGCTTCTTGCCGTCATATTCCTGGGGCGACAGCAGGCGGCCATGGTCGGCGGACCCGGCGATGTCGGGATACCAGTCGCTGCTGGGCGGCGAGAGGAGGAAGCGGACGGCGCTGTTGTTTTCCAGCCAGGCGACCATGGCGGCGCGGCGTCAAGATAGGCGTCGATCAGCGCCGGGTCGGCGCTTGGCCCGATGACGTCCAGCACATATTGGCGCGCGACCGCGGCGCTGTCATCGACCCCGGCGGCCTGCGCCTGCGGACTGCCCGGCACCCAGATGCCGCCCCCCGATATAGCGGTGGTGCCGCCGAAATGCGCGGCCTTTTCCAGCACCAGCACCGACAGGCCTGCCGCAGCGGCCCGCAGCGCCGCCGTCAAGCCCGCCGCGCCCGATCCGACGACGACCACATCATATTGGGTCATGATCTACTCCGATTCACTATGCGGGTGGGCAATGCTCACACCCTGGGCATGATTTCTTCGGCTACCCAGTGCAGGCGCTCAATATATTCGGTCAGGCCCGTCATGCCCGGTGGCAGCGGCACGATCGTTTCGTTGACGCCCAAATCCTTCAGCCAGCCGATCTGGTCGATGATTTTCTGCGCATTGCGGGTGCCGGGCGCGCGGGGATCATCCATAATTTCGTGATGGGCGCCGACATTTAGCATTTCCAGCGCGAAGAACAGGTCGATCGGGCGACCGTCATAGGTCGCTGCGCGCGGATAAGGTCGAGACATGCGGGGAATTTTTCGGGCGGGGTGCGGAAGGGCGACCAGCCGTCGCCGAATTTCGCGACGCGCTTGAGCACCGGTTCCGCGTCACCGCCGAACCAGATCGGCAGGCGCGGCTGCTGCACCGGCTTGGGCGCGAAGCCGACATTCTTGAAGGAGACAAATTCCCCTTCGAACGTCGGCGTGTCGGACGTCCATAGTTCGATGATTGCGGCGACATATTCGTCCGCCATGCGCCCGCGATTGTGGAAATCGACGCCCAGCATGTCGAATTCCTCCTTCAGCCAGCCGACGCCGAACAGCGCGGTCGCGCGGCCGCCGCTCAGCCAGTCGAGCGTGGACCAGGCCTTGGCCTGTACGATCGGGCTTTGCAGCGGCAGGATGGAGACGGACGAGCTGACCCGCATTTTCGATGTCCGCCCGGCGAGGAAAGCGAGCGCCACCGTGCCATGGACATAATGGTCGCCAGACAGGGCGATATGTTCCTGCGGGATGATGAAATGTTCGCCCAACATGCATTTGTTGAAGCCCAGATCGTCAGCGACCTTAAGCGCGCGACCGATATCGTCGCCGGTCAGCGCATGTTCCCATGGCTGGGTCATCGCCGCCACATGCATCGAATTGGGCACGCCGATGTTGAGCTTCATTCCTCTATCCCCTGTATCGTTTATGCCCGGCAGGATGGCGCGCCCGGTGGCCGGGTCGCACCTTCCGCCCGGAAGGGGTTGCGCTCAATCCGTCGGCGGGATCAGGTCGCCGGTGATGCGGATGCCCGCGCCGTCAACCTTGTAGGTCTTGTTGAGGAAGATGAGGATCGAGGTCAGGGCTTCGGCCGCCGCCGAATTGCACAGCGCGCCACCGTGCAGGCCGCGCAGGCCCATCGCGTCGGCCAACGCGACGACCTGGCCCCGCGCCGCCTTGTCATCGCCGAACACCAGCACGTCGCAGCCGACATCGACATCCTTGGCCAGCTTGTGCGCGGCGACATTGTGGAAGGCAGACACGACAGTCATCCCTTCGCCCAGCGCGGCCTGCGCGCGGAGCGCGGCCGATCCCTCGGCGGGGAGTTGCACGCGCATCACCTTGGGCGGGACCAGCGGGACGGTGGTGTCCACCACGATCTTGCCCGCGACATGGGGCGCGATGTCGCGCAGCGTCGCGTCCTGCGCCGCGAAGGGCACGGTGACGATGACGATGTCCGCGCCGGCCGCCGCGTCGATATTGGTGGCGCCGGAGAGGCCGTGGCCGAGTTCCGCCGCGTCTTTTGCGCGCCGTCCGCGCTGCGCGATCCGATAACGACGGGATAGCCCGCACGGGCGAGGCGCCAGGCGATCGCCGCGCCCAGATTGCCGGTGCCGCCGACGACGGCGATGGATGGAAAGTTCATGCGCTGGTTCCTGATTGCATGGCAGCGAAGCGCATCATGTCCGCATAGACCGCCGAATGGGATGTAAAGCCGCCATCGGCGACGATCGATGCGCCCGTAACATAACGGGCCTGGTCGGACGCGAGGAAGGCGACGACTTCGGCGATATCCTCCGGCCGGCCCAGATAATCGACCAGATTATGTTCGGTCATCAGCTTCTGGGCCTCTGGCGGCATATTGTCGTCCAGCGCCTCTGTCATCACCAGGCCGACCACGACCACGTTGGAGCGGATGCCCTGCTTGCCATATTGGGTGGCGATATATTTGGAGAGGCCCAGCATCCCTGCCTTGGTCGTGCCATAGGCAGGATAGTCGACATCGCCCGCCAGCCCCTTGCCGGAACCTGTGAAGACGATCGACCCGCCGCCTGCCGACAGCAGATGGGGGATGGCGTGCTTGGCGCACAGCATCGACCCGCGCAGGTTGGTGGCAAAAGTGCGATCCCAGAAGGCGACGTCCATGTCGGCGATCAGCGCGTCTTCGTGCATCAGGCCGGTCTGGGCGGCGTTGCTGTGGAGGATATGGAGGCCGCCGAAATGATCGACCACCTTGGTTATGCCCGCCGCGATCGAGGCTTCCTCCATCACGTCCATGGCGACGGCGAGCGCCTGCCCGCCCTGCGCCGTGATTTCGTCGACCACATGGGACAGGCGCGATTCGGTGCGGCCGGTGATCGCGACCTTCGCGCCGCGCTGCGCCATCATCAGCGCGGTGGCGCGGCCGATGCCGCTGCCGCCGCCGGTGATGATCGCGACCTTGTCCTTCAGAGGGTGCAAGAGATCGGTCATAGGGACTCCGTGATGTGGGTTTGCCGGGGCGATACCGGATCATAAAGGGTAGTGCGCTGGCGGACGGGACGTCCGACCGATGCGGCGAGCGCACGCATTTGCGTGGGGCCAAATTCCTGGCCGTTAACGCCACCCGCCGCGCGGGTGATCGATTCGTCCATGAGCGTGCCGCCCATGTCGTTGGCGCCCGCGTTCAGGATTGCCGCCGCCCCCTCCGGTCCCATCTTGACCCAGGACACCTGGATATTGGGGATCAGCGGATGCAGGACGATGCGGGCGATGGCGTGCATCAGCACCGCCTCGCGATAGCTTGGTCCCGACCGGGCCAGCCCCTTGCGCCAGATCGGCGCTTCCATATGGACGAAGGGCAAGGGGACAAATTCGGTGAAGCCGCCGGTCTGTTCCTGCAAGGCGCGGATGCGCAGCAGGTGGCGCGCCCAGTGGCGATAGCCTCGACATGGCCGAACATGATCGTCGCGGTGCTGCGCAGGCCGATGCCATGGGCCACGCGCATCACTTCGATCCATTCGTCTGCGCTGACCTTGTCCGGGCATATCAGCGCGCGGATTTCGGGGTCGAGTATCTCGGCCGCGGTGCCGGGCAAGGTGGAGAGGCCCGCCGCCTTCAACTGCGCCAGATAATCCTCCAGCGGCAGGCCCAGCGTATGCGCGCCATGGGTAACTTCCAGCGGGGAGAAAGCGTGGATATGGATGTCCGGCGCGGCTTTGCGCACGGCCTTCAGAACGGAGAGATAGGTGTTGCCGTCATAGTCGGGATGGATGCCCCCTTGCAGGCAGACTTCGGTGGCGCCGCGATCCCATGCTTCGGCCGCGCGCCGTCCAACCTCGGCATAGTCGAGCCGGTAGGCGGGGCCGCGCATCGCCTTCGTACTGCCCTTCGAAAAGGCGCAGAAGCCGCATTTGTAGAGGCAGATATTGGTGTAGTTGATGTTGCGATTGACGGCATAGGTCAGCGTGTCGCCGATAGTCTCCTGCCGCAGCCGGTCGGCCTGGGCGACGATGGCAGCAAGGTCGTGGCCATCGGCATCGAACAGGGTGACGATGTCACGCTCGCTCAGGCGCGCACCAGCTTCGGCGTGGCGCAGGAGCGCCTGCACCGATGCCGATGCCTGGCCGACATCGCCGCCGATCAGCGCGGGCGCGTCGTCGCCATGCCCGGCGGCCCAATCGTCGGGCTTGGGCAGGCCGCGTCCGTCGATCGCGCGCAGGATAAGGGTTGCGACCGCAGGCGCGGCCCAATCCTGCGCCGCCAGCGCGTAACGTGGCCCGATGGCAAGGCGTTGGGAAAGCGTGCGGCCAGCGGCGCGGGTGGCCTGCGCCAATGTCTCCAGATGGGGCCATGGGGCTTCGGGGTTCACATGGTCGGGCGTCACCGGCGACACCCCGCCCCAGTCGTTTACCCCGGCCCGGATCAGCGGAGCAAGATCGACTTGGTCGTGGAGGTTGGGCGGCGCCTGGATCGTCATGTCCGGTCCCAGGATCAGCCGCGCGGCGGCGATCGTCCAGAGATGATCGTCGAGCGCCGGTTCGGCATGTTCGGCCATCCGCGTGCCCGGCTTGGCCCGGAAATTCTGGATGATGACTTCCTGAATATGGCCATATTGGCGATGCAGGTCGCGGATGGCGACCAGCGCGTCGACCTGTTCGTCGCGGGTTTCGCCGATGCCGATCAGCAGCCCGGTGGTGAAAGGCACTTTGGTGCGGCCCGCCTCCGCGATCGTGGCCAGACGACGCGCAGGCTGCTTGTCGGGCGAGCCGAAATGCGGGCCGCCACGCGCGCACAGCCGATCTGCGCTGCTTTCCAGCATGATGCCCATCGACGCGGCATGGGGGCGCAGCAGGGCATAGTCGGCCGCGTCCATCAGGCCGGGGTTGAGGTGGGGCAACAGGCCGGTTTCGCGCAGGACCAGTTCCGCCATTTCGGCGAGGTAGGAAAGCGTGGAATCATGGCCCAGCCGGGCCAGCGCGTCGCGCGCCGCGGCATAGCGGTCCTCGGGCCGGTCGCCCAGGGTGAACAGCGCCTCCCGGCACCCGGCCTCAGCGCCCGCGCGCGCGATCGCCAGGACTTCTTCGCGGCTGAGATAGGCGTCGACCGCCGGCGCGGTGTGGTGGCAAAGGTGCAGTAATGGCAGACGTCGCGGCATAATTTGGTGAGCGGAATGAACACTTTGCGCGAATAGGTGACGCGGGCGCCATGCCCCTCCAGCGTCAGCGCTTCCGCCTGCGTCATCATCGCGGCCAGCGTGCTGGCGCGCAGCAGGGCCGCAATCTCGCCAGCGGCCGCGTCCATGCGATGCAGATCGTCCAAAGTCACATCCTACTCCGCAGTTATCCCGGCCCGAGGCGCAGGCGGGGCAGATGCTATCTGCCCCGCCTGCCTTCTCATCAGAAGCTGTATTTCGCGCTGACGCCCCAGGTCCGTGGCTCCCCGGCATAGACCGAGCTGAGCGGGAAGGAGGACAGCAATACGCTGGACGCCGAGAAATATTCTTCCTTGAAGACATTCTTCACGAACACGCCCAGATCCAGGCCCGTGCCGCCAATGCCGCGCCAGTCGAGGCGGGCGTTGACCAGCTTGTAGCCGGGCAGCTTTTCGCCGTTCTGGCCACCGAAATCATCGGTCATGAACAGGTCCGAGTTGAAGGCGAGATCGCCGTCGGCCGGCTTGATCGGCAGGATCCAGCTCACGCTCGCCGTGCCGGAGAATTTGGGCGAGTAGGTGTTGATTTGCGCCTTGCCCAGCGTGACCGAGGCGGGCAGCCCGTTCGGTACGTTGACGCTTTCCACCTTCACGTCGGTATAGGCGGCGTTGAAGGACACGGTGAAGTTGCGGGTGGGGCTGATCGAGGCTTCCAGTTCCACGCCCCATATCCGCAGGTTGGCGACATTGGCCGCCAGCGATCCGTTGGTCGGCGAATCCGGCGTGCCATTGGGGATGATGGTCTGCGTGTTGAGGAATTGCAGCGCGTTTTTATACTTGCTGTAATAGGCCGCGATGTTCAATCGGCCGCGTGCCTCCCCCACATGATAGTCATATTTCGACCCCAGTTCGACGTCGGTGATCCGCTCCTCGCCGGTCTTCTGGAAGGCGCGCAGGTCGGGGCAGACGCCGCCGGTTGCGACGCAGGACGGATCGACGCCGCCGGTGGTGAAGGGCGTTTCGAACAGCGGGGTGTTGATGTTCACGCCGCGATAGCCGCGCCGCGACGAAATGTAGAGCAGCCAGTCGGGCGTCGCCTTGTAATCCAGGCCGATGGTCCAGCTCGGCTCCTCCCCCTTGTTGGAGACGGTGCCGACGCCATCGGCCAAGCCAAGCGCTGCCGTGGCCAGGCAGGTATCCTCATCGACGTAGCTGGTGCCGATCGTGCCGCCGCAGGCCGATACCTTGTCCCAGCTGTAACGCGCGCCGAGGTTCAGTTTCAGCTTATCCGTGATTTCATAACCGATCTGGCCATAGACCGCGAAATTCTTGTTGCGGACATGCGCGCTAACCGCAGGCGCTGGCACTCCACCGACCGAGAAGGCCGTGAATTGCGATCCGGTGGGACCGGCGGACTTGTCGTTATTGTAGAAGACGCCGGTGATGAAGTTGAACGACCCGAAATCGCCCAGCAACTGGGTTTCGTTGGTCAGATACTGGCGATCCAGCACCGACGCGGCGTGGAACAGGGTGAAGGGCACAGCAGCGGGGAGTGGCGCGGGCAGGCCGGTGGGGATCGACAGATTTTGCAGCGCGCCGGTGTTGATCAGCTGATTGCTGAAATTCTTGCGGAAACCGAAGATGTTGCGCAGCGTCAGGTCGCCAAAGCTGAACGAGGTGTCGTTGGTGATCGACGTCATCTTGCGCGACGAACGGCCGCCATTGATGCCGCCGTCGAACGAACCGCGCCGGTTGGCGCGCTGCGTTTCGAGCGCCTGCTGTGCCTGCGGGTCCAGCACGCCGAGGCCGAAGGCGGCGAGCGAGAAATTCTGGCGCAGCAGATAGAGGCCACCGGCCAGTTCGTCGCTCTTGAAATATTCGTAGATGGTGGTGCTTTTCAGACCCTCGACCGGCTCCAGCAGCAAGGACAGGCGAAAGGCATCCTGCTTTATATTGTCAAAGCCCGGCCCGCCGTCAAAGGCGATCGTGCGGGGATCCTGCCGCCGGACCTGGCCGGCCGCGCGGAACGCTACCTTGTCGGCAACGATGGGGACGTTGATCGCACCTTCCAGTTCGCGATAGTCGAAGCTGCCATATGTGCCCTCGACATAGCCTTCAAATTCATAGGAGGGGCGCTGGCTGCCGATGACCACGGCGCCGCCCAGCGTGTTGCGACCGAACAAGGTGCCCTGCGGCCCTTTGAGCACCTGGATGCTGCCAATGTCGTAGGTCGGCACGTTCGAGCCGACGGCAGGCAGCGGGGTGTCGTTCAGGTAGATGACCACGCCTGGCGTGACTTCGCCCAACGGCAACTGGCCGATGCCGCGCAGGGTGAGCGCGACATTGTCCTTGCCGCCTTCGGACGAGAAGGTGAAGCCCGGTGCGATCGTCTTGACGTCGCTGACCGTCTGGACGGTGCTGCGCTCCAGCGAGGCGGCCGAGAAGGCGGAGATGGAGACGGACACGTCCTGCAACCGTTCTTCGCGACGGCGGGCGGTGACGACGATGTCGCCGCTGCTGGAACTTTCAGCCTGGGGCGCCACGCTGGTCGCGTCCTGCGCCCAGAGCGGGGTCGCCAAGGTCGCACCGGTCGACAGCAACGCCAGTTTCAAAATGCCGAATTTCATTCTCTCTCTCCCTTGGCCGATCTGGATCGCCTATTCTTTTCGCAGGCATCGTCCTTACCGGCGCATAGAGGCGGTCATAGCCGCCATTCTCCACCTACCTTCCGGCAGGAATCGTTGCACAGATGGAAACTAATCTGTCTATCGTGGTAATTATGCCGCAGGCTTTTGGCGTGGCGATCAGGACCATTGGCGGATGATGTCCGCCACGTCCGCGCTGGCGGCTTCGGTGATGGCGCCTTCCGTGAGATCCAGCCTGGGCGCGGGCGCGGGGTGGGCGATGCCGTCCCGCTGGACAAAGGTTCCGCGCGCCTGATTATGCGGATGCCCCGGCGCTTCGGCCATCGCCAGAACCGGGGTGACGCACGCATCGGTATGCGCGAAATGATCGGCCCATGCGTCGCGCGTCCTGGTCGCGAAGGCGGCGGTAAAATCGGCCTGCATCATGGGCCAGGCCGCGCGGTCGTTCTGGTCGTAGCGACGATCAGACAGGCCCAGCCCATCGACCATCTGGGCAAAGAATTTGGGTTCCAGGCAGCCGACCGCGACGTGGCGACCATCCGCGCACATATAGCAGCGATAGAAAGGCGCGGCCCCGTCCAGCAGGTTGGAGGCGGGCGCATCGGTCCATAGCCCCTTGGGCTGCCAGGCGTAGAAAAGGCTCATCAGCGACGCGACGCCGTCGGTGATGCAGGCGTCGACAACCTGCCCCCGTCCCGTTCGTTGCGCCGACAACAGGGCGCTCAATAGGCCGAAGATCAGGAACATGGCGCCGCCGCCATAATCGCCCACCAGATTGAGCGGCACTGAGGGGGGCTGCCCCGGTTCGCCCATCGCGTGCAGCGCGCCGGTGATCGAGAGATAGTTGATGTCATGCCCGGCGCGCATCGCCAGCGGACCGGATTGGCCCCACCCGGTCATGCGGCCGAACACCAGGCGCGGATTGCGCGCCAGACAGATGTCCGGGCCGATGCCCAGCCGCTCCATCACACCAGGGCGATAGCCCTCTATCAGGCCGTCCGCCCGATCAATCAGGTCGAGCAGCTGGGCGCGGTCATCATCGCGCTTGAGGTCGAGATGGATCACCGTCCGGCTGCGGTGGAGAATGTCGCCGCCGACATCGTCCCAGTCGCCCGCGCCCGCCGATGGTGGTCGCGCGACGCGGATGATCTCCGCCCCCATATCCGCCAACAGCATCGCCGCCAGCGGCACCGGGCCGATAGCGTCGATCTCGACGATGCGGATACCGGCCAGCGGCCCCGATAGCTTGGTCATCAGATGTTGGTCCGGTCCGCGCCCTTGAGGTCCAGAATAGCGCGAGCCTCATCCGGCGTAGCCACTTCCAGCCCCATACCCTCGATGATCTGGCGCGCGGTCGCGACCTGTTCGGCGTTGGTCTGCGCCAGGCGGCCGGGGCCGCCCCAGAGCGAATCCTCCAGCCCCACCCGCACATTGCCGCCCATCGACGCGGCCATGGCGACGATACTCATCTGACGCGCGCCTGCGCCTAGCACCGACCATTGATATTGATCGCCGAACAGTCGGTCGGCGGTGCGTTTCATATGCATGATGTCGTCGGGATGGCTGCCGATGCCGCCCAATATGCCAAAGCAGGTCTGGATGAACAAAGGCACCTTCACCAGCCCGCGATCGAGGAAATATTTTAGGTTATATAGGTGGCTGGTGTCGTAACATTCAAATTCGAAGCGGGTGCCGAGCGGCGACAGGGTGGCCAGCAGATATTCGATATCCGCATAGGTGTTCTTGAACACCAGGTCGCGCGATGCCTCCAGCGCGGCCGGTTCCCAGGCATGTTTGAAGTCCTTAAACCGGTCCAGCATCGGGAACAGGCCAAAGCCCATCGTCCCCATGTTCAGGCTGGCGACTTCGGGTGCGAAGGTCTGGGCCGGGCGCATCCGTTCCTGCACGGTCATGGAGGGATGACCGCCGGTGGTCAGGTTCAGCACCGCGTCGCTGCGCTGCCTGATGACCTTCAGGAAGGGCATGAACAGATCGGGATTCTGGTCGGGTCGCCCGTCGACGGGATTGCGGGCGTGCAGGTGGATGATCGCCGCGCCCGCTTCCGCCGCGCCGATCGCCGACTCTGCGATCTCCTCTGCCGTGATCGGCAGATAGGGCGACATGGACGGGGTATGGATGGCGCCGGTGATGGCGCAGCTGATGATCACTTTACGTTTGGCCATGATGGTTCCTTTCGCCCGGCTGGGCGATGGCAGGCGCGTGAGGACGCGCAATCTATCCTTGGGTAGGCGGAAGCGGGAGCGTCAGGGCAGTATGCCAAGCTGGCGCGCGCGCAACACCGCCTGCGGCCGCCGCCGAACGCCCAGCTTGTCGTAGATCTGCTGCATATACCATTTGACCGTGCCTTCGGTCAGGCCAAGCCGGTCGCCGATTTCGCGGTTGCGCAGGCCCCCGCTCACCATCATCAAGATATCGACTTCCCGGTTGGCAAGGCGACCAGTCAGGCCGAAATCATCGTCATCCTCCTCGTCGCTTTCGATCTGCGGGCCGCTGCGCATCAGCGACACCAGCCGCACGGCGAAGCGGTCGGCCGGGGTTTCCAGTTCCGGCCCCTGTGCATAGGCTTCGGTCAGCAGCGAGGCGATGACTTCGCCTTCATCGACGAAGGTGCGGACCCAGCCCGCCGGTTCGGCCATTTCGACCGCGGTCCGCACGGCGCGACGAGCTTCGGACCGATTGCCCTGTAACACGGCGATTTCCGCCAGCAACAGTTCGAACGTCACGGCTGAGCGGACGGCCCCGGCGCGACGGACGAATTCCAGCCAGCGATGCGCAACCTTGCGCGCGCGGCTGAGCCGATGGCGCTGCATCTCGATCCGTAGCCAAGCGATGGCGATGCTTTCGTTGCGGCGCGTGGGATGCAGCGTGGGGATCGGTTCGCCGTCCAGTTGCGAATCGCCCGCGGCAAAATGCCGTTCGGCTTCCTCGATCTGGCCGGCCTTGATGAGCAGGCGGACCTCTTCCGCCACGATGAAGGCGCGCATCCGGTCCAGCCCACATTCGATCGCGACCAGATGCGCGTCGTTGAGCGTCGACAGCGCGCCCGGCAGATCGCCGCGCGCGGCGCGCAGCCGGGCGTTGACGATGTAGCCCGACGCCATCTGGTCCGCGAATCCCCATTGCCGCACCACGGCAGGTGGCGTTCGACCAGCGCCGCCGCGCCATCCAGATCGCCCGCGTCATAAAGGAGTTCCGCCAGTGGCAAGGCGGGCAGCGCCGCAAGGCCCGACCCCTCGCCATGAATGTCGCGGGCCAGGGTAAGGGCCTCGTCCAGGAAACGATGCGCCAGCTGCGTCTTGCCCTGCGCCATCAGCGTCGGCGCGACCGAGGCCTTGAGCGCGATCGACGCGAAGTCCGATCCGGGGCGAGACAAAGCGCGCCGGGTTTCCGCCTCAAGCTTGAGCATGTCCTGGAAATGATAGAGTTCGCGCCGCGCCGACATCAATTGCGCGAGCAGGGTGCAGCTGAGATAGGCGTGGCTTTCGGCCATTTCCGCAAGCAGGGGTTCGGCTTCCGCCTCCACCTCCACCATATCGTCGCGCGCCGCCGCCAGCATGACGAGGCGATGGCGGATCATCAGATCCAGTTGTTCATTATCATGCGCCGACACGTCGTCGCTCTGGTTGCGCGCTTCGTGGATCGACCGCGCGGTGGCGATCAGCCTGTCGGCGGCGGCGAACGACAATTGCCGTATCCGCCGCCAAGCCAAAGCCAGCAGCAGATAGGGGTGTTGTGCCAATACGGCCCAGGGGAGTTCCGCGCCCAACTCGTCGATCCGATACAGATAACCCGAATAGGTGAGTTGTTCGGCCAGCCGATCCAACTGTCCGGCCAGGAAAGCCTGATCCCCGCTCAGTCGGGCATGTTCGACCGCCTTGAGGATGTCGCCCGTCGCGGCGAAATGATCGCTCGCGCGGCAATGCATCATGGCGGCGCGCGCGGGGGCCCGGTCCATCAGGCGGCCCAGCACCATGTCGCGGAACAGGCGGTGATAGGCGTAGCGGCCATGTTCCTGATCGATCGGATTGAGGAACAGCCCTTCGCGAAAGACGCGATCCAGCATGGCGCGCGCATCGTCATTGCCCGTCACCGCCGCACAGGCGGAAGGGGTGAGTTCATCCAGAATTGATGTGTCGACCAGGAAACGGCGCACGTCGTCGGGCTGCTGGCCAAGCACCTCTTCATGGAAATATTCAGCAAATTCCGGACGCAGGCCGGTCAGCCGCATCTGGCCCGCCCCCTGCGCGCCGCGCCGGTAGAGATCGCAAGCGATGACGACGCCCGATACCCAGCCCTGGGTATCGCGCACGATATCCTGCAAATTTTGCGCATCGATCGGCGCGCCCACGCTCATCGTTACCAGTTGCGTGGCTTCAGCCAGCGTCAGAGAGAGGTCGGCATTACCCACCTCGACCAGGAAACCGAGCGCCCGCATCCGCGCCAGCGGCAGTCCTACCGAGCCGCGCGCCGCCACGATCATGGTCAGGCCGTCGCGCGCGCTGGACGACAGCTGGGCGATGAAGGCCAGGGTCGCTTCGTCCAGCAGTTGCGCGTCGTCGATGACGATGACCGGCTTGGGTTCGACCACCGTCGACAGCGCCTCGAGCCACACGGCATCACCCGCGTCGGCGTCGAGATCGGCCCAATCCAGCCGGGCCGCGACGCCGGCAGCCTTGAGCGCGAGCAGGAAGGACGCCTTGTTGCCGATGCCCGCGCGCGCCGCCAGCCACAGCAGCGGTCGCCCCTCCGCCCGCAGACGTTCGGCCCAGAACAGCATGGCCGTGGTCTTGCCGCTGCCTGCCGGCGCGGACACCACCGTCATGCGGGATAGGGCAACCTTTGGGATCAGCGCCAGCAGCGCCGGACGCTCGATCAGCGTCGGAGTGATGCGGGGCGGCAGGACGATTGTCGGGACAACGGCCATTCAGTCTCTCCTGTTCGTGCTGCGTGGCACGATTCGTTTTATTGTTGCAAATATATTCTGACCGTTGAAATCTGAAATGCAATCCCCTTTTCCTATCCACAGATAGGTCATGAGCGCGCCAGAACATTGTCCTGATGGCATGACAGGCTGCGTCGCGGGCGCGCCATCCAGAAAAAGGCAGGCGATCCCAACGGCCGCGCCGACGCATCAGGAAAGGTTCACCATGAAGGCCCTGTATCTCGAAAAGATCGACGGACCCGATTCCGTTATCATGGCGGATGTCGAAACGCCCGTGCCCGGCCCCGGCGAAGTCCGGGTCGCTATCAAAGCCGCGTCGATCAATCACCGCGAACTGTTCATCACCCATGGCCAATATCCCGGCATGACCGTGCCCACGACGCTGGGTTGCGACGGCGCGGGCGTGGTGGACATGATCGGCGAGGGCGTGAGCGGGGCCAGCGAAGGCGACGAGGTCGTCCTCTACCCCGCCCGCAACTGGGGGCCGAACCGTCATGCCCCCGCCGCCGATTTCGGCCTGCTGGGGATGCCCTTTGCCGGGACGATCGCCGAATATATCTGCGTGCCGGTCGAAAATCTGGCGCCCAAGCCTGCCTTCATGAGCTTCGAGGAAGCCGGCGCGATGCCGCTGACGGCGCTGACATCCTGGCGAGCGCTGATGTTCAAGGGGCGGTTGCAGGCGGGCGAGACGCTGCTGATCAGCGGCGTGGGCGGCGGTGTTGCCACCTTCGGCCTGGCCTTTGCCGTCGCCAAAGGCGCCGATGTCTATGTCACCGGCGAGAACCAGGAGGTGATCGACCGCGCGATCGCCATGGGGGCCAAGGGCGGCCTGCTCTACACCGACCCCGACTGGCGCAAGCAGGTCGGCAAGCTGACCGGCGGCGTCGACGTCGTGTTGGACGGCGCGCCCGCGCCCAGCTTCGCCAATTATGTCCGCGCGATCAATCCGGGCGCGCGCATCGTCATCTACGGGTCGACCGCGGGCAACGAGATCAAGTTCAACGCGACCGACATCTTCCTGAAAAGCGCCAGCATCGTCGGCAGCCAAGTGGGCGATCCGCAGGATTTCCAAGAGATGCTGGCATTTGCGAGTGATCATCAAATCAGGCCGGTGATCGAAGCCACCTACCCGCTGGCGCAGGCGAAGGAAGCGCTGCTGCATCTGCGCGACAGTCACAAATTCGGCAAAGTCGTGGTGACGATGTGAGCTACCTGTTCAGCCTAGCGGGCAAGAAGGCGATCGTCACCGGCGGCGCGCAGGGGCTGGGCCGGATGATCGCCGAAGGGCTGTTGCGCGCGGGCGCGACGGTGGCGATCACGTCGCGCAAGGCCGATATCTGCGAGGCTGCGGCGAGCGAGATGGGGGCATTGGGTACTTGCATCCCCCTGCCCGCCGATCTTTCGACGCCGGAGGCCGCAGTCGATCTGGTCGCGCGCTACCGCGATGCCGTGGGGGCGTGCCATATCCTGGTCAATAATGCGGGCAAGACCTGGGGCGGAGAGATAGACAGTTTCCCCGACAAGGCGTGGCCCGGCGTGATGGCGGTGAATGTCCAGACTCCCTTCACCATGGTGCGCGAATTGCTGCCCGAACTGGGCGCGGCAGGAACCGACGACGATCCGGCGCGGATCATCAATATCGGCTCGGTCGCGGGCATGAAGACCGAGCGGCTGAGCGCATATAGCTATGCCGCCAGCAAGGCGGCGGTCCATATGATGACGCGCGACCTGGCGGGCGATCTGGCCGCGCGCAACATCACGGTGAATGCGGTCATCCCCGGCTTCTTCCCGACCAAGATGACCGCGCACATGCGCGACGAAGACAGTGTCGATGCGGGGCTGCTGGCTCATATTCCGCTGGGTCGCCTGGGCAAGCCGGACGACATCGCCGGGATTGTCGTATTTCTATGTTCGCGGGCGGGCGCTTATGTGACGGGCGCGCAAATTCCGGTCGATGGCGGCGTGGTCGGTTGCGGCTGATATCATGACCCACAGTCTCCACATTCTGGCCGACCGGATCGCGATAGAGGCATGCCTGTATCGCTACGCCCATCTGATCGATGCAATGCAGTATCACCGGATTGCGGACGAGGTGTTCACGCCCGACGGCATCATCGATTTTGGCGGGGCGAAGGCGGTGGGACGGGACGCCATCCATGCGCAATGCATGACCTATCAGGGGGCGCTACTGGGCTGCTGCCACAATGTCACCAATGTCGTGATCGAGGTGGATGGCGACGAAGCGCGGGCGGCCAGCCGCATCCTGGCCTGGCATTGGTTCGCGATTCCCGATGCCGATCCGCTGCGTGCCACCGATCTGCTGGCGGTGGGCGGATATGAGGACCGGCTGCGGCGCACGCCTGACGGGTGGCGCATCCATGAACGGCGTGGTTTGAATTTCGGTACGGGTGTCGGTGCCGGGCAAGTGCCCGAACCTATGCGGCCGATCTTTGCGGGGATGCAGGGGCGCGCGCCGACCTGGCCCGCTTGACTGGCAGGCGAGGCCGCGGCCCCGCCGCCTCGCCTATAGCTGCCAGCCGCCGCCCGCGACGATGACCTGGCCGGTGATGTAGTCCGCTTCGGGCAAGCACAAAAGATAGACCGCGCCGGCGGCTTCCTCCGGCGTGCCCGCGCGGCCCAGCGGTATGCCCTTTTCCATCGCTTCCAAGATTTCGTCGCTGACACCGGCCTTGATGTCCTTGCCCTTCACATTGATGGTCGAACTGCCCGCCTCCCCCGCGGTCATCCGCGTCATGATCGCGCCGAAGGCGACAGCGTTGACGGTGACATTATAGCGGCCCCATTCCTTCATCACGGTCTTGGTCAGGCCCACGATCCCGGCCTTGCCAGCGGCATAGCCCGCCTGCCCAGGATTGCCGCCCAGCCCCGCGACCGAGGAGATGTTGACGACGGTGCGGCGTGTGGCGCGGCCATGTGCGGCGATCTCCGCCTTGGCCGCCGCCGCGATGACCGGTTGGGCGGCGCGCAGGATGCGGAACGGGGCGCTTAGATGCACGTCCAGCATCGCCATCCATTGTTCGTCGCTGGTCTTTTGTAGCACCGAATCCCAAGCATAGCCGGCATTGTTGACGATGATGTCGATCGTGCCGAAGGCGTCGGCCGCTGCGGCGATGAATTGCTCGCCGAAATCCAGCGCAGTTACGTCGCCCACGCATACCACTGCGCGGACACCCAGCGCCTCAATCTCTGCGGCCGTTGCATGGGCGACGTCATCGTCCAGGTCGTTGACGACGATATGCGCGCCATTGCGCGCCAGTTTGAGCGCGATCGCCTTGCCAATGCCGCGACCCGACCCGGATACCAGGGCCACCTTACCATCCAATATCTTCACGTTACTTCCCGTTCCCTTCAAAATCCGGCGACGCAAGCCCGTCCACCATCCATGACCACTATGCCCCGATCGGGGACGCTGGCGCGAAACAGCACATCAACGCCATCGCGCCAGATTTCCGTTCGCACCGTTTCACCCGGCCAGACCGGGGCGGTGAAACGCGAACTAATCGCCGTAAGAAGAGCGGGGTTGCCACCACAGCATGAATGAACCAGCGCCCGGCTGACCAGCCCCATCGTCGCCAGCCCATGCAGGATCGGTCGATCGAACCCGGCCGACGCGGCGGTTCCGGCATCCACATGCAGCGGGTTGCGATCCCCGGTCAGGCGATAGAGCAGCGCCTGGTTGATCGCGGTCGGCAGGTCGAGCAGGGCATGGGCCGGCTCATCGGGCATGGCGACGGCTGCCGCACCGGGCAGATCGCGCGGCCCGCCAAAGCCACCCGTGCCGCGCAACACCCAGGTCTCTTCCATCTCCGCGATCACCAGGTCGGTCGGCGTCATCAGGGTCCGCTTGGCACGCACCAGCGCAGGCTTGCCCGGTCCCTTATCGGCGATATCGCCAATCTCGATCCGGCCGTGCACCAGTTGGCCCAGCTCCAGCGGGCGGAACAGACGCAAACTCTGTTCGCCATGCAGGATGTTGGCCCAGTCCCAGCCCAGTTCCGCCGCCATCGGCCAGAAACCGGGCGTACCTAGCACCAGCGCCATGGTCGGCAGCACCGCCAAGTCACGCTCGAACACCAGATTCTGTTCATCGATCGGCGCGAGACCCGCGCCCACGCCCAGTGCGTAGAGGATGGCGCTGCGCGGATCGCACATATCCTCCGCCGCGGGAATGGAGTAGTCCCGCAAGCGATCCAGGTTCAACATCGGCACTCTCCCGGCAGCAACTTAGGACAGCTTGCGTTCGTCCAGCCCCAGCCCCCGCCCGATGATTTCGCGCATAATTTCGCTGGTGCCTGCAAAGATACGGCTGATCCGCGCGTCGGTATACATGCGGCTGATGCGATATTCTTCCATATAGCCTGCGCCGCCATGCAACTGGACACATTCGTCCATGACCCGGCCCTCAAGTTCGCTGCTCAGCAGCTTGGCCGCCGATGCATCCTCCGCCGTCAATTCGCCCGCGTTCAGCAGCAGGACGCATTGGTCCACATAGGTCTGGAGCGCGTCCAATTCGGCGCGCATCGACGCCATCTTGAAGCGTGTATTCTGGAAAGCGCCGATCGGTTTGCCGAACGCCTTGCGCTCCTTCACATAATCCAGTGTGATGTCGAAGGCGGTCTGCGCCGTCGCCATGAAGCCGATCGCGGCTACCAGCCGCTCCTGCGCCAGGAAACGGGCGAGATATTTGAAGCCCTGGGTCGGATCGCCCAGCACATTGGCCTTGGGCACCTTCACATCGTTAAAGAAGAGTTCGGCGGTGTCCTGCGCCTTCAGGCCCATCTTGGCGAGTTTGCGGCCGCGTTCGAACCCGTCCATGCCACGTTCAACCACGAACAGGCCAAGGCCATGGCGGCTGTTGGGATCGGTCCGCGCGGCAACCACGATCAGGTCGCCCAATATGCCGTTGGAGATATAGGTTTTCGCGCCGTTCAAAAGCCAATGGCCGCCCTGATCGGTGGCGCTGGTTCGCATCCCGGCCAGGTCGCTGCCCGTCGAAGGTTCCGTCATCGCGACGGCCAGGATCTTTTCGCCGTTAACGATGCCGGGCATCCAGCGATCCTTCTGTTCATCATTGCCCAGTTTGGCGAAGTAGGGCGCGACGAGATCATTATGCAGGTTGATGTAGAAACCCACATCGCCATGGCGCATATTTTCTTCGATGATGATCTGTTCGAAGCGGAAATCGTCGATCCCCGCGCCGCCATATTTTTCGTCCGCCCAGGTGCAGAGCAGACCCTGCGCCCCGGCTTTGAGATACAGCTCGCGGTCGACAATGCCCTGTTCGCGAAACCGCTCGGCATGGGCGCCGACTTCGGT
This sequence comes from Sphingobium sp. Ant17, assembly GCF_000588875.1. Lineage (GTDB taxonomy): Bacteria > Pseudomonadota > Alphaproteobacteria > Sphingomonadales > Sphingomonadaceae > Sphingobium. The sequence goes on from NZ_JEMV01000010.1 coordinate 47,494, forward strand.
GCTCATGAATTTGACGACGCTGTCGCGAAACTGTTCATGTTCCGGTTCGAAGATGAGGCGTCTCATGCCGGGACCGGCTCCTTGACCGTGGTTTCGCTGGCGGGGGTGTAGAAATCTTCACCCCGCGCCGCCTTGTCGCGCAGCCAGGCGGACGGCAGGAAGCGCGGCCCGTAAAGCTGCGCCAGACGGTCAGATTCCTGTACGAATGTTTTGATGCCGATGGTGTCGATATAGCTGATCGTGCCGCCGGTCCACGCTGGGAATCCCCAGCCATAGATCGCGCCAAGATCGGCATCCTGCGGCGTTTCCAGGACATTTTCTTCCAGGCACCGGGCGGTTTCCATAGCCTGCGCATAGAGATAGCGCTGCTTGAGTTCCTCGATGTCCCAGTCCGCTTTGGTGGGGAAATGATCGGCCAGCCCTTTCCACAGATGCTTCTTGCCGCCTTCGGGATAGTCGTAGAAGGCCCCGCCTGCTTTGCGGCTGGAGCGGCCGATCTCGTCCTTCATACGGCGCATGACGGCAACGCCGGCGGGCGGCGTATAGGCGTCGCCTTCCTCGGCGATCGCCTGATCGACGATCTTGAGCGGCAGGTCGAGCGTCAGTTCGTCCAGCAGCGCCAACGGGCCAACGGGCATCCCTACCGCCTTGGCCGCATTCTCGATCACCGCAGGCGGCACGCCTTCAGCCAGCATCGCCGCGCCTTCGTGGATCAGCATCTGGAACACGCGGCTGGTGTAGAAGCCGCGGCTGTCGTTGACGACGATCGGCGTTTTGCGCAGTTGGGCGATATAATCGAGGCCCTTGGCCAGCGTCGCCTTGCTGGTCTGCTTGCCCATGATGACTTCGACCAGGCCCATGCGCTCGACCGGCGAGAAGAAGTGCAGGCCGATAAACTGGTCGGGGCGCTGTGATGCCTGCGCCAGTTGAGATATCGGCAGGGTCGAGGTGTTGGAGGCGAACACTGCATGGTCGGGCAACACCGCTTCGGCTTTGCGCGTCGTTTCCGCCTTGATCCCGGTGTCCTCGAACACCGCCTCTACCACGAGGTCGCAGCCGTCGAGCAGGGCGAAATCGTCGGTAGGGGTTATGCGGGCGAGGACGGCGTCGGCCTTGTCCTGTTTCGTCTTGCCCTTTTCGATCAGCTTGCCCAGCACCCTGGCCGCATAATCCTTGCCCTTTTGTGCGGTCGCGGTGTCGCGGTCGATCAGGATCACCTCGATCCCCGCATTAGCGGAGACATAGGCAATGCCCGCGCCCATCATGCCCGCGCCCAGCACGCCGACCTTCTTCGCCGCGAATTTCTCAAAGCCTTCGGGACGGCGCGCGCCCTTTTCAGCGGCCTGCTTGGAAATGAAGGTGGTGCGAATGATGTTGCGCGCGACCGGATCGGTCAGCAGCTTGGCGAAATATTTGCCCTCGACGGTCAGCGCCTTGTCGAAGGGCAGTTGCAGACCCTGGAACACGCAATTGAGGATCGCCAGCGGAGCTGGCTGATTATAGCCCACTTTGGCGATGCCACCCGTCGCCATCATATAAGCCGTCGAGTCTTCAGGGACGGTCAGCCCTTTCTTCTGCGGTGGGGTCCAGCCCTTGACGTCCCATGGCTTGACCGGGTCGGGCGCGGTCGCAAGCCAGGCTTTGGCCGCGTCGATCAGCGTGTCGGCGGAAACCACCTCGTCCACGATCTTCAGCTTAAGGGCTTCGGCGGGGCCGACCGAACGGCCCGACAGCAGCAGGTCGAACGCGGTTTTCATCCCCGCGATCAGGCCCAGCCGCACCGTGCCGCCCGATCCAGGAAGCAGGCCGACATTGACTTCTGGCAGGCCAACCTGCACCTTTGCGTCGTCCACCAATATGCGCCGATGGCAGGCAAGCGTGAGTTCGAACCCACCGCCCAGCGCCAGCCCGTTGATCGCCGCGACCCAGGGCTTGCCCGACTGTTCGATCGCCCGGTGCATGTCGGTCGCGCGCTTGGAGAAAGCGTAGGCTTGGCTTGCCGTCAGCGTGCCGAAGCCGTTGACCAGTTGCTTAAGGTCGGCACCCGCCATGAAGCTGGCCTTGGCCGATGTCAGGATGACACCCGTGATGCTGTCATCTTCCGCGATCTGCTTCGTCACCGCTTCCATATCGGCTAAAAAAGCGTCGTTGACGACGTTCATCGATTCTTCCGCGTCGAGGGTCAGGATCGCGAAGCCGTCATCGGCCTTTTGCAGTTGCATGGTCTTCATGGAATGTCCCGCTCTATAGTTCGCAAGGGCGCGTTCAGACGCGCTCGATGATGGCGGCCGTGCCCAGGCCGTTGGCGGCGCACAGCGTGATGAGGCCAGTTGCTGCGTCGCGCCGTTCCAGTTCGTCCAGAACGGTGCCCAGGATCATCGCGCCGGTCGCGCCGAGCGGATGGCCCATAGCGATCGCACCGCCATTCACGTTGATCTGGTCATCGGGGATGTCGAGGTCACGCTGGAAGCGCATCACGACGCTGGCGAAGGCTTCGTTCAGTTCCCACAAGTCAATGTCCTTTTCGGTCATCCCGCCTGCCTTCAACGCCTTGCGCGACACGGCGGTGGGCGCGGTCAGCATGATCGTGGGTTCAGAGCCGATATTGGCATAGGAGCGGATACGCCCGCGCGGCTTCAATCCCGCTTTCTCGCCGAATGCCTTCGATCCCACCAGCACCAATCCAGAACCATCGACGATGCCGGAGCTGTTGCCGCCGTGGTGGACATAGTTGATTTCTTCCAGCTCGGGATATTTCGCTTTGCCCACTGCCTCGAACCCTGCCTTGCCATAGCCTTCGAACGCCGGCTTGAGCTTGGCGAGGCTTTCGACCGTGGTGCCGGGGCGCATATGTTCGTCGCGTTCGAGGATGACTTCACCCAGCACATCTGTCACCGGGACGATCGAGCGCTTGAAATAGCCCTGGTCCCAGGCATGGGCGGCCTTGCGCTGGCTTTCGACGGCGAAGCCGTCGACATCCTCGCGGGTATATCCGTCGAGCGTGGCGATAATGTCCGCGCCGATGCCTTGGGGGGCGTAATAATTGCTGAAAGCCACGGCGGGGTCTGACGTCCAGGCGCCGGAGTCATAGCCCATCACCGTGCGACTCATCGACTCAACGCCGCCGCCGATACCCGCGTCGATCATCCCGGCATGAACCTGCGCAGCGATCAAGCTGACCGCGTCAAGGCCGGTGGCGCAGAAGCGATGAATCTGCTGCCCCGCGACGGTCTGGGCATAGCCTGCCTGCAACACCGCCGCGCGCGCCAATACTCCGCCCTGTTCGCCGACCGGCTGTGCCATGCCAATGATCACATCGTCGAGCAGCGCGGTATCGAGATTGTTGCGCGACTGAAGCGCCTTGAGCAACTGCGTCGCCAATTCGACCGAGCTTATCTCATGCAGCGCGCCATCCGGGCGGCCCTTGCCGCGCGGCGTGCGAACATGATCGTAGATATAGGCTTCCATCGTAAATTCCCGATCCGTGATCCGATATTTTGCTGTGTCCGCTCTTGGCGTGGGCGGCCCTGTCCGCACCTATCCAACGAAAGGCGCATGGACGGACGCACGCTGCAATCTGAAGGCCAATCGGGATCTACGGGTATTAGGAGCGGGCTTTCGTGGGCATCAAGGGCGAGAACAGCGCCGCAATTCGCATCTCTGCGACAACCCTGGGCGACCTGCTGATGAAGGGGTGGGACAAGGGCGGCGGCAAGGAGGCGCTGGTATTTCCGGGCGAACGCAAAAGCTATGATGATGTGGTGGCTGGCGTAATTAACCGCGCGCGCGGACTGAAGGCGCTGGGCATCGGGCGCGGCGACCATGTCGGCATCTTGCTGCCGTCCAGCATAGAATTTGTCGAGGCGCTGTTCGCCAACGCGATGTGTGGCGCGGTGTCGGTGCTGATGAACGCGCGCTACAAGGCGCCGGAAATGGCCTATGTCGCGCAAAATGCCGATCTGCGCGCGATCGTGACCAATGATTTGGTAACCGAGCATGTCGATTTCGGCGCGCGGCTGGTGGAGGCCTTTCCCGACCTACCGACAGCGGCCGATCCCGCTGCCCTGACCCTTGCAGGCACGCCGCTGCTGACGCAGATCATCATGCTGGGCGGGCGTTCCGCGCCCGGCTTCGTCGACCAGGCCCGGTTCGATGCGGCGGTACAAAGCGTCAGCGAAAGCGACATCCACGACACGCGCCTGACCGTGCGGGTGCGCGATACCGCGATGATCCTCTACACTTCCGGCACATCGGCCAATCCCAAGGGGTGCCTGCTCAGCCATGAGGCAGTGACGCGCGAGGCGAACAATCTGGCGCGCTATCGCTGGGGCTTCCAGCCTGACGAGCGGGCCTGGTCGCCGCTGCCACTGTTCCATATCGCGGCGATGCTGTGCATGTTGGGAGCGATGGATGTAGGCGGCACCTTTATCGGCCAGCCGCATTTCGACGCCGGGGAAAGCCTGCGCCAGATCGAGGCGGAGCAGGTGACGATGATGTTCCTGCCCTTCGTCACTTTCCATCAGGCGATGATTGCTCACCCCGATTGGGACAAGACGGATATGTCATCCGTCCGTCTGCAAAATAGCTGCTTTGCGTTCATGCCGGACCGGGTTGGGCAGGCCTATCGCGACAAGGCCCCAAATATGCTGCAAGTGGGCACCATGGGCATGACCGAGGCGACCGGCATCGTCACCACTGGCGGCCCAGCTATGGACCCGGAAATGGGTTTCAGAAAACTGGGCTACCCGCTCGCCGGGATCGAGATGAAGATCGTCGACCCCGATACCGGCGCGGAACGGGGCGTGGACGAGCGGGGCGAGATTTTGATCCGGGGCTATAATCTGTTCGACGGCTACTATCGCGACGCGGAAAAGACCGCCGAAGCGATCGACGTGGACGGATGGTATCATAGCGCCGACATCGGATCGATCGATGCGGACGGCCATATGATGTTCCATGGCCGGTTCAAGGATATGCTGAAAGTCGGTGGCGAGAATGTCGCAGCGGCCGAGGTCGAGGCGGTGCTGGCCAGCCACCCAGCCGTGCGGCTGGCGCAGGTCATCGGCTTGCCCGACGATCGGCTGGCCGAGATTCCGGCGGCCTATATCGAGCGCGATGGCTACGTCGCGGTGGAGCCGGACGAACTGATCGCCTACACCAAATCGCGCCTGGCGTCGTTCAAGGTGCCGCGCCACATAAGATTTATCGACGAATGGCCGATGTCGGCGTCGAAGATCCAGAAGTTCAAACTGCGCGCGGCGCTGATGGCCGAACTAGGCCTGAGCGACTGACAAGGCAGAAAAATAGGAGAGGTTGAATGCGGGTCATCATCACAGGCGCGGCGAGCGGCATCGGGCGGGCCTGCGCGCAATTGCTGGCCGCAGGCAGCGTAATCGCGGGCGAGCATCAGTTGCTGTTGGCCGATCGGGATGCCGCCAATCTTGAGAGCGTAGCCGATGCGATCGGACCGGCGGCGGCGACCTGCGTGGTCGACCTAGCCGAGCTGGATTGCGGCGACCGGATCGTCGCGGCGGCAATGGCGCATATGGACGGGATCGACGCAGTCATCAGCAATGCCGGAATCATCATGGGCGGGGCGCTGATTGATCTGCCCGCCAGCGACTTCGACCGTATATTCGCGATTAACACACGGTCCGCCTGGCTGCTGGCCAAGGCGGCGCATCCGCATCTCAAGGCCAGCGGCGGGGCGTTCGTGGCCACCGCATCCATGTCCGCCACCGCGCCGACGCCTGCGCTAGGTTTCTACTCGTGCAGCAAGGCCGCGTTACTGATGATGATCCGGCAGCTCAGCATCGAATGGGGACCGGACGCATTCGGTGCAACACCGTGTCCCCTGGCCCGACCTATACGCCGATGACGGCAGCAGGCTATGACGACCCGGCGAGGCGCGACCAGCGCGAGGCGACCATACCGCTGCGCAAGCTGGGCGTGGCGGAGGATGTTGCCAACGCCATCCTATTCCTGATCGGGCCCCATGCGGGGCACATCAGCGGCATCGACATATTGGTCGATGGCGGGATGAGCAACATGCTGATGCCCGCCAGTGGTGGCGGCACCGGGCAGAAGCGGCAGAATTAGGATGGGGTCAGGCCGCCCGCACCTGTGTTTTCTGGCCCGGCAGGCGCATCGCGCCGTCCTGTGCATCAACCAGCAGGCGGGCGGTCGCCACCAAGTGATCGCCCAGCAGCGCGACCGCCCGATCGGCGTCGCGGCGCAACGTCGCGGTGACGATATCGCTATGTTCATGGACCAAGTCGCGCTCGCCGGTCGCCAGCGGGACGGTCAGGTAGCGATAGCGTTCCGATTGCGCGTAGAGCCAGTCGCGCATCCGCAGCAGCCAGGGGCTGTCGCAGGCGGCCACCAAAGCATGGTGGAATGCGCCATGGGCGTCGGCATAATCCTCGTTCAGGCGGGCAGGATCAGTGGGATCGCGGGTCGGCGTCTTGCTGAGGCGATGGGCGGCGCTGACGATCGCGGATTCCCAGTCCAGCCCGCCGCGTGCGATGGCGCGTCGCAGGCATTGCCCCTCTATATCGCTGCGCACTGTCACCAGATCCATCAGGTCGCCGATCGAAATCGGCGTCGCGCGAAAGCCCCGCGCATCGTCTTGCGTCACGAAACCTTCGGACGTCAGGCGCGACAGGGCTTCGCGCACAGCGCCCAGGCTGAAGCCGCGATTGTCGGACACGTCTTTGATATTGATCCGATCGCCCGGCACCAGCCGGCACGTCAGGAGATCGTCCCGCAACTGGCGATAGGCCCGCTCGGTCAGGCTCAGCTTCTTCATCATCGCCAAAGCCATAGCAGTTTTGAAGCCAGAGGCAAATACGAATAGTATATTTCAGTTATCGGAATATATTTCATGTTGACCCGGAGGGCGGCGCCCCTCACGGTGGCAGGGTATCAGGAGGATAGAATCATGCGTTTGGCTAAAGTTGCGAAAAATGGGCAGACCGGTTTGGCAGTCGATACCGGCGCGGGCGTCAAGGCGCTGTTCGGCGATGCCGGGCTCTATGATCTCGACGCGCTGATCGCGCAGGGCGGCGACGCGCTGACGCAGGCGGGCGACGCGGTCGTGGCAGGCGGCGAGGATGTCGCGATTGACGATCTGACGTTCCTGCCGCCGCTGATCAAGGCGCCCAAGATCCTGTGCCTGGGCCTGAACTATAAGGACCATGCGGCGGAGGGCGGTTTCCAGGTGCCGGAATTCCCGACCGTGTTTGGCCGGTTCAACTCTAGCCTAATCGGCCATGGCGCGCCCATCATCAAGCCGCCCTGCTCCGACCAGCTCGACTATGAGGCGGAAATGGTCGCAGTCGTGGGCAAGGGCGGCAAGGACATCGCCAAGGATGACGCGTTGTCGCACATCGCCGCCTATTCAGTGTTCAACGACGGGTCGATCCGCGATTATCAGCTAAAGACCCCACAATGGACCGTCGGCAAGAATTTCGACGATACCGGCGCATTCGGACCATGGCTGGTGACGGCGGACGAACTGCCCGCAGGCGGCGCGGGCCTGAAGATCGAGACGCGCCTGAACGGCCAGACCGTACAGAGTGCCAACACGTCCGACATGGTGTTCGATGTGGTCGATACCGTCGCCCTACTGTCGACCTGCTTCACGCTGGAGGCGGGCGACGTGCTGGTGATGGGGACGCCGTCGGGCATCGGCCTGGCGCGCAATCCCCCGCTGTTCATGAAGGATGGCGATGTGTGCGAAGTGGAGATCGAGAAAATCGGCCTGCTGGTCAACCCGATTAAGGCGGCCTGAGCAGCGAAAGGGCGGCGGCACGATCCGCCGCCCGACATGCCAAGGAGGACAGGATGAACGACAAGAGCATCGCCGGGCGGCGCGCCAATGTACTGGGCGTCCATTCGATTGACCATTTCGCGCTGGCCGTCCCGGATCTGGAGGACGCGCGCCGCTTCTACAGCCTCTTTGGTCTGGACGTGCGCGAGAGCGACGGCGGGCTGCATCTTTTCACACAGGGCAATCTTCATCGCTGGGGCGTCATCACGCAGGGCGCGGGCGCCAAGCAACTGCGCTATCTGAGCTTTGGCGTCTATGCCGACGAGATGGATGCGTTTGCCGCGCATCTCGATGCCTGTGGCGTCACCTATATCGACGCGCCTACGAGTGCGGACACGCAGGGCATCTGGTTCAGCGGCTTTGATGGCCTGCCGATCAATATCCGCCCGGCGGACAAGGCGACGCCGGCGGAAAAAAGCCATTTCTCCTTTGCTAGCGCCCCGCCCGGTCAGTCCGGCGCGATCCTCAACAGCCAGGCACCCAAGGTCCATCCGCGTCGCCTGTCGCACTTCGCGATCTTCACGACCGATGTGAACGCGGCCATCACTTATTATGAAAAGACGCTGGGCCTGCGCCTGTCTGACAAGAGCGAGCCGGGCGTCGCCTTTCTGCACGGCGTGCATGGCAGCGACCATCATCTGCTCGCACTCGTCCTGTCGGACCGACGCGGGATGCATCATAATAGCTGGGACGTAGGCTCCGTTATGGAAGTGGGCCTTGGCGGATCGACTATGGCGCGGGCGGGCTATGGTCCCAACTGGGGCGTGGGCCAGCATGTGCTGGGGGCCAATTATTTCTATTATGTCCGCGACCCATGGGGCAGTTTCAGCGAATATTCGGCCGACATCGACTTCATTCCCCATGACGTCGAATGGCCATCAGCCAATCATGCGCCCGAAGACAGCATGTTCCTGTGGGGGCCAGACCCCTTCCCCGAATTCATCCAGAACACAGAACCTACGGAGGCTGACCTGCCATGACCACATTTGTTTTACTCCACGGCGGCGGCATGGGCGGCTGGACCTGGAAATATGTCCGCGAGCTGCTCGAAGCGCGGGGGCACAGGGTTTATACGCCGACCTTCACCGGCTTTGGCGAGCGCGCGCACCTGACCGGCCGGCATGTCGGCAACACGGTCCATGTGCAGGATATCGTCAACGTCCTGCATTATGAGGATCTGCATGATGTCGTGCTGGTCGCGCACAGCTATGCCGGGACGGTGGCGCCGGGCGTGATCGCGCAAGCGGGCGACCGCATCGCCAGCGTCATTTATCTGGACGCCATCGTGCCCCATTCAGGCGAGCGCATAGCGTCGCTGATGGGCTATGTACCCGAAGACCAACTCGCTGGCCTGGACGCGATGCTGGAGGCAGGCGAAGGGCCGATAGGCTCTGGCGTAGATGTGATGCAGCGGGACGCGGCCAAGACGCACCCGCATCTGATGGACGCTGACCGGCAGCAATGGCTGCTCGATAATCTGACCGACCAGCCGATGCGGGCGACATCCTGTGTCATTCCTATAGGGGCTGAAACGATCACCAAGCCTGTCGATTATATTGCGGCGGCCATCACCGTCATGACCGCGATGCATCATCGCGCGCGGGCGCTGGGCTGGACCATCCACGACCATCCGGGCGATCATGCGCTGCTGGTGGGCGATCCCGAAGGGACGGTCGACCTGATCCTGAAGATCGCAGCCTCTAAGGGCGCGTCATGAATATCGACGCGCTTTTTTCCGTGCAGGGCCGCGTTGCGCTCGTCACGGGCGGGTCGAGCGGCATCGGCCGCCATATTGCCACCGGCTACGCCGCGGCCGGGGCGAAGGTCTATATCTGCGCCCGAACCGAGGCCAAGGTGTTGGCGGCAGCGCAGGCGATCAGCGAGGTAACCGGTGGCACCTGCATCGGCCTGACCGCCGACCTGTCGACCCTTGCTGGGATCGACGCTCTGGTGGCGCAGGTGGCTGCGCGCGAAGACGCGATGCACATGCTAGTCAATAATGCCGGGACGATGGCCGATGCGCCGATTGACGATTATAGCGAGGACGACTGGGACCAGGTGATCGACCTGAACCTGAAGGCGCCCTTCTTCATCCTCCAGAAATTCCTGCCATTGTTGCGCGCGGGCGGCACGGCGGAGCGGCCAGCTTCGCTCATCAATATCGGCTCGGTGGGCGCGCTGAAGGTCGGGCCGAAAGAAAATTACGCCTATCAAGCGTCAAAGGGCGCAATCCACTGGCTGGCCAAGGGGCTGGCCAAGCGACTGGGCCGCGACAACATCATCGCCAATGTGATCGCACCGGGATTTTTCGAATCCGAGATGACGGTGATCGCGTCGGACGAGATGCGCAAAATGGTGGAGGGCATGGTGCCGCGCGGGCGCGTGGGGACGCCGGAAGATTTGGCCGGAACGGCCATCTATCTGGCGTCGCGCGCGGGTGCCTATGTCACCGGTTCGGTCATTCCGGTCGAAGGAGGATTGTCGATCTAATATGGGTCAACTTCATTTTGTGGCTATTGGCGGCACCTTGCGCGCCTTCTCTTCAACAGAGCGCGCGCTTCGCAAAGCACTAGCCCTTGCCGAGACACGAGGTGCGCGAACGACATTGTTATCTGGCGATGCCATCAACTTTCCGCTTTATTCGCCGGAAAATGCAGTTCGATCTGAGCTTGCCAGCGCCTATGTCGAAACGCTGCGGTCCGCTGACGCAGTCATCTTAGGATCGCCCGGTTATCACGGTGCGATTTCCGGCTTTGTGAAAAATGCGCTGGATTATGTTGAAGATATGAATCGGGATGATCGTTGCTATTTTGACGGCCTGCCGGTAGGCTGCATTGCCACGGCGGCGGGGTGGCAAGCCGCAGTCGCCACACTCCAACAGTTGCGTGTCATAACTCATGCCTTGCGCGGCTGGCCGACACCATTGGGTATTGCCATCAATACCATCGGTGAGACTGGAGACCCAGTCGAACAAAATCCCATTCCCGCCCATTTGGGTATGATGGTGGATCAACTGTTTCAATTTTACAATCGCTCGACCCTATAAGAGGATAGGTTCTCAAAGACCCTGACAAGTGCCTAATAGTTGGGCAAAGAGAACAGGAAAGATAATGGATTTTTCGCTCACCGAGGAACAGCAGGCCTTTCGCGATATCGTGCGCCGCTGGGTCGATGCTGAGGCGCCCAAGGACTGGATGCGCGCGCTGGAGGCCGACGAGGAAAATTACCCCTACGCGCTATGGGACAAGATCGCCGAGCAGGGCTTCTTCGGCATCGGCATACCAGAGGAATATGACGGCCTGGGCGGCGACGTCATGATGCAGATGATCTTCGCGCGCGAATTTGCACGGACCGCGGGCGGGCTGCTGTGGGTCTGGGGCCTGACATCCTTTGGCGGGGCCAAGACGATCAGCGCGGTCGGCACCGAAGAACAGAAGAACCGCTGGTTGCGGCCGATGGCGCAAGGCAAGCTGCGCGTGTCGCTCTCCATGACCGAACCCGATGGCGGGACCGACGTGCTGGGCGCGATGAAGACCCACGCGGAAAAGGTCGATGGCGGCTGGAAGCTGAACGGCGCGAAGATGTGGACGACCGGCGCGAAGGCGGCCGACCGCCTGCTCGTCCTGGCCCGCACCGACAGACAAGTCGAAAAGAAGCATCATGGCCTGACCATGTTCTTCGTCGATGCCAAGACGCCGGGCATCACCGCGTCGCTGTTACCAAAGCTGGGGATGCGCGCGATGGGGTCGTGCGAGGTTCATTATGAGGATGTGTTCGTCCCCGACGAAGATGTTCTGGGGGAACCGGGCCAGGCGTGGTACGCGATGCTGCCGACGCTGAACAATGAGCGGATCATGGTGGGCGCGCAGTGCCTGGGCGCAATCGACGGGGTGCTGGAAGATGCGCTGGCCTATATGCTCCAGCGCAAAGCGTTTGGCGGCATCATCGGGCGGTTCCAGGTGTTGCAGCATTATGTAGCGGATATCGCGACCTGGCAGAAGAGCACCGAATTGCTGCTGAACAATGTCGCCTGGATGCAGTCCAACGGCATGAATTGCGGTGTTGAGGCCAACATGCTCAAGATGGTCGCGACCGAAAATGCGGTGAAGGCCGCCGACCTTGGCATCCAGATATTGGGCGGCATGGGCTATTCGGCGGAAACCGACATGCAGCGTTACTGGCGCGATCACCGGATTTTGCGGATGACCCCGATCAGCAACGAAATGGTCCGCAACTCGATCGCCGAAAGCCTCGGCCTGCCGCGCTCTTATTAGGGACCAGCCATGAGCGATCTCGACACTTTGCCCCCCGCTCCCGACGCTGCCGGCATATCGCTGGACGGCACGACGGTCTTCACGATCAGCGCGGAGGAGAATGCCGCGCTGTGCCGGTCCACCGGGATCGAACCGGCCAGCGACGGCACTGCCCACCCGATCTATTATTATGTCGCCACGCAGGTTGCGATGGGCAAGACCGTCGCGGGCGTGTGCGAAGCCTGCCAGTTCGACGTCGATGACGGTCCGATGATGGGCAGCAGCGGCGTCAAGTTCGACGCGCCGCTGATGGTTGGGACAAGCTACAAGGTCACGGGCGAAATATTGAGCCTGATCCGCAAGCGCAGCCGCAAGCTGGGCGTGATGGACGTGCTGACCTATCGCCTGCGCCTGCATCTGTTGGACGGAATGCAGGTTCTAGAAACCGATAACGTCTGGGTGCTGCCGCGCAAGGAGTTCGCCGCATGAGCTATGCCGTCGGAGACGCCTTGCCGCCCTTCACGATCGAGAGCGTCAGCCCCGAAGCGATGCAGCAATGGGCGGTTTTCTTGGCCGACCCCAATCCCATCCATCTGGATGTCGAGGTGGTGAAGGCCAAGGGACTGGGCGACCGGGTCATCAACCAGGGACCGGCCAATGTCGCCTATATGATGAACATGCTGATGCGCGCCTTCCCAGGCGGGCGGATCAAGGCGATGGATTCGCGGTTTCTGGACAATGTCTATGGCGGCGACCGTGCGACCGTAACCGGCACGGTCGCAGCGATCGACGGCAACAGCATCGCGTGCACATTCACACTCGATGTCGAGGGACGGGGCACCGTCAATTCCGGCACGACGACGATAGAAATCTAAAAAATCCAAGGAGATAAGATTATGCCAAGCGGACCTTTTGCCCATGTGTGCATGGTCGTGCGCGATCTGGACACCGCGATCGTGGATTGGACCAAGATATTGCGCGTGCTGGACCCCGCCAGCCTAGAAAAGCGTCTGGTCAAATATGACGAATTTTCCAGCGGTGCGGACGCCGGCATGAAATGGGCGACCTTCGTCAATGATGGCGGCACGGAAATCCAGTTCATCCAGCCCGCCCCCGGCACGCCGATGGGCGACCGGTTGGACAAGGTGGGCGAGCATGTCCATCACCTGTGCTATTCGACCGACGATGTGCCGGGTGCGATGGAGAAGCTGCGGGCCGAAGGGCTGCACCTGCCGGGCGGCGGCCAGACTCATAACGACCCCGACATGACCTGGCAGAAGTGGAGCTGGATCGGCCACAAGAGTACGCATGGCGCGATGATCGAAGTGGCGTCGCCCTACGAAAGCCGCAACGACGGCAAATGGCATCATGCGCCGGGCAAGTTCGCCTATGCCGGTCCCGGCGAACATGAGTGCTTCGCCGAAATCGCGCCGCCGATCGCCGCCGAATAAGCACGGAGTGCCCGGCATGATGTCCGCGACCCGGATCAGCCTGCCGGGCGACGGCGTGGCGATGGTGGCGGACGCCTATGGCGACCCGGCCGCGCCGCCCGTCTGCTTCTTCCATGGCGGCGGACAAAGTCGCCGGTCCTGGGCCGGGTCGGCGCGGCGGGTAGCGCAGGCGGGCTATTACGGCCTGACCTTCGACCTGCGCGGCCATGGTGAGAGCGGCTGGGCCAGCGATGGCGATTATCTGCTGGAAGCCTATGGCCGCGATGTCGAGGCGATCCTGGCGGCGCTCGGCCGTCCGATGGCGCTGGTAGGTGCCTCACGGGGCGGGCAGTCGGCGCTGGTCGGTGGATCGCGGCATCCCGATCGCGTGCGCCTCATCATGCTGGCCGATGTTGCGCCGCATATCGACGACGCCGGAGTGGAGGAGATACGCGGTTTCTTCCGCGCCAGTGAAGCGGGCTTCGTGTCGCTGGACGAGGCCGCCGATGCGCTGCACCGCCATCTGGGCCAACCACGTGTGGCCGATGTGTCGGGCCTGGCCAAGGCGATGCGAACAGATGGCGAGCGGCTGTTCTGGCACTGGGATCCGCGCACGACTTCGCAGCAATTTCTGCATCCGCCATCCGAAGGCGAAGCGCTGGTGGCGGCCGCGATGCGCGTCACCACGCCGGTCGTTCTGGTGAAGGCGGAACTGAGCGAGATCGTGTCGGACGAGAGCGTCCGCCAGTTTCAGGCGCTGACCCCGCATCTGGAGGTCGAGGTCGCGCATGGTGTGGGCCATATGTTCACCGGCGACCATAATGATGCCTTTGCCGAACGGCTGCTCCGACATTTGACCACGTATCTGCCGCTATGAACCGGGGTGCGGCCTTTGTCGTCGGCGGTACGGGCGGGCTAGGCGGCATCATTTGTCGTCGACTCGCGGACGAATGGGATGGCGTGGCGATCGGCTACCGCTCTAGCGCGGACAAGGCGCGGGCGGTGATCGACACGCTGCGCGGAGGTCAGGACCGAGCGATCGCCGTCCATTGCGACCTGTCCGACATGGCCAGCATCCAGAGCGGCTTTGCTGAGGCCAAGGCGCGGTTCGGTGCGATAGGAACGGTGATTTTCGCCAGCGGTGTGGACATTGCCCAACCCTTCGTCAGTCAGATCGGCGAGGATCAATGGCGGCAGGTGATCGAGGTCGAATTGATCGGCTTTACCCGCATCGTCGCCGCCGCCCTGCCCCACTTCCGCGCGCAGACTTTCGGCAATTTCGTATCGGTTGTGTCGGTCGCCAATTATTGCTTTCCGCCGGGCGATGCCCTGTCCTCGGTGCCCAAGGCGGGGATCGAGGCGCTGGGCCGCGCCATTGCGAAAGAGGAAGGCCGTTATGGCATCCGCGCGAACATGGTTGCGCCCGGCATCATCAACGCGGGACTGGGGGCCGAATTTCTCACCACCCTCTACACGCCCGCCATCTGGGAAGCGCAGCGCAAGCGGATCGCGCTCCAGCGCTTTGGCGATGGCGAGGATATTGCGCAGGCCGTCGCCTTCCTGGCGTCGGAGCGTGCGCGCTACATTACTGGCCAGACATTGATCGTCGATGGCGGCTTCAGCCTTTGAACGGATAGAGCGATCCATGCCGAAGTTCACACTGTCCCTGCACGTCGAAACTGCGGTCGATTTCGGCGAAGCGATCCAGATCGCGGCAACACTGGCGATACCCGACAGACTGCCCGATGGCCCGATCGACCTGCTCGTCTGCCTGCACGGCGGCACCTATAGCCGCTGGTATTGGGATGCGCAGATTGATGGCTGGCCGGGCTATAGTTTCGTCGATCATTGCTTGGCACAGGGCAAGGCGGTGCTGGCGCTGGACGCGCTGGGTATGGGCGAGAGCAGCCAGCCGGGCCGGGAAGATGTGTTGACACCCCATGTCGGCGCACAAGCGCATCATCTGGCGCTGGCGGCGGTTCTGGAACGGATGGAGGTCGGGGAATGGGGCGCGCATATCGAGGGGCGCACGCGGCGGATAACCGGCATCGGCCATTCGATGGGCGGGATGCTGACGATCGTGCAACAGGCGCAATGGGCCAGTTTCGATCAGGTCGCGGTACTTGGCTTTACCAATATCGGTCTGGCCATGTCGGACGAGGTGCGATCCGCCATCGGGGCACAGGTGGCAGGGCCAGGCTATGGCGCGGCCAATCGCGCGGCGATGCACGGCTATTTCCATGCAGCAGACGTGCCCGAAACGGTGATCGCAGCCGACGATGCGCGGGCGTCGCTGACGCCCAACAGCTATGGGCGGCTGGCCATCATGCCCGGCGGCGTTGCGGCGGAGGCTGCCGCGATCGCCGCGCCGGTCTATCTGCATTTTGCCGACATCGACGTCAGCCCCGATCCCCATGCCGAACCGGTGGGGTATCGCGGGTCGCGCCATGTCACGCTGACGACGCTGGCGGAGGCGGCCCATTGTCATAATTTCGCATCGACCCGGCTGAAAGGCTGGACGATGCTGCACCAGTGGATCGACCATATCGGCGCCATCGGCTGATGAAGATATGGCCCCGGCCACTCAGAAGGCGGCCGGGGCAAGGCTTACTTACTTATAGGGATCGACGGGCTGGGGCACCTTGATGACTTCCAGATCCTTGAGCATCGTCAGCACGTCCGAGATCGAATAGATATGGTCGATCTTGCCGTCGCGGAAGCGCAGCCAGGAGAACCACAGGACGTTGAGTTCGTTGCCAGTCGCTGGACGCCCATATAGGGACCGCCGGTATGCTTGCCATGGTGATGGCACAGCACGCAGATTTCATCGTCGCCCCGGCCCCACGCCTTGAGCGTGCGATAGATGCTGGGCGGGAAAGTGGTGTACAGGCCCTGCGGCGAGCTTTTCCAGACATGATAAGTACCCAGGTCCGGCCGGTTTGGATTGTCATAGGTCATGGTGTCGGTATTGAAGAAGGCATCCATTCCGTCCCAGTCACCGCGATTGATGACTTCGTGCAGGTCCATCCAGTGATTGACCATGTATGCCTGGCTGTCGGTCAGCCCGGCAGTGATTTCAGCCCGTGTCTCTGCGGACAGGACGAAATCGGCTTCGGTGAACGGGGCTAGACCCATTTATACTCTCCTAGATAAACGCTTGAGGCAAATTGGCCCGCTGACATGTGCCTGCGGTAACGCCTCATCCCCTGTCGCCATCCCTTCGACACCTACCCAACGAAAGGCGGCCGGCCAACCGGCCTGTGCGATCGATCATTCTATAGAATGAGGGAGAGTGGGTGATGCTGACTGTGCAGGAGATGTCGGACCGGTTCGAAATACAGGATTTGATCGTGGGCTATTGCTACGCGGTCGACGGCCGCGACTGGGATGCGCTGGACCAGTATTTCACAACCGACGCGGTGATCGACTATTCCGAAATGGTCGGCGTTTCGGGCAGCCTGGCCGAGATCAAACAGTTTCTGGCGAGCAGCCTGACGCCGATCCTGGCGTTCCAGCACGGGGTATCGACCACCCGCTACAACATCGATGGCGACCGCGCGCAGACCAAGACCGTCTGCATCAATCCCATGACCGTCAGCGATGGCACGAACGCCGACACGCTGGTTTTCGGCCTGTGGTATATCCATGATTATGTCCGCACGCCTGCGGGATGGCGGATCAGCCGCCTGTACGAACAGAAATGCTATCGCATGAACGTGCCCGACTGGCTGGCCGCGCAACTGCCTGCCTGATCGCATCCGTCGCCCTCTTCCCTGCCCCCGTGCGCCAAGGTGCCTTCATGCAACGCTTCCTCAATGCCGCCTTCCTGATCCTGCTTGCCGTGGCCGGGCTTTGCCTTGTCTGGCTTGGCGGGCGGCTGCTGTTGCTGGGCGGATCGCCTTGGTATCTTGCGTCCGGACTGGTCATGGTCACCGTCGCGCTGCTGGGCTGGCGCAGGGCTCCGCTGTCGATCGCTTTGTTCTGGGCTTTTCTGGCGACGAACCTCGCCTGGGCCTTGTGGGAGGTAGGGCTGGACGGATGGGCGCTGGCCCCGCGCCTGGCCATGCCGCTGTGCCTTGGCCTCTATATGCTGACCCCCTATTATCGGCGCCACGTCGGGCGATCCACCCCGTTGCCGGGCGAACGCGTGCTGTGGCCCGCGCTGGCGCTGATCGTCGGGGCAAGTATCGGCTTGGCGTTCTGGGCCGATCGCACGCCTGCCGCGGCGAGTCGGATATGGGGTCCGGCCCCCGCCAGTGCGGCCGATGGTGACTGGATCGCCTATGGCAACGACCGAGGCGGATCGCGCTATTCCCCGCTGGAACAGATCAGCCCGTCCAATGTCGGCAACCTCCAACCGGCCTGGACCTATCGCACCGGCAAGGTGGGCGACGGCAAACAGGGCACAGCCTTTCAGGTCAACCCGATCAAGGTCGGCAACCGCCTGTTCCTGTGCGCGGGCAATAATGACGTTATCGCGCTGGACCCGGAAATCGGGCGGCAATTGTGGCGGCATAATCCCAAGACGGATCTGGCCGGGGTCTATGGCCTGGTGTGCCGGGGCGTAACCTATTATCGCGTGCCCGGCGCAACGGGGGCCTGCGCCGAACGCATCTTTACCGCCACGCTCGACGCGCGGCTGATCGCGCTGGATGCCGCGACCGGGCGGCCCTGCCCAGGTTTCGGGCGCGGCGGACAGGTCGACCTGAAGACAGGGCTGGGCCAGGTGGACAAGGGCTATTATTTCGTTACGTCGCCCCCCGCCCTGGTGCGCGGGCGCCTGGTACTGGGCGGCTGGGTAACGGACGGGCAGAAGATCAGGGAGCCGTCCGGCGTCGTGCGCGCATTCGACGCCGTCACCGGCGATTTCGCCTGGGCTTTCGACATTGGTCGCCCCGACGACCATGGCCTGCCGCCGGCCGGCGCGACCTTCACGCCCGGCACACCCAATAGCTGGGCGCCGATGAGTTCGGACGAGACGCTGGGCCTGGTCTATGTGCCGACCGGCAATGCCACGCCCGATTATTTCGGCGGGCACCGGACGGCCAACGATGATCGCTACGCCAGTTCGGTGATTGCACTGGATGGCATGACCGGCGCGGTGCGATGGTCGTTCCAAACGACGCATCATGATCTGTGGGATTATGACGTGCCGGCCCAGCCCACGCTGGTCGATCTGCCCGGCGGGGTGCGCGGCCTGCTCCAGCCGACCAAGCGTGGCGAAATTTTCTTTCTCGACCGCGTGACCGGAAAGCCGATCCTACCGGTTGAGGAACGTCCCGTGCCGCAGGGTGTGATGCCGGGCGAGCGCCTGTCAAAAACTCAGCCCTATTCGGTTGCCATCCCCAGCTTTACCGGACCGCGTCCGACGGAAAAGGGCATGTGGGGGCTGACCCCGATCGACCAGGCGATCTGCCGCATCCGATTCAGGGAGGCGCGGTTCGATGGCGACATGACGCCGCTGTCGACAGAGCATCCGACGATCACTTGGCCCGGCTATCTGGGCGGGATCGACTGGGGCGGTGTATCGGTCGATCCCCGGCGCGGACTGATGATCGTCAACAACAACCAGGTCGGCAATTATAACCGCCTTATCCCGCGCGCAGAGGCCGACCGGCGCGGCATCAAGCCGATGAACGCCGTCCATATGGGCGATGTCGGTGGCCCCGCAGCGCAACAGGGCGTGCCCTATGCCGCGCAGATCGCACCGTTCCTATCGCCGCTTGCCATTCCCTGCCAGCAGCCGCCCTATGGCCGGATCAATGCTGTGGACTTGAAAACCGGCAAGATGGTGTGGAGTCGCCTGCTTGGCACATCGCGCGACAGCGGGCCGCTGGCGCTGCCGACCTTCGTGCCGATTCCGATGGGGGTGCCCAATATCGGCGGATCGGTGGCAACGGCCAGCGGCCTGACGTTTATAGGCGCGACCCAGGAACATGCGTTTCGCGCCTATGACACAGCGACCGGCCGCCTGCTGTGGAAGGCGCGCCTGCCCGCCGGCGGCAATGCGTCGCCCAGCAGCTATTGGTCCAACGCCAGCGGACGCCAATTCGTGGTGATCGCGGCCGGTGGCCATGGCGCAATGCTGTCGGGCTCCAGCGACCAGTTGATCGCCTATGCCCTGCCAAAGAAATGATCGGCCGGCGGCTCGATCCTATCGCTTGGCGGGCAAGATCGGCCGTCCCTTCCCTATGCTGTCCAACGACATGAGGGAGGATCAGAATGGCAGCACATGGCAGCCTGACGCGCAGGGCGCTGCTTACGGCGGATGACGAGCGGGCGATCCACCATTTGCTGCTGCGCTACGCGACCGGGATCGACACCCGCGACTGGCCGTTGTTCCGCACCTGCTTCGCGCGCGATTGCGAAGCCGATTATGGCAGCTTCGGACGCTGGCGCGGGTCGCGCCAGATCACCGAATATATGGAGGGCGCGCACCGCCATATGGGGGCGACGCTGCACCGGATCAGCAATATCGTGGTGGAAAGCTGTAACGACGAAATCGTCGCGCGCAGCTATGTTGACGCCATCCTGATGGACCAGATTCAGGGCGTGACCCACCGGGCGACCGGCTATTATGACGATTGCTTGATCCGCACATCGGCAGGATGGCGCATATCGCGGCGGAAATTCACGATGGTCAAGGCCGGGCTGGATGGGTGAGGCCAACCGCCAGGTGATTCTGGTCGCGCGGCCGACCGGCATCGCGCAGGCAGCCGATTTCGCGATCCGGCCCGGCCCGATCAACCAGCCCGGTCCCGGCCAGATACTGGTGCGCAATCATTATCTGTCGGTCGAACCGGCGATGCGCGGCTGGATAGCTGATAGCGGCAGTTATGCCGCGCCCGTCGCTATCGGTTCGGTGATGCGCGCGCTGGCGGCGGGACAGGTGGTGGCGTCGGGCGACGCGGCCTACCAGGTCGGCGATCATGTCACTGGCTGGTTTGGCTGGCAGGACTACGCCTGCGTTTCGACCGACCAGGTGGTGCAGCGCACCCGCGCGGCGGAGATGCGCGCGGCGCTGGGCATATTGGGGATCAACGGCGTGACCGCCTATCTGGCGCTGACGATGATCGGCCAGCCGCGCGCGGGCGAGACGGTGCTGGTGTCCACGGCCGCCGGGGCCGTCGGATCGGCGGTGGGGCAGATTGCGCGCATATTGGGGTGCCGCACGATCGGCATTGCCGGTGGCCCGGAGAAGGCGCGCTGCAGCGTCGACGATTTCGGCTATGACGGCGCGATCGATTATCGCGGGGAAGATGTCGGCGCGGCGGTGGCGCGGCTCGCGCCGGAGGGGATCGACATTTATTTCGACAATGTGGCGGGCGCGATCAGCGACGCGGTGCTGCCGCATCTGGCCATGAAGGGCCGGGTCGTGGTGTGCGGCACGGCGTCGATCGATCGCTGGGAACCGTGGCCGCAAGGGCCGCGGGTCGAACGTCATCTGCTGGTCAAGCGCGCGCGGATGGAGGGGTTCGTCATCTTCGACCATATGGACCGCTATGGCGATGCCGTGGCGCAGTTGCGCGCGTGGATCGGCGAGGGCCGCCTGACGTGGCGGGAAGAGATACTGGACGGGATCGAAGCCTGCGCGGATGCACTGGCGGGGCTGTATCGCGGCGAAAATGACGGCAAGCGGCTGATCCGCCTCGTCTGACAATGGATGAAGGAGAGATGCGATGACCAGTCTGACGGGGAAGATTGCAATCGTGACCGGTGCGTCGTCGGGTATCGGCGCAGCTACGGCGCATGCGTTGGCGGGCGCGGGCGCGACTCTGGTGCTGGTGGCGCGCCGGGCGGATCGGCTCGCGGCGCTGGCGGCGGACCTTGGCGCCGACTGCCTGCCCTTGGTTGCCGACATGGCCGAGGCGGGCGCGCCGCAGTGCCTGCATGATAGGGTGATGGCGCAGTTCGGGCGCGCCGACATCCTCGTGAACAATGCCGGCATCCTTCATGCCGCGTCGATCGATCAGTTCGACCTGGACCAATTACGACCGATGATCGCGCTAAATTATGAAGCGGTGGTGCGGACCTGCACGTTGTTCGGGCGGTCGATGAAGGCGGCGGGCACTGGCCAGATCATCAACATATCCAGCATCGGCGCGAACATCATCGCGCCGGGCGTGGGCGTCTATGGCGGGCTGAAGCGGGCGCTGGAGGCGTTTACCGATTGCCTGCGCGTCGAGCTGGCCGGAAGCGGGGTCAAAGTCGGCATCGTCGCGCCGGGCACCACCAACACGGAGATTTTCGAGGACATGAAAGCGCGCGGCCAGCCCGCCTGGGACAGTTTCATCGCCGCAATGCAGCCGGGCGACGTGGCTGATGCCGTGCGGTACATGGCGACGCAGTCGGACCGCACCAACATGGCGCGCATCCAGGTCTATGCCGCCGCGGACACGCATTAATCCAACGTGGCGTAAGCCTCGAGCCGGAACGGATCGACCGCGCCGCCATCGCGCATCTTGCGGACCCAGTGGGGGTCCATCAGCAGCGCGCGGCCGACGGCGATCAGGTCAAATTCGCCCTGCGCCATGCGGGCCACCACCAAATCCAGATTATCGGTCATCACCGTTGGCTGGGCGAAGGAGGATTGCAGATCCTTGCTGAGGCCGACGCCACCGACCGCAATCACTGGCTTGCCAGTCAGCCGCTTGATCCATCCGGCAAGGCCCATGGCGGACCCGTCGAACGCGGGGGTCGAAAACAGGCGCGTGCTGGCATCGAAGACGTCGACACCGGCGTCCGTGATCGGGGCCAGCATCGATGCCAGTTCATCGGGGGTCTGGGCGCTACGGGCGTCATAATCCTGCAATTTCCATTGCGAGAAGCGGAAGATGATCGGGAAGTCGGGCGCGGTCGCGGCGCGGACGGCGCGGACCACTTCCGCTGCGAACAGCGCGCGGGTGGCCGCGTCGCCGCCCCAGCGGTCATCGCGCAGATTGGTGCGGTGCCACAGGAAACTGTCGATCAGATAGCCATGGGCGCCATGCAGCGCGATGCCATCGAAGCCGACCGCGCGGGCGTTGGCCGCGCTGCGGGCGAAGGCGGCGATGATATCGCTGATTTCGCTGTCGGTCAGCGGCGTCGTGGGCGCGCGCACTGCCTCGAGATAATCAGGCGGCACCATCGCCCTGTCCGTCGGCCCCCAGATGCCCGATGGCCGGGCCGACGGTGCCTGCGGATCATAGCCGGTGCCCGGCACGCGAATGACGCCCTGATGCCAGAGCTGCGGGACGATCAGCCCGCCGGCAGCATGGACCCCGGCGACAATGGCGCGCCAACGGGCCAGCGCTGCGTCGCCATGCAGGAGCGGCGACGCGCCGCCGCCCATGGATTCGCGACCGAGGGCGGCGGGATGATCCACGCCGATGCCTTCGGTCACGATCAGCCTACGTCCGCTTCAACTCGACGGCGATAATATGCGGCGACCCCATCGGACGGCACGCCGCCCGGTGAGAAGTTGCGCGTCATCGGTGCCATCACGAAGCGGTTGCGCAGGCGCAGGCCCGCCACATTGACGGGCGTGAACAGCATGTCCCTTGCGTCGGTCATCCTCTATCCTTCCTGCCGCCCCATGGCCGCGCTGGTGCCGCAGTGACCGGCGGCGAGGAACCTACCTATCGGCAGGTTCCTCGCCGGCCCAACGAGCAGAGCCTTCAGCCATGGGATACGCAGCAGCCAATCAGGCGTCGACGACCGCCAATGCTGCCTGGGGACAGGCCTCCGCTCCCTCGCGTGCCTGGTCTTCAAGACCTGCCGGCACGATCGGGTCTTCCACATAGACGATGCCATTGGCATCCAGTTTATATACTTCGGGGCAGATTTCGGCGCACACGCCATAGCCGCAGCAAGCTGCCTTATCGATTACCACCTTCAACGTCTGGCTCATCATCCTCTCCTTATGGAGCAACATTACAACTTGAACAGATTTAGTTCAATATGTATAACGCGACTCACGATGGATTTTCCAAGGAGAGGAAGATGCTGCACAAGGCCGGTTTGACTCTGAGCGATGGGACCACGCTCGACGACCTCATCAACCGCGACATGAACGAAGTGTCGCTGCGGGTGATGAACGACAAGGAACTATACGAACTGGAAATGGAGCGCGTCTTCGCGCGGACTTGGCTGTTGCTGGGCCATGAGTCGGAAATTCCCAAGGCGGGCGACTATGTCATGCGCGACATGGCCGAGGATAATGTGATCGTCTCGCGGGCACGCGACGGCGAAGTGCACGTCATGCTCAACGTCTGTCCACATCGCGGCATGAAGGTGTGCACCGCCGAAGCGGGCAATGCCGCCGCGCATCGCTGCATCTATCATGGCTGGGCGTTCCGTTCCGACGGCAGCTTCATCGGCGCGCCGATCGAAAAGGAACAGATGCACGGCAACCGCCACAGCAAGGACGAACTGGGCCTGAAAAAGGCGCGGGTACATCTTTATGGCGGGCTGATCTTTGCGACATGGAGCAAAGATCTGTCGTTCGAGGATTATCTGGGCGACGCGAAATTCTATCTCGATCAGCTATTCTGCCGTACCGACAATGGCCTGGAAATGCTTGGCCCCCCGCAGCGCTTCGTGCTGCCGTGCAACTGGAAGATCCCCGGCGAACAGTCGGGTTCGGACGGTTTCCACACGCTGACGCTGCACCGGTCGCTGATGGAAGGCGGCATCATGGGCGGCACGGCCGAGTCGATCTACGACACCGCGCCCGGCATGTATGGCGTCGATATCTCGGTGCCGCAGGGGCACACGCTGCGCTGCCTGGAAGCGGCGCAGACCTTCAAGATGTTTGCCGACATCAGTTTCGAAGGTAAGACGACCGAGGAGCGGCTGAACCTGCTCACCCCGCCGGGCGTCACCAAGGACATGATCCCGCAGCTGTTCAAGAATCTGTCGGAAGCGCAGGTCAACCAGTTGGCGACCATCCCTCCGCAGGTCGGCGGCATGTTCCCCAATATCCTGATCGCCTTCATCTTTGCGCCGCGCATGGATGGCGGCGCGTCGGGCGCGCTTTCGCTACACACTTATGTTCCAAAGGGACCGGACAAGGTGGAGTTCATCAACTTCATCTTCGCCGAGAAGGATGCGCCGGAGGACGTAAAGCGGGACATGCTCCAGAATGCGATCTGGTCCACCGGCACCTCCGGTACGATCGAGCAGGACGACGCCGACACATGGCCGCAGATCATGCGCAATTCGCGCGGGCATATGAGCAAGACCATGACGCTGAAATATCAGGCGCTGCATGGCCATGAACGGCCCGAAGGCTGGGTCGGCGGGGGTGATCTCTATCCTGGCTTTACCAAGGACGACACGCAATGGGCTTGGTGGTCGGCCTATTATGACCTGATGGCCGAAGCCTGAGCGACGCGAAGAGAGAGGATCACAACATGACCGTGAACTACGCGACAGCCGCGATCGACAAGACCAGCGTCATGCGCGGGCTGGTATCCATCCAGCGCGTGCCGTTGGGTTCGGAGGTCTATAACCGCCTGCTCGAAACCCTGTATGACGAGGCGGCGGCGCTTGACGAGCGCCGGTTCGACGACTGGGTCGCCTATCTGGAGCAGGATCTGGTCTATACAGCGCCCCTGCGCCTGACCCGCAACGGTCCCAACAAGGACCGCGACGTCGTGCGCACGATGAAGCATTTCGACGAGAATTATGCGTCGATCCTGATGCGGACCGGGCGCCTGTCGAAAAGCGCCTGGGCGGAAGATCCGCCGTCGCGCACGCGCCGCTTCGTCACCAATGTCCGTATTGCCCAGTGCGACACGGCGGGCGAATATGAAGTTGTGAGCTATCTGTACGTCGAGCGCAGCCGGTTCGATAACCCGGACAATGAGTCGATCACGGCCGAGCGGCGGGATGTGTGGCGGCGGGTCGATGGCGCCTACAAGCTGGCGGTGCGCGAAATCATCGTCGACCAATCGACGCTGGGCATGTCCAACTTCGCGATCTTCCTCTGACGGGGCGATGGCGATGACAGGCTCCCCGCATATTGTAGTGATCGGCAGCGGTCTGGCCGGCTATGGCGTCCTGCGTGAGTTGCGCAAACTCGCGCCGGACGCCCGGCTGACCTTGGTGACGCAGGATGACGGGCATTTCTATTCCAAGCCCGCTTTGTCCACCGCGCTAGCCAAGGGCAAGGTGGCCGATACGCTGGTCACCACGGCGGCGGAGAAAATGGCGACGCAGTTGAAGCTGGACCTGCGCGCCGGGCGGGTGGTCGAGGCGATCGACCGGCAGGACAAGGCGGTGCTGACCACCGGCGGGCCGATCTTTTACGACCGGCTGGTGCTGGCCCTGGGGGCGGACCCTATACGGCCGCCAATTGACGGCGATGCGGCCCACCGGGCGATGGCGGTCAATAGCATCGACCATTATCGGGAATTTCGTGAAAAATTGCCCGACGGCGCGCGCGTGCTCATCATGGGCAGCGGGCTTGTGGGCACGGAATTTACCAATGACCTGGCGGCGAGCGGTTATAGGCCGGTCGTGGTCGACATGCTCGGTCATCCACTGGCGCAACTGGTGCCGCTCGCAGTGGGCGCACGCATCCGCGATGCGCTGAGCGCCAAGGGCGTAGAATGGCATCTGGGTCGCAAAGTGATGGCGATCCACAAAGCTGACGGTGGCATCCGCGCGGAACTGGACGATGGGCTGGTGGTGGAGGCCGCCGTAGTGTTGTCCGCCGTTGGCCTGCGCCCGAATGTGCAACTGGCGCAGGATGCTGGGCTGGACGTGGAGCGCGGCATCCTGGTCGACCAGACCGGCCGCACCAGCGACCCGGATATCTATGCGATCGGCGACTGCGCCCAATATCCCGGCGGCCTGGCCGCCTATGTCACGCCGATCATGGCTGCCGCGCGCGCGATCGCGCCCAGCGCGCTGGGCACGCCGACCGACATTCGCTTTCCGCCGCTGTCAGTGCAGGTCAAGACGACCGCCTGCCCCGTCGTGCTGCTGCCCGCGCCGCAGGGCGTGGCGGGTGCGTGGGAGGAAGCGGCGAACGACGCGATGGGCCTGAAATATCTGTTCCGCGACGGCGATGGCGCCATCCGCGGCTATGTCTTCACACAGGATTATTGCCAGGAACGCATGGACATGGACCGTGCCCTGAGCGAGCCACTAACGGGAGTTGCGGCGTGACGGCTTTGGTACAGGACAAGGTTGCGATCGTCACCGGCGGGGCCAAGGGTTGGGCCATGGCATATCACGCTGCTTGGCGCGGGAGGGCGCGCATCTGCTCATCACCGGGCGCGACGGCGCGGCGGCGGAAGCGGTAGCGGCAGAGATTTCGGCGGAGTTTGGCGTGCGCGCCGTCGGCATGTCCGCCGATGTCGGCGTCAAGGCGGACGTAGAAGCGATGATCGACCGCGCCGTCGCCGAATTTGGCGGTATCGATATTCTCGTCAACAACGCCTCGCTGCTGTCGGACAACGTCCTGCTGGAACAGAAGACCGACGAGATGCTCAAGCGTACGCTGGAAATCGGCACCTGGGGCAGTTGGTGGGCGATGCGCGCCGCCTTTCCACATATGAAGGCGCGGGGCGGCGGGTCGATCGTCAACTTCTATTCGATCGATGCGCAGACCGGTGCCTGGCTGCATGCCGATTATAATATGAACAAGGGCGCGATCATGGGCCTGACCCGCAGTGCGGCGGTGGAATGGGGGCGGTTCAACATCCGCACCAATGCGATCGCGCCGACCGGCATGGGCCAGGTTTTCGCGCAACTGGTGCAGGACGTGCCGGGCTTTCTGGACATGGCGACCGCCAGCAATCCGTTGAAGCGCGCGGGCGACCCGGAACTGGATATCGGCCCGGTGGTGCTGTTCCTGGCGTCGGACATGTCGCGTTTCGTCAATGGCGAGCTGATCAACGTGGATGGCGGGCAGCATCTGCCCGGCTATGTGAGCGTTCCGCACAATCTTGCCGAGATGGAAGCCCAGACATGAAATTGATGCCGCACACCGACTGGAGCGATATCGTCGCCACCGATCAATCCGGCAGCGTCCAGAAAATCCTGGATGGCACGTTGCGCGCGATCGGCAGCATCGGTGCGCGGCGCCTGTCGATGAGCGACATCAGCGAGGCGAGCGGCGTGTCGCGCGGCACGCTTTACCGCTATTTCACGTCCAAGGAGGACGTTCTGGCGGCAGTCAGCGAATATATATGCAGCAGTTTTGAAAAGGGGATTATCGAAGCGGGTCAAGGCATAGCCGACCCGATCGAGCGGTTCCGCGCGGTGATGCGCTTTTACGGCCGCTTCACCATCGAACGGTCGCCCGACGGCATATTCGAGGTCGAACCGGCCTTCCACCTCAATTTCCTGCGCAGTCATTTCAGCCGCCACAAGGCCGCCGTGCAGCAGGCGCTGGACCCGGTACTCGACCATTTCGAGATGCTGACGGGCAGTCGCCTGGACCGCGACATTTTCTGCGACACGATGGTGCGGTTGCAACTGAGCACCCTCATCATTCCGGCCACGCCGCAATGGCTGGCCATTTGGAACGGGGCGCCGACCGGTTGTGCGAATGGGCGCTGCAAATCGCCGGCCACCATGCCGAACACAAGAGAGGATGAACTGATGGCTACCCTGGCAAAGTTAGAATCTACCACCAAGGTCGGCTTCGCCGACAAGAGCGTGGCTGACGCGCTGGTCGAAAAGGCGCGCAGCCTGCGCGATTTCCTTCAGAGCGAGGCGCCTGCCGGCGAAAAACAGCGCTGTCCGACCCCGGCGGTCGACAAGATGCTGAAGGACGAAGGCTTCCTGCGCCTGCTGGTGCCGCAGCGTCTGGGCGGTTTTGGCCTGTCGCCGACCGATTTCTGCCGCGTACAGATCGAAATCGCGAAAGGCGATCCAGCGATCAGCTGGGTTATGCAGATCATCAACGGCACCAGCTGGATCACCAGCCTGGCCCCTGATGGCGTGCAGGATGCGGTGTTCGCCGACGGTCCGCAGACGGTGTGCGGCGCGTACAACCCGCCCGGCAAGGCGCGCAAGGTCGATGGCGGCTGGATCATCAATGGGAAATGGCCCTATATGTCCGGGTCACGCCAGTCGACCTGGGCGCAGCAGGGCGTGGTGCTGGAAGATTATGACGGTCCCGTCGTTCCGGGCATCAACATGTGCTACCTGCCGATGGACGCGATGACGATCGAGGACAGCTGGTTCGTGTCGGGGATGCAGGGCACCGGGTCCGACACCGCGATCGCCAAGGACGTGTTCATTCCCGACGCGCAGATGGCGCTGATGACCGAGAGAACCGGCCAGATCGACCCGACCAAGCGCCATTTCGGTGCGCCGTCCGACCTGCTGCCCGCCGTTCCGGTCGTACGCACGACCGGCATCGCGCAGTTGATCGGCGCAGTGGAGGCGATGCTGGAAATCGTGCGGGCAGAAGCGCCCAAGAAGCCGGTGCTGACCACCATCATCGGTCCGCGCACAAGTTCCGGCGCCTATATGCGCGACCTGGGCGAGGCCGCCGCGATGATCGACACGGCGAAGCTGATCCTGTTCGACCTGACCGCTAAGCTCGACCGGGTCGGCCTGGGCGAGGAATTCACTATGGCGGAGAAGGCCAAGCACCGGGCAGCAGGCGCGCAAATGATCGAACTGGTCCATGGGGCGAGCGAATCGCTGATGTTCCAGGTGGGGTCTTCGGCCTTCGCGCTGGACAAGCCGATCAATCGCTATTGGCGCGACGTGTCGATGGCGACACGGCATATCCAGAATATCCCGACCATAGGCTACGAAATCTTCGGTCGCGCCTTGACTGGTGCGGACCCGATTTCGCCGCCGGGCGCCTATTGACCCTCGGCGCCGCCCGCTCGACCGAGTGGGCGGCGCTGCTGTCGGTTGAAGGATGATCGCGATGTCCCCCGCCTATGTCGATCCGACCGTTCGCCTCTTCGGCGACGTTCGGCTGGGTGAGGATTGCAGCCTATGGCCCTATGCCGTCATCCGGTGCGAGCGGGCGTTCGTCTCGGTGGGCCGCTGCGCAAGCGTGCAGGATCATGCGATGGTCCATATCGGCTGGGACGATCCGACCGTCATCGGCGATTATTGCACCATCGGCCACCGCGCCGTGGTGCATGGCTGCACGATCGAACCGGCCTGCCTGGTCGGGGTTGGGGCAACGATCATGGAACGATGCGTCATTGGCCATGGGTCAATCGTGGCGGGGCATAGTTTCCTGCCCCCCGATACAATTGTACCGGCCCATTCGCTGGTGATGGGAACGCCTGGCCGGGTCGTGCGCCAAATCGACAAATTGCGCGACCATGTGATCGACGCGCTGCTCTATCGCGACAATGCGCGCGGCTATGCGCGGGGCGATCATCGGGTGTGGAACCGAGCGGACCGGGAGGCGCTTGGCAGGGAGGCGGACGACATACTTGCTGGCGAAGCGCCGAGTTGGGGAGCTCCATGACCGACATATTGGACCGGCTGTTCCGGCAGGCGCGTACCCATAATGGCTGGACCGACCAGCCCCTTACCGGCGCGATGGTGCGCACGCTCTACGATCTGGCCAAATGGGGGCCGACGACTGCGAACAGCAATCCCGCACGGTTCGTCTTCATTCGTTCGGCGGAGGCGAAGGCGCGGCTGATGCCGCACATCAATGCGGGCAATGTCGATAAGGTCGCGCAGGCGCCCTGCACCGTCATCATCGCGGGGGACACGCGATTTTACGAGGAATATGCTACCCTGTTCCCGTCCCGCGACATGCGGAGCGTGTTCGAGGGGAAGGATGCGCTGATCGCCGAGACGGTGGCGCGGTCATCGACCTTGCAGGGCGCTTATCTCATCATGTCGGCGCGAACGCTGGGGCTGGATTGCGGGCCGATGTCGGGCTTCGACGCGGCGGGCGTGGACAGTGAATTTTTCCCCGATGGACGGTGGAAAGCTAATTTCCTGTGCAATATCGGCTATGGCCGAGCCGAAGCGCTGCATCCGCGGAACCCGCGCCTGGATTTTGACGCAGCCTGCCTGGACCTATAGGGCGTCCGTCGCGAGACGAACGCCCGCCATCGATCAGGCGGCAGGGGTCCAGACCAGCGGGAGTGCGACGGGCTGGATCATGCCCAGATGGCATTCGACCGTGTGACCCGGCGCAATACGGAATTGCGGGATGCGGGCGAGAAATTCCTCCATCGCGATCCGTAATTCCCGCCGCGCCAGATGCATGCCCACACAGGTATGGATACCAAAGCCAAAGCCGACATGGCGTGGCTTACGGTCTAGCCGCACCTGTGTCGGCGCATCGAACTCGGCCGGATCGCGGCCCGCGAGCGTGGTCGACATCGCGACCTTTTCCCCCGGCATGAAGCGCACGCCGGCGACTTCCGTTTCCTTGATGCAGGTGCGAAAGGTCGTGACCGCGCCATAGGCCCGCATCAGTTCATCAATCGCATGCGGGATGTCGGACGGATTGGCGCGCAGATGCGCCTGATCCTCCATCGCGCTGCCCAGATGTCGGAAATGCAGACCCATATTGGTCGAGACGGTATCAAGCCCGCCGATGAACAGGTTGAACATAAAGCCCAGCAGTTCATCCTGCGTCAGTGGCCGATCGCCGATCCGACCCTGCACCCCGAAGCTGATAAGGTCGTCGCGCGGATTGGCGCGTCGATCGTCAATCTCCCCGCCCAGATAATCGAGCACGCTGCGTGTGGCCTCGGCAATCTGCGCGAGGTCGTGATTGTGGAGCAGGTTCTTTTCCCACTCCATGAATTCCGCTACCCGGTCATGCGGCAGCCCCATCAGATCCATGAACACCTTGATCGGAAATTCGAACGCGAACTCGCTCATGAATTCGCACGAACCGAGCGCGGCGAACGCGTCGATATATTCGATCGCATATTGACGGATCTTGCCCTCCAGCGCGGCCATCGCCTTGGGCGTGAAGGCCGGGTTTACCATCTGGCGGAACGGGCCATGGGCGGGCGGGTCCAACTCAGCGGGCGAATTAATCCAGTTGCCGCCGACCAGTTTGGAATAGGGGGAAAAATCGGTCGACGAAAAATGTTCGGTGTCCAGGTAAATGGCGCGCAGATGCGCCATGCGCCGTGGCACCCAGGCTGCGGTTCCGCCCGGATAGGCGTGAGGCGCATAGATGATGTCGGGGCCTTCATGCACCGCCATCGCCATATCGTCGAACGGATCGCGGTTCGTCGTCATGCCAAAGATGAAGGGAAAGTCGGGCTTGACCAGATCGGCCGGCACATGGTCGGGAATGGGTTGCGGGGGGAACATCATGATCGTCTGTCTCCTTGATCGGCGGGGAGACTGCGCGCCCGCCCCCGCCATTTCACCTGTCTTTCAGAAGGGCCGGGGTTCAGAAGGAACGCGGCAGCCCTAGGCTTTCGGCGATGCCGTTGCGCACCATTTCATTGGTGATAGGGCCGATCCGCCACAGTCGGCTGTCGCGCCAGTAACGCTGCATGTCGGTTTCGGCGGAATAGCCCATCCCGCCCAATATCTGGATGCCCAGGTCTGCGGCGGCATTGGCGTTTTCCGATGCCATGAGTTTGAGCATATTGGCCTCCACCCCGACATTTTCGCCGCGCGCCTGTTTGTCGGCGCAGAAATGCAGCATTAGTTCGGTGGTCTTCTGCATGGTCGCAATGTCGGCGACATAATGTTGCAAGCTCTGGAATCGGCCGATGACCCCGCCGAACGCCTTGCGCTGCTTCATATAATCGAGCGCATCTTCCAGCACGCCGTCGATGACGCCAAGGCAGAAGGCGCCGACCATGATCCGTTCATTGTTGAGCGTGGGCAGCAGCATGTACCAGGCCTTGTGCGGTTCCCCCAGCACCTGTTCGTCGGCGACGAAGGCGTCCTCGAAATGCACCGAGCAACTGCCCATCGAGCGCATACCGAGTTTGGCGAGCGGGGTGATCTTCACGCCCGCTGTGTTGATCGGCACCCAGAACAGGGTCAGCCCCTGGTGCTTCTTTTCAGCGTCCTTGTCGCTGCGCGCGATCACCAGCAGATAGTCGGCGACATGGGCGGAGGAGGACCAGATCTTTTCGCCATTGAGTTTCCAGCCCCCCTCGACCCGTTCGGCTGTCGTGGTCATCGCGCCCAACAGGTCGGTGCCGCCGCTCGGCTCGGTAAAGGCGATCGCGGCCTTCAATTGCCCGGTGGCGATCAGCGGCAGATATTTCGCCTTTTGTTCGGGCGACCCATAAAGGCCGATCGATTTCGACCCGGCAAAGCTGGTGATGCCCCAGATCCAGGCGAGGCCACCCAGCGACCGGGCCAGTTCGCGCGCCAGCAGCATCTGCATGACAACATC
Organism: Sphingobium sp. Ant17; assembly: GCF_000588875.1. Taxonomy (GTDB): domain Bacteria; phylum Pseudomonadota; class Alphaproteobacteria; order Sphingomonadales; family Sphingomonadaceae; genus Sphingobium. Next base: position 80,323 of record NZ_JEMV01000010.1, read on the forward strand.
GCCGCCTTGCCCGTCATACTCCTCCGATATGCCGATGCCGTGAAAGCCCGCTTCGGTGAATTTGTCCCACAGCGCGAAGGGGTAGTTGTGTTCGTCCTTTTCCAGCGCGCGCGCCCATTCCTTGGGCACTTCCTTGTCGATCCAGCGCCGCGCCATGTCCTGAAAGGAACGATATTCCTCTGGCAGTTCGAAATCCATGTCCTGTGTCTCTCTTGCTTATCGGGAAGGGTGATCGGATGCGGCCGGGCAGCCTGCATCTGCGATGGCGATCAGGCGCGTGGCCATGCGATCGAGGCAGGCCAGCACGCCGGGATGGTCGCCCGCCTTGAACGCCGCGAGGATCGCCTGATGCTGTTCCAGGCCAATCGTCGTCAGCGTCTGGAGGCCATGCAGCAGGATGAAGCGGGCGATCAGACCGCGCCGGTCAAGGGTCGAGCGCAGCAGTTCGCGGTTCGCCGACGCGGTGATGAAGATGGTGTGGAAATCCAGCCCAGCGGCAATCGCTCCGGCATAGTCGTCCCCGTCCAGCGCCGTGCGATAGTCAGCGATTGCCTGATCGAGCAGGACTGCTTGCCCTGCGCCGATATGGCCCATCCCCCAGGCATAGCCCAGCCGCCACAATTCCCATTGCACGCGCAACAGGTCGCGGGTCGCGGGGAAATCAATCGGGGTGACGCGCTTCAACCTATGCGCCTCGATCTCCACCAATCCTTCGGATGCCAGCGTGCCAAGCGCCTCACGGATCGGCGTGGCGCTGACGTTCAGACTGGCGGCGAGTGCGGTTTCGCGTAGCAAGGTGCCGGGCGCGATAGTGCCGGACACGATGGCGTCGCGCAGGCGATCGACCACCGCCTGCCGCAGGGTGGAGGGCGAACGCAACGGTTCCCCCATCATTCCGCCCGATGGCGGCAAAGACGGCGCTATGGCCGGTGGGAGGTTGGGCAATTCCATAGTCTATAGAATGATTGCGCCGAGCCCCAACTGCGCCTGTCGAGGGATAGGGTCGAGCGAGAGGGATGCAGGCTAGTGCGGAGTCATGAACTGCCCGAAATGTCGCGCGCCGATCGATGGCTTTGGAACCGGCTGCATTGCGTGTGGCCATAGCGGCGGCGACCTGCGCCGGGCATTGTTATGGACGCTGGTCCCGACCGGCGTGATTGCCGCGACGCTGGGCGCATCCATCGCCATCGCCGAAGCGCATCGCACTGGCAGCAGCCGAAACCGCTACAGCAATGCGATCGAGGAAAGGGATGCGCCCGGACGAACGCAATCCTTCGCCAAGCTGATGCATGATGCAGGCGAGGTCTGTACAAGTACGAAGCGTTCGCTGTTTCGGGGCGACATCGGCACCAATGCGGTCTGGGCCATTGGTTGCGGCGACACCGGCGACTGGATGATCCTGATCGCGGACAATGGCGCGACCCGCGTGGCGCAGTGCGGGCCGCTGGAAAAAGCAGGCACCCCATGCTGGACGCCGCTTGATTCTTGATCGTTCGGCGGGACGAGCCCGCTTTAGCCGACCGGAACGCCCTGCCCCACCGACCACCAGTCAAGACTCGGCCCGTCGCGCGCCAGCCGTAGCCACACCGTGTCGAACGCCGCAGCCAGCATGACGGGCGAAGCATCCAGCGCCCTGAAAGTCCGCAAGAGCATTTCGTCCATATAGGAACGCGGAGCCATGCCTCCCCGCATCAGCCGCCGCCGCGCTTCGATCGTGACCCCGACGATAAGGTCGACGGCCATGTCGCTGGAAGCGAAATCCATCTGCCCCTTCTGCCGGGCATCGTCGAGCGCATCGCGGACCATAAGGTCAAAGCTGCTGGCGCGTTCGAAATAATTGACATAATCTACGCGACAGGTAAAGCCGCTCCAGCGCGGATCATGCCAGGCGCGCAACATTGTGATCGCCACGCCGCCCACCGCGCGCAGCAACGGGGCGTCATCGTCATCGAACAGCCGACGATAATCGCCGATCATGCCCGCCGTCAGCCGCTCGCCCAGCGCATCGACGGCGGCTTCCAGCGATTCGAAATATTTGTAGAAACTGCCGCGCGACACGGCGGCCGCCTGGATCACGTCGTCGATCACCAGATGGCCGTTCGCCTGACCCGGCTGATACAGGTCGAATACCGTGTCGAGCAGCCGGTCGCGCATCCGTTCCCGCCGCAACGCCGCCGCCCGGCTGCGCGGGTCGATGGCGGGCGGGACGGATGTGGTCTCGGACATGGCCTGCTACTGCATCGGATGGAAATAGCGCGCAAGCAGGCTGCCATCGTCGCCGAACACATAATGTTCTATGCTGTAGACCTTCATCGGATGCCCGTCATGCACACCTTCGTTGCGGACGTAGATGACCGCTTCGTTGCCGCTGACCTTCACATCCTCCACCACCAACTGCCAGCCGAGAAACTGGTCGCATAGCGCCTCCAGCTTGTCCCACCCCGCCTCCACCGGGGCCGTCGCAGGATCCTGCACCTTGAACCCGCCCGGCGCTATGGCGCGGAAGGCAGCCATGAAATCATCGATTCGGCCTTCGCTGAACATGATGGCTTGGCTGGTCAGAAATGTCGCTATCTCCTGCGTCGTGGGTATCGGCATCCATTCTCTCCTGTTGTTATGCTGTTGCCCAAGCGGGTGCGGGCGCAATGTCCGGCAGCAGGCGGATGTTGGACGGCATGCCCGCAATCGCGCGGCCGTACAGCTCGATCGACAGCGGCGCGTTGAGCGCATTGTGGCGGGTGCCGACATTGAGGTCGCGCCAGAGGCGCTGGAGCGGGCTGGCCAGCGCAAAGGCGCCCGGCCCCGCCACGTCCATCAAGCGGTTGCCCGCCGCGCGCAGCAATTCCATCGCATAGCCGCAATCGGCCTGGATCTGCGCCTTGTCATAGCCGGTCAGCACCCGTTGCTGCGCGCTATCGTCCAGCAGCGCGGCGGCTCGGCGGATGTGGAGCCAAGCCGAATCGATCTCTATCGCCGCCCGGCCCATCAGGCCGACCAGCGCCTCCGACCCGCCCTGGCTGGCATAAGTCCACCCCACCACGGGCCGCCCGGCCATCGCCTGCGTCACGCCCTCCAGCAGAGCGCTCGCCGCGCCTAGCATCGGTGCCAGTACGCCCAGCGGAAACAGCGGCTCCATAGGCCAGCGGTCGCGCGGCTCCAGCCCTGCCATCGTTAGCAGCAGATCGGCCGATGGCGCGCGGCCCGTCCACAGGACCAGCGCTTCGGGCACGAAAAGGTCGTCCGCAACGATCATGTTGCTGCCCGACCCGGCCATGCCTGCGACGTGCCAGTTATTCTCGATCCGGCATGCCGCATCGCGCAGGTCGAGGAAGGCCATGGCCGCTTCGCCCCCTTGCGCCGTGTCGACCATGACCCCATTGAGCGCCCAATCGGCGTGTAGGCAGCCCGATCCATAGCCCCAGCGGCCCGACACGCGATAGCCGCCCGCCACCGCCACCGCCTTGCCGGTCAGGGCCGAAGCGCTGCAAAACAGTTCGTCCCCAGTGCGGAACAGCAGGTCGGTTGCCGACGATGGCAGGGCCAGAGCGGTGCCAGTGATCCCCGACAGCAAGCCATAGGCCCAGGCGGTGCCGACACAGCCTTTGGCCAGTTCCGCCACCGTTTCGATATGGGTGATGAGGCGATGGCCAGGCCCGCCAGCACGGCGTGGCGCCGTGATGTGAAAAAGGCCGGATTCCTGTAGCCCCGCCATCACTGGTGCCACGATCCGCCGTTGCCGCTCACAATCGTCGGCATAGCGTTCCAGCAAGGGCCGCAGCGATGCCGCAACCCTGACAGGGTCCATCACTTGGACGACGCGCCTGTGTGTCTGCATCATTTCGACCGGCATGATCGGCTCCCCTCCATCCGCTTGGATATGTAATGACATTATTGTCGTTATATGCAATGGCCAATTGTCGGTGGGATTTCATCTGCTGCTTTGGGAAGTCCCCCTGCCTCCCGATAGGCAGAGTGAAGACAATTGCCTTATAGGGTCTGGCGCTAGCCATCAGAGAGCCGGCGAACGGCTGGCACCAAGAGAGGATTTTCATCCGATGCGTAAGATCGACTTGCCTGCTTTCGATGCCGCCGCCTTCGCTGCGGCTTATGGTCCCTGGGCCGTCATCGCGGGTGCTTCGGAAGGCACCGGCGCCTGCTATGCGCGGCAACTGGCCGCCATGGGCATCAACCTGGTGCTGGTGTCGCGCCGCCTGCCTGCGCTGGAAGCGCTAGGGCAGGAACTGGCCGCAGAACATGGCATCGCCTTTCGCGCATTGACCGCCGACCTGACGGAAACGGGCGAGGGATCGCGCCTGGTGGAGGCGACGGCCGATCTGGATATCGGCCTCTATATCTCCAACGCGGGCGCGGACGGCGCGGGCAACAGCTTCTTTGGCGTGCCGGTCAAACGGTCGCTGCGCCTGCTGACCATGAACGCGGCCAATGTGCTGGAGGCCGTCCATGGTTTTGGCAACCGGTTCCAGGCGCGCGGCAAGGGCGGTTTCGTCATCATGTCGTCGGGCGCAGGCCTGGGCGGACAGCCATGGTTGGCGATGTATTCGGCGACCAAGGCGTTCGAATTGAACTTCGTGGAATCGCTCTGGGCCGAACTTGACGGCCAGAATATCGACATTGTCGGCGTCGCTGCGCCGATCATGGACACGCCCACCCTGCGCCGCGCGACCGAAGGGCTGGGGATGGATTATAGCATCGCTTATGATCCGGCCGAAGTGTGCGCGCTGGCGCTGGCCATGCTGGGCAAGGAGCCGCTGGTGATCGTGCCCGATGGTCCCGACGAAGACAAAATCCCGCAGATCCAGGCCGACCGCAAAACCCGCCTGCTGGCGCTGGCGGAATGGGGCAAGGCCTATACCGCCGCCGCCACCGCCTGAAGCAACAGAGGACAGAGAGCATGACCGATCAGGTGGACGTCGTCGTCATTGGAGCCGGGCATAATGGCATGGCCGCGGCCGGCTATCTGGCGCGCGAGGGCAAGAAGGTGCTGGTCGTCGAGCGGATGGCCAAGGTCGGGGGCATGACCAGTTCGGGCTATATGATCCCCGAAGCGCCCAATCATCTGGTGACGCCCTGCGCCGTCGAACTGCTGTTCGCGCGCAAATCCGGCATAATCGAGGATTTCGAGCTGGCCAAATATGGCCTCAAAACGGTCGATCCCGACCCGACCTATGCTTATCTGCACCCCGATGGCAGCTCCATCGCGCTGTTTTACGATTACAAACGCACAGCCGAGGACATAGCCCGGATCAACCGTAACGACGGCAAGGCCTATCTGGAATTCATGAAGACGCTGAACGTCATGATGGACATCGGCTTTCCGATGATGATGGCGGAACCAGGTCGGCCGGACATGAAGAACCTGTCCAAGATCATCGGCAGCGCAGTGCGCAACGTGCGGCTGAAGGACGAACTGGTCGCCCTGTCAAAGGCGACGGCGGATCAGGTCGCATGCGAACGGTTCGAACATCCCGCCACCATCGCGCTGCTGCTGGGCATCGCGGCGGGTGCGGGGCCGGTGGATGATGACGGCAATGCGGCGGCCTATATGATCTTTGCCGTCACGCATAAATATGGCACTGGCAAGCCGATCGGGTCGCTCCAGTCCTTTTCCGACGCGCTGGCGCGCAGCATCGAAGCGTCCGGTGCGACGATCCTGCTTAACGCCCCCGTCGCCGAAATCATTGTCGATGATGGCGCGGCAAAGGGCGTGCGGCTGGAGGATGGCCGGGTGATCCCGGCGAAGATGGTCATTGCCACCTGCGACCCGCGCACCGCCATGCGCATGACTACACCGGGCGGGGTCGATCGCGCACTAATGCAGCGGATTGAACATGCGCCCTCAAACCGGTCCAACGCTGCGCCGTTCCTGGCCAATATCGCGATGTCGGGACCATTGCGCCTGAAGAAGCATCAGGATTTGCGCCATGACGACGCGGACCTGAATAAGGCGGTCGGCCTGATCGGCACGTCCGAAGAAGTACGCGAATCCTTCGCCACCGCGCGGCGCGGCGACATTCCCGATCGCCATGCGATGTCGCTCAGCCGCTGTCGAACAGCGACCCGACGCAGGCACCGCCGGGCGGATCGCTGGCCTATGTCTATCTGCCTGCCATGGCGGTGGATGCGCGCGAGGGCTGGTCGCCCGCGCTCAAGGACAAGACCATGTCATCGGTCATCAGCCATCTGGGCGAATATTATGACGGGCTGGACACCGAAGTCGGGCGTTTCGTGGAAACCGCGCGGGAACGGGAAAAGCGGTTGAACGTCACCAATGGTTGTGTAACCCATATCGATTTCGGCGCGCTGCGTTCGGGCGTGCATCGCCCCGCCACTGGCTTTGGCGGTCCCAAGCCGCCCTTCCCCGGATTTCTGATCGGCGGCGCGGGCGCGCATCCGGGCGGCGGCGTGTCGGGCATTGCCGGCCGGATCGCGGCCAATCGCGCGCTGCGTGAACTCAAGAAAATGAAATAAGGGATGGATGCCATGACAAGTTTCGTAAATCCGGTCGGCATCCCTGCAAAGCTGGAGAATGTCACTGCCGAATGGCTGACACAGATCATGCAGGCGCGCTATCCCGGCATCGTGGTGCAGGAGATGGAAGCAGTGTTCCTGCGCAACAGCCACACGACCAAATATCAGGTCAAGCTGACGCTCAACGATGTTGGAAAGGCGGCGGGTATCCCGGAGAATGTATGCCTGAAGGCTAATTGGGCGCAGTTCGAAAGCCAGGGCATCTGTCGTTTGGAAGCCCGGTTTTACGAAGATTTTCGCCGCCTCGTCGCCTTCCCCGCGCCCCGCTCCTTCTTCGAGGCGTGGGATCCGCGCGATGATAGCGGCCAGGGACTGGTCGTGATGGAGGATCTTTCGATCGAGGGCGGCCATTTCGGCGTCAGCACTGACCATATGGGCGTGGAGGAAGCCGCGCGCGCCGTCGCCAGCCTGGCGAAAATCCATGGTGCCTTCTGGGATAGCCCGGTACTGCACGCGGCCGACTGGCTGCCCGTGTCAATGGTGACGGCAGTCGACGCGCAGCAGCTACACATGATGTATAGTTTTGCGGAAGCAAACCATGCAATGCCTGAATATCAGGCGTTCCTGCCAAGCTGGATCAAGGGCGACCTGTCGCGGCTGCATACGGTGTTCGACGCGCTGGTCAACTTCGCGCAGCATAAGGAACAGGGACCATGGTGCCTGGTCCATGGCGACAGCCATCAGGGCAACAGCTATCTGCGCCCCGACGGCGAGCGGGTGTGGCTGGACTGGCAACTGGTACGCAAGGGGCGGCCGATCCGCGACTTCACCTATTTCCTGCTCGGCGCGCTGACGATCGAGGAGCGGCGCGCCAATGAACGCGACCTGTTGCGCCATTATCGCCGCTGCCTGATCGAAACCGGGGCGCAGGGCGTACCGGACGACGAGACATTGTGGGAATATTATCGCCGCTGGCCACCCTATGCGATGCAGGCATGGATCGCCAATATGGACGAGTGGGGGCAAAAGGGGATGCACATCGTCGAGCGTATCTTCGTCGCGGGCGAGGATTTGGGCACGGTCGAAGCGCTGGGCGTCACTTTCTAAAGATAAGGGAAAAGCGCCATGTCGGATTCCATCACGCCCTTTACAGTGGCCATTCCGCAGGAGGCTCTGGACGATCTGCATCGGCGGATCGTTCACACACGCTGGCCAGCAGCGGAGACGGTTGCGGACTGGAGCCAGGGCGTGCCGATCGCCGCGATGCGCGACTTGTGCACCTATTGGGCCGATGGCTATGACTGGCGGCGGTGTGAGGCGGCGCTCAACGCCCTGCCCCAGTTCATGATGCAGATCGACGACCTAGCGATCCATTTCCTGCATGTGCGCAGCCCCCGGCCCGATGCCGTGCCGCTGATCCTGACCCATGGCTGGCCCGGATCGGTGCTGGAGTTCATGAAGGTCATCGGCCCGCTCAGCGATCCTGCGACCGCCGATGCGCCAGCCTTCCACCTCGTCATCCCGTCCCTGCCCGGCTATGGTTTTTCCGACAAGCCCATCGCGACCGGATGGGGCGTCGAAAAAATCGCAGACGCCTGGATCACGCTGATGCGGCGGCTGGGCTATGATCGTTTCTTCGCGCAGGGCGGCGACTGGGGCGCGGCGGTCACGACCGCCATCGCCATGGCCGCGCCGCCGGAACTGGCGGGCGTCCACCTCAACATGCCGCTGGTCTTTCCCGAAGCCGGCGACTTTGCCGACCTGACGCCCGCCGAGGCCAAGACGGTCGAGCGGATGCAATATTATCAGGACCATGATGCGGGCTATGCCAAGTTGCAGGGCACAAGGCCGCAGACGGTCGGCTATGCGCTGGCGGATTCTCCGGTCGGGCAGGCAGCGTGGATCTACGAGAAATTCCAGGCTTGGACCGACAATGGTGGCCGGGCGGAAGACGCGCTGAGCCGCGACGACATGCTGGACATCATCAGCCTCTACTGGCTGACCAACAGCGGTGCTTCATCGGGGCGGCTTTACTGGGAAAGCGCGGGCGCGTTCAAGGCGCAGCGGCTGGACCTGCCAGTCGGTGTCAGCATCTTCGCGCAGGAAATCTTTCGCCCCTCGCGCCGCTGGGCCGAACGCAGCTATTCCGATCTGGTCCACTGGAACGAACTGCCGGTCGGCGGCCATTTCGCTGCGTTCGAGCAGCCTGCGCTGTTTGCAGTGGAATTGCAGGCCTGCTTTGGCGCGATGCAGCCCCGCGCCTGATTTCAGCTCGGCAGGAAGCTGAGTGGTGCGCCCATGGTTGCGCGGTAGGACACAGGCTGCTTGCCGTCCGTATCGCGCAGGCCATAGCCTTCACCCAGTTCCGCGCCGATCAGCGCCTTGCCTGACAGGGCGGCAAGATCAGGATCGTCCATCAACCGGTCGAGGACCAAGCCGGAAAATTCCGGGGTTTCCCAGGACGGCAACATCGCGCGCAACTCTTCGGGCAGCATTTCGGGTGGCATGGCGCGAACCGCATCGGTCAGGATGAAACCGGGCCACAGGGATACCGCCGACACGCCATGGGGCGCCAGGTCGATCGCCATGTCGGCGGTCATCTTGTCCGTTCCTGCCTTCGCCGCGCCATAGGCTGGACCGTGGAAATAGGACACTGCGCCGTAGAAGGATATGCTGGCGATCAGACCCCTGCCCGCCGCGACCATCATAGGTGCTGCATGATAGGCGGCGACATAGGCCGATCGCAGGCCGACATTTATCATGTCAGCCAGATGGAGTGGCTTTTCCCAGAAACCTCCCGGTGCGATCAGGTCCATTGCATGTACGGCCGCGACATTGTTGACCAGCAGGTCCAGCCTGCCGCCGGTCCACTCCGCCAGCTTGGCGAAGGCTGCGGCCACCGCATCATCGTCGCGATGGTCGCAGAGCAGCGCCAGCCCTTTGCCCCCGGCCCGGTCGATCTCCGCGACAACGGCGTCCAGTTCTAACCTGTCCCGCCCAGTGACGGCGACCCTATGGCCGCGCGATGCCAGGCCCCTTGCGATGCCACGCCCCAATCCGCGCGTTGCGCCTGTCATCAGCACCATCTTGTCGCTCATATGCCTGTCCCTGTTCTGTTCATGCCCTGCGCGTGACCGGCAACACCACATTGCTGGCCGCCACGCCCAGCGCAGTGGGGCCAAAAAGCTGGAGCTGCCGCCCCTCTATCGTGCCAAGTAGGGTGATGAGCGCCGCGTCCTCGTCCGGCCCGGCAGCGTTCACATACGCCTCCAGCGCCGTGGCGGCCGCGTTCCAGTCCTGAAACGGCCGATCCAGCAGCGCCGTCACATCGGCGATGTTGCGTGCGACCATATCCGCGCCATGGGCATCGGCGCGCTCCGCCCATTCGACCAGTTCCGCCACCTGCCTTTTCTGCATCTGCGCCCCTTCGTCGGCCATGGCCAGTCCGGCCAGCGTATCGGCGATCTTGGCCATCAACGGCGCATTGTCACCCTGTCGTTCGACCAGTGGCGGCAAATCGGGCAGCGCCACCCCCGACAGGGCGGACAGGGCCAGCAGGATCGACCGGCGCAGTGCCAGGTCGAACATCAGATAGACCGAATGAGGATCGCCCGCTTTGGGCGCACCCACGGTCCCGGTGAACTGCATCGTGCCCAGCAGGGAAAATTGCAGGACGTGGAACAGCACCGCGTCATGGTCGACCGGCTCGCCCGTCGCCTCTTCATAATAGCCGACCAGTTCCGCCAGCGGCGCGCCCAGCGGTTCGAAACTGTCGCGCATCCCCATCGTCGCGATATCGACCAGCGGATCGCCGATCATCGAAAATTCGAAATCATACAGCTTTGTCATCGCGCCCTGATCGACCAGATATTGGCCCGAATCGAACTGGATGAAGCTGGCTTGAGTGCGGTAATCCGGCACGTTGCGACGCAGCCAGCCGATCACGAACGCCAGCAAAGGTTCGGGGCGGCTCTTGGTGCGCCGATAATGCGGCATATAGGCGTCCAGCCCGGCCAGCGCGATCGCCTCGGCACCGTCCGGCTGGTGTAGCCCGGCCGCGACGAAGGGTTCGATCGGCAGCCGGTGCATCGCCGCGACGGCGTGCATATAGTCGCGCCCGATCGCGATCCTCGTTGCATCGTCCAGGGTAGAGAAATCGCGCGTACCCGCTATCGCTTCCATGACGATGCAGGGCGGATCGGCGAGATAGCCATGGATTTCCGGTACCGGCAGTCCCTGCCTGTGAAGCAGGTCGATCACGTCCGCCTCACGCTTGAGGTCGGGAAAGATCGACACGTCGCCGCCCCGGTTGCCGCGCAGGTGGAGGCGGCGCACCACCCCGTCCACCTCCACATTGGCGAACCAGGAAGGGCGCCAACGGATCAGCCGTTCCAGGCCCACGACTTTGCCGCCGGTCAGGTGTTCGACATAGCCGGTGATGCGCCCGACCGCCGCATCGTCATAGTCGTTGAGGGGGACGGGGCCGCTCACGGCGCGAAGGCCTCCGCTGCGGCGCGCGTGTCCATATATTCTCGCCCCGACAGAATCTGGCCGTCGCGGATCACCAGCAGATTATGATAGTCGTTGCGATAGACCCGGTCGGGGAAGATCATTTCGCCGCGCACTTCCACCGCGACCCTGTCCCCTTCGGCCGTGATGCCGACCACCTGCGCGCTGCGCCGCTGCGCCGACAACAGGCCGCCGGTTACGCTGGCGATGAAATCGGCGCGGCTCATGTCGCCAAAGCCTGATATCCACCATGTGCAGTCGGGATGCTGCAACGCTTCGATCGTTGCGGCGTCCCCCTCTTCCACCGCCTGCATGTAGCGGCGAGCGACCGCCTTGTTCGCTTCGAGGTCGGCCATGCTCATTCTCCCAGACGATAGCGCAGGGTCAGGCCATATTGGCGCGGCGGACCGAAGATAGCTGTGTTGAAGCCCAACCCCGCCCCCGATACGGCACCGATCGCCTGATAGGTCTTGTTAAAGACGTTGGTCATAGTGACGCCGACGTCGATCGGGCGGCCACCGACATTACGCCAGTCCAGCCGTATGTTGGCCAGGCCATAGGCTGGCAACGCCGTGTCGACGAAGGACAATTTGCTGGAATGATAATAGTCCGCCGACGCGTTGAGATCGCCCATCGCGCCCAGTGGGATGCGATATTGCGCGCCCAGCGTGAAGGTCGCCTTCGCCACCAGGTCGAACGGGATTTCCTGGGTTGTGAGATAAGCGGCGATCGGCGCAGGGGCGGTCAGTTCGCGCGTCTTGGTGTCGAGCAGGTTGCCGCCGAAGGTGAAGGTCAGCCGATCGGAAAACAGGATGCGTCCGTCAAAATCCAGCCCCGCGACGCGCGACTTGCCGGCATTGGCCAGCATCGTGCCCGACTGCGGATCGTTGTCCGCGCTGCAATCGCCATCGGGGGAAAAGGGCGCTTCGCCAAAGACCGGATCGCCCGCAACGCAGCCCGGCTGGGTCAGCAGGCCGCTCAGTGCGATCTGCACCCCGTCATAATAGCCCACAAAGCCCGACAGGTTCAGGCGGACGCGGACGTCGCCCAGCGTCCAGTCGGATCGCACCCCCAGTTCCAGGTCGGTGACTCGTTCCGGCCCGAAGGACTGATAGGGCGCCAGCCGCCCGCCGAAGGTGGGCGTATTGATGCCGCCGGTGCGATAGCCGCGCCGGGTGGAAATATAGGTGAAGAGGTCGGGCGTCACCTGCCAGTCGAAACCCACGGTCCAGGTGGGCGCATCGGATTTGGCGGTGTTGGTGGTTGCGCCGATCAGGATCGGGTTGGTCGATACGCATTCATTGGGGCGGACGGTCCCCTGGGTGGTGTTGTCGGTCGCCGTACAGGCGATTTCCTTGTCCCAGGTGTAGCGCAGCCCGGCGTTGAAGCGCAGAGCCTGGGCGATTTCATCCAGCTTTATGTTGACGTTGCCGAACAGCGCTTTGCTCTTTTCGGTGTAGAAATTATATTGGAAGGTGCCGTAATTTTCGGCCGGCAGGAAAGGTGGCAGCACGACCTGGGCGATCGAACTGCCGCTGCCCGTCGGGCCGTAGGGCTGGCTTTTCAGATAAAATCCGCCCACCAGCCAGTCCACCCGGTCGTCAAGCGCGCTGCCCTTGATCTGCACTTCATTGGTATATTGTTCGACGTTGTTGACAGCGCCTGCGTTCAGCAGGGTCAGCGGCAAGCCGGCGGGCAGTCCGGCAGCAGGATTGCCAGTCGTGATCAGCAACGGCACGCCGTCGGTGTTGATATTATAGTTCACATAGGTTTTGCGATAGCCGAAGATGTTGGTGAAGCTGACCCCGCTGTCGCTCAGGTCGATATCGGTGCGGTTGGTGATGCCCCAGCGGCGGGTGCGGTTGATTGCGGGGGACACGTCGCTGTCGATGACGCGGGGACACGCGCCTGCTGCGCCGCCAGCGCCTCCTGCATCGCGCTGCGCAGACCCAACAGGTCGATCAGGCTGGGATTGTCGAACAGGCTGGTCAGCAACACCGCGTCGCCGGTGTAGTTGTTGCGATACCAATCGAAGATAGTGAGGTTCTTGAAACCCTCGACTGGTTCGGCCAGCACGGACACGCGGAACGCGCGGGAATTGACGTCGTCCAGGTCGCCGCCCAGTCCGATATTCTTGGTATAACCGTCGCGCTTTTCGTACCGGCCCGCGACCCGTACCGCCAGCTTGTTGTCCACGATCGGGATGGACAGCGCGCCTTCCAATTGCTTGCGTTCATAGCGGCCGTAGCCCGCCTCAACATAGCCGCCCAGGACATATTCGGGCGCGGCGGGATAATAGAGGACGGCGCCGCCGGTGGTGTTACGGCCAAACAGCGTGCCCTGCGGCCCTTTGAGAACCTGGACCGATGCCATGTCATAGGTTGCGACGCCGCTGCCGAAGGTGGGCGCGGGCACATCGGCAAAATAGCTGACGACGGCAGGCGCGTTGGACCCGCTCAACGCCTTGGACTGGCCACGGATCTGGAACACCGAATTTTCGCGCCCGCCCGATCCGGACAGATAGACGCCGGGCGTCTTGATCATCAGGTCGGCGGTGGTTGCGATATTAGCTTCGCGCAGCATATCCGCGTTGAAGGCGGTGACGGACACAGGCGTCGACTGGATGCTTTCCTCGGAGCGGCGGGCGGTGACGACGATGTCGTCGATGCTAGGCGACGCCTGGGGCTGCGCCGTTTGGGCGATCGCCAGGACCGGCAGGGCCAGGGGTGCAACGGACGTTAAAAGTACCGCAAGACGCGCGGTGAAAATCGGGCGCATTTCATCTCTCCCTGAGCAGCAGAACGTCATGTTCTCGCAAGCCTGACCTTTGCCAGTGCCGTCGGGAGAAGTAGAAGACGATCGTCTTAGTCGTGCCTATCGCCGGAGAGGGCCCTCGATTTTCGTCCATGACCCCGCCAATCGTCAGCCGGGCGTGTCGGCGGCTTCGACGAAGGGCGGCAGCATCAGCAAGGCGCAGCCTGCGGTGATCAGGTCTTCAAGATATTGGTCGGAGCGCGGATAGGCGCCGCCGGTCAGATTGGCGACCCGGTCCCCATAGCTGACGCCCATCAGGAAATTCGTCACCGCCACCGACAGGCGCATGGTGAAGACCTGGTCCGACATGGCGGCGCAGCATCCCCGCAACGCCTGATGAACCAGCGCGACCGCCGGTCCTTCTCTGGCTCGGTCAAAGGCTTCGTCAAACGGATCGTTCAGGATCAGGTGCAGGATGAACTGCGAATAAATCCACCTCTGCCGCCCTGCGAAGGCGTCCAGCACCGGCAACAGGAATAATTCGAGCAGGCCGCGAATATCGTCGGGCAGGCGCGGCAACCCCTGCATCCGCAGCATCCGGCAATCGTCCACTTCCGCCTGGCGGATGTCGTAAATCGCCCGGATCAGTAATTCCTTCGATCCGAAATGACGATAGATGGCGGAGTTATTGCCCTGCTTGGCGACGCGCAGGATTTCGCGGATGGATGCACCCTCGATCCCGCGTTCGGCGATGATTTCCTCCACGGCGAGCAGCAGCTTGCGCGCGCCGGGTCCATAATCTTCCCATTTACCCTTCATGCCCGCACGCATCGCAATTCGCTGCCGCCAAGCCAAGCGGAAAGCGAACCACCCGCGACGAGCGCGCCGACCGTCCACCTATCACCCGACAGGTGGGACTAAGGCCACGTCTATGGTCTTTAGCGGCTATGGCGAGGAACTCGAACGGCATGAACCAGAATGGCTACGACTATATCATCATCGGCGCCGGGTCGTCCGGCTGCGTCCTGGCGAACCGGTTGTCGGTCGACCCGGCGGTCAAGGTATTGCTGGTGGAAGCTGGCCCGGACGACAACAGCCCGCTGATCGCCATGCCGCGCGGCATCGGCAAATTGCTGGCGCCGGGCAATCCCCATGTGTGGGACTATGCCGTGTCGCCGGGCGGCAATGCGCCGCAGGAAAGCTGGCTGAAGGGGCGCACGGTCGGCGGATCGAGTTCGGTCAACGGCATGGTCTATGTGCGCGGTGCGCCGGCCGATTACGACGCGTGGGAAGCGGCGGGCTGCACCGGCTGGGGCTGGCAGACGATGGGCCGCCATTTCGTCGCGCTGGAGGATCATGCGCTGGGCACCAAGGCGTGGCGCGGGACCGGCGGCCCGCTCAAGGTGAGCATCCATCCGTCCGGCGATCCGTTGTGCGAAGCGTTCCTAAACGCGGCCGAGCAGGCCGGGACGCATCGGGTGGACGACATGAACGACATCCCTGCGGTCACGCAGGGTGGCATGGGCTATCAGCCGATATCCACCTATCGCGGCAAGCGCTTTTCCGCTTCGCGCGCTTTCCTGAAACCGGTGCGGGGACGCGCGAACCTGACCGTGGTGACCGATACCGACGTGCAGCGCATCCTGTTCGACGGGCAGCGGGCCAGCGGCATCCTGCTGCGTGACAAAAATGGCCTGCACGAAGTCGCGGTACGGCGCGAAATCATCCTGTCGGCGGGGGCCATCCAGAGCCCCAAATTATTGCAACTGTCGGGCATTGGCCCCCGCGCCCTGCTCGAATCGCTGGCCATTCCGGTCGTGGTCGACGCGCCCGGCGTCGGCGCCAATTTGCGTGAACATCGCTATCTGAGCTTTACCTACAAGGTGCGCGGCAACAGCCTGAACCAGAAACTGTCTGGCCTAGGTCTGATCGCGTCGGTGCTCCGATACTTCTTCGGCTCGAAAGGGGCGCTGACCCACGGCGCGCATGAAGTGGGCGGCTTCATCAAGACGCAGGCGTCGCCCGACCGGCCCGATGCCCAGATCGGCCTGGGGCTCTATTCCTTTCATACCGATGCGAAGGGCGCGGTGGTGCTGGACCCCTATCCCGGCATGACCGTCATCGCCTATTATCTGCGGCCCGACAGCCAGGGGCAGGTGCGGATCAGCGCCGCTGATCCCGATGCGCCGCCCGTTATCGACGCCAATCACCTGGCCACCGATGCCGACCGGCGGCACTTCGTCGCCCTGTTCCGCTGGCTACGCGATCTGGCCACGCAACCCGCGCTCAAGGACTGGATCGTCGCGGAAACCGGCAAAACCGTGGGCATCGAGACGGACGAGGACATACTGGCCAATGCCATCAGCCTTGGCGGCACGACATTCCACATCTGCGGCACCTGCCGGATGGGCGCGGACGAAGACGCCGTACTCGACCCGCAGTTGCGCGTGCGCGGCGTCACCGGCCTCCGCGTGGTCGATACCTCCATCATGCCGACTATTGTGTCGGGCAACACCAATGCGCCAGCGATGGCCATCGCCCTCAACGCCGCGGAGATGATCCTGCGGCCCGGACAGGATATCCACCCATGACCATCCCGTTCACAACGATCGACAAACTCTACATCGACGGCGCCTGGGTTGCCGCAGGCGCGGAGCGCGACGCTATCATCAATCCGGCGACCGAAGCGGTGATCGGCCACGCGCCTGTGGGCAATGCGGCGGCGGCGGAAGCAGCGATCGCGGCGGCCCGCGAGGCGTTCGACCATGGCGTGTGGCCGCGCATGGCGATGGCCGAGCGCGCAACCTATCTGCGCCGGATGCACGCGGCGCTGGACGCGCGGCGGCCGCAGATCGTCGCGCTGATCGTGGCGGAGGTCGGTTGCGCGCAGGGCGTGACCCACGGGATGCAGGTCGCCAATCCGCTCGACCATCTTCTCGCTGCGCTGGAACATTCAACGCGCGACGATAGTGTCCGCCTGCCGATCGACATCACCCCCAATCCCTTCGACCCCGATGGCCCCCGCAAAATGGGCGGCACGACGGTCGTTCGCGAGCCGGTCGGCGTGGTCGCAGGCATTACCGGCTATAACTTCCCCTTCCTCATCAACCTGGCCAAGATCGTGCCGGCGCTGCTGGCGGGCAATACGCTGGTGCTCAAGCCGTCTCCCTTCACCCCCTTTTCCGCGTTGCTGTTCGGCGAGATCGCCGACGAGATCGGCCTGCCCAAGGGTGTGCTGAACGTCATCACCGGCGGGCCGGAGGTTGGTACGATGCTGACCAGCGACCCGCGCGTCGACCTGGTCAGCTTCACCGGGTCCGAAGGCGTCGGCGCGGCGATCATGGCGCAGGCGGCCCCGACGCTGAAGCGCGTCCATCTGGAACTGGGTGGCAAGTCAGCGCTGATCCTGCGGCACGATGCCGATGTCGCGCGGGCGGCGGCGATGGCAGTCGCCGTGCTGTCGGTCAATGCGGGCCAAGGCTGCGCGCTCCTTACCCGCCTGGTCGTCCATAACAGTATCCGAAAGGCGTTCGTCGAAACCGCCTGCGCCGTCGCCAGCCAGTTCAAGATCGGAGATCCTGCCGATCCGAGTGTGGCGATGGGGCCGTTGATCCGCGAATCGCAGCGGAGCAAGGTCGAAAATCTGATCGCCATCGGCCGCGATGAAGGCGCGAAGATCGTCCATGGCGGCGGGCGGCCTGCGGGTCTGGACAAGGGTTTCTTCACCGACATCACGATTTTCGACGATGTCGACAACAGCATGACTATTGCCCAGGAAGAGGTGTTCGGCCCGGTCGGCTGCATCATCGGCTTCGACACCGACGAGGAAGCAGTCCGCATCGCCAATGATAGCCGCTATGGGCTGAATGGCGGCGTCGAAACGGCGGATGCGGCCAAGGGATACGAAATGGCCCTGCAAATCCGGTCGGGCAGCGTCATGCTGAACGGCGGCACCGGGCGCATGAGCTATGCGCCGATCGGCGGCTATAAGCGATCGGGTGTCGGGCGCGAATATGGTCCCGATTGGCTGCATGAATATCAGAATCAGAAGTCGATATTCTATCCGTTGGGGATATAAGCCATGGCAACGATCAGCAGCGCCCATGATTTCCCCGACGCCGATACGCTTCTGGACCGCTATCCCCTGCCCGACTATCTGCGCGACAATGTCAGGCCCGGCCTGACGATGTTGCTGGCGTCGATGGCGGAGGACCGCGATCTCAACGCCAATGGCCATGCCCGCGCCCTGCATATCGTCAACGATGATCTGTCGCGCCTGAAAGCGATAGCCGACGATCGCGCGCGCTACCCCGAAATTGCCGAGGTGGAGATCAGACAACCACTGTTCATCCTGGGCCTGCCCCGTTGCGGCACCAGTTTCCTCCATGCGTTGATGGACGGCGACCCGCAGGTCCGCACTCCACTGATGTGGGAAGTGGCCGAACCCTCGCCCCCGCCAGAGGCCGCGACAGCCAATACAGACCCGCGCATCGCCCGCTTCGACGCGCATCTGCGCGCGCAATTGGGCGCGGATGCCGACGAATTGCTCAAGGCCCATCCGCTCGGTGCCAAAATACCGCAGGAATGCGGGTCATTCATGACCACGTCGTTCCAGAGCAGCAATCCCTGCATGTTCCAGCATCTCCCGCGCTTCTACGACTGGTTCAAGGGGATCGACGCAACCTTCCGCTACGAGGTGCACAAAATGTGGCTCCAGCATCTGGGCTGGCGCCATCCGGGCAAACATTGGGTGCTCAAGATTCAGGAGCATATGTACAAGCTGCCTGCGTTGCGCAGCGTCTATCCCGACGCGATATTCATTCAACCGCATCGCGACCCTACCACCGTTATCGCCTCCATATCCCAGCTTATCAGCGTCATTCGCGGGCCATCCTACGATAATCTCGACCTGCACGCGCTGGGGGCCGAGTTTCTGCAACTCTGGTGGGACGGGGTGAAGTGCAGCATGGACTATCGCAAAGCGCATCCCGAGCTGCCGATCCACGACATGCGCTACAAGGATCTGGTCGCCGATCCGGTCGCCACCATCCGCGCCGCCTACGACCATTTCGGCTGGGACTTCACGCCGGAATCGGAAGCGGGCATCCTTAGCTGGCTGCACGACAATCCGGCGGGCAAACATGGCGCGCGCAGCTATACGCTGGCCGATTACGGCCTGACCACCGATCAGGTCAGCGACCGGTTCGCCGAATATATAGAGACATATCGTGCCTACATCTGAACCGTCTGCCTGGCGCGGCTGGCTGGAGACGATGGCCAGCGCGGACAGCGTATTGGACAGGTTGACGGACCCCGCAGACCCGCAGGCGCGGGCGGAGGCGCATCGCCTGCTCTTTGCGGCGCTCGCCACCGGCTACCAGACCGCGTTCGCCGACGCCGATCAGCCCGATTTCGTGCCGTCGGTCAGCAATGTGCTGAACACCGTCGGGGTCAATCCCGACTTCATCTATGGCGCGGCGCGGATTGATGGTAGCGGTATTTACCGGCTGTCGGGCCAGCGTGGCGACGGGGTGTTCATCTTCATTGATCTGGTCGCAGGCGGGCTGGGACCGATGGAGCAACTGGGTCCATCGGTCGGCATGATCGACCTGGATGCCTGCACATTGGGGCCGGGCGGGGCGTTCGACATATTGGTCAGTGGCGAACGGCCGGACGGTCATACGGGCGACTGGTTCCCGCTCGATCCACGTGCCGTCACCATCGGCCTGCGCCATGCTTATTATAACTGGGGCGTGGGCCGGGAATTGCGGATCGCCATCGAGCGGGTCGACCGGCCCGTGGGCGGCGCGCCCATGCCTGCGGCCGAGATCGTGCATCGGCTCGATCGGTTGTCCGCCTTCGTCGAACGCTATGCCGGTTTCGCGCTGGGCTATGGCCAGCGACAGCGGGCGCAAGGCTTCATTAACAGCCTTGAATATGACGACTGGGCCGGACGCGGCGGCGTGGCCGGGCAGCATTATTATCAGGGCATTTTCCGGCTGGAAGCGGGGCAAGCGATGATTATCGACACCGCGATGCCCGATCAGGTCCGCTATTGGAATGTGCAGCTGAACGATCCGCTGTGGAACACGATCGACTGGATCAACCATCAGAGCAGCCTGAATGGCGGCCAGGCCGTTCTGGATAGTGACGGCCGCTTTCGCGCCGTGATCGCGATCGACGATCCCGGCGTGCCCAACTGGCTGGACCCGGCCGGGTGGCTGGAGGGATCGCTGATGCTGCGCTGGACCGGCGCGAGTTCGGGGCCGGAGCCGGTGCTGAAAATCGTGCCGGCGGCAGAGATACGCGCGCACCTGCCCAGCGATACGCCGGTGGTGACGCCAGAGCAGCGCGACGAAGCCCTCCGTCGGCGCAGGCGCGGGGCGCAATGGCGGCGACGCTGGTGATGGAATTTACCGGCAAGGTGGTCCTCGTCACCGGGGCGGGATCGGGATTGGGTCGGGCCGCCAGCCTGGCGTTCGCGCGCGAGGGGGCAACACTATGCCTGCTGGGGCGCAGCGCGTACAAGCTGGCGGAAACGGCGCGGTTGATCGGGGAAGCGGGCGGCCGTAGCGTGGAGCTACCCTTCGACCTGGGCGATGCCGATGATTGCGCCGCTTCGATCGCAGCGGCCATCGCGGCGTTCGGGCGGCTTGACGTGCTGTGCAATATCGCCGCCGATGTGATGTTCCACCAATTGCCGGACGTCACCGCCGCACAATGGCATCGCACCATCGCGTCCAACCTGTCCGGCCCCTTCTTCCTGATGCAGGCGGCGATGCCGCACCTGATCGAAAGCCATGGCAATATCATCAGCGTCGCGTCCACCGCGGGCTTCATGGGCCAGGCCTATCTGGCGCCCTATACAGCGTCCAAATTTGGCCTTGTCGGCCTGACCCTGTCGCTGGCGATGGAGATGATGGACATCCCGGTCCGGATCAACGTGCTGGCCCCCGGCCCGATGCGAACGGAAATGTTGCAGGGCATGGCATTTCCCGACTTCGCCGATCCCCGATTGCTGGCCCGTTACACCGGGATGCGGCCGCCCTGTCCTCCGGAGGATGTAGTGGAACCGCTGCTGTTCCTGGCGTCCGACCGCGCGCGCCGGGTGCATGGCGCCTGCTGGGCGGTCGATGGCGGGATCATGGCCGGTTAGCCCCGCCGAGATAATATAGCAGAAAAGGATAGCTTTGTATGGCCGACCCACTGGCGCACCCGACATCGGCGGCGGACATCACGCCCGCCTATCTGACCAGGCTGATGGCGCAGGCCGTGCCGGGCGTGACCGTCACTCATGTCGATATGGTGGAGGCCAAGACCTATGGCGAGCAGTTCGTGTCCACGGCGGGGCGCGTGATCGTCAATGTCCGTTATGGGCCGGGCAGTCCGGAGGACCTGCCTACCCGCCTGGTCGTGAAGGTTGCGCGCGGCGTCGACAAGATATTGGCGCCCTTCTACGAAAATGAAGTCAATTTCTACAACCGCGTCCGTCCCGAACTGGACCTGGAGACGCCGCGCAGTTTCGGCGCGGGCTTCGATGCGGTATCGAGCGACTTTGCCATCGTGCTGGAAGACCTGACCCTGCGCGGCGCGACCTTCCCCAGCGTCCTGTCGCCGGTAACGCTCGACAATGTGCGATCCATCCTGTCGCAGCAGGCAAAGCTGCACGCCCGCTTCTGGGAAAGCCCCCGCCTGCGGCCCGGCGGCGATCTGGCCTGGGCGGGCAGCCATGTCGAGGGCAAGGTGGCGGAACTGATGATGGTGGGGGCCGAGCCGCTGATCCAGCATGAGATCGACACGGTGTCATTCAAGCGCGAAATGGTGCAGCGACTGCGCACGACCGGCCCTGCCCTACGCAACGGCACCTTGGCGCTGCACCGGCACCAGCAGAGCCTGCCGCAAACGCTGGTCGAGGGCGACATGCATATCGGTAACAGCTATATATTGCCCGATGGGTCGGGTGGGCTGCTCGACTGGCAACTCACCTGTCGCGGCCATCATATGCATGATGTCAGCTATCTTGTGACGACGGCGCTGTCGGTGGAGGATCGCCGCGCCCATGAACAGGATCTGGTCCGCTTCTATCTCGATAGGCTGGCGGTCGAGGGCGTGGCCGATTGCCCCTCGTTCGAGGAGAGTTTTACCGAGTTTGGCCGCTGCCTGATGTGGGGCGTCTATATCGGCTGGCTGACGACGCCAGTAGTCAATTATGGCTGGGAGATCACTGTCATGAACCATTTTCGCCTGACCACGGCGTTCGAGGATCACGAAACAGCGCGGTTGATAGCACAGGTAGTGTGACAGATCGAGCTTAGCGACGCGCCCCCCGCTCGTCAATGCAGAGGGCAGCGTCGAGGGGTTCGTAACCACGCCACAACCGCAGAGATCACCAGCATCTTCGAGAGAGAGCGCCTGTCTCCCATTCTCATCGCTATTTGAGATCTAGCGGCATCGACATGAACAATTACCGAATCGCGATCAGAATGGCGACTTCAACCGGCACCTGACGCCAGAAACAGCAGTGCAAATGTGGAAGCTGGCGTTGAACTACGAATTATAGTCGACTTGTAACGGTTGTATAATCGCGTTGTATAATCGCGTCCCTCCAGTCAAGCGTGGTTGGCATGGGGAAGGCCTGATCGCGTCGGGCATTGCGTCGACACGTTAATCAACCTTGTGCTTGTTTTTTCTCAATGCGGCGTGTCGCGCGAGGGTGTTCGTATGCCGGGAGCAGGGTTGTCTTCGCGGTCGGCATAAAGCCGCCGCATGATGGGTCTCCGCAGGCAAGGTCTTCCTATGTTTTGTGCGCAGTCTTTAAAAAGCTGCAGCCGTTAAAGCGGAATGACCTGACCCACGTCCRCGGCAGGGACGCCTCAATACGTCAGATGCTGACGCGCTGAGAAGTTAAGCWGGTGAATTGGTTATGCGGTGACGCCAGCCGATGTGTTGAATGCCTCTCCTGTTTTGAGCATTGTGTGCATGATGACTGCCAGTTTGCGGGCCACAGCGACCGCGGCGCGCTTGAAACCCAGCCGCTCGCGCAGCCTGAGGCCCCAGTCTYTGAGGCCGCTCTGGTTGCTAGCGTGGGTACGCGTGAGAATGACCGTTGCCGCCTCGTATAAGAGGCCGCGCAGATAGTTGTCGCCTCGCCGCGAGATGTGGCCGTCATAATCCACTTCGCCTGATTGGTAACGCCGCGTGGTAAGCCCGAGCCAGGCGCCGACCGCGCGTGAAGTTTTGAAGTTTGCKGGGTCTTCGATCGCCGCAGCATAGGAGACGGCCGTGACCGCCCCGACTCCCGGGATCGTCATCAGCARCTTGATTGCCTGGCTTTGCCGGGCTGCGGCGAGCAACTGACGATCAAGTTCWGCGGCGCGCTTGCGGATGTCGCGCCAGGCCTCYAGCAAAGGCAATATGATCTGTGCCAGGCCATCCCTGCCGTCCAGAAGCTCGCGGACATTCCCGTCGAATACACGGCCTGTACCCTTGGGAACGAYGATGCCAAACGTCTTCATGACCCCGCGGATCTGATTGCTCAGCTGCGTTGAGATGGTAAGCAACAGGTTGCGGGCGCCCACCAGTGTGCGGGTCAACATGGCGTCGAACGACTTCACCCKGACCGCCTTGTAAAAGCCGGCTTCTGCCAGTTGGGCCAGACCGTCAGCATCATTGGCATCAGTCTTGTTGAGCGTCTCGTTCAATATTTTCTGCGCATGRCGCGCTTCGATGCAGAYCGCGGGAACTCCCGCCGCCGTTAATGCATGATAGAACCAKGTCGACAATGGACCTGTCTCGAATACCACCCGCTCCGCATGCGGGGCGTGTTTGCGGACTATCTGCGCCAGGATCTGGGGATCCGATGCGCACTTGCCGCGCCAGATCCGTTTTCCATCCTGACGAATGGAGATCGCGGTATCTTTTAGTGAAACGTCAAAGCCTATATACTGTTTCATGGTTGCTCTCCGTGCGATGCTTGGGCCCGGTGCCAATCGTGAGCCCGTTTTTCCATCATATCGGGGGGCAACCACCCCTGTCAGCTATATCAAAATGCTGATGCCCGGGACGAATCGCGCCGCGATTATCCCATGTTTTGTTCCCGTGAGCTTGTCGCT
>NZ_JEMV01000011.1 GCF_000588875.1 Sphingobium sp. Ant17
CCCGGTCGCGGCCCCCGGCGCGACGGCACCGGCAGGCAGCGGCGTGGCGACGCCCCAATAGCCACGCACGTCGCGCTTTACCGCGCGAAATAACGGCTTATGGTTAAAGTCAAAGAGTCAGTCGGGGAACATCATGCGTCACGTCCTATTCGCGACATCTGCCATGGCGTGGAGCGCGCCGTTGCTGCTGGCGGTCGCACCGCCCGCATTGGCGCAGACGGTGGAAGGCCGGGTCGACCGGCTGGAAAAGGAAATGCGCGCGGTGCAGCGCAAGGTGTTTCCCGCTGGAACCCCGATCGAGGCGCAGATCACCCGGCCGACGACGCCCAGCATCGCGCCGGGATCACCGTCTTCG
This sequence comes from Sphingobium sp. Ant17, assembly GCF_000588875.1. Taxonomy (GTDB): domain Bacteria; phylum Pseudomonadota; class Alphaproteobacteria; order Sphingomonadales; family Sphingomonadaceae; genus Sphingobium. The sequence continues at coordinate 356 of NZ_JEMV01000011.1, forward strand.
ACGCCGATCGCTGACCTGACTGCGCGCGTGGGGGCGCTGGAATCGCAACTGGCTTCCATCACGGGGCAGGTCGAGGAAAACAGCTTCAAGCTCAAGCAGTTGGAAGAGGCCTTTACCCGATATAAGGCAGATAATGACGCGCGCATGGCACCGGTCGAAGCGCCGGTGGCTGTCCGTCCGCCCGTTGGCGCGCCGGTAGCCGAGGATCCGGCCCCTGTAGCAGAAAGGCCTGCCGCGCCTCGACCGACCGCGCCTGCGCCAGCGAGCGAGGAACGCAAGATGGCGGTGGCAGCGGTCGAGCGGCCTGACACAGGCGACACGGCGATGGATGCCTACACTTACGGTTTTCGCCTTTGGGACGCCAAATTCTACCCCGAAGCGCAGGGCCAGTTGAAGGCGACGGTGGACAAATATGGCACCGCGTCGGTGGCCAGCCGCGCCGCCAACCTGCTCGGCCGCGCTTATCTGGACGATGGCAAGCCCGCGCTCGCCTCCGTCGCCTTCTACGAAAATTACCAGAAGCGCCCGCGCGGCGACCGTGCGGCCGACAGCCTCGCTTATCTCGGCGAAGCGCTGATCCAGCTGAAAAAGCCGGCCGATGCCTGCAAAGTCTATGCGGAGTTGGAGCAGGTCTATGGCGAGGGGCTGTCGTCCAGCCTGCGCGGCATGATGGCGCAGGGCCGCACCAAAGCGAAGTGCAGCTGAACGAGGCTGGGTTGATCGCCGCGACGCAGGCGATCATCGGAGAGACGCAAGGGGTGCGTTTCGGCGTCGCCGTGTCGGGCGGGCCGGACAGCATGGCTTTATTGGCGCTGGCGGCGCGCGCCTTTGCAGGCCAGGTCGCGGCGGTAACGATGGACCATGGGCTGCGCGCGGCGTCCGCCGATGAGGCGGCGATGGTCGCGGACTGGTGCGCGACACAGGCGATCCCTCACGCCATCGTAACACCCGATGCGCCGGTCAGCGGCAATGTGCAGGGTTGGGCACGGGCGCAGCGCTATGCCGCGATCGAGACGTGGCGGGTGGCGCAGGGGATCGATTGGATCATGACCGCGCACCATGCCGACGATCAATTGGAAACGATGCTGATGCGGCTCAACCGGGGATCGGGGGTTGCGGGACTCGCCGGGGTGCGGGCGCGATCAGGGCGGGTGATCCGGCCGCTGCTGGGCGTGCGCAAGGCGGATTTGCTGGCCTATGCGCGGGCGCAGGCGCTGCCGCATGTCGATGATCCGTCCAATAGCGATTTGCGGTTCGACCGCGCGGCCATGCGGGCGGCGCTGGCAGGGGCGGACTGGCTCGATCCGCAGGCGGCGGCGCGCAGCGCGGCGGCGTTGGCCGAGGCGGAGGTGGCGCTCGACTGGAGCGTGCGCACGCTGGCGGAACGGCATGTCCGGGCGCAGGGCGACGGCTGGGCGCTCGATCGCACCGACCTGCCGCGCGAATATCTGCGACGGTTGCTGCTGGTGATGCTGGAGCGGGCGGGTTCTGACACGCAACGCGGCGATACGATCGACCGGGCGATCGGCGCGGCGCAGGCAGGGAGGCGGGCGAGTTTGGGCGACTGGCTGTTGAGCGGGGGGGCTGTCTGGACCTTGCATCCCGCCCCGCCCCGCCGCGCATTTTAGCCTGTGGGGCGGCCCCTTATCTGATCGGCATTTGACCTGGCCGGGCGCGCTTGCGCTTTTGCGTACGCGCCCTATCTTGGCGGGTGAAAGAGAGTGCAGATGAACGACGAGAAAGACCCGCAGACCAATCCCTGGATCAAGAGCGCCATGATATGGGCGGGTGTGATCGTCGCCCTGCTGTTGTTCGTGTCGATGTTCGAACGGCCGACAGGGGCCGGTGGCAGCGAGATCGCCTATTCGGAATTCCGCGCCAAGGTGCAGGAAGGCCAGGTCAAGGACGTCGCCATCGCGCCGGACAAGATCACCGGAACCCTGGCCAATGGCGACCGGTTCGCGACGCTGCCGGTGGCCGATCCGGCGCTGACCGGCTTGCTCGACCAGAATAATGTCAAATATTCAGGCCAGGCCGAAGCGCAGCCGAGCTTCTGGATGATCCTCGTCTATCAATCCCTGCCGTTCCTGCTGATCCTGGGCATCGCTTTCTTCGTGCTGCGCCAGATGCAGAAGGGCGGCGGCGCGGGCGGCGCGATGGGTTTTGGCAAGTCCAAGGCCAAGCTGCTGACCGAGAAGCATGGCAAGGTCACGTTCCAGGACGTCGCGGGCATCGATGAAGCGCGCGAGGAACTGGAGGAAATCGTCGAGTTCCTCAAAGACCCGACCAAGTTTGCGCGTCTGGGCGGCAAGATCCCCAAGGGCGCTTTGCTGGTCGGTTCGCCCGGCACTGGCAAGACGCTGCTGGCCCGCGCGATCGCGGGCGAGGCGGGCGTGCCTTTCTTCACCATCTCCGGCTCCGACTTTGTCGAAATGTTCGTCGGCGTCGGCGCAAGCCGCGTGCGCGACATGTTCGAACAGGCCAAGAAGAATGCCCCTTGCATCGTCTTCATCGATGAAATCGACGCGGTCGGTCGTCATCGTGGCGCGGGCCTGGGCAATGGCAATGACGAACGCGAGCAGACGCTGAACCAGTTGCTGGTCGAGATGGACGGTTTTGAAGCCAATGAAGGCATCATCATCGTCGCGGCGACCAACCGCCCTGACGTGCTGGACCCCGCGCTGCTGCGGCCGGGCCGCTTCGACCGTCAGGTCGTGGTGCCCCGTCCCGATATCGAGGGTCGCGAGAAGATCCTGGCCGTGCATATGAAGAAGGTGCCGTTGGCGCCGGACGTCGAACCGCGCACCATTGCGCGCGGCACGCCCGGCTTCTCCGGCGCGGACCTCGCCAATCTGGTCAACGAAGCGGCGCTGATGGCGGCGCGGCGGGGCAAGCGGCTGGTCGCCATGTCCGAGTTCGAATCGGCCAAGGACAAGGTGATGATGGGGGCGGAACGCCGCTCCATGGTCATGACCGACGAAGAGAAGAAGATGACCGCCTATCATGAGGCCGGCCATGCGATCATCGCCGTGCATGAACCAGCGTCGGACCCGATCCACAAGGCGACGATCATCCCGCGCGGCCGCGCGCTGGGCATGGTGATGCGTTTGCCCGAACGCGACAGCTACAGCTATCATCGCGACAAGATGCACGCGAACATGGCCGTCGCCATGGGTGGCCGCGTCGCCGAGGAAATCATCTTCGGCTATGACAAGGTGTCGAGCGGCGCGTCGGGTGACATCCAATATGCCACCAAGCTGGCGCGCGACATGGTTACCCAATGGGGCATGTCCGACAAGCTGGGGCCGCTGCAATATGAAGAGCAGCAGGGCGAGACCTTCCTTGGCTATTCGCAGAGCCAGCGCGTCCATATGTCGGACGAGACCGCCAAGCTGATCGACGCGGAAATCCGTGGGTTGGTGGAGCAGGGCTATCATCGCGCGCAGGAATTGCTGACCGGCCATGAGGCGCAACTGCATCTGCTGGCTAATGCGCTGCTGGAATATGAGACGCTGAGCGGTGACGAGATCAAGGCGCTGCTCGAAAAGGGCGAGATCACCCGCGACGACGGCACGACGATCAAGCCTTCGGTCATTCCGGCGGCCGGATCGTCCATCCCCAAGACGCGCAAGCGCAAGGGACCGTTCGGCGATCCGTCTCCTGCCGGCGCGTAAGTGGTGAAGGTTTGAAAGGAGGGCGCTGCCGCGAGGTGGCGCCCTTTTTCGTGTCGATGGGGGAGGCGCATCATGGCGGCGTTCGATGACATCCATGCGCGGTTGCGCGCCGTCATGCTGGACAATGCGCCGGGGCAGGTAGTGGGCAAGGATGAGGCGGGCGATCTGGTCGTGCGCACCGCTACCGTTGATCCCAAGACCGGACAGCCGGGCTGGTTCGGCACGGTGACGATCAAGAGAAGCTATGTCGCCTATCATCTGATGCCGCTTTATACGGATGCGGCCTTGTCGGAGAGTGTGTCGCCAGCGTTGGCTAAGCGGCGGCAGGGGAAGACCTGCTTCAACTTCAAGGTGGTGGATGAAGTGTTGTTTGGCGAACTGGCGTTGCTGACGCGCGGGGCTGCGGGTTTGTAGCGGTGTTTCGCGATACTTGCGGCAAAGGGCATCTAACGCGGTGTAAGGACGTCACCCTATTGAGAGCGTGACACCCCTCCGTCAGCGCTACGCCCTGCCACCTCCCCTGCCAGGGGAGGATGACGAAAGGGGACGTCGCCTAAATCGTCACCCCGGACTTGATCCAGGCCTCCCGCTTTTTGCGCGAAGATAAGCGGGATGCCGGGTCAAGCCCGGCATGACGAAGGAGGAATGGTAATGGACGACCATTTTTTGCCGCTTAGGCCAGTAATACGGGTTCCCGATTGCCGCCGTTAAACGATTTGGCCGTTTGGTAATCGATACGGCACATGCAGAGCAGGATCGCGACTTTCGTGCCACTTTACGAGAAAATCCCAAGCTGCCTTCTCATGTGGGTGCGCCAGCCATCCCAGTTCCTCCCTATTTTTTCGATAGGTTTCGAGTAGCCCGGTTAAAGATTGCGGTATGCGGTCAAGCCGGTCTTTGATGAGCCCGACCCATAGGTCAGCTGGAACCGGTAGGCCATGTTCGACTTGAAAATCGCCCAATACATCGTCGTTCGCTGTGTAGTAGCCAACGAAGCCGCCCTGAAAAATACCACTCTTCGATCCCGGCTTGTGTTGGTTCAACCACTGCCGAAGAGCGGGAATATCGATGCCCACGACGCCTAAAAGTCGAAACCCCCAAGTTCTGCGTTGCGCGTCGGGGGCGAAATAGGACACGATCTCGCCAGATGATCGTTGTATCCAAACTTTATTAGCACCTTTGAACAGGCGCTCTTCGACAAAGCCTTCAGATTGAAACGCTTGCGACAATTCCGCCCGAAAACTGCGAATGTCCATCGCCTTTACCTATTCCACCGATGTTAGCCACGGTTAGCTTTACTATGCCAACAACCTAGAATTTCAAATGGATCGTCCGCAATCCTTGGAAATTCCACCAAGGCAGACTGTCTCCAATTCACCCCTCCCCTTCATCCGTAAACCCCCACCACCCTTCACCCCACCACCCCGCAATAAATCCCGCAAAGGGACTGGCCGTATCGGGGCGGAGTGGTTACATGGGCCGCCACAAATCCCCCTGGGACGATAGCCCGTCCCGCAGCAGAAAGTGGCTTGTTCCATGGAAATCCGCCTCGGCCTCACCTTCGACGACGTGCTGTTGCAGCCCGGCGAATCCGATGTGCTGCCAAGCCAGGCGGACACCAGCACGTTCGTCACCAAGGCGATCAAGCTGAACATCCCGATCCTGTCGTCGGCGATGGATACGGTGACGGAAGCGGACATGGCGATCGTCATGGCGCAGCTGGGCGGCATCGGCGTGCTGCACCGCAACTTGTCGGTCGAGGAGCAGGCGGACGCGGTGCGCGCGGTCAAGCGGTTCGAGAGCGGCATGGTCGTCAACCCCATCACCATCCTGCCCAGCGCCACGCTGGCGGACGCGCAAATGCTGATGAAGCGGCACCGGATCAGCGGCATTCCCGTGGTGGAGGCGAGCGGCAAGCTGGTCGGCATATTGACGCACCGCGACACGCGCTTTGCCGAGAATCCCGCCCAGCCGGTCAGCGAATTGATGACCAAGGATAATCTGGCGACGGTCAAGGTCGGCGTGGGGCAGGAAGAGGCGCAGCGCCTGTTGCACCAACGCCGGATCGAGAAATTGCTGGTGGTGGACGAGGCCTATCATTGCGTCGGCCTGATCACGGTCAAGGATATCGAAAAGGCGGTCACCTATCCGCAGTCGACCAAGGACGGCACCGGCCGCCTGCGCGTCGCGGCGGCGACCACGGTGGGTGAAAAGGGGCTGGAGCGCAGCCGCGCGCTGATAGACGCGGAATGCGACCTGATCGTCATCGACACGGCCCATGGCCACAGCCGCCAAGTGTCGGCGGCGGTCGAAGCGGTCAAGCGCCTGTCCAACAATGTGCAGGTGGTTGCGGGCAATGTCGCCACCGCCGAAGCGACCAAGGCGCTGATCGGCGCGGGCGCGGATTGCGTGAAGGTCGGCATCGGGCCGGGGTCGATCTGCACCACGCGCGTCGTCGCGGGCGTGGGCGTGCCGCAATTGACCGCGGTCATGGATTCCGCCGAGGAAGCCGCCAAGCAGGGCGTGCCGGTGATCGCCGATGGTGGGCTGCGCACCAGCGGCGACCTCGCCAAGGCATTGGCGGCGGGCGCGGGTTGCGTCATGGTGGGGTCGCTGCTGGCGGGCACCGCCGAAGCGCCGGGCGAAACCTTCCTCTATCAGGGCCGCGCTTATAAAAGCTATCGCGGCATGGGCAGCGTCGGCGCGATGGCGCGCGGGTCGGCCGATCGCTATTTCCAGGCGGATATCAAGGACCAGATGAAGCTGGTGCCCGAAGGGATTGAAGGCCAGGTGCCGTTCAAGGGTCCGGCCAAGGATGTCATCCACCAGCTGGTCGGCGGCGTGAAGGCCGCGATGGGCTATACCGGCAGCGCGACGATCAAGGATTTGCAGGCGCGCGCGCGCTTCGTGCAGATTACCAATGCCGGGCTGTCGGAAAGCCATGTCCATGACGTGACGATCACGCGGGAAGCGCCCAATTATCCGACGCGGTAAGCGTTTTAATCCCCCTCCYTTTAAGGGAGGGGTTAGGGGTGGGTGCGCCGCGCAGCGGCGCTTCTGCCCGATCGGCGGGGCGTCAGGCTCGTTGCACTCGCCACCCACCCCCGGCCCTCCCTAAAAGGAGGGGAGAAGGTATTGATGACCCCCTCTGCTCGTATCCAGGCCGCGATCGATTTGCTCGACGCCATCATTGCGTCGGCGCGCGATGGTGGGCCGGCGGCGGATACGTTGATCGCGCGCTATTTCAAGGAGCGGCGCTATGCCGGGTCGCGCGATCGGCGGGCGGTGCGCGACCATGTCTATGACGCGATCCGCCGCGCGGGCGAGCGGCCGGAGACGGGCCGGGAGGCGATGATCGGGCTGGCGGACGAGCAGCCGGAGCTGGCCRCCCTGTTCGACGGATCGACCCATGCGCCGCTGCCGATCGAGCCGGGCGAGGTCGGCGCTGCGGCGGGCAGCGTGCCGGGCTGGCTGGTGCCACTGATCGCTGCGCCGGTCGAGCAGGAGGCGCTGCTGGGCCGCGCGCCGGTCGACCTGCGGGTCAATCGGTTGAAGGCCACGCCGGAGGCGGTCGCGCCCTTATTCCCCGACGCCGCGGCGATTGCGGCGCTGCCCGATGCGCTGCGCCTGCCCGAAGGTTATCCGGTCGAAAAGGACGCGGCGTGGAAGGACGGCCTGGTCGAAGTGCAGGATGCGGGCAGCCAGGCAATCGCGCTGGCGTGCGGCGCGCAGCCCGACATGACCGTGGTGGACCTATGCGCCGGGGCGGGCGGCAAGACGCTGGCGCTGGCTGCAGCCATGGCGGGGCAGGGGACATTGATCGCGGCGGATACCATCCGGTCGCGGCTGGCACGGTTGGGGCCGCGCGCGCAGCGGGCCGGGGCGACCTTCATCGAGACATTGCTGCTGGATCAGAGCCATGAGGCGCATGGGCTGGAAAGCCTGAACGGACAGGTCGATGTCGTGTTGGTCGATGCGCCCTGTTCGGGGACGGGCACCTGGCGGCGCAATCCCGAAGCGCGCTGGCGGCTGACGCCCGCGCGGCTCGATCGGCTGGTCGCGGAACAGGCTCGCATCCTCGATTTCGCCGCGCCCTTGCTGGCACCGGGCGGGGCGCTTATCTATGCCACTTGCGCATTGACCGACCAAGAGGGGAAAGCCCAGGTGGACGCGTTCCTGCGCCGACATGCCGGGTGGACGCCGGAAGCGATCGATCTGCCGCTCGGCCGGGCACATGGCGCGGGCTGGTTGCTGACGCCGGGGTATGACGGCACCGACGGCTTTTTCTTTGCCCGGCTGCGGCGGACGGTCGCGTAAATCAGCCCATGGACAAGCGCCCGCAAAATCGCGAGACTTGGCCAAAATCTGTGCCTGAATCAGCGCCTGAAACATGGCTGGAGATAGTTATGCGTTTTACCCCCGCCTCGATCGCCCTCGCTCTTGTCCTGACCACGGTGTCGAGCATGGGCCTGAGCCAGCGGCCCGATAGCCAGATCAGCCCGGCCTCGGTCGAATGGCAGAAGGCGGGCGAGACGGCGCGCAAGGCGGGCAATTTGCAGGGCGCAACCGACGCGCTGGAAAGCGCGCTGGCGATCGACCCGCGCAACCGCGCCGCCTATGTCGAACTCGCCGCCGTCGCGCGGGCGCAGGGTTTGCAGGGCAAGGCGATCCGTTTGTATCGCGAAGCCTTGCTGCTTGATCCCACCGATGTCGTCGCGCTGGCGGGACAGGGCGAGGCGATGGTCGAAAAGGGCGCGGTGGCGAGGGCCAAGGAGGTGCTGGCGCAGGCGCAAGGGCTGTGCAAGGCCGATTGCGCCCCCGTCAGCGAGCTTGCCGCCGCGATCCAGAAGGGGCCGCCTGCCGTCGCCATGACGAGCAAGGATGTGGTGCCCGCGCCTAATACCATCCGTCCGTGATGCTGACTCACGTGGGGGATTCCCAAAGCGGCGAAACTATGAATCTATGTCTTCGGGTTGGAGGGCATTGTCATGGGTGCAGCGATTGGATTGCGAGACGACTTTGATGCAGCGGGCTTGAGGCGACTGGCGCGGACGACAAAGAGCGCGAACCAGGGACGCCGACTGCTAGCTTTGGCGGAAATCTATGATGGCGCGAACCGCAGCGATGCCGCGCGCATCGGCGGAGTGACCCTGCAGATCGTGCGGGATTGGGTGGTGCGGTTCAACGCCCGAGGTCCAGCGGGTCTCCTTGACGGCAAGGCCCCAGGCAAGCCGCCCTTGCTGAATGATACCCAGCGCCAAGCGCTCGCGGAGGTCGTTGAAAGTGGACCGATACCAGCGATCCATGGAGTTGTGCGTTGGCGGCTGATCGACCTGGCGCGGTGGCTTCATGACGAATTTGGGGTKTCTCTGACGGAAACGACCGTAGGGCGAGAGTTGAAAAAGCTGGGCTATGTCAAATTGACGGTACGCCCACGTCACCATGCCCAGAACGAATATGCGATGGAGGCCTTCAAAAAGATCCCATGATGAGAGTTGGATAGCGGTCTGAGGGAGCTCAGAGTCGGTTTGCTACCAACCACTCTGAAAGGATTTGCCATGTCAGCAGACCCCATCTCGCAGCTTGCCGCCATCCGAGTTGATCTTGGCGCAATTTTCGTTTCGCTGGAACTGTCGAAATCGACCTGGCTGGTGACCTCGCTGTCGCCGAGCACCGAGAAGATGTCCCGTCACTCCGTGCCAGGCGGCGATATGCCAGCGCTGCTCGCATGTTTGGATGCCTTGCGCGACAAGGCAGAAGCCCGCGAGGGCCAGCGCTACCCGGTGATCGCTATTCAGGAAGCGGGGCTCGATGGCTTTTGGATTCATCGCGCCCTGGCGTCGGAGGATTGGGTCACCAGCCATGTAGTCGACGCCGCTTCGATTGCGGTCTCGCGCCGGCACCGGCGGGCAAAGACCGACAGGATCGACGGCGAGACGCTGGTTCGTACCCTGATGGCCTGGATGCGCGGTGAGCCGAGGGTGTGCTCGATGGTTCGTGTGCCAACAGTCGAGGAAGAGGACCGTCGGCGGATCGGACGAGAACGCAAGACGCTGGTCAAGGAACGCACGCTTCACACGAACCGGATCAAAGGCCTGCTCTTCAGTGTCGGCATTCGGGGTTATGAGCCGAACCGACGGGATCGGCGTGAACGCCTGGAAGAACTGCGGACGGTCGACGGCAAACCCTTGCCCTTGCATCTCAAGGCGCAGCTCAATCGTGAGCTCGACCGTCTCGAGTTGCTCTGCGAACAGATCAAATGCGTTGAGGCCGAGCGTGACGACATGGCCGAGACTTCGCCACAGGCGATGCTCGCAATGCTCAAGGGCATAGGCCCAGAGTTTGCGAATGTCCTCGCCAGCGAAGGGCTGTTCCGGCATTTCGACAACCGGCTATGGCGCGGCGATCTGGATGAGAAGTTTCCGTCAATCAGGGGTTCTTCCGCATCTTTGGTGCAAGTTGAGGGATTCACACGCGAATCGGGTGAGTGCATAGAGTCGGGATTACGGTCAGCGATGGTATTTGCTCGTGGTCCAGACGTCTTCGGTTTCTCCCGTTCCTGCAGGTTTGACGATTGTCAGTCGCGACGAAACAGCGGACGGGAGGCTCCATTTGGATGTGAGGCCAGTTCAGCGTTCCTCCTCGTGCCCCGGTTGCGGACGGCACTCGAGCAGCGTGCATAGCCATTACCAGCGCCATCTCTCGGATTTGCCCTGGCATGGACGGATTGTGGCGATGCGCCTCACGGCGCGGCGCTTTCGCTGCAGGACGCCTGATTGCAGGGTGCAGATATTCACGGAGCGATTGCCCGGGGTCGCCGCTTCGAGGGCGCAACGCTCCGATCGGCTTGCAGAGAGCCAGCGCGCTATGGCTCTTGTAGCGGGCGGTGAGCCGGGCTCCCGCCTCGCCCATAGGTTGGCGATGCCGGTGAGCGGCGATACATTGCTGCGGATGATCCGGTCGGCGCCTGTGCCGGGTTTCGTTGCCCCTACGATCGTGGGCATCGACGATTGGGCGTGGCGGCGCGGACAGCGCTACGGAACGATCATCTGCGACCTGGAGCGAAATCGCGTTCTTGATCTGCTGCCCGATCGCAACGCGGATAGCGTGGCCGACTGGCTGAAGCGCTGGCCAGGGATCAAGGTTGTCGCGCGTGATCGCGCTGGAGTTTACGCCCAAGGAGCAAGGCGCGGGGCGCCAGGAGCCATCCAAGTGGCCGATCGCTGGCATCTACTCAGTGGCCTGGGTGAGGCACTGCGCCAGGCAGTTGGTCGCCACCGCAGCGCGGTGTCCGCGGCGGCGAAAATCATGGCATCCGCGCAGGGGGCGCAAGCCAACCCTGCACCGACATCCCCCGGTCTCGCCAAATTACGGACCGATCGGAAGGCCGGTCGACGCGAACGCTGGGAGGAAATTTGCCAGCTCGACAAGCTGGGACATCCCACGTCGAGCATCGCCGAACTGGTCGGCGTAACTCAGCGCACGGTCCAGCGCTGGATAGCCGGCGGCGGCGAACCCGAGCATGTGCGTCCCCATATACAGTCCCATCTTCTGGGCCCTTTCGAAGAATGGCTCGAAGCCCGGTGGCGTTCGGGACACCAGGTCGGACAACAGCTTTGGCGGGAACTGAAAGAACTCGGCTACAAGGGGAGCCGGAACACCGTTGCACGATGGGCAGCCAAGCGGCGCACCCGCGACGATGCACAGGCACTAGAACCGCAGAGGCAGCGGTCAGCCTGGAAGGCCCCATCGCGGCGGCGCTGCGCGTGGTACATGGGCCAGGCTCCCGATCAGATCGATGCCGAACATACGCTGTTCCTCGACCACCTATATGCGCAAGCACCGCAACTTCGTGAGGCAATGCGAGAGCCAGAAATGGCAGCACCTGTGATCGGCTGAGCTTCCTGCGGAATATCGCGTCCCCGCTGGAGGACGTTCCATGAGCCTGGAAAACCCGCTTTGCCAAGTCCGGGCCGACAATGCTAACTTCGTCCATAGATGCCTTCTCCTCTACTGTGACGTTCGGAAACATCACAATGGCACATTTGATGCCGTCGGGAGGGGGCATCCACTCCATCACTTCTCAGTGCAACTCAACACACAGTGATGTAAAACTTTGAATAATATTGAAAATATGGAACTTCGATCATATACGTGAGGATATTGGATGTCGGCTTCGGTTGTATCGCCCTCCCGCAACCATCTGAAATTGCGATACCCCACAGGGGGTCGCAACCTTCGAAGAACCCGCCCTAGAGGCGGGTTTTTTGCGTTCTGCAGCAATCGCGAGGATGCCCGCCAGATCGCCGCGCACATCGATCTTCAGGTCGCCGCCTTCAGGCACCAATATGATCGCCTCGATGAGCGAACGAATGACCTCAGCCGCCTCGAAGCGCTTGTTCTCGTCGTCATGCTCCAGGGCCTGATAGAGATTATCAAGCTGAGCCCGATAATGGTGCGCCATATTGGGATGGAGCAGGGGAGGGGGCTCCTGGGCCTGGGCGAGGTCGCGCTCCAGTTCTTTCTTGCGCGCTTCCAACCCTACCATCTTGGCGTTGATCTTGTCCGCGGCGCCGCCGCGCAAGATCAGGTTCACCAGCATGTCGAGATCACGGTCAATTTTGGCAATCTCTGCCCGCGCCGCTGTGATAGCAGCGCCAGCGTCGCCTCTCATGCGGTTCATCTCCCTGGTGAACTCGTCGCAAAATTCTGCGAACAGGGCCGGGTCCATCAGATGATGGCGCAACGCATGAAGCACGCGCCCTTCCAGACGGTCGCGCCGGATATTCAGGCGGTTGTCACAGGTACCCTTGTTCCGGGCTGCCGAGCAGCCCAGCATCATCGCTGAAATCATTGAATATCCGCCGCCGCAGCAACCGCATTGCAACAGGCCGGACAAGAGATATTTCTGGCGGCGGCGATCGCGGAAGTTTGCGGAGCCCACTGAGGGATTTAATGGCTCCACCTGGCAGGATTTTTGCCGCTCCTTGGCATGCTGCCAAAGAGCATCATCGATGATGCGCAGTTCGGGCACGTCCTGAATGATCCATTCTGATTCCGGGTTGGGCCGGGCTTGCCGTTTGCCAGTATCGGGATCCTTGATGAAGCGTTGCCGATTCCAGACCAGCTTGCCGACATAAAGCTCATTGTTAAGGATGCCGGTGCCACGCTTGGGATTGCCATTGATGGTGCTAAAGCCCCAGGTGCCGCCGGTTGGTGCCTCGATACCCTCTTTGTTCAGCTCGGTTGCTATCCGTTTGGCTGATTTGCCAGCGACATAGTCGCGAAAGATGCGCTGGATGACGCTTGCCTGTGCGTCATTAATGGAGCGGTCGCCCCGGATCAGTTCGCCATTGGCATCGAGCCGTTTGACGACGTCATAGCCATAGCTGTTACCACCGCCCGATTTGCCTTGCTCAACGCGGCCGCGCAGGCCACGCCGCGTCTTGTCGGCGAGGTCCTTGAGAAACAGGGCGTTCATCGTACCCTTTAGGCCGATATGCAGATGGGTGATCTCGCCTTCGGACAGGGTGACCATCTTCACGTCACCATAGGCCATGCGCTTGAACAGCCCGGCAATATCCTCCTGGTCGCGCGACAGGCGATCCATGGCCTCAGCCAGCACGAAGTTGAAGCGTCCGCGATTGGCGTCTGCGATCAGCGCCTGAATGCCAGGACGCAACAGCGAAGCGCCTGAAATGGCATGATCGGTATATTCCTCGACAATCTGCCAGCCCTGCTTTTCGGCATGCAGGCGACAGATGCGCAACTGGTCGGCAATGGAGGCGTCACGCTGATTGTCGGAAGAATAACGGGCGTATAAAGCAACCTTCACGGAATGGAACTCCTCGTCTCAGGAGCGGGTCGTGCGGCGCTCCTCCAGCATCTCCAGATACGCCTTCCGCGCGGCACGACGGGCAAGCAGGCGAACCAGCTTGACCAGTATTATCAGGGCGTAATCGATGGCGTTGTCGGCAAGGAAACCCGGACCGCATTGGAGAAATTCCAGGGTGACTTCAATCTGAAGGTGACTGGAACGATCACACCAGAAGTGTTGGATGCGCTGAAGATCGTGGCGCAGTGACATCATAACGCCGCGTCGATCGGCCATCGGCTTGGCCCTGCAGTGCGTTCCAAACAACTTCAATTCGCGCCGCTCGTTCTCTGAGAGGGTATCAAACCGGACCGGCCGCACTTGGGCACCGAAATTCGGCGGCTGAACGTCTTGGAAGGGTCGATTGACCCTCGACCTTTTCATCAGGACTGGCAATATCGCCTTATGGCGTCCGATCGTAAAACCGTTGAATTCCTTGTTGAGCAGATGGCAGGCGGCGGTACCGTTTCAGCCAAGGCGATGTTTGGCGAATTCGGCATTTATTGCGATGGGAAAATGGTCGCATTGGTCTGCGACGACCACCTATTCTTAAAGCCCACGATTGGAGGGCGGGCATTCGCTGCCGGTGCGGAAGAAGCCCCTCCATATCCCGGTGCAAAGCCCTTTCTCCTGATCGACGCGGAAAAGTGGGATGACCGTGAGTGGCTTGCCGAGATCGTTCGTATCACTTCTCAGGAAGTACCTGCTCCCAAGGTCAGGACCAAGCGCAAATCCGGTTGATGCAACGCCTGGCAGAAGCCCGTGTTCGTTAACCTAATGTCCGCTTTTAGAATGTGGAGGTGGCATAGTTGAATGCCCGAGAAGGGTCGACCCTCGTCAGCCAGCCTTCGCAACATCCATCAGTTAGAGCCAGAGCAGCTCAGAAACTGGCGGTCAGATTGAACGAACCATATTTGGTCCAGCGCCCCGCCGGCGCGTTGGGTGCGTCGCGCAAGAAGCGGCCCTTGGCCAACAGCAGTCCGTCAAATTCGAAGCGCAATCGCGCCGGGATGAGCCAGTAACGCAGCCGTGCTTCCAGTTGGTGGCCGGCAAAATCCCCTGACCGACCCGATGCATCGCGCACCCCGGTCCCTGCAAAACTGTCCTCGCTGGCGGCCAGCCACATCGCCCGATACACCGCAAAGGCGTCGAGGCGCTTGCTGGGCGTGACCTCCAGCCTGATGCCAGGCGTCATGATGTTCGTGCGAGCGATCGCATTGTAAAGACCCGCTGGAGCCAGATCCGCCCGGCGCATGCCGAATAGTGTGTCGAAACGCCCATAGCGTCCGCCACGCCGGTCACCGCTGGCGCGGTCGAGTTCCACAGAGAGGCGGGGCTTCCATACAGCTGCAAAACTATAGCCGATATCGGCATGGATGAAGTTGGCGCTGACCGACTGGCGCGATGCAGCAGACGCAAGCGACGCACTGATGGCGCCGGTCTGGAAAAGGGCTTCGATTTCATAATCGAATTTTCCAACGCGCGGCTCTGCGATGATGCGAACCCCGAACGTATCGAGCGATCGGTCGCGCGTCGGCCGCCCGGGCGCATCGCGTTCGCCAAGATGATAATAGCTGATTTCGCCTGTTGCCGATCCCAGGATATTGCTCTTCGTCATCAGSCTCCCCATAGGACGAGATCGAAACTCTCCCTGTCGAGCTTGACCCTGGCGTCGCGAAGATCCTTTGGATCGTCCGGCAGCCGGACCTGCGGCAGGGTGTAGATCAGCGTCGCCTTGATCCCCTTCGGCATGACCAGATCGGCGCGCCCGCCCGTATAGCCATTGGTGGTGTTGCGATAATCATCGGCCGCGACGAGACGCCGCGATCCCAGGTTCAGCATCATCCGCCCTGCCGTCAGGGTCAGTTTCGACCCCTTGCCGAAGGGTGCCAGGATGTCGGCCGCCACATAGGCCTGGACCGGCTCCAGCGCATTCACCTCCCCAACCGTAACAGGCGTGCCGGCATCGTCACCGAACACGCGACTGTCATAGAGTTCGACCCCCAACCGCACATCGCCCGTCCTATATTCGGCGAGAATGTTTGTGCGGACATTGAGCAGGTCGTCGCTAGCGTTGAAGCCCGTGCGCGCCTGTCTTTCGATCGCTTCGTAGCGGACGCGGATCGCCCCGCTCACGGTGAGACCGTCAGGCGCATCATCGGCCATTGCGACGGACGGCAGGCTGAGCGCGAGGCAGCAAGTCAGGGCAGCAGACAATCGGACAGGCGCAAGCGGCATAAGATATATATATTCCTTTAATCCGAATCAGATGATATATATGTTCTATCATGACGACAAGCGAACCCTCCATCTGGCTGGCCCTGCTGCACCAGCTTCCCGTCAAGCCGCCCTATCTGCGCGTGAAAATCTGGCGTCGCCTGCAGGCGATCGGTGCGGTGCCGCTCAAAAATGCGGTGCATGTCCTGCCTCTCCGCGACGAGCATGAAGCGGCGTTTCGCGGTCTGATGGCCGAGATCATCGAAGGCGGCGGCGAGGCGACCCTCATCGAAGCCCGGATGCTGGGCGGCCAGAGCGACGGTGATATCCGCGCGATGTTCGACGCCGCACGCGACTCCGACTATGACGACATAGCCCAGGCCGCGCGGCGGCTGATCGACACCGGCCCTGCCAGCGGCACCGATATCGCCAAGCTCCAGAAGCGGATGGCGGATGTCGTCCAACTCGACTTTTTCGGCGCGCACGGGCGGCAGCAAGCGCAAGCCGCGTTGGCGGATCTCGACAGGCAACGCTATCAGCATCCCGATGTCAGTCGCGATGAACCGGCCGCCGACCTGCCGCGCGATCTGAGGGGCAGGACATGGGTGACGCGCAGCGGCGTCCATGTCGATCGTATCGCCTGCGCCTGGCTGATCCGCCGCTTCATAGACCCGGATGCGACCTTCCGTTTCGTCGATGGCCGTAGCTACGCGCCGCAAAAGGACGAATTGCGTTTCGACATGGCGGATGCCGAATTCACCCATGAGGGCGAGAATTGCAGCTTCGAAACCCTGGTCGCGCGCGGCGGCCTGACCGATGATCCGGCGCTCATCGCCATAGCGGAGATTATTCACGACCTGGATATTGCCGACGGCAAGTTCGCGCGGCCCGAGACGGCGGGCCTTGGTGCGATGCTGTCGGGCGTCTGCGCCTCCACCGACGACGACCTGCAGCGCATCGCGACGGCCAGCGACGCGCTGAACCAGTTCCACGCCTATTTTTCGAACCGAAAGGCAGACCGATGACCGCAACCGGCTCCATGCTCGCCGATCCATCTGGGCCGAAAGCGAGCGATCATGGCATCCCGCTTGGGGAGGCGACCCGCATCTGGGCGCGCATCGCCGCATTGAGTTTTGGCGGACCGGCCGGCCAGATCGCGGTGATGCACCGCATTTTGGTCGAGGAGAAACGCTGGATCGGCGAGGAGCGGTTTCTCCATGCGCTCAACTATTGCATGTTGCTGCCCGGCCCGGAGGCGCAGCAGTTGGCCATCTATATCGGCTGGCTGCTGCACAAGACGCGCGGTGGGCTGATCGCGGGCGCGCTCTTCGTTCTGCCCGGTTTTCTCGCCATATTGGCCTTGAGCTACCTCTATGTGCTGCTGGGTCAGTTGCCGCTGATCGAGGGCATATTCTTCGGGCTGAAGGCCGCTGTGCTGGCCGTGGTGGTCCAGGCGGTCGTGCGCGTGGGATCACGCGCGCTTAGGAATAATGTCATGCGCGGCATCGCGGTTGCAGCCTTTGTCGCGATCTTCTTTCTCGACGCACCCTTTCCCCTGATCATACTGGCGGCCGGTCTCGGCGGCTATATCGGCGGGCGCAGCGGGCTGCCCCAGTTCAAGGGCGGCGGCGGTCATGGCTCAACAGGTGGTGAGGTCGTCCATGACCGGGACACCGCGCTGGGTGAAGCCTTGCCCGACCATGCGCGACCCGATCTGGGGTGGTCGCTGCGGATATGCGCGATCCTGTCATTCCTCTGGCTGGCGCCCGTTGCCGGGCTGTTCCTGATCCTGGGGCCGGACAATGTGTTCACCCACATCGCCACCTTCTTCAGCCAGATGGCGGTCGTGACCTTTGGCGGCGCCTATGCCGTTCTTGCTTATGTGGCGCAGAAAGCGGTCGGCACGTTCGGCTGGCTGCGCCCCGGCGAAATGCTCGATGGCCTGGGCATGGCGGAAACGACGCCTGGCCCGCTCATCATGGTGACGCAATTCGTGGGATTTCTGGCCGCCTTTCGCGATGCGGGCACGATGGCGCCCCTACTGGCGGCGACGCTGGGCGCGATCCTCACGACCTGGGTGACGTTCGTGCCCTGCTTCCTGTGGATCTTCGCCGGCGCGCCCTTCATCGAGCGGCTGCGGGGCAACAAGGCGCTCTCGGCGGCCCTGACCGCCATCACCGCAGCGGTCGTGGGCGTCATCTTCAACCTCGCCATCTGGT
The DNA here is from genome assembly GCF_000588875.1 of Sphingobium sp. Ant17. GTDB lineage: Bacteria > Pseudomonadota > Alphaproteobacteria > Sphingomonadales > Sphingomonadaceae > Sphingobium. The sequence continues at coordinate 18,340 of NZ_JEMV01000011.1, forward strand.
TCGCGATCCACACCTTGTTCGGCCAGACGATGGCAGTCCGTTCGCCGACCGGCAGCTTCGACGTTCCCATTCCCGTTTCCATCAATATAGCAGCGGTCGTGCTGGCGGTCGCCGCCGCCGTCGCCATCTTCAGGTTCAAGCTGGGCGTATTGACGGTTCTCGCCGGCTGCGCGACGCTGGGCGCGATCTACACCCTTACCGTCTGACAGGATCTGTAAAAATGGTTGATGTCTCTCGTCGTACCGCCTTTCAAACCCTGGGAGCAGGCGCTCTGGCCATGGCCGCCACCGATACGGCAAGCGGACAAGTCGCCGCGCCGCCCGCCGCCTTGCCGCCAGCCTTTGCCGGCACGCACCAGCCCAAGCCGCTGCGCTTCGATCCGGCGAAGCTGGACGGGCTGTCGGAGCGCCTCATCCGGTCGCATTGGGAGAATAATTATATCGGGTCGGTAAAAACCCTCAACATGGTCGAAACCCGGCTCGCCGCCGCGCTGGCCGATGTGGACATGCCGCCGGTCCTCTATGGCGGCCTCAAGCGCGAGGAATTGCACCGGACCGGATCGGTCATTCTCCATGAGATATATTTCGATGGACTCGGCGGTAATGGCGAGGCCGCTGGCTCCATTCGCGCGGCGCTCGCCAAAGCCTGGGGATCGTTCGAGACATGGGAGAAGGATTTCCGGCGCACGGGCCTGTCGCTGGCCGGCGGATCGGGCTGGGTGATCCTCGCCTATAATCTCCATACCCGTTCGCTGCACAATCATTGGGCCTGGGACCATATGCATGGTGCGGCCGCCGGCATCCCGATCCTCGCCCTCGACATGTACGAGCATAGTTTCCACATGGATTATGGCACGCAGGCCGCCAAATATATCGACGCCTGGTTCCGCAATCTCGACTGGCAGGCGGCCGACCGGCGCTATGCGCAGGCGATAGCGGTCGGGGCCAGCTGAGGTCGGCAGCGCCTATAGATATTTCGAGATCGTGCGGAATTCTTCGACGGCCGAACCCATGCCTTCCGTCGCCTGGGTGTGGCTGAGGCAATGGTCGAGATGATCGTGGATCAGTGCCTTCTTGGCGCTGACGATAGCCTTTTCGACCGCCTGGAGTTGCTGGGCGATGTCTGCGCAGGGGCGTTGGCTTTCGATCATCTCGACGATGCTGCGCAGATGGCCACCCGCACGGTTCAGCCGCTTTACGATCGCGGGATGGCTGTCATGCCGATGCTCGATGGTCACTCGTGAAAATTCCTCAGTGTCACAGCCTTTACCTATCCCCCTGGGGAGGATATTGCAACGATCTGTATATCCCCCCTGGAGGATATGGATTCGCTGGAGTCGCCCTTGCTTTCCGTGCTCGCCAATCGCACCTATCGCCATCTTTTCTGTGCGCAGGTCATCGCATTGGTGGGCACGGGCCTTGCGACCGTGGCGCTCGGTCTGCTGGCCTATGACATAGCCGGCGGCAATGCCGGGGCGGTGTTGGGGACGGCGCTCGCGATCAAGATGATCGCCTATATCGCGTAGCGCCCATTGTCGGCGCTTTTGCCGATCGCCTGCCGCGCCGCGCCTTTCTGGTGGCGATGGATATCGTGCGCGCCGCGGTTGCCCTCTGCTTGCCATTCGTCGATCAGACGTGGCAGATCTATATTCTGATATTCGTCCTGCAATCGGCATCGGCGGCTTTCACCCCGACCTTCCAGGCGACCATTCCCGATGTCCTGCCCGAGGAACGCGACTATACCCGCGCGCTCTCCCTATCGCGGCTCGCCTACGACATGGAAAGCCTGACCAGCCCGATCCTTGCCGCTGCGCTGCTTTCGGTCATCAATTTCCACTGGCTGTTCTCGGGAACGGCGATCGGCTTCCTTGGATCGGCGATGCTTGTCGCCACGACCGTCCTGCCCAGGGTGGCAAGCGCCGGGCCAGGACAGCGCGATATCTACGCCAGGACCACGTGCGGCACACGCATCTATCTCAAGACCCCGCGTTTGCGCGGGTTGCTTGCCCTCACGCTGGCATCGGCGGCGGCCAGTTCCATGGTGATCGTCAACACGATCGTCATCGTGCGTGACAGGCTGGGCCTTGCCCAGAGCGATGTGGCGCTGACCCTCGCCGCCTATGGCGCAGGGTCTATTCTGGCAGCACTGACATTACCCCGACTGCTCGATCGGATCGCGGATCGCACCATCATGCTGAGCGCAGGGACGGCGATGGCGTCGCTGCTCGCATTGCTGGCCGTCGCGACTTTCCGGTACGGCGCTGCGCCGGGCTTCTGGTGGGTCATCCTGGGCGGATGGTTCCTGCTTGGGATCGCCTATGCGATGAGCATCACCCCATCGGGTCGATTGCTCAAGCGATCGGCAACGGCCAGCGACCGCCCTGCATTGTTCGCCGCGCAATTTACCCTGAGCCATTGCTGCTGGCTTTTATGCTATCCATTGGTCGGGCAGCTTGGCGCCAATGTGGGCCAGGGTGTCGCTTTTCTCATGATGGCGGTGATCGCCAGTGTCGGAACGGGATTAGCCGTTTTCCTGTGGCCTGCCGGCGATCCGGACATTGTGGCGCACGATCACCCCGAGCTTGAACGCGATCATCCCCATGTCCGAGAGGCGCATGGCGATGATCGCCACCATATATTCATTATCGACGACCTGCACCAGCATTGGCCCCGCCAATGAAGGGAAAATATCGTCTGACCGCCGCAGCATCTTGTGAACTGCCTGCGCTGCCTATACTCCTTGCCGCATGACGGTCGCGCCAATCCGGCAGCGTGCTTATGCAACGCCCCACAACCCAAGGCGCAGCTTTGCGCTTCTGGGCGTGCTGGCGCTGCTTGGCATGATCATATTGTCGACCTGGCACGATGCCTTGCCGCATGTTCATGCCTCAGCGCAGACGGTGAGCGTCGGTATCGACCATCATGACCATGACGACGTGGATGACCACGCCTCTTCGGATCAGGACGATTTCTCCGACCTTGTCCATGTCGCCGCCCATGTGGTGGCTCAAACCGTTGCCGTGCCTGCGGCGCCTGTCGTCGCGCAGGCCATGATTTCGTCTGCGATGTCCTGGGGCGTGGTCCCGGTCGATGACATCGGGTCGGTCAGGCCGCAATCCTTGCTTCGCCCCCCACGAATCTAATTGCGAGCGCGTTTCGTCGCGCCCGTTTTTACGCATTCGTTCAGGGGAATATTTGATGAAAGCCTTTAGAGGCCGGCTGCCGCATTGCGCGGTATCCGGCGTGGTCGTGGCGACGTGCCTTCTGGCGGTTGCCGGGACGGCGTGCGCGCAAGTCGCGCCGCCCTATGCAACGCTATTGCGGCAGAGCGCTGACGCGCCGCGCCTTGCGCTCAGCGAAGCTGAAATCCGGCGCGCCGAAGGCTTGTCGGAGCAAGCGCGGGCGCGGCCCAATCCCAGCGTCAGTTTGATGACCGAGAATGTCACAGGGTCCTCGCCCTATCGTGGCTTTGATCGGGCCGAAACGACGCTGCAATATAATCACACGCTGGAACTGGGGGGCAAACGTGGCGCCCGGATCGAGCTGGCGAGGCGGGTGTGACCGCGTCGAAGGCGCGCGATCAGGACGCCCGCGCTGCCTATGCCTATGATCTGGCCCTGGCCTACGCGGCGGCCGAAGCCGCAGACAGCCGAAACGCACTGGCCCAGGACGAGGTCGAAGAGGGCGAGGCCGATCTGGGCGCCGCAAGGGCGCTCGTCGATGCCGGCAAGGAAGCCAGGCTTCGGGCGCTCCAGGCAGAAACCTCACTCAACGAAGCCAAGGCCGCGCTGCACCTTGCGAACGCCAATCGCATCGCGGCCTTTGCCCGCCTGTCCGCCCTGACGGGGTCGCAAACCCCTTTTGCGAGCCTGGCCCAATCCGTGCTGGACTTGGGGGCAAAGACACCTGCCGTCGGACCGGTCGATCCTCTTGCCAGCCCTTATTATCTGGCCGCGCAGGCGGAGCGCGAAGCCGCCAATCGACGGCTGAAAGCCGAGCAGCGGCGGGCCGTGCCGGACGTCACCGCCAGTATCGGCGTTCGTCGCCTCGAATATGATAATGCCACGGCGCTGCTGGGCAGCCTGTCCTTGCCGCTCCCGATCTTCGATCGCAATCGCGGCAACATAGCGGCCTCCCGCGCGGAAGCCGACGCCGCGCAGGCGCGGCTTGCCATGGCGCAGAATGATGCGCGGGCGGAAGCGCAGGCGTCGGCTGCCCAATTCCATGCCGCCATGGCGCGCGTGACCGCCGCGCTGGGCGCGCAGGCGACCGCCGACGAGACCTATCGACTGGCCCGCATCGCCTATGAAGCCGGCAAGTCGTCGATCATCGAACTGCTCGCCGCGCGCCATGGTCTTGCGATCACGCGCGGCGGCGTCCTCGACGCGCGCCTAGCCGCTTTCGAAGCGCGCGCGCGCCTTGCCCGTCTGACGGGCAGCACCATTTCCGGAGATCCGATCCAATGACGCCTGACAACAGACTTTATGCCGGCGCCGCGGTCGGTCTTATCCTTGCCGCTCTTGCAGGCTTCGGGCTGGCGCGCATGACCGCGCCCGACGCGCCGGTCGTGCAGACCCAGGCGGCAGCGCCTGAGGCTTCAGCCGATACCGTCGATATCGATGCGGCAGGGATCAGGATGTCGGCCATCACTATCGCGCCCGCAGCGGGTACGGCGCTGTCAGGCATCATAATGTCCAGCGCGAGGGTAGAGGCGACCCCCGATGCGGAAGCCGTGCTGACCGCAAGGGCGCCCGGCACCATCACCCGCATCTTCAAGCGGATCGGCGATAGCGTCCAGGCGGGGGAGACGATTGCCCTGGTCGAAAGCCGGGACGCATCGACCATCGCGGCGGACAGGGGAACCGCCTCCGCCCGGGTGACGCTGGCGTCCCGTCAACTCGCCCGCGAACGAACCCTGCTCAACCAGGGCGTTTCACCGCGTGCGGACTTCGAAACCGCCCAGGCCAATCTTGCCGTTGCCCAAGCCGAGGCGCGCCAGGCAGAGGCCGCAGCGCGTGCGGCGCGCGTTACCGGCGACGGGCGATCCGTCGCCGTGGTCAGCGCCGTGTCCGGCACGATCACATCGGCCCCTGCAAGCCTTGGGGCCTATGTGCAGGCAGAGACGGAATTGTTCAGGGTCGCCGATCCGCGGCGCATCCAGATCGAAGCAAGCGTCCCGCCCAGCGATGCTGGCCGGGTGAAGGCCGGCGATCGGGTTGAATTGGCGACCAATGATGGCCGCACGCTTGAAGGCCGGGTCCGGTCGGCCACCGGGGTCGTCGACGCCCAGACGCGGCAAGCCACCATCATCATCACGCCCGGCAGTGGCGCAAGCATGGTCGCGCCGGGTCAACTGGTGCAGGCGCGCATCTTCGCCACGGGCGACGTCGGCGTCGCTGGCGGCGGGGTCACCGTGCCGCAGGACGCGGTGCAGACGATCGGCGACCATGATGTCGTCTTCGTCCGCACCCGATCCGGGTTCAAGGCGCAGCCGGTCCAGATCGGCAGTCGCAGCGGCGGCATGGTGTCGATCGCCGCGGGCCTCAAGGCGGGGACGCCGATCGCCACAACCAATGCCTTCCTCCTCAAAGCCGAACTTGAGAAGGAAACGGCAGAATGATCGGGCGCATTCTCAGCCTGTCCGTCAGGATGCGATGGCTGGTGGCGTTTCTCACGCTACTGGTCGTGGCCTTTGGCGGATGGCAGATCACTAAGCTGCCGATCGATGCCGTGCCAGACGTCACCAATCGACAGGTGCAGATCAGTACATTCGTGCCCTCGCTGGGGCCGGTCGACGTCGAGAAACAGGTCACTTTCCCCGTCGAAACGGCATTGGCCGGCATTCCCGGCCTTGAAATGACGCGGTCCTTCTCGCGGAACGGCTTCAGCCAAGTCACGGCTGTATTCACCGACAGCACCGACGTCTATTTTGCCCGTCAGCAGGTCACAGAGCGCCTGGCCCAGGCCAAGGACAGCCTGCCCGACGGCGTCCAACCCAACCTCGCGCCGCTCAGCACCGGCCTTGGCGAGATCTTTTTCTACTCGGTCGCCTTCCGCCATCCCGACGGCAAAGGCGTAAAGGCCATAGATGGAAAACCAGGCTGGCAGTCGGACGGCAGCTATCTGACGCCCGAGGGCGAGCGGCTGACGACCGAACTGGCCAAGGCCGCCTATCTGCGCACGGTGCAGGATTGGATCATTCGCCCGCAAATGCGCAATGTTCTGGGCGTTGCCGGCGTCGATTCCAACGGCGGTTATGTGAAACAATATCTGGTCGAGCCCAAGCTGAACGCGCTTGCCACCTATGGTCTGTCGATTACCGAACTGGCAGACGCCTTGGAGCGGGCGAATGTGTCGGCTGGCTCCAACTATGTGCGCCGCGCCGGGGAAAGTTTCCTCGTCCGCGCCGACGCGCGGCTGAAGTCGATCGAGGATATTCAGGACGCGGTCGTGGCCACCCGGGCAGGTGTTCCGGTGCGGGTGCGCGATGTAGGCGACGTCGTGATCGGCGGCGCCGTGCGCACCGGGTCGGCAGTCGCATGGGTTCCGAAGCGGTCATTTCCACCATCTTGATGCTGGTCGCGAAAACAGCCGGGTCGTGGCTACCCGCGTCGCCGACAAATTGGTCGATATCAACAAATCGCTGCCGCCAGATGTTTTTGCCGAGGCGGTCTACAACCGGTCCAAGCTGGTCAACGCCACCATTGCCACCGTCGAAAAGAATCTGATCGAAGGCGCGCTTCTGGTCATCGTCATACTGTTTCTGCTGCTCGGCAATATCCGCGCGGCGCTGATCACGGCTGCAGTGATCCCGATCACCATGTTGATGACGGCATCCGGCATGAACGCCCTTGGCGTATCGGGTAATCTGATGAGCCTGGGCGCGCTCGACTTCGGACTTATCGTCGATGGCGCGGTCATCATCGTGGAAAATGCGCTGCGTCGTCTGGCCGAGCGACAGGAACATGAAGGTCGTCTGCTGACGCTGGACGAGCGGATGAGCGAAACGATCGATGCGGCCAAGGAAATGGTCCGGCCTACCGTCTTTGGCCAGCTCATCATCTTTCTCGTCTTCGTGCCGTTGCTGACCTTCCAGGGGGTGGAGGGCAAGACCTTCGCGCCCATGGCGACAACCTTGATGCTGGCGCTTGCATCGGCGTTCGTCCTGTCGATCACCTTCGTGCCGGCGATGATCGCGATCGTCGTCAGCGGCAAGGTCAGTGAAACCGAAGTCAAGCCGATCCGCTGGTTTAAGGAGAAATATGCGCCGCTCCTCGACAAGGCAGTGGCGCGGCCGGTGCCGTTCGTCGCGGCCGGTGCGGGCATCTTCTTCGCTGCCGTTCTGGCGTTCGGCCTGCTGGGAGAGGAGTTCATGCCCCAGCTCGACGAGAAGGACATCACGGTCACCAACTTCCGGGTGCCATCCGCCTCGATCGACCAATCGACGCAAATGCAGCTTCAGATCGAGAATGCGCTCAAGACGCTGCCCGAGGTGGAACTGGTATTTTCCAAGAACGGCAATGCCGACCTTGGCACCGACCCGATGCCGCCAAACTCGTCGGACACCTATGTCATTCCCAAGCCGGAAAGCGAATGGCCGGCCGAGGTGACGTCGAAGGAAGATATCCTGCGACGTATCGAAGAGCGCATGAAGCCGCTCATCGGCAATCGGACGGAGATCCAGCAACCCATCCAGATGCGTTTCAACGAACTGATCGCCGGCGTGCGCGCCGACGTCGCGGTCAAACTTTATGGTGACGATCTGGAGGCGATGAGCGAGCAGGCTCGTCGCATCGCTGGCGTACTGCGCGGGATTCCGGGCGCAGGCGATGTCAGCGCCGAACAGACCGACGGCGCGCCGACGTTCGATGTCAAGATCGATCGGCAGGCTGCAGCACGTTACGGCCTCTCGGTGGAGGAAGTGGCCAACACTGTCTCTGCCGCGCTGGGTGGCCGGGAAGCGGGGCTGTTGTTCGAGGGCGATCGCCGCTTCGCGGTGGTGGTGCGCTTGCCCGATGCGCAGCGGGACGATGTCGAAACGCTGGGATCGATCCCGGTCATGCTGCCTGCGGCCGATGGTCAGGTGGCAGGCTCCATTCCGCTAAGGGAGGTGGCCCGGTTCAGCTATACGCAGGGGTTGAACCAGATCAGCCGCGAAAATGGCAAACGGATGGTGGTCGTTCAGGTCAACGTCCGTGGTCGCGACCTTGGCGGCTTCGTCGAGGAAGCCCAAAAGGCGATCGGCCAGATGCAACTCCCGTCAGGCATGTATACCGAATGGGGCGGGACGTTCGAAAGCCTGCAGTCGGCGCGTTTGCGGTTGATGCTGGTCGTGCCGATCTGCTTCCTCGCCATCTATGCGTTGCTTTATATGGCGCTGGGCGGCTTCATTCCGGCGGCGATCGTGTTCAGCGCGGTGCCGATGGCGCTGGCGGGCGGGGTGTTCGCACTTCTGCTGCGCGGCATCCCCTTCTCCATCACGGCAGCGGTCGGCTTCATCGCGCTGTCCGGCGTCGCGGTGCTGAATGGTCTGGTCATGATGAGCGCCATCGGCAAGCATCGCGAAGATGGCGCAAGCGAGGATGACGCCATTATCGGGGGGGCAATGGAGCGTGTCCGGCCGGTCCTGATGACGGCGTTGGTCGCCAGTCTTGGCTTCGTGCCGATGGCGCTCGCCACCGGCACGGGGGCGGAGGTTCAGCGGCCCTTGGCGACAGTGGTCATCGGCGGACTTATCACCTCGACCGCGCTCACATTGCTTGTGCTTCCCGCAATAACGGCGCTCGCGGCAAGGTGGCGAAGTTCTCGGAAAAAGGCCCGTTCGCAGCCGCTTGAGCCGTGAAAATGATCTGGAATCGGACGCTTGTAACGCCCGATTCCATGTCTTTTACAAAGCCTGTGAGCGAACGCCGAAAACATTCGATTTGATACGGAATATGCGAGGAATTCGGAGGATTATTCCGCGAAATGGCATTCAAACCACATCCTACGCCTCTCAATGTCGATACGAATTTGGGGAGCCAAGACAATGGCTGCACGCGAGATGGAAACGCAACGTGACCAGCGGCGCAATGGCCCCGGATTGCAAGCCGCGGGACTGTTGATCGCTGCGCTCATGATCAGCGGTTGTGGCGGGATACAGGAGAAAGCTGCTCCCGTCGTTGGATCGACAACGCATGCTCAGAGCGTCTTTGCGGCATGCTGGAAAACGGCTGGTGAAGGCCATGTGCGCGAGCGACGAGGCCCGCAGCATAGCCTTCGCTATTATTACGGCCTGCACCGGGACGCAGTCAGGGGGCAATGTCGTGCCTATGCAGACCGAACAAATGCGAGACTATGGGAGAAGATCAATAAGAAATATCCGGGGCTTTCTACTTCCCAGGCATTTGAAAAATCGTGCGGAAACGCCCTAAAAGTCGCGCATCATTACCAATATGACCTAACGCATTTCAGTGATCACTTGGCCTTGTGCCGCATGATGGCTGAAGAATTGGAAAATTGAATAGGTTGGAGACTCGTATGAGACTGGTTCGAACATTATCCGTCGCACTGGGTGTAAGCACGTTGCTGGCGGCAACCGCGCCGGTCGGTGCGCACGGCATCTGGTTCGCGCAGCGGGCGCGCCAACTGGCGCTGGTCTATGGCGTTGGCGCCGACGATCTGGACGCCGTCAAGCGCTTGCCATTGGTCAAGACGGTCACCGGCTATGACAGCGATTGGGCACCCGTCACCACCTCTCTTCGCGCCGCCGGTGCAATCCCGGTCGTCGACAGCGACGAACCGGTCGCGGCCGTCGCGGCCACCATGGATTATGGCTATTGGAGCAAGACCCCGGACGGAGAGTGGCATAACAAGGGCCGCGACGAAGTCCCCAACGCGACGCTTGCCGAGCATAATTTCAAATATGCGGTCCATCTGACGCAAGTGCCGACCAAGCCGGTGCCGCTGTTCGAGGGCCACACGCTTCAGGTCGTGCCCGCCGACCTTGCCATTCCCCAGAAAATGGGCGAGCCGATGAAGGTGCGCGTCTATTACAAGGGCAAGCCTGTCGCCGGTGCCACCGTGATGCAGGATTATGTCAACGATCCCGACGAAGTCGCCCCGGCCAAGACCGGCGCTGATGGCACCGCCACGATCAAGCTGCGCAACCAGGGCATCAACGTGCTGATGGCGATCTATGTTGGCCAGGCGACCGACAAGAAGGTCGATCATGAGGAATATCGCGCCTCGCTGTCCTTCGTCCTCCCTCACCTGCCCGAATAAGCCTTTCGGCCAATCCATTGGAGACATGCATTATGAAGATCGATCTTTTCCGCACGGGGCTTGCTGCCCTGGCACTTGCCGCGCTGCCCGCTTCCGCCTTCGCGCATGGCAGCATGAAGCCGCAACATGGCGGCCTCGTACATATGTCGGGTGAAACCCTGATCGAACTGGTGACCGGCCCCAAGGGTGTCGACGTCTATCTGAGCGAAGAAGATGAGCCGGTGCCTGCCGCCGGTTACACCGCCAAGCTCACCCAGACGGCAGGGAGCGCCAAGACCGAAGCGGCGCTCAAGCCTGCCGGGGGCAACAAGCTGACTGCTGCCGGCTTCAAGGCGGCCAAGGGCGCGAAACTCGTTGTGGCCCTGATCGACAAGAGCGGCGCGAAAATCTTCGCGACGTTCCAGACCAAGTAAAGGCGCCGACATGCACAGCGCGATCCGGTTTCCGCTCCAACCCCAGATATTGCGGCGGATCGTGCTGCTGCTTTTGGGCTTGGCCATGGCGTTCATGAGCGCGACGCTCTGGGCGCATGGCGTCAACGAGAATGACAAGGCCTTCATCGAAGGTGCGTCAGGCGTCAACATCATCCCCTATATGTATCTGGGGGCCAAGCACATGGTCACCGGCTACGACCATCTGCTGTTCCTGGCCGGGGTCATCTTCTTCCTCTATCGGTTGAAGGACGTCGGCGCCTATGTGACGCTGTTCGCGATCGGCCACAGCACCACGCTGCTGTTGGGCGTGATCTTCGACATTCGCGCCAACCCTTACATCATCGACGCGATCATCGGCCTGTCGGTCGTCTACAAGGCGATCGATAATCTGGACGGGTTCAAGACCTGGTTCGGCGTATCGCCCAATCCCAAGGCGGCGGTGCTGATCTTTGGTTTCTTCCATGGCTTTGGCCTGGCCACCAAGATCCAGGAACTGACGCTGGCCAAGGACGGGCTGATCCCCAACCTCATCAGCTTCAACGTGGGCGTTGAGATGGGCCAGTTCATGGCGCTGACCGTGATCCTCCTGCTGATGAACCTGTGGCGCATGTCGTCCAGTTTCAACCGAACGGCCACCGTCGCCAACGCCGCGCTCATGACCGCCGGCTTCGTCCTCATCGGCTTCCAGTTGGCCGGCTATTTTACCCAGGGTGCCTGACATGACCATGCAAACTGCTTCCGCACTTCCGACCTCGATCAAGCCCTCGCCTTCCACGCTTGCCAAGGCGACCGGCGGCGCGGCCATCGCGGCCGTTGCTATTCTCACCTTGTTCGTGCTGCCGGCCGAATATGGCATCGACCCCACCGGCGTCGGCACGGCGCTTGGCCTCAACGGCATGGTCACCGGCGAAGCGGCCGAAACAGCCCCCGCGCCCGCGCCGGAAGCTGCCGGCCCAACCGACATCGCGATTCCGACCAAGGCGACCATCGCCAAGTCGGCCGCATGGCGACAGGACGAGATGACCATCACTCTGGCACCTCATAGCGGGCAAGAGGTGAAGGCGCACATGGTCAAGGGTGACAGCTTCATCTTCCAGTGGAAGTCGACAGGTGGTCCGGTGAAGGCCGAAATGCACGGCGAAAAAACCGGCGTCACCGACGGCTCCTTCACCGACTATTGGAAGGAACTCGAACTTACCGGCGGTCAGGGCGACTTCACTGCGCCCTTCGATGGCACCCATGGCTGGTATTTCCGCAACAAGGGCGAAACGCCGATCACCGTCACCGTCAAGACGGTCGGCTTCTACAAGGATCTCTTCCTGCCCAAGGGTGAGTGAAGAGCCAGGCGAGGGATAATCAGATGAACAGCATTGCGGGCCAGGCGCCCCTTACAGCCCTAAACCCCGGCATGACATCGCCTGTCGCCGCTGCAAAGGCGCGCACGCGTTTGATCGCCATCGACGCGCTGCGTGGTTTGGTGATGCTGTTCATGCTGGTCGATCATGTCCGCGAAACATGGTTCCTGCATTTGCAGGTCACAGATCCCGTTGACGCGAATATAACCGATCCGGGACTCTTCTTCACGCGCCTGCTCTCCACCTTCTGCGCGCCGACTTTCGTCGCGCTGACCGGCCTTTCGGCATGGCTCTACGGCCAGTCGCATAGTCGGGCTCAGGTGTCTGAGTTCCTGCTGAAGCGCGGGCTTTTTCTGATCTTCCTGGAATTCACGATTGTCTGCTACGCTTGGCCAACACAGGCCAACACATTCCCGCCCCCCACCATCTGGTTCCAGGTGATCTATACGATCGGCATCAGCATGATCGCGCTGGCGGCGCTGCTCCATCTGCCGCGCCCTGCGCAGTTCGCTCTGGGTTTGGCGATCGTCTGCCTTCACAATCTGCTCGATCCGATTCGCTTGAGCCCGGATTCTCCCTTCTTCATTCCATGGGCGATGCTCCATCAGCGCGACAAATTCGAGATCGCCGGGATCCTGTTCAAGACGACGTATCCGGCGCTGCCCTGGATCGGCATCATCCTGTTAGGCTATGCCTGCGGTCCGTGGTTCGCGCGGGGCACCGATCCCAAGCCAAGGATCAAGCGGCTGGCTATGCTTGGCCTGGGCCTGCTTGTCGGCTTCCTGCTCATCCGCACGCTCAATTTCTATGGCGACAAGCCCTGGTTCATCGCGGACACGTCGTTGCGAACCGTCATGAGCTTCCTCGCGCTCACCAAATATCCGCCATCGCTGCTCTTCCTGATGCTGACCGTGGGCACCGGATGCCTGTTGCTGGCGCTGTGCGAGAAGTTCGAGGATAGCAAGATGATGCCGACGCTCGCCATGCTGGGCGGCGCGCCGATGTTCTACTACATCCTCCATCTCTACACGCTCAAGCTGCTCTACAATATCGCGATGCTGCTTTACGGCCCGACGAAGGGCGCCGTGTTCGGTGTCGATAATCTGAGGTGGGTATGGATCTGGGTGTTTATATTGATCCCGGTTCTCTATTTTCCAACGAGATGGTTCGCCCGGCTCAAGCAGCGCCGCAAGGATATCTGGTGGCTGAAATATCTTTGATTGCGAGATTGTAGTGAGATGCCGCTGGTTCAATGTCAGCCAGAAAGCAGCTTCGTTGCAGCATGAATCGGAGCAGCTGCCAGTCCGGCTTTGCAGCAGTTTGCGAGCTTACAAATAGAATTGCGGACGGTCTGCTGTTGCGATGAGAAATTTGGTCGCCAAACGGCTGATTCGGGTCGAGGGCAGAGATCACCTGTTAACACGGATCGCACGCGCCGGTGGCCAACCAGCTGTCAGACAATGTTTGGTGATTTGGGCACGTCGGCAACACCGCACCGTTCAGGCAATACCCGCACCACCGGTGACGCCATGACCTCGCCGGTGATATAACTGCCCTCCTGCGACGCCAGCAGCACATAGATGGGCGCGATCTCGACGGGTTGGCCGGGGCGGCCGAACTGGCTCTGCTCGCCGAATTTCGTGACCTTTTCCTGCGGCTGACCCCCAGTGGATTGCATAACCGTCCAGAAGGGGCCGGGCGCCACGACATTGGCGCGGATGCCTTTCTCGATCAGTTGCTTGGCCAGCGCCTTGGTATAGGCCACTATCCCCGCCTTGGTCGTCGCATAGTCGAGGAGGATGGCCGATGGATCATAGGCCTGGATCGACGCGGTCGTGATGACCGAGGCACCGGCAGGCAGATGCGGCACCGCCGCCTGCACGATCCAGTGCAACGCATAGAGGTTGGTCTTCATCGTGCGGTCGAAATCATCTGAGCTCAGCACCTGCACATCGTCCCGGAACTGCTGACGGCCCGCATTGATGACCAATATGTCCAACCCGCCAAGACCGGCGACGGCATCGTCGACCAACTGGCGGCACCAGGCTTCATCCATCACGTCGCCGGGAAGCGCGACGGCTTTGCGCCCCTCCGCTTCGATCAGAGCTATCACGGCCTGCGCATCGCTCTCTTCGCTGGGCAGATAGGCAATGGCGACATCGGCCCCTTCCCGTGCGTAAGCGATAGCCGCTGCCCGACCAATGCCGGAATCGCCACCCGTGACGAGCGCCTTGCGCCCCTTAAGCTTGCCCGACCCCACATAGCTCTCTTCGCCATGGTCCGGTGTCGGGTCCATCTGCGCCGCTATGCCTGGGGCTGGCTGGGGCTGCTTGGGGAAAGGCGGTTTGGGATATTGGTCGCGTGGATCTTGCAGGGTGAGGCGATCGGCCATGATGGCTCCTTGCTGATGAATGGCGAGCGGACATTTCGCCGTCGCTCCGAAGGCTGAAGGTCGAATTACGAGCCACCCCGGCCGCCAGTTCCTGCGTTAGGCTTGGCCATGCCCCGGTTCACCGAATGACGACGTCTTTGGCCGCAACAGACTAAAGATCGGGCAGGATCTGGTCGGCTCTGCCCCAATGGGCCAGATCCTTGGAAGCGGCGCGCTTCAGCATTTCGCCTGCGTCCCCGATATGCCATTGGTCCGGGCCGTCCAGCGTGCGCAGTTCCTCCCAGCTGAGCGGCACCGCGATCGGTGCGAACGGCCGCGACCGTGCGCTATAGGGCATGACGGCGGTCGCGCCGCGCTGGTTGCGCAGATAGTCGATGAAGATCTTGCCCGTCCGCTTCGCCTTGGCGAGCGCAGCCGTAAATCGGTCGGGGTCGGCCTGTGACAGCGCGGTGGCGAAACGATGCGCGAAATCCTTGACCTGCGGCCACTCGGCGCTGGGGGTCAGCGGCGCGATCACATGCACGCCCTTGCCACCGGTCATCATCGGAAAGGTGACGAGCCCCATCTGCACCAGCATATCCTGCAGATGGAAGGCCGCCGACACCACATCCTTGAACGCCAGCCCCTCGTCGGGATCAAGATCGAACACCAGCCGGTCGGGCTTCTCGACATCCTCGATCCGGGCACCCCAGCCGTGAAATTCGATCGTCCCCATCTGAACGCAGGTCAGCAGCCTGCGGGCGTATCGACGAACAGATAGGGTTCTTCATGGCCGTCCTTTTCCAGGATGCCCACCTGTTTGACGTCGTCGCCGAAACTGCCAGCATCATGTTTTTGGAAGAAGCATTTCTTGTCGCGGCCTTGCGGGCAGCGCACGAGGCTGATCGGCCGACTGCCTGCCCAAGGCAGCATGATATCCGCTACCGCTTCATAATAGTCGGCTAGCTCGCCCTTGGTGAGCTTGCCCTCCGGGAAGATTACCCGGTCGCGATTGCTGATCTTAACGCCGTTGGTCGCGGCGGGCTGCGTCGCCTGTTCGACGGGCGCTTCGACCTCCAGCACCACCGCTTCCGGCTTCTTGTCTTCGCGTAATCCGAGATAGCTTGAATGGCGCAGCACGCCTTCGTCGGTAAATTCCGCAAAGGCGACCTCGGCGACCAGTTTCGGTTTGATCCAGTGTGCGTTGCGTACTGCCGCGCGCGGGGCCTCGACCGTCGGCGTCTTCCGGGCTAGCGGTGCCATCAAGGCCAGCAGCCGCTCCATCTCGTCCGCTGAAAAGCCGGTGCCGACTTTCCCGGCGAACCGAAGCGTGCCTTTGTCATGGACGGCCAGCAGCAGCGAACGGAACCCGCGCTGCTTGTCCGAGGGCAACCAGCCCACAATCACGAACTCCTGACGGCGGGTGCATTTGGTCTTGACCCAGCCGCTCGATCGCGATCCGGAATAGCGGGCATCCCCCCGCTTGGAGATGACGCCTTCAAGTCCCGCGCCGCAAAAGCGCTCGAACAACTGCTCGCCGCGCCCGATGATATGGTCGGAATAGCGGATATGGCCCGCGCCATCGCCGAGCAGCGTGGCGAGCATCGCCTTGCGTTCAAGCAAGGGCCGCCCGGTCAAATCCTCGCCATTCAATGCCAGCAAGTCGAAGGCCATATAGTCGATTTTTCCGGGATCGTCCTTGAGCGCCGCCTGCAAACCCTGAAAGCTGGTGCGGCCATCGGCTAGGATCACCACGGCCTCGCCGTCAATCAGGGCGCTTGATGCATCCAGCTTTGTCGCGTCGGCGATCAACCCGGCACAGCGATCGGACCAGTCGAGGCCGGATCGTGTATAGGCGCGGCCATTGCCGCCGCCGATGGCCAGCAACGTGCGATAGCCATCATATTTTAGCTCATGGAGCCAATGACTGCCTGCAGGCACATGGTCGACAAGTGTCGCCAGTTGCACAGGCTGAAAAGGCGGCGGGACATCGCCCTTGGCATTCCCGCGCGCAGTCGCCTTCGCCTTTGCGACTTTGCGCTGGGAAATGGGTTTGCCAGCGGCGATTTCCTCCATCGTGCGGCCACTGTCGATGCTGGTGAGATGGTGACTGACCAGATCGTCCGACCCGCCGGCAAAAGCGTCGCTGACTTTGCGCAATATCCAGTTTTCGCCGCGCTCCTTTCCGCGTGGCTTGAGCCGGAACAAGACCCACTCTCCCTGCATCCGGCGGCCATGCAGGATGAAATGGAGATGCCCTTCGGCCAGTGTCTTGCACGGGTCTTTACCTGCTATCGGTTCCCATGTGCCATTGTCCCACAGCATGACGGTGCCGCCGCCATATTCCCCTTTGGGGATCAGGCCTTCGAACCGTGCATAATCAAGCGGGTGATCCTCGGTTCGCACCGCCAGGCGTTTGTCGTCGGGATTGGCGCTCGGCCCACGGGTGACGGCCCAGCTAACCAGCACGCCGTCCAGTTCCAACCGGAAGTCATAATGCAACCGCGACGCTGCATGTTTCTGGACGACAAAGCCGTTGCCGGCCGTCGGAAACTCCGCACCAGCAGGCTCGGCCGTGCGTGCGAAGTCACGCTTTGCCCGATAGAGGTCGAGACTGTCTTTAGGGCTTTTGTCCTGCGCCTTTGCCATGTTGGTTCGGTCCGTTGCTTTGCCCCTCAATCCGCAAGCGTGCCAACTCGTTCCGGGGGTATCGCAAACGATCACGCCTCCGCATCGATGGCGCGCGCGAAGCGGTAGCTGGTCTGCTCGAACGTCGAAGCCCGAAAGAAATTATGCGCATTTTTGATGTCGATGTCGCTCATCGCTTCGATCCGCGTGCATCCTGCTTCGCGCAGCGCCGTTGTCGCAGCATCCAGCATGGCAGTCGCGATGCCTCGGCGGCGATGCGCCCCATCCACCAGCAACACAGTAATCCGGCCGATCAGGCATGGTGAAGCGTGGGTATCAGCGTCCAGCCGCAACAACCGACGATCCCCTCCAGAACAGCGACGATCGCGCCGCCTCTAGCCTTCCTGACCCGCTCAAGATTATGCGCGACACCGTGTTCATCGATGGTCGTTTGGGCAAGCTGGCGCAGCAGCACCGCCATGCCTGCCGCATCGGTCCGCTTGGCGGCGCGAATGCGGAGCGGGGCCGGTTCGGGCGTGGGCGCAGGCTTGGCCGCTATTTTCTTCGCGGGCGTTGGCGTCTGCCCGATGGAACGCCTCGCGCGCGGTCGGAGGGCGGGCTCGACGTTTTCATGCGTCGCTGTTGTCGCTTTCCTTGTCGGTGCGGCACATACAGGCATGGCGTGAGCCGATGCCTTCCAGCTGCTTGTCGCGCCCTTGCGCAGAAACGCTTCGATATCCTCCAGCGAGGCGGTCAGCCCATCATCGCCAACCCCGAGCAAAGGCTTCCCGCCCGCATCGGTGAGCCCATATTTGCCATAATCACCCGCACCAACCTTGCGCCTGCGGGACTTTACCAGCTTGAAACCACGATGGGCGGCCATTTCACGCAGCGTCTGATCCCTGGTCGCGTCACTCATGATCCAGGGACGTCCCCGTCACGCCCGCTTTTTGGCGGATGTCTTGCCTGCCGACTTCGCGTCGC
The DNA here is from genome assembly GCF_000588875.1 of Sphingobium sp. Ant17. GTDB lineage: Bacteria > Pseudomonadota > Alphaproteobacteria > Sphingomonadales > Sphingomonadaceae > Sphingobium. The sequence goes on from NZ_JEMV01000011.1 coordinate 36,374, forward strand.
TCTTGGCCGCTACCTTGCCCGCTGGCTTCTTCGCCGTCGCCTTGGCCTTGCTGGCCGGGCCGATGGATTTCTTGAGTGCCGCCATCAGATCGACGACGTTATTCCCACGTGGATCAGCACCGCCTTCATCGTCGCTGTCGATGTTAAGCGTCTTGCCCTTCTTCTTATGCTCGATAAGCTCCTTCAGCGCATCGACGTAGCGATCGTGAAAATCACTCGCGTGGAACTTACCGGTCTTCTTGTCGATCAAGGTCGTGGCGAGATCGAGCAATTCGTCATCCGGCTCGCCATCGCCGATCTCGTGGAAATAGCGCGCAGCTTTGTTGACTTCATCGGCATACCGCAACGTCTCCATCACCATGCCGCGCCCGCATGCCTTGATGCTGACGACATATTCCCGGCCGCGCATCGCGAGTTGGCCAAGGCCAACCTTCCGGCTGCGCCGCAACGCTTCGCGTAGGACGATGAAGGCTTCCTCCGCCAGGTCGTCGGCGGGCACGACATAATAGGGCTTTTCGAAATAGATCATGTCGATGTCATGCGCATCGACGAACTGGGTCAGCTCCAGCGTCTTCTTGCTCTCCAGCTTGACGCCTTCGATCTCTTTCTCGTCCAGCAGCACATATTCGCCTTTGGCATATTCAAAGCCTTTGACGATGTCGTCCAGGTCGATCGGCCCGATGCCAGGCACGATCTTCTCATATTTAATACGCTTACCCGAAGGCTCATGGATCTGGTTGAAAGCGATCGTAGCACCGCTTCTGGTGGCGGAATAGATCTCGACAGGGATGGAGACGAGCGCGAGCCGGATCTGGCCTTTCCAATAGGGTCGTGCAACCATGATCATCTCCTGTCGGTCTATGGCAACAACCCTTCGCGCATGGTCCCGTTCCGGTTGAACGCGAAGTGCCCGCTATCGGCTTCGGGGATAATGATCTGTAGCCAGCGCTGGCGTCGGTAGCCCAATACCCTTGTCCGTTTCAAGCTGTCGGCGATCTGCTTGATAAACTGGTGACGGCCAAACGTGAGAAATCTTCCTCTAAGCCGGTTCTGAACGGCGCATAGGACCGAGAGCAGACCGACGCTTGGAGCGAACGAGGCCGTCTAGGGGTCCAGAGTTCTCGCGGACAGCCGCTGATCAACCAAACCGACGACCGATGACGCATAGAATTTCGATTGGATCATGACACATAGGATACCATTCAAGGCGACGCGACCCTGCATCGGCGAATGCGCTAATGACCGGGCACCGGCTTTTTAATAAAGCCAGCGGCAGCTTCGGCTTACGTCCCCTACCACACAGTCGTCTAAAGGCCTGTCTTGCGCGTCCAGAATGGGAAAGCAGACTGACCGCACCTGGGTATGGAAAGTCGGCGACTGAGTGGCCGGAATGGGTCGGTTTTCCTAAGTGCCAAACGCCGTGTAGTGAGACAATCCTGCCATCCAGTGCCTTACTGAACGGCATCGCAGAATCACTACGAAGGGCCAGTTCCGGAACGGCGGCTCCCAAGAAGCCTGCGCCGGGTGCTAGCGTCATCGACTTCTCGGTCGGAATAGCACCGCATGATTGAGCTTTGCCTTGCTTCGACCGTGCCTCTCGTTTCATCTGCCTGAATGGGGGTGCGCGTGCCAAACTATTACGAGATTCTAGGGGTCGATCGGAGCGCCGAGCAGGAGGTCATCGACGCCGCCTACCGGGCGATGATGCGGCGATATCATCCTGACACCTTCACCGGACTGAAAGCCGAGGGTGAGCGCCGCGCAAAGCAACTCAACGAAGCTTATGCCACCTTGCGCGATGCTGAGCGTCGCCGCGCCTACGACGAGACGCTCGGGCCGGCAGCCCCAAAGACCGCGCCGGTTCGAGAGGCCTTGGCAAATCCGAACCCGCCCTCGGCTCGGCACCGGGGCTTGCTCATCGGTGGATTGGCGATAGCAGCCGTCATCACGGTTGTCGCTTATGCGAACCGACAGGCGCCACCGGCTCCCATAGCCACCGCCAGCACGCCAACGGCCTTCCCCAAGCCCGCGCCCTCGCCAGTTGCGAAGACAGCGCCGTCGCCGTCGGCATCGTCTACGACGCTCGCAGCCTGCAAAGGCATGACTTGCCGAGTGCTGACGCCGTTTGGCTGGGGCGGGATCGAGGCCGGTGTAACGACGGACAGCGCGCAGGCGGCATCGGGCCTTAAAATCGGCGACGATGGCCATTACACCGAGGCTGGCGACGGGACGTGCCTTGCCTATGAGGTAATCGGAGGACCCAAGAATCTGCAGATGCTGGTCGAAAGCGGGGTGGTGACGACGGTCGAGGCCTATCTCGATCCTCCCGCACCGACCTTCATGACTGACCGTGGAGTGAAGCTCGGCGATTCTGAGGCGGCGGTGCGCCAGGCCTATGCCGGGCTCAAGCAGCTGCCGGACATCTACTCCGAGCCGCCCGATAAAAAGCTCTTCTATTATGAACCGGGCGGAGAACGCGGCATCAAATTCTCGATAAACGGCGGGAAAGTCAGTGGGATCTCAGTTGGTTCGCCCAGCATCGAATATGTCGAGGGCTGTCTCTAGGCGAACACCATGGCACGACGAACATGCATCATCTGTGCCGAGCCCGCCGGATCGCGCGAGCATCTCTTCCCCGCCGCATTGGGTGGCCGCCGCGTTAACAAGCGCATCTACTGCGCGCACCATAATCACGCGCTCGCTGATGGCGCCGGCGTGCTGGCCGAGCAGCTACGGACAATCAACGCGATCCTCATGGTCGAGAGCGATCGTGATCGCAGCGTCCCGCATAAGTGAACGGCGTATGTTGGTCGACATCCGTCGGAAAAGCGGAACGTCTGCTGCTGGAGATAGAAAATCGGGCGCTGAGCGTCCGGCATGGGTCGACACCGGTAGGCTTCCGTATCGGGTTCTGATTAGATCGCGCGGGTCGGCAGCTACAAAAGGCTAATCAAGCAGATCTGGCGACGAGAAATCTCGCAAAACTGCTCTATCACGCCCTCCGATTTTTGTCTGAGCCGATGTCGATGTTGACATTCTCACCGAAAATTTCTTGGCTTCACCTCGATGCCCTCGGTCGGCTTCCCGGGCATGATGCCTGATCCCAGCCGCAGGTCAGGGATGTATATCTCACGCGCTTTTCGACCGAGCAATTTGCTGTCCGGGTCCCGGGGATCAGGTCCGCCGCCACTCTTCGCGCCATCGCCGCGCGCCGGGCGGAAGACGTTGGAAAGATCGCTCCGTTCGCCCACGCTTGCCAGTAATCCAGACAGATTTTCGAGCCGTTGGGCAATGACGTGAATGACCTCGCCTTCTTTCTGGACCTGACCGCGCACGCCGAGCATGGATGCGCCAAGGACAGTGCCGCGATTGGCCTCGAACACTTTGGTCCACACTACAAGATTTGCGATCCCGGTCTCGTCCTCGATGGTGATGAACATGATACCCTTGGCAGAGCCGGGCCGCTGCCGCACCATGATGATCCCTGCAAGATTGACCCAGCGACCATCGCGGATGTCAGAAAGCGCCGCGCACGGGACCATCTTCCTCGCTGCCAAATCCTCCCTGAGAAAGGTTACCGGATGGGCGCGGAGCGATAGCGCGAAGCTGCGATAGTCTTCCACTACCTCCTGGCCTTCCGCCATCGGCGAGAGCGCGACCTCGGGTTCGACCGCTTCGGCGCGGAGCTTCCCCTCGCGCTCGTCTGCTGCGGCAAAAAGGGGCAGGGGGCTGTCGCGCAACCCTTTCACATCCCACAGGCCAGTGCGACGGCTGTGCCGGAGCGAGCCGAAGCCATCAGCATCGCCGATCCGATCGAGCGCACCAGCACCCACGCCGGCTCTGCGCTGGATTTCTTCCACTGAAGCATAGGGCTCTGCGCCGCGGGCCGAGACGATCGCCGCGCCGTCCGGATTGGCAAGATCGCGGACCATACGCAGCCCAAGGCGCACGGCCTTGTACCGCCGGTTCCCCACTTCAAGCGTGCAGTCCCAGCGACTATGGTTCACATCGACCGGGCGGACCTCAACGCCATGTTCGCGTGCGTCGCGGACGATTTGGGCTGGTGCATAAAAGCCCATGGGCTGGGCGTTCAACAACGCCGCACAGAAGACATCTGGATGATGGCATTTAAGCCAGGAGGAGGCATAGACGATGAGCGCGAAGCTTGCGGCATGGCTTTCGGGGAAGCCATAGGAGCCAAAGCCTTCGATCTGCTTGAAGGTCTGTTCGGCAAAAGCCTGCTCATAGCCGCGTTCGACCATGCCGCCGATGAGCTTGTCGCGAAAATGGCTGACCCCGCCGGTCAGCTTGAACGTCGCCATCGCCCGCCGCAAAAGGTCCGCCTCGCTGGCGGTGAACCCGGCACACTCAATGGCGACCCGCATCGCCTGCTCCTGAAAGAGCGGGACGCCGAGCGTCTTTTCAAGGACCCGGCGCAGCTCCGGCCTGGGATAGCTGACCTTTTCCTTGCCTTCGCGGCGCCTTAGATATGGGTGGACCATGTCGCCCTGGATGGGGCCGGGCCGAACGATGGCGACCTCGACGACCAGGTCATAGAATGTCCTTGGCTTGATACGGGGCAGCATCGCCATCTGCGCCCGGCTTTCGATCTGGAAGACGCCAAGCGTGTCAGCCTTGCGGATCATCGCATAGGTTGCCGGGTCTTCGGCCGGTATCGTGGCTAGGTCGAGGTGGATGTCCTTCTCCTCGCGCAGGAGATCGAAGCCGCGTCGCATGCAGCTGAGCATGCCTAATGCCAGCACATCGACCTTCATAAACCCCATAAGGTCGATATCATCCTTGTCCCATTCGATGATCTGGCGATCATCCATGCGGGCAGGTTCGATCGGCACCAACTCGTCGAGCCGGTCGCGGGTCAGCACGAAGCCGCCGGGATGCTGCGAGGAATGGCGCGGCGTATCCATGAGCAGACGCGACAGCTCCAGCGTGAGGGCAAGGCGGCGATCGGTCATATCAAGATTGAGCTCGGCGACATGGCGGTCTTGCACACCCTCGCGGCTCCAGCCCCAGACCTGTCCTGACAGCGCGTCGGTGACATCGGTCGACAGGCAAAGCGCCTTGCCGACCTCACGGATCGCGCCTTTGGTACGGAAGCGGGAGATCACGGCAGTCAACGCACTATGGTTGCGGCCATAGGTCTCGTAGATCCATTGGATCACCTCCTCGCGCCGCTCATGCTCGAAATCGACATCGATATCGGGCGGCTCGCGTCGCTCGGCGCTCACGAACCGTTCGAACAGCAGTTCGGTGCGCACCGGATCGATCGAGGTGATGCCAAGGCAGTAGCAGACCGCCGAGTTCGCGGCCGATCCCCGGCCCTGGCACAAAATGTCTTTCGAGCGCGCAAAATCGACGATCGCGTGGACCGTCAGAAAATAGGGTGCGTAATCGAGCTGGGCGATGAGACGCAGCTCATGCTCCAGCTGGGCCCTTGTCTTGTCGTCGATGCCGTCTGGATAGCGGGCAGGGGCTTTTGCCCAGGTAAGGCGCTCAAGTTCCTGCTGCGGTGTACGCCCGCTTTTACCGATTTCATCGGGATATTGATAGCGCAACTCTTCAAGGGAAAAGCGGCATTGCTCGGCGATAGCGACACTTCGCCGAACTGGCCCTGTGTCCCCAAGATAGCGCACGAACAGCCGGTCCAGCTCGTCGGCGTCCTTAAGGTGCCGGTCTGCGATCTGCTCGCGTCGCTCGCCCAGATCGTCGATCGTGCATTTCTCGCGGATGCAGGTCACCACATCCTGCAGCATCCGGCGCTCGGGCGTGTGGTAGAGGACATCGCCGGTGGCGACGGTCGCGACGCGCGCCTGCTGTGCCATCTGTGTCAGGCGCCGCAACCGCAACGCATCGCCGGGTTGCCGCTGTAGGGTCAGCGCGAGGTAGCTGCGTTCCTGAAAGATCGATGAGACGCTGACGAGGTCCGCCTGCGTTTTTGCGTCATCGCTATTGGGGATAAGGATGGCGATCAGCCCCTCGCTCCATGTCGCGACATCATCCCAATGGAGTTCGCAGCTTCCTTTGCCGGCGCGCGATTTGCCGAGCGTCAATAGCCGGCAAAGGCGACCATAGGCTGCGCGATCGGTGGGATAGATAAGCAGGCCGGTGCCACAGGAAAGATCCAGCCTGCAGCCGTTGATGACGCGCACGCCCGTCGAACGGCCAGCGTCCCAGGCGCGCACCAATCCCGCCAGACTATTGCGATCCACGATGCCGATGGCAGGCATGCCCAGCATGGCAGCTGCGGTCAGCAGTTCCTCAGGCGAGGATGCACCGCGCAGGAAGCTGAAATGGCTCGTCGCCTGCAACTCGACATAGCGCTGATCGGCAAGGCTCATGCGAAGGCGCCATGGATGAACCAGGCCATGGGTCCGGTCGACGACCATTGGCCGTCGCCCAAGCGGAACAGCCAGTAGCGCCCGCCACCTTCGACCTCGACCTGGAAATAGTCGCGCACGAGATAGGGGCTGTCGGCTTCCAGGCCCTTGGCGCGCCACCATTCGCCCTGGAGGCGTTCGGGACCATCGGCCTGAACTACCTTGCGCCGCTTGCCCCGCCAGACGAACTGGGCAGGCGGATGGTCCGGCATCATCGCGATCACCTGGACCGGCTCAGGCGGGTCGATCATGCGGCCCGGGCGCGGCAGGACAGCGTTCCAGCGCCGATCCGCACCCTCGCGCAGCGCCATTGTTCGCTTGACCGTGCGTTCGGGCATGGCGGACGAGCAGGGCGTCGTGCCGTACAGCCGGTCATAGCCGAAACGGTTCGCCAGCGCGTCGATAAGGGCACCAAGGTCCGGGCCGCGATGCGTATCGCCTGCAAGATCAGCCTGTGCGCTGCGGAGTGGTTCGACGATCGGCGCGATCAGGATCATGGTCTCGATCCCAAGGCCTGGATCTATCCGCTCGATCCTGGGAACCAGGAGCTTTGTCAGATGCCGGGCATCCCTTGTAGGAGATGCCATCCCGATCCTGACGGACTGATATTGGCCATCGACCCGTTCGCAATGGAGGTCGAGGCGCCGCGCGCCGGTACCGTCCCGCATCAACGCAGCGCAAATGTCGTCGGTGAGATCGCCGATGACCTTCGCGATGGCGTCGGCCGTACCGATGGGTTCAAGAAGCCCGCGGCGCGCCTGGGGCAGTGACGGCGGGAAGATCGGGGCCATCGCCTCTGGCGCATGGCCAAGGGCCTGGTCGAGGCGGCGGTAGAGTTCATGTCCGTAGCGGCGCGCAATGGGACCGCGCGGCTCGGCAATGAGTTGCTCGATCCGGGTGAAGCCCATCTTGTGCAGATCGCTTGCCACTTTTGCCGGGATGCGCAGGGCGGCAAGGGGTAGGAGGCCGACCGCCTTCTTCTGGTCTCCAGGAACAATGATAACCGGGCGACCGGCAGGGACATGGCGCGCGACCGCATGCGCGCAGCCTGCCGTGTCAGCAACAGCGATCTGTGCTGTAAGGCCCGAGCCGTTCACCCGGCGGAACAGGTCCTTGACCAGCGCTTCCTCGCCGCCGAACAGTTCGCTGCATCCGCTGATGTCGAGCCATAGGCCATCGGGGTAATCGACCGCGACGAAGGGGGCGTAGCGCTGCCCTGCCCACAAGGCGAGCCGCTCAAGCCCTTGCGCGTCGGCCGCTTCGTCTGCATCGAGCACGTCAAGATCGGGCACCAGGGTCCTTGCCTTGGTGACGCTCATGCTGGGCGTGATGCCAAGGCTGCGGCCAAGCACGTCCACCGCCGCGATCAGCTTGCGACCGTGCGATTCTATGGCCGTGACAAGCGGCGGCCGGGATGGCGCTGCGTTCGCCTCAGACGGCGATACGCCACGCTTCCTGCTGATCCGGTCTGTCGACCAGTATGGCAGGTAGAGCGAGACGACCCTGCGCATCGCAGGCCTCCACTATCCAGCTTTTAGGTTCTGCGCCGCGGACGCGCTCGAGCGCGACCGACCAGCGCGGGCGGGCAAGGGCAGGGATGCCCAGATCTGCGCTCGGTGATGCCGTAACACGCCATCGGGTCTGTGCTGCAGAGCCCTCGATCAGTGCGTCCGCCTTGGCGGCGCGACGCAGGATGAACGCAGTCACCCCGGACCCTTCGGCAGCAAGCTGAAGCCGTTTCGACGCGGTCGTCGAGAGCTTTGAGACCTCGCCCACAACGCCGGCGACGCCAGCCACGCGCAGGCAATCTTCCATCGCGATCAGCGCGCCCTTGTCATCGCCAGGCTCGACGATGGTCAGGCGGTCAGGATGAAGGCCTGCAAGGTCGAGGGCAGGGGTGAACAAATCGCGCCAGCGCAGACACCAGAAAACCGGGCCTTCCATGCGCGCCAATATGCCTGCGATGAATATCGTTGCGGCTGCGTCGTCGCAAATGTCGGGAGAGCCCAGAACCTCATGCAATGCGCCGGTTGCAAGACCATTTCCGGGCAGATGATCGTCGATATCGTCAAGGCCGAAAGGATGGACGCCATGACGGCGCCCATCGCCCGTCACATGGGCGATCGACGAACGCAAATCCTCGAGGATGGCATTGCGGGGCATTCCTTGGTCTCATCGGTCTAACAGTGTGTTCCCTTCCTGTTCTCCATGACTCCCCGGACTGTCAAGTTAGTCGAGCGCATGTTTCGGGGTGAACGAGGTCCTGCTTGGGGCATCCGACGGATCCAACGTCATGGATTCCCTGAATCGTTTCGCGACGCGATCGTGAGTTCACAAAATATCGAGCGCGAGAGAAAATCGAGGGGCGATGCCCGAATCGAAATCGCCAAATCATTCGGTCGCTGTTCGCCGTGTTCGCATTCCGAATCGGGGACCATCAAAGAGAAGCAGATGTCTGTTTACCAGCACTCGAAACAGGAGAGATCAGGCTGGTGACGTTCATCCGGCGTTCCGAAGCTAGGAACCAGGCGGGTTCACCCGGCAGTTTCGAAAATCGATATCGTTATCGAGTACCAAAGCGACCATCTCGCCATCTATGATCAGGGCAGCGCCTGTTGCTTCAAACCGTCGCCCAAGCGATGAGTCCCGTGGCCTGAGCGCGACCGTCCGTCTCCCGATCGTTACGAGCGCGCCATCCCGGCTGATCTTGGCAAGGAAGGTTCGACCGCCGTCGCAATATATGGTCAGCTGCTCGCTGTCCGATGCGCAGGCTGCGGTCGGAACAGCGGCGACAAGCAGGGCAGGGAGGAGAAGGCGTCCCATCGAAACAGATGCTCCATGGGAGGGTCCCACGCGAAGCTTAACCTTCCGGCTCCAGCGGCGTTCCGTGCGACAGCGCATCGACGATCATGGCGGCGAGTGTTTCTTCGGCCCGTCCACGGGCGTTGAGGTCCTTTGACGACAGGTCGTGGCGAAGCCATTGCGGCGCGCGCGCGATGACACGCATGATGAGCTCGGAAGTCTCTTGGTCCATTTGGACCCTATGGGTGGTCGCGTACAGACAAGCAATCATCAAGGTGACACCCAAAAGGCGATCGTGATGAAAGCAGGGGACGCATAAAAAAAGCCCCGCCAGAGCAAGGCTCGCGGCGGGACCGAAGTTCAGGGAGGTGCCGCTCCAAAGGGGGGAAGAAGCGACAGAACATGAAATAGCATGTTGCGATGAATGACGGGTGAAGCTGCTGTTCATGAGCGCTGCAGCTCGGCTTTTTCCAGCAAGGCTTGTGGCTGCCACGGCATCGGAACGCAAAGGCCAGGCCACATTCGTCAGCAGACAGCTCTAGCGGAACCGCGCCATTGTCCATCTGTTCGATCTATCGACCGGCTCTGCGAAAATCGCCGATGCATATGACCCGAAAGAAAGAGGAACCGACTATGGCTGAGACGAGGACGTCCGCGATAATGAAGGCGAGAGCCGCTATGAACTCAAGGTCGATGGTAGCACGGCTATTGCGGCCTATGAACGGCGCGATGGCGCATTGATCTTCACGCACACGCAGGTTCCTGAGGCGCTGGAAGGGCAAGGCATTGCCAGTAAGCTGATCGCCGGCGCGTTGGCGGACGTGCGGGAGAAGAGATTGAAGGTCGTGCCGCTATGCGAATTCGTCGCCGGCTATTTTGATCGCCATCCAGAGGAGCAGGATTTGTTGGCGCTCGACGCGCCAGGCTGATCGCAGGGATGTGTGGATCATCCATGGCTTATAACCATTCCCATGCCTCTCCCGCGCCAGCTAGGTCAACGCAACGATGAAGATCGCCACCTATAATGTGAACGGGATTAACGGGCGCCTGCCTGTCCTGCTAAGATGGCTGGGCGAAGCCGAGCCCGACATCGTCTGTCTGCAGGAACTGAAGGCGCCGCAGGGCAAATTTCCCGAAACAGCGATCCGCGACGCAGGCTATGACGCGATATGGCATGGGCAAAGCCAATGGAACGGCGTTGCGATCCTGAGCCGTGTCGGTGATATCCATGAGACGCGCCGCGGCCTGCCCGGCGATCCGGACGATACGCAAAGCCGCTACATCGAAGCGGCGGTTGCCGGGGTCCTGGTTGCTGGTCTTTATCTACCCAACGGCAATCCACGCCCTGGACCCAAGTTCGACTTCAAATTGCGCTGGTTCGAGCGGCTTCATGATCACCTTGCCTTGCTCGTCGATCTCGATGCGCCGGTTGTGGTCGCCGGGGACTTCAACGTCATGCCAACCGATCTGGATGTTTATGCGCCCGAGCGGTGGCGGGACGATGCGCTCTTCGCGCCGGAGGTGAGGGACGCCTATCGCCATCTGCTGGAGCAGGGATGGAGCGACGCTCTGCGCGAATTGCATCCTGATGAGACCATCTACACCTTCTGGAAATATTGGCGCGGGGCGTTCGAGCGCAACGCGGGCCTTCGGATCGACCATATTCTGCTCAACGCAAAGGCACGCAGCAAGCTTGAATGGGCGCAGGTCGATACAGCGCCGCGCGGATGGGAAAAGACGAGCGACCATGCTCCAGTTTGGATTGAGCTGGCCAACAAGCCGGTGCGCAAGGCGCGTCAGTCGAGGGCTGCAAACCAGTCAGCATAGGGCGTATTGCGCGCCATATGGCGATTATAGTCAGGTGCGCCATCAGTCCACCAGACTGAGCCACGCTCGCCAAGTCCGCGTTTGGCAATGTCCGCCGCCGCATGCGCTTCACGCTCGGCCGATACATCGCCGTTTTTACGGGCGTCGCGCACGGCTCTACGCGCCTGCATCAGATCCGATACCAGGGTGGCGCGAACGTCCTCGTCCAACGCGGGATTGGACAGTCGCCACAGGCGACCGCGCACGACGAAATAACGGCCATCGGGCGTCGCCGGGTGGGTGGCGGGCTCCCGGCTCACGCCGGTCGTGCCGCCTCGCGCGCCCATGCAACGATGGCCTGTTGCGGCATAGCGCCCGATTGCCGCGCAATTTCGCGGCCACCCCGAAACAGGATCATCGTGGGAATGGACCGGATGGCATAGCGACCCGCGATCGCTTGATGCGCCTCGGTATCGAGTTTCCCAAGGCGCATATAGGGTTCAAGTTGTCCGGCCGCGGCGCTGAAGGCGGGGGCCATCTGACGACAGGGGCCGCACCAGTTCGCCCAGAAATCGACAAGCAGGGGAATGTCGGACCGCGCGGCATGCGCGTCGAAATTATCTGCGGTCAGTTTGACGGGCTCCCCAGAGAATAGGGGGCGCTTGCATCGGCCGCAGGTTCCTCCCTTGGCCAGCCTTTCGCGGGGCAACCGGTTCGCCGTTGCGCAAGCCGGACATATGACAATCAGGGCATCATTGGGCGCCGTAGCCATTCTGGTCTCCATCATGCGTCGTCTTGGATGGCATAGATGCCATAGATGGGATCGGGCATCCCGAATGTCAGGCCCCGCAAAGGCAAGCAAGGCCTGGGAGGACGATGAAGCCAATAGACTGCCAAAAAGCGATAGCGTCCTGGCTGGACGTTGGCTTGCGCCCTCGTCTATGCCCGCCGTCCAACGACACAGGATATAGCCCATGAACAATACCGACCTCGCTGAGAAGATCGCCGGCGACAACGGCCTTTCCAAGGCGGATGCCCGCAAGCTGGTCGACGCGGTCTTCGCCGCAATCGCTGATGCTGCAGCAGCGGGCGAAGAAATTGCCCTGAACGGCTTTGGCAAGTTCAAGGTCAAGGACGCGCCAGCGCGCGAAGGTCGCAACCCCTCCACGGGCGCCACTATCCAGATCGCAGCTGCCAAGAAGCTCGGCTTCACGCCCGCCAAGGCGATAAAGGATAAACTGAACGGCTGAAATTTCGCGGGAAACGTCCGTCCACGGCGCTTCCCGGCTATCGCCGGTTGACAATATTGTTCGCTTTATGTTCCAATCATCGGATGTCTTTCGAGTCTCCCTAGGAGCGGTCGATGTCCAGATTGCATACGACCCTGGCGAGTGTCGGCGAAGTCGCCATGCATTTCGGTGCGGCGCTGCCGCAAGGGCCTGTCCATTTTGCTCGTGAAACCACCGAGGGCGCCGACGGGCTCGTCGTATTTGAAAGCCGGGGACGTCGGCTGTTACGGTCGATGGGGTGGGGATTCCCGCGCCCCGCGAGATGCGCGAACATGGCGACGATCCTCAGCGGCTGGGGCTGGTTGCCGATCTCACCAATCCCATGTGGGAGCATATGGTCGTGGACCCGCGCTATCGCTGCCTTATCGTCCTGACCCATTTCGCCAATCCGGACGGCGCGCCCGGGCATAAGACGAGGACTTGGTTCTCGGTCAAACATGCTCCCGTCATGGCCTGGGCCGGCTTCTGCCGGAACCTGCCTGATTACGGCCCTGTCTATGCGGGCATGACAATGGTGGCGAACGCCGCGGTCATGCCGACCAACGACAGGATGCCGGTTCTTTTCGATCCCCACGACTATGACGCATGGCTGCACGGCGGCATCAGGGACGTCATCGGATTCCAGCATCGCGCACCCTTTGCTGCTGAGCGCATGGTCGTCGAGCATACAGAAGATCTCTGGCGCAGCGGAAAATTGCCGGCGAAAGCCCAGCCGCAGCTTGCCTTGCTCTGAACGCCGCGCAACACTTGCAGTCGGGCGGCGCGACTAGGCAGGTGCGACGATGTGTAATCTTTATACCGAGCGACTAAGCGCAGCCGAGGTGGCGGCGCATTTCGGCGTCGAGGCGCCCGACATCGCCGCCATGAACGTGCCGGACGAAGTCTATCCCGGCTATCCCGGCATGGTGGTGCGCGAGGCAGAAGGAAAGCGTGTCCTTCAATCCATGGTCTGGGGGTTTCCGCTGGTCCTGCGCGGCATGAAGCCTGGATCCAAGCCAAAGCCTGTCAATAACATTGCCGACCTGCGCAAACCCATGTGGGTCGGCCTCGCGCGAAAGCCCCAATGGCGTTGCCTCATCCCTTTGACGGCCTTTGCAGAAGCGGAGGGCAAGAAGGGGAGCAAGACCCGTACCTGGTTCCATCTGAAGGATCGACCGGTCTTTGCCTGGGCGGGACTTTGGCGGGAAAGCCAGGAATGGGGCGCGGTCTATTCAGGGGTGATGACCGACTGCAACGAAGCGATCCGCCCGGTGCATGATCGCATGCCTGTGCTCTTGCATGAGGATGAATATGACCGCTGGCTCGGCGGATCGTTCGACGAGGCGATCGCTTTCCAGGATCGCTGCTTCCCCGACGATCTCATCGAGATGACGCGCACCAGCGATCCCTGGAACAAGCCGCGGGCAGCAGCATCTGCGCCGTCGCTGCTGTGAGGGCCGATCTTGAACGTTGGGCTGAAGCGCTGGCGGTCGAGCGGGAGCATGGCGCGAACGCCGGCGACTTCATTGCAGAAAGGGTAAGAATGCTGGCGCTGGCGGGCGATCAGGCAGGCGTGGTGCGATGGCTCGACATTGCGACGCGGCTGGACCAGCTTCTCGATGCGAGCGCCATGGCGCATTGAAGGCTTACCGATATCCGAGCCTATTTTGGTTCACCACTTTCTCACAAAGCGTGCGGAAGGTGATCGACCAGCGGGTCTCGTCCATTTCGGCTATGCTATGTTCCCATTGGTACCGCGCTTCGCCTTCAAGATGATAGACCGAGCGCGGCGCAAGCGGAACGGTGATGCGATCGAACCCGTCGGGCTTGCGCCGCCGAAAACGCAAGGGGGCAGACACGCCCAGCGAAATACCAACAACATGGTCGAAGACGGGCGATCGCGGTGCCAGCCGATGCCTGCGCCAGGATCATATCGAATCAGGAGTGCCTGGGCGAGGTTGGCGGAATCAAGGCCAGCAAAGGCTGCGGCCTTGTCGCGCGCCGTCAGTAGCCAATCAGGCATGGGATCCGTCGGTCCAAAGCGTGCGTCGTCAAAATCATAACGCCAGCCAAAGGAACTGGTCAGGCGTTTGCCAAGCCAGCCCTGGAAGCGAAATGGCTCGAGCGTGGTAGCATTGATCCCGGCTATCAGGCTCAATTCCTCGTCGCGAGAGAGAAGGTCGTCACGATAGGAGAGGCCCGGAATTTTCGGGGGCTCGAACAGATCGGGAAACAGGCTGGCCATCCATGCCTAAATTGGGACGCTGCGCTTAGAAGGCAATCGCATAGGTGATTTATGATTTCCCGCCTTCCCATAACTCAATAATCCGATCAAGCAGACGGTCGACGATGGCAAGGCCTTGGGCCGTCATCGAAATCGCGACGCGTCGCCCATCTGGACGAGGAATGTCCCGCGTCACCAACCCTCGCTTTTCCATCTCGGCGATCTTGCGGTGGGCGGTCGATTGCGGAATGTCGGGGGCGGCGGTATACAGAGAGAAGAGATAGACCTCCCGCTTCTCATATTGCGCCAGGTAAAGATCGAGCAGCATGTCCCAGACAGGGCTGGGGCATAGACGATAGCCAATAGCCTCACCAATCGTCCGCCGCATGGCCACCAGCCTGCGGCACATATCGATACGTCTGTCGGGGGGATATATCTGCGCCATGTCATGCCTCCTTTTTTGGATAGTGACCCTTCGCTCCTCTCTTCGGCCCGTGAACGAGCGGGCCATGTTTGAAAGCCCCATTGATCATTGCGGTTCGCCTGAAGTGGTTGCCGCCTTTCTGGCTACGCCTGCGGCGCGGCGGGCCGTGGGGCTAAAGATACCCCGCCTGGCGGAAACTCACATGCCCGGCATGGGCGATGACCAGATGATCATGGACCGCGACATCCAGGCAACGTGCTGCATCGACAATCTTCCTGGTGAAGGCCCGGTCAGCCCGTGAAGGCTGAGGTTGGCCCGATGGATGGTTATGAATGAGAAAAATTGCGGTCGCACCTATCTCGACGCATCGCTTCATGATTTCACGTGGATAGGCGTGGACATGAGAGATGGTGCCGGTCGCCAGCACTTCATCTGCCAATATCTCATTGACGGCGTTGAGGAAAAGCACCCGCAACTGTTCGACCGGCGCGAATGCCATGGTGGCGCGCAGATAGTCCAGCAGTGCCTGTTCGTTCGAGAGTATCGGTTTACCGGCGAGTTTTCCGCGCAGAATATGGTGGATAGACATTTGCAGGCACTCAAATGTCCGCTCGACACATAGCGCGCCATCCAGAAGGCGCATCCGGTCCTGGCGCCGCGCAGAGAGGGTTGCAGCAAAAGAACCGAACCTGTCGACCAGCTGCTGCGCCAGTTCGGGCGCGCGCGCCGGACAGGTGAGCGCGATCAGCTCTTCCAGGGCCTGTCGACACCGCGCCGCTTTATCCGGCTGCGATGTCGAAAGGTCGCGCCGATGAGCATGGTTTGTGCTACCCAACTCCACACCGCCAGCGCATCGACATAGGCACGCGGTACAATCGCCGGCATCAGGATCCGCATCAGATGCACGGCTACCTCTGCGCCTAGCATCGCCGCGACCCAGAGCGGCCAGAACCGTGTGCTTTGTAGAGAAAGCCATATAAACACACTCAATAAGGCAAAATCGACCAGGAGAATGGCGATCTCGATATGATGGAACCGGTCGCCGAACGGGTCGACAAGCCCTACGGACAGACAGGCAGCGCCCAGCAGGGCTGCAGCGCCGATCCTTTCGGGCGTGCCGCCCCGCCATGCGGCATAGAGGGTGCTGACAATGAGCAGGGTCAGGAACGCGATTTGCCGGGTCATGACCCTGATTGAACCCAGGTGGCCGCATTGCGTCAATCCTCTCTTGCGCGTCAGACGACGCGCAGATGGGCAGGCTGATCATGCGAGACAACTTTGAAAAGGTCGCCATAAGCGGTTTGCCCGAGCCCAACATCATCGCTGGCCCGTTTGAGATGGGCGTGGGTTATGACCATCTGCTCGCGCGTCTGCGCAATCAGCATGACAGCAGCGGCAGATGTCGCGATAGCCTCCTGGCCGATCGCAGCTGCAAAACGGGCATCAAGACGAGCCAGGGGTAGCGAGGCGTTGAGTTCGGCAATCCGGGCTGCAGCAATATCGAGCGCAGCTTCGGCGGCAAATAGCCGCTCGGCAACCGATTTGGCGATGGTCTGTCGTTTAACGCGCATAGAATCTCCTTCCCGCAAAAGCGGGTGAACAGGGAAAACATAAAAATGTTGGTTTTAGTGGCGAGCCAGGGCGTCTAGCGCCGAGAGCAGTGAAGCGGCCGATCCAGCCATCACAAGAGCAAGCGTCGCCATGATCGCAAGAGCGATCAACGTCATGTTCGAAGTCAGGTCATTGTCGGGCCTCCCGCTTGTGCGGAACGGCAGAAAATTGCCCATAAGGGGAAAGCGCACCAAACCATGGTAGCCCTCCTGCTGCGTGGCCAATAAATCGGCATCGGCAATATCTGCGTCCACTTGATCGTCAGTGGAATCAGATTGGCCAGACGCAGCCGGGATTGGCAGGACCAAAGATTGGGCGCCTATTTTTGGGCCCCCGGAGAAATCTCCGTGCGGTCCGCTTCATAGGCAGCCACGAGGCGTGCCGCCTGCTGCCGGCCAATGCCGCCGAGCTTGCCGCGCGCTTCATATATATGCTTGTCGACACGGCCGGAACTATTGCCCAGTCGCGAAGCAATTTCCTTGCTGGAATAGCCCTGCGCCACTAGTACTAGGCATTGCCGTTGCCGACCCGTAAGGCTGGCGAGCCTTGTCCTGAATACCGCAATGTCCGGCGGAACGGGTGGTTTGTTCATCATCGCGCACTGTCTCCAGCCTTGCGACGCATCGGGGCAGATCGGTCGCGCCTGATATCTCCTCTGCGGCCCCGCTCACAATGTCATGAAATTGCAACGCAAACGCAACCATTTGGCCGAGCAATTGAGACGAATCGAAGAAATTTGCATAGCCATGTCGCAACTGGCCTGGTGCGGGATGCCGCCATCCAGATCTCCGGGCATGGAGGGGAGGGGATGGACAGGGGATGATCGGGCAGGTTTCGGCCAGAACGTCCCAACGGATATCCACCATGAACGCACTTATCGTCCGCCTCGCGCGCCATATATTCACCTGCCTGCGTTGCCGCAGGGATGAGGCTCTCATGGGCACTATATTTGCCTGGCTCGACGACCAGGAACAAGCGGATCAGGATGAACTTCTGCCTAAACAGCAGTCGCAGGACCGATCCGCATGGTATTACGATCAATCGGCCTTGTCTTCCGACAAAACCGATATGACCGCACGCTGCGCTGAACATATGCCAACCCTGACCCGGCTCTTTCTCTTGCTGCGCGTACCTTATGCCATGCAGATTGACGACATTGCGCGAACCTTCGAGATCCGCCCCCGCCGGGTTCGTCGCCATTTACGGCGAGCCGTGGCGATCCTTGCGCGCGACAGGCATTGACGCAATGACGGTTCCCATCGACCGGCTTGTCATGGAAGCGCGCGCAAAGCTGCTGGTCAACCGTCTGGGCGGCCGCTGGGCCTCGTCTGGCGGCCTGTGCCTTTGCCCGGCCCATGACGATCATCATCCCAGCCTTTCTGTCCGACTGGGCAAGACAGCTCTGCTCTTCAAATGCTTTGCAGGCTGCCATGCCCGCGATGTGCTGCGCGCAATCGCACGGATCGACCATCAGGCGCTGACAGCTTGTCATGAGCCAGGTCATTCGACGCGCGATTTTCAATCCGGTTTCCGCAGCCAGGCGAGGGACATCTGGCATGCGAGCCGACCGATCGCTGACACGCCGGCACAGGACTATCTGCAGTCTCGTTCCATCACCAATCTGGGAGAATGGCTGCGCTTTCATCCGCGAACGCCCTTGCGAACCGACACGGGGCTTGAGTTTCGCCCTGCCATGATTGCTGCTGTGCGCGACAGAGAAGAAATTGTCGCCATCCACCGGACATTCCTTGATCCTCGCTATTCCCGTCTCGCTGCCGACGTACAACCGGCGCGTCGCTTGCTGGGCCGACCCGGCCATGGCGCCGTCATGCTGGCTCCTGCTACCAATATTCTTGGTCTTGCCGAGGGGATCGAGACGGCCCTGTCGGCCATGTCCTTTCTCGAAATTCCGGTCTGGGCCACGCTCGGTAGCGAGCGCTTGCACAGCATTGCCATTCCCGCGTCGGTTAAGCGGCTAATTATCCTGCCCGACAACGATCGTGCGGGCAAAATCGCCGCAATGCGTGCGCTGGCGGCGTATCGCGGCGCCGGCAGGCCAGTCAGGCATATCCGGCCGCCATCAGGCTATAATGACTGGAACGATGTCCAGCAGGCAAGGGAGGGAGGGGGATTGGATGATGTGGCGCAGGAAGACCCGATGGGCGGGTCTTTGGCGCCTGGAGATCCCAGTCGATGAACCAGCTTCCCATTCTCGTTGCCGCGGCGAACCTCAGCAAGTCGCCATCCAATGTCCGAAAGTCGAGCGATGCTGTCGCCGACGCCCAGCTTGAGGCCAATATCGCGGCCAAGGGCATAAGGCAGAATCTGATCGGCGTGCCGGTTGCGCGCAAGAAAGGCCATTATCGTATCGCCGCGGGCGGACGGCGCCTCGATGCGGTGCATCGTCTCATCGAAAAGGGCGTCTTCGGGCCAGACTATCAGGTGCCGGTGCTGGTCCTGCGCGACGCGAAAGATGCGATCGCCACCAGCCTGGAGGAAAATTTCTTCAAGCTCAGCATGAACCCAGCGGACACCTGCCGGGCTTTCCAGGATATTGTCGAAACCGAAGGCAAGACCCCGGCCGAGATCGCCAAACGTTTTGGCCTGACCGAGCGCTTCGTACTGGGACGGCTGCGCCTTGCGGATCTGGCACCCTGCATTTTTGACGCCCTGCGCGACGGCGAGATCAGCCTTGAGATTGCCACGGCTTATGCCAGCAGTCCCGATGCCGTGCGCCAGGCGCAGATATTCGAAACTCTGGGGCAGAGCTATTACCGCAATAATCTAAACGAGATCCGGCGCCAGCTTGCCCAAGGCAGCTATAGTGGCAATGATCCTAAAGCCCTGCTTGTCGGTCCCCACGCCTATGTGGCCGCCGGTGGCCGGATCGACAGCGACCTGTTCACCGACGATGCGAGCGAGATGTGGATCGATGGCGACCTGCTCGATCAACTGGCGACCGACAGGCTGGCGCAGGCGGCGCAAGCGATCCGGGAACGGGAAGGCTTTGGCGATGTCCGCATCGTGTCCGGCACTCATATTGCCTATAGCGCAACCTGGGATCTCAAGCCCATTGAGGGCGAACAGCCACCGCTGACGCCAGAGCAGGAACAGCGGCTTGCTGATATCGAAGTGGAACTGGAAGCGTTCGAGAACCCGGTTGAAACCGACGAGACCGAGGAGGAGGTCGAAGCGCGCTATGATCGGCTGAATGCTGAATATGAGGCAATCCGGCAACGGGCACCGATTCTGACCGAGGAGCAAAAGGCGTCCGCACTGGCCTATGTGGTGATCGGTTCCGACGGTCAGCCGCGCGTCCACGAACAGCTTTATCATGTTCCGGCTGAACAGGCCGACGATGCGCAGGATTCGACCGGTGATGATGATGAAGTCGATGCGGATGCGGATCGCGCGCCAGCACAGGTGGTGCCGGGCCAGCCAAAGATCAGCCAGCGCCTTGCCGATGAGCTCGCTGAAATGAAGGCTGAACTTCTGCGCGTCCATATCGCCAGCGATCCGCGGTTCGCGCTCGATCTCGCCACTTTCTGCATGGCTGACGCGGCAACGCGCACCTATGGCAGCGCGGAACGGGCCACCGACCTGCGCGCCAATGCCCCCGCATCGCCGCTTCATGGCTATGAGAGCGATACGCCTGCCGCCGACCAGTGGCTCAAGCTGGAAAAAGATCTTGATCGATGCTGGATCAATCATGCCGATGTGCGGACACGCTATGACGCCTTTTGCGCTTTGAGCCAGGAGGCACGGGCTGCCTGGTTCAGCTGGGCAATTGCCCGGACGGTCCAGGCGGTGCCTGCCGGGCGGACCGGCAGCGTGTTTCTCGACCATCTGGGGGTCAAGTGCGGGATCGATGTTACGGCCTGGTGGCGACCGACCGCGCGCAACTATTTCGACCGGGTCAGCAAGGCGATGATCCTCCAGGCGTTCGAAACGGTCGGCGGCCTAGAGCTGAGTTCCCGCTACGCGGCGTCGAAGAAGCATGATCTTGCGCTCTCGGCCGAGCGACTGTTCAGCGGCGATCTCATCGTCGAGGCAGAGGTCAAGGAACGCGCGCTGCAATGGTTGCCGGACGCCATGCGCTTTGTGCCGGTTGGTGAAGCTGAAGCCAGTCTCACCGGAGATGGCGATGCCGATTGTGGCGTCGGGCGGGTCAGTGTCGATGGGGATGCTGCGGCGGAAGCGCTGGCTGAGGCACCTGACGAAGATTCTGGAGAGGACCGCGTCGCGCAGGCGGCCTGAGCCTGGGGTATAATGCTGGGGACCATGATGTGTCGTCATGGTCCCTTTTTCTGTCCGCCGTCCTGGGAGGGAAGGGGAGCGGACGAGGCGTGGACCGATCGGGTCCGAGGCCTGGAGATATTTATGACTCTTCCTTTGTTCGCTACGCAGCAGCCTGATCCCGTCGCAACGCGTTCACGCGCGCAACGCCTATTCGATGTCGCGACAATACTCGCCGACAATCTGACGCAATCGCAAATACCGACCCGACATGCCCTACGAAAGCTGATGACAGCCAGCTTTGGCGCGAGCGATGCACAAGGCGCATGGTCGATGCGCCAGGCCTATGACGCGCTTGAAATCGCCCTGATACTGTTCCTGCGGCGGGGGAATAGTGGCATCGCCAGATCCGGAGATCCGACTGCCTGTTACGCCGCTTTGCGCCGTCTTGAAACCAGCCTGCCCACGCACAGCTATCGCAGCGAACAGCAGATCGCGATGCAGCAGTTCAGCACGCCGCTGACCCTCGCATGGCTGGCGGTCCAGGCAGCACGCCTTGGGCCAGAGGATCATATTCTCGAACCATCGGCAGGCACGGGAATGTTGCTCGGATCCATTCCGCCTGGACGCTGCACCTTCACGCTCAATGAACGCGATCCCGACCGCGCGGCGCTGCTCACGCTTGCCATCGGGCAGGCTGTCACCTGCCATGACGCGGAATATATCCATGATCTGTTGCCCCTGGGCAATGACCCTTCTGTGGTCCTGATCAATCCGCCCTTCGGTCGCAGCGAGGGACGCGGCAATGACCGGCAGGCCGGGGTGCGGCATTTGCGCTCGGCCTTGCTACGACTGCGCCAGCACGGTCGCTGTGTCGCCATCATGCCACCTGGCTTTGCTGCTGATGGCAGCGGCGCAAAAGCCTATGCGACGATCGCGCAATTGATCCCGCCTCGCGTTGAAATCACCATCCTGGGCAGCCCCTTTGCCAAACATGGCACCGGTATCGCTGTACGACTGCTGTTATTCGACAAGGGATGGCATGGTCAGGGACAAAGTCATGTCGCCGATAATCTGGACGCAGCGCTTGATCTCGTCCTGGCATTGCCTGACCGGCTCGATCCACCTGCCTTGTTGCCACCCCCGCCGTTGCCAAAGCCACCAAGTCCTGCCGTCGCGTTCCATCTCCCTCGGCCAAAGGCAAAGGATGAGGCGGCATCGCTGTTTCGCACTTTGTCCGCCACGCCACTCGCCGCGCCGGCGCGTATAGCAGCAAACAATGCCAATGCTGTTCCGCTTTCCTACGCCGTACGCGACACGCCTCTGCCGGTAGGCGACCCTGTTGGCATCTATGCGCCCTGGCGGCTTGCGCGGATTGCGATCGAAGGCGCGACACCTCATCCCGACAATCTGGTGGAATCCCTGGCCATGGGATCAGTATTGCCGCCCGTACCGCGCTGGCAGCCATTATTACAACCAAGGGCGCTCGCTGCCCTGTCCGAGGCGCAACTGGAAACCATCATCCATGCAGGCGAAGCCTTTTCACGCGATCTGCCCGGTATGTTCACGCCCAATGCAGCAGGGGATCAACTCCATGAAGATCCCGCAGGGCGCGCCTATCGGACGGGCTATTTCATTGGCGATGGCACAGGCGTTGGCAAGGGCCGGGAAGGGGCGGGCCTGATCCTTGACCAGTGGAACAGGGGTAATCGCCGTGCCATCTGGATTTCGCGCAGTGCTGCCCTGCTCGAAGACGCCCGAAGGGACTGGAGCGCCCTTGGCGGCCTGCCGATCGATATCCAGCCGCTCGATGCCTTCCCGCTCGGTGAGCCGATCACCATGACGTCTGGCATTCTCTTCCTCACCTATGCAACGCTGCGCTCGGTCCGTCAGGACAATTTCTCACGCCTGCAGCAGATATTGGTCTGGACCGATGCTGAATTTGAGGGCGTCATCCTGTTTGATGAATCCCACGCGATGGGCAACGCTGCAGGCACGCAAGGCGATTTTGGAACGGCGAAGGGGTCAGAGCAAGGCCTGGCGGGCGTTCGCCTCCAAAATGCCCTGGCCCGCGCGCGGATAGCCTATGTGTCCGCGACGGGTGCCACCAAGCCTGAAAACCTCAGCTATGCCTCGCGCTTGGCCTGTGGGGGCCGGGCACAGGCTTCACCGACCGCAATGCTTTCATGGCGGCGATGGACGGGGGCGGGATCGCCGCGATGGAGATCGTGGCGCGCGATCTCAAAGCCACCGGCCTCTACACCGCGCGGGCGCTCAGCTTTGCCGGGGTGGAATATGATCCGCTCGAACATCGATTGAGCCCTGACCAGATCGCCATCTATGATGCCTTCGCGGATGGGTGGGCGGTGATCCATGCCAATCTGCACAAGATATTGGGCGCGTCCGGCGTCGTCGATGCCATGTCAGGACAGACGCTGAACGGCCAGGCTAAAGGCGCGGCGCTCAGTCGATTTGAAAGTGCCAAGCAGCGCTTCTTCTCGCAATTGTTGATTGCGATGAAGGTGCCGAGCCTGATCAAGGCCATAGAGGCAGAGATAGCCGTCGGCCATGTTGCTGTCGTGCAACTCGTCACGACAGCCGAAGCGATATTGGAACGCCGTCTTGCCGACTTATGTGCGGAAGATCGTGCCAGATTAAATCTTGACCTGTCGCCGCTTCAAACCCTGATTGATTATCTCACATCGGCCTTTCCCACCCGGCAGATGCGGGTGTACCGCGCCAGCGACGGCGAACTACGCTCTGAACCGATGATCGATGCCGACGGGCAGCCCGTTCATTGCCAGGAAGCGCTCAATGCGCGCGACACGATGATCGAGGATCTGTGCGCGCTCCCTCCCATCCCTGCTCCCCTGGACGCGCTCATCGCGCATTTTGGTGCGGACAAGGTCGCCGAGGTTACCGGGCGCTCACGCCGGATCGTCGTTGATAGCAGCGGGCGGCAGCAGGTCGAGCGGCGCGGCACACATGCCAATATCAGCGAAACACGGGCGTTTATGGAAGGGGTCAAGCCCATATTGATATTCAGCGACGCTGGATCCACCGGGCGCTCCTACCATGCCGATCTTGCCAGCAAAAGCGCAGACAAACGCCGCATCCATTTCCTGCTCGAACCGGGTTGGCGTGCCGACGTCGCGATCCAGGGGCTTGGGCGCACCCATCGTACCAACCAGGCCTGCCCCCCGGTGTTCCGGCCTGTGACCACCAACTGCAAGGGCGAACGCCGCTTCATCAGCACGATTGCGCGAAGGCTGGACGGCTTGGTGCCCTAACTCGCGGACAACGGCAGACGGGCGGCCAAAATATGTTCGATCCGGCCGACAATCTTGAAAGCGACTATGCGCGTGAAGCGCTTGGGCAATGGTATCGGCTGCTTTTCGCAGGCAAGCTTTCCAGCGTGACGATGGGCGACTTCGTCACACTGACTGGTCTCAAGCTCGTCGATGAGGGCGGTAACCTGCTTGAAACCCTCCCGCCCATCCAGCGCTGGCTCAATCGCATCCTGGCGCTGCGGATCGCGATCCAGAATGCGATCTTTGAGGAATATATGGGTCTTATCCAGGCGAGGGTGGACGCAGCACGCGCGGCGGGCACGCTGGACCTTGGCGTCGAGACTATTCGCGCCGAGCGGATCGAGACCTTGTCTGAGCAGATTTTGCGCACAGATCCGGTAACCGGCGCGCAGACCCGTCTGTTGCGCCTCGAGCTTCACATCCGGCCCCGCGTTAGCACATGGCACATCCTGAACCAACGATATCAGGGCATGGACGACATGGCTTGGTTGCGCAACAACCGCTCCGGGCGCGTCGCTTTGCAATTGCCCTCCTGGTCGATCACCGATGAAGAAGGGCGACCCATTCCCATGTGCCAGCTTGTCCGGCCCACCGGATCGATGCGGATCGATCGGGCATCGCTCGCGCATAGTCACTGGGCCTGCATCGATGCCGAGACATTCAAGGGTGACTGGGACGAGGAGGTAGCCGCCGCGGAAGGACGGCTCGACGTCGAGAACATCTGGGTCGCGACGGGCCTTCTTCTGCCTGTCTGGAACAGGCTACCACAGGACGATGTGCGCGTGTGGCGTATCGATAATGGCGCGGGCACATCCATCTTAGGCCGGATCATTCGTCCGGGCGCGGTTGAAAAACTGCAGGCAGCCTTTGGACTGGAACAGGGCATAAGGCTGGGTGCCAGAGACCTGCTTACTGCCGTAAAAGCTGGGGACGACGTCGCCATACCGGGTCTTGGTAAAGCACGTCTTGCCTATGTTCTCGTCAACAGTGCCCGTCGCCTTGAAATCCGCGACTATGATGCTGATGACCGCGCCTGGCTGAAAGCGCGCGGTGTGTTCAGCGAGATCATCCAGTATCGCTTGCGGCTTTTCGTTCCCGTCGACAGGGCTGTCGAAATACTCGACGCGATCATCGCGGAGCGACGCTGAGACGGCGATGTATAACATGGTAATGCGGAGCCCGCTTATCTGACAAGGGAAACTTATGTTCAATCCGTTTCAGCGTACATGCGCCGACGCCTATTGCGAGGGTGAATTCGCCCATGTCGAAGATATCGAGCAGGTTCGCGCAGTAAGCGATACGCTCTTCACATTTCTGATGATTGAGTTGGGCACCCCCGAGGATTGCGACACGCGCGAAGAAGCACTGCGCAGAATGACGGTGGCAATTGGAAACATCCAGGATGTTGGTGCTGCCATTGAAAAGATCCAGATAACCTGAATATCTGGACTTGCAGGTAGCAGTCCTATGATCAGATATTGGCCGCCGAAGCTTATGGAACCCAAGCACCCCGGCGGCTGTCCTGCTTATCTCAATGTATAATACCAGCTCAGCTTTCCGCCATTTCCGGCGCGGACTGCGCGTCGGGTGTTTTTATACCGAGGGTCTTTCGAGGGGATTTTACGGCCTTTGCAGAGCGAACTTTGGGTACGGGTTGCGCTGCCGTCTTTTTCGCGGTGACGCTCGATTGACGTTTCGCTTTCGCAGGCTTCGAGGCTTTGACGGTGTCAACCGGAGGCGCGATCGCATCACTAGATGTCGCCGATATGCTGACTTTGGACGGCGCTTTTCGCGCAGGCTTGGCTACGGGCTGGTCTCCTGCTGCCTTCACCTTGCGCGATGCCTTGGGCGGTAAAATGTCGGCAGATGTCGCTATGACGGCGTCTTTTGGAGCGTCGGTTGCGGACATCTTCTCATCGGCGGTTGATGCTATGGGCGCAGATACAGCCTTGCTTGTGGGCCTGGCCCGGCTTGTTGCGCCCGTCGTCTTAGGCGTCTTTACCTTCCGCCCCTTGCCCGTCACAGGCTCAGACACTTGTTCGGTAGGGACATCAGAGATGGTCGGCTCGTTCGTGGCCGGCGACGCATTAGCAGCGCTCGCTGCGGCGGCTTTTGCTGCAGTTCCGCGCTGTCCAAGGCCAAGCCTTTGCGCCACTTCCCTGCGCTGCTCGGAATAGCCGGGTGCAACCATGGGATAGGTTGAAGCAAGACCATAGCGCTCACGATATTGCGCTGGTGTAAGGCCGTGCGAGGCCAGATGCCGTTTGAGCGTTTTATAAGGCCGACCATCGATGAGGCTGATGAGATGCTCGCGGGAGGCGAGACTTTTGCGCACACTGACCGCAGGCGTGTATTCCGGTACGGGCTCTGCTTCTACTGCCGATGTTTGCGCCACCAGCGCGGCGCGGGTCGTCTGGATCAACCCTGCCAGACCTGCGCTTGGTACCATGTTATTGGTGACATAGGCGCTGAGCAACTGAACGGTCAGAACCGTATAGTCGGGCTGGTCGGCATCGGTCATGGGAATATCCTGTCCAAGACATGGTGAGAATGTCGGCGCTGCAGTGCCGCGGCTCGATAGCAGGTCTTCTGCCAACCATGATCGGATCTGTCAAAGGGGAAGGGGGGGGGCGAAAGGCAGGCACTCGGCCTGTGAACCGGAGATAAAGGAGTTTCGACATGGGCGATCGTACATCAGCCTCCATAAGCATCGGGGGTCTATTATCCCATGCCCTAACCCCTGATCTGATCCATGCGATCAGGGCGGATGGCGGTCGTGCGGATTGGGAGGGGTCATTTCTTAAATCGGGCGACATCGTAACAGGACAGGTGATTGAGGCGCACGCATTCGATCTCAACGGGGGGCATTTTCGACATCACCGAAGATTTTTGCGTTTCAAACGGCATACCGTTTGTTCGGACGTCAGGAAGTTGCAGTGGCGTCTATGGTCCAGAAAAGGTCGTGCACACGGGAAACGGCGTCCTTCACCATTTCGAGCTGAATGAAAACGGCAGTGTCATATTCTCGTTCTGCGAAATACAATCCTTGGGTACGATTGATGCGATCAGAAAGCGGGCAGAATTCGCTAACTTTCTGCCACCGCCGATCAGTATGGTCGAAAATGCCGCCGCAGACATCGCAGGAGGTCCGGATAATGGCTGACATTTATATTCAGGGTAGTTTTGCGTTCACATGTCATATGGCAGAGGCTGAAACATTGGGCCAAGCCTGGTACGCAGTAATGGCACTGCGTGATGAAGTCGAGCCCGACACCCCCTTCGCGCATCTGATTGCTTTGTTTCCCCCGCGTGAACCGCACGATCCATGGTCGGGTCTGCTCAGCCTCTTCGACGATCCCGATTTCCCCGACTTTGGTGCTGATCTCCAGATCGACGTCGATCGCGACATGCGAATAGTGGTGATTTGCGGGATGACGGATTTTCAGCCTGCGCCGATCGCAAAGCTGATCCAGCGCTGCTGTGCCGAAAGCCTGGCACAGGCACCGATCGGCTTTGAATGGGCGGAAGTCTGTTCCAGACCGCGCGTCGGACATTTTCGCGGCGGGTGGTGCGCCATGTTTCCTGATCGCCTCGAATTTGAAAGCACCCATCATGTTTTGTCGGCGGCCCTGAGCGGTGCCGTGATCTGAACGGTGACAGGCTGTTTGTGGAACACAGGACCATGGCCAGATATGCGGAGGGGAGGGGGGAAGGATTTGCGAGGATCAGTGGCGCTGCCCTGGCTTCATGACCCTATGAGGAGAGCCTCCCATGTCCAGTCTTACAATACCTGTCGACAATGCGCCGGTAACGGGTGCCTATCGCGTCGATATTTCCCGCGGCCATAATGTCAGCCGTGTCTCGTCAGAATGGTTTTCGCGCCCCGAAGACGAGAAATTCCTGTCGCTGACCGACCTTTACGACAATGTCCGCACGCGGGCCGAGCAAGCGACAACACGGATCGTCGAAAGCCGATCGCTCCGGGTTGAAGCGCGTGCCGATAATCCAGAACGCCTGACCTTGTTCGTGCCGGGCGAGGATATGCCTATCGCGCCCACCAACTGGTCCTTTGGCCAGCTCTCCAGCCTGGTCGGTGCACCCGCTTCCTATCTGCGCTCGCTACCCGCAGCGCTTGCCGGCATCAATCTCCAGCATGGTCTGCTGGCGCATCGCGGCGAACAGGTGAAGCTGCTTCAGACGCAGGATGGCCGCGCTGAATTGCGCGCGGTTACGGGTCCTGATTATGGGCGCATCTGGGATCATGAGCTGGTCGCCGCAGTCATGAAGATCGCGGGCGACGGCGTGGGCGATACGCGCTGGAAAGTGCCCGGCGTTCTTGACTGGTCTTCGATGCACTATAACCCCTTTGTCGATGTAACGCGTGATACGACGACGCTCTATGCGTCCGATCGCGATGTCTTCCTCTTCCTTGTGGATGATACCCACCCGATTGAGGCCGGACGCCTTGCCAATGGCGATCCGGACCTGTTCTTCCGCGGCTTTTACTGCTGGAATTCGGAAGTCGGGTCAAAGACGCTGGGCATTGCCACTTTCTACCTGCGCGCCGTCTGCATGAATCGCAATCTGTGGGGTGTGGAGAATTTCGAGGAAATCTCGATCCGCCACTCCAAGTTTGCCGCCAATCGCTTCGCCCATGAAGCCGCGCCTGCACTTGAAAACTTCGCTGATTCCTCCGCCAGCGGCTTCATCCAGGGCATTCGCGCCGCACGCGAGCGCATCGTTGCCCGCACCGACGAAGATCGCCAGACATTCCTGCGAGGTCAGGGTTTTTCCAAAGCCGAAACCGGCAAGATCATCGCCACCGTGCTGGCCGAAGAAGGTCATCCGCCTGCCAGCATTTTCGACTTTGTCCAGGGCATCACCGCCCATGCCCGGTCCAAATCCAACCAGGACAGCCGTCTCGACGTTGAGGCGAAGGGACGCCGCTTACTCGAACGGGCGCATTAACCCCGGCTGAGCCCGGCACCGCGTCGCATTCCCCCATTCCCCATTCCCCCATCAGTGACGGTCGTTGGAAGGCGATCGTCACGCTCGCCCTTGAAAGGACGCCATCATGCGGACCTCGTCCCAGCATTCGCTCCAAAGCTTTCGCGTCGATATCCACTTCTTCAGCGGATCTGACCTTTATGCCTGTGAAACCTACCGGATCGATGCGCCAGACTGGTATCGTGCCGAGCAGCAGGCGCTGCAATTGTCGGGCGAGAGCGCTTACGACAATAGTCGGGTGCCGGATCTTCGGCGCACGGCGACATCATCGCTGGCCTGACCATGTGTCTAGCGCGCCATGTCGCCGCGCAGACACACCTCCTACACCATATATTTGAGGAGTTTTCCTATGCCTTCCTCTGCAAAGCGCGGCCTTGCCTCGCTTCTGGCGGGATCGTCCATGCCCGCACGCACCCATCCTGAATTGCGCAGCCGACCTGCAGAACAGTCGCCCACGCCCGCAATTGGCATGATCGGCAAATATCAGCTGCTTTCCACCGCGCATCTCTCAATGAACACGGCGCTGCTGCTCGATAGCTGGTGCAATGGCCACGCCCATGAAGCGCCAACCACCGTGGCGCGCAACGCCCATGGCTGGTTTTTATCGACCCGCTCTATGTCAGCCGATTGCGAACGCGCCCTGCCTGCCGATCTGATGGCTGCCATCCTCTTTGCGCGGCGGCGCGGCATCGATCTGCTGCATTTCGACTGCGATGGTCCAACGCTGCCGCAATTGCTGGTGCATGACTGGTGAACATGAAGCACGCCGGCGGAAAATCGCTTTCGCGTGGATCGGCCTGGCAGCGGCGCATTTGCGATCGGAGGGGAGGGGGACTTTGAGAAGGGGTGGAAAATGACCGCCTGTCCAAGGAGACACATATAATGGCTTTACCTCTCACGATCACCCCACAGGTGGGCGCGTCCCTCATCACGCGCGTCACGCGTCTGTTCAATGGCACGATCCACGATGTGTTGAACGAACTTCTGCAAAACAGCCGCCGCGCTGGTGCCAGTGCTGTAAATCTGGATCTTGAAGGCTCCGATGGTGCCCCCATCCTTGTCGCGAGTGATGACGGTTCGGGCATCGATGACCCGGTTGCGCTGCTGACTCTTGGCTATTCAGGCTGGAATGATACGGTTGCCCACCGCGAAGATCCGGCCGGCATGGGCATGTTCAGCCTTGCAGGACGTCAAGTCGAAATACGTTCCTGGTCGCGCAGCGCGGGCAGGGGCTGGATGGTCGAGATCCCCGAACAAGGCTGGCAGAGCCCAGAGCCACTCGCGATCCAGCCCTGCGCCATAACCGGCGGTACGCAGTTGCGCATCGCTTTGCCGGACGCATGGGCCAAGAATTTGCTAGCCGCCGCCCGCAACGCCGCCCGCTATTTTCCGCTGCCGGTAACTTTGTCGGGCACGTCTCTGCCACGCGAGGACTTCCTCGCCGAAGCTGCTCGGGTCGAAAACTGGCAGGGCTGCCGCATCGGCATTTTCAGCTGGCGCGGCTACCAGCCGGTCGACATGGCCCGTATTAATTTTCATGGGCTTACCGTGCCTTGCGATTTGCCGTTCGTGTCGGAGGTGGGCAAAATCGACAAATGGTGCGTGAAGGTCGACATTATCGACGCGCCCGATCTGCAACTGGTTCTGCCTGCGCGCAAGGAACTGGTCCGCAATGCGGGGCTCGACGCGCTCAAGATCGCGGCAGAAGCCGCTATTTATCGGATGATCTGCGACAATGGCGACCATCGACTGGGCTTTACGGAATGGGCGCGCGCCAGGGCATTGGGCATCATGCTGCCGCATGCAGCGCCCTGGCTTCCATGCTGGGCACCAATGACCGCCGACAGCATGGGGTGCGATCAGGGCGAACCCATATCGTCTCCTGATATGCTGGTCGTGCCCGCAATGGAGATAGATCTTCAGCAAGGCGCTGCGCCGATACTGAATGCGCCGGAAAAGCTCGGCATGTGCACGGTACGGATCGCGCCGGGATTTTCTGGCTATGACTGGTATGACAGACTGCCCCGCCTGCAGACTCTTGCCTTTGTGATAGAGCAAAATGGCCTCGAACATATGTATGAGGCCGACACCGAACTGGATCCGTCCTGCACATCGGGACGGGCCGACGCAATCACGCTCGAACTGGGGATCGCCGATTGCGCCTTGCCTGGCGCGACGCTTACGAAGCGATGCTTCCCGCTTGAAATGCTGGTGTGTCGCAATGAAGGCTATGATCTCGATGATGCGATCATCCTTATTGGAAGCAACGCCGTCGTTTCACCCGATGATCTGGCCTGGCAAATGGAGCTGAGCCTTTTTAGGGCATCGGATGACAGCGATTGCGACAGTTGGGAAACCCAGCAGGACAATTTTCAACGAAGCGCGCGTAACAACGCTTATGCGTTGCTGCTGAGCGAGGAGGAGGCTCTGCTGCGGCAAATCCGCGACAGGCTTACCGACAAGGTGCAATGGCTGATACCCCCGGACCGCACTCTCAAGGTTACAGCGACCCGTACGGGCGTCGAACTGACATTGGAACCGGCGCCATGACGCCTTCGCACCCTCCAAAAATTCCTGCTCTGGGGAGGCTTGATATGCGACGATCCGCGATGTTTACCCTGTCCACTATGCATATTCCGCTCGCCGAGCGACAGAAGATCGAAATGCTGATCAGCGCCGCGCCGCGCGGCGATGATGGCCGATTGCATGTCGCGCATGATGATCTGGTTATCGAACCCCATCTCTACGGATTCTTCGTTCATTGCGGCATCGCCGCTTGCCAGGCCGCCGATCCGCCGGACATCTCGCCTCAACTCTGGGCGCTTCTTTCGGCAGCCAATGCGGACGGGGCGTCCTGGCTGCTGTTCGACCGGGATGAACCACCATCCTCTTGCTGGCCGACGTTCGATGCAGGTTGAGGGAGCACTTCGCCTCTCGTCACCTGCTTGTCAGCATTCTGTCGAGCCCGGCTCTTGCAGAATTATATCATAAAGTGATATTTGGGTCGGAAAGGAGTTTGACTATGCCATCCAGCTTCACCTTAGGAACCCATTTCGAGGGCTTCATCAAGCAACAGGTGAACACCGGTCGTTATGCATCGGCCAGTGAGGTCATTCGCGACAGCCTGCGTCTGCTAGAGGAGCAGGACGCCATGCGACAGGCGCGGCTTGAGGCGCTACGCGCCGAGATCGATCTGGGTGCGAGCAGCGGGACTGGCATACCTGCGGAGCAAGCCTTCGCAAATGCAAGGGCACGCATTGCTGACATCGCCGCTGCCAACAAGGAGCAGTGATGCATCTTTCGTTTTCGCCGGCAGCCGACGCTGATCTGACAGATATTGCCAGTTTCATTGCGCGGGATAATGTTGATCGGGCGTTGACATTCATCGATGAACTTCAAGCGGCTTGCACAAAGCTTCTCGATTTTCCTGACTCTGGCACGGTGCGTTCCGAGGTTCGCCCCGATCTGCGTTCCAGAGTATATGGCAGTTATGTGATTTTCTACACGCTTGTGCCGGGGAGTGTCCGCATTGAACGCATTCTCCACGGTGCCCGGGATGTGAGCACTATCCTGTCGTAAGACTGATATGGCATCGCCCGGTCGTGGCGGCCGGTGCTCGCGCATTAAGCTGGACCGACTTCCTTCCTGTCAGGAGTCGAACCGTCATGCCGCATTGATGATGCTGGCTGGTTAGTCATCGGCGCAAAAAGCCCTTGATGGAGAAGTCCCAATGTCCAACACCGATCCTGCGGCATCGCTATCGCCGCGTCGCCAGCGACTGTCCTCGTTCGAAAATTCTTACGCCGTCGCCTTGCAACGCCAGCGGCAGACCGGCGTCAGCCAGTTCATCCTTCGGACAGCTAACCCGTTGCAGCCCTTCCGCACGACCAGTAGTGCGCCCAGGTCTCAGGAATATATTGTGGCGCTGGTCGCTTGAACAGAAATGGTCTGCGATCAGCTCCCAGAAACCACGCTTGCGTCCATGCTGTGCCTGGAGCGTTGCTACATAGGTTTCATGGTCGGGATGACTGCCATAATCATCGATCCGTCGGGCAAGATGCGCGCAGCTTTCCAGATGGCGGGCGGCGTGCGGATATCGTTTGACCCGCGCCCGCTCCAGCGCGAAATCGACCATCGCGCGAAGCGCCAATGTGGCCGCCAGCGGATGGCGGCTTTCCAGCGCCTCGGCAGCATGGTTGAGCAGTTCATACGGATCGCCATCCAGCTCGTCAGCGCGCGCCAGCACCATAGCTGCCGCGCCCTCGATATCAGGCCAGGCGAGCAGGAAATGCAGGGCATGGGATAAGGACGGGAAAGCGCGGACATGGGCCAGCGCCTTCTTCTCCGCGTCGAGATCGTCAAAATCGGGCAGGCGTTTGAGATAGGCCCGCAGATATTCAGGCTCGAGCGCCGTGGCGAACCTATCCCATCGTTCGGCCTGCGCCTCGTCGGTGCGGCCCAGGGAATCGAGGATAGCAATCCGCACCCGGTCCCAATCCGGCCAGTGGCCACCTTTCTGCCGTACGGCCTGCGCGTGCTCGATAGCCGCCATCGCCTCGTCCGTCCGGCCCGCGTCGCCCAAGCGCTCGGCGATCGCCGCGGCGATGGCGGGATTGTCGCGCTGTTCGACGGGATATTGGGCTATGAAAGCATCCACATCACCCAGCGCATCGGCAATGTCCAGCAGCGCGGTCTGGACCGTGCGGGCGTGACGCCGGAACTCGATGTCATCCTCGTAGAGGACGCCGCCTGACCCATAGCCGATGATCTGCCGGTCGGCCTGCGCCTGGCGTTTCGGAGGGTTTGTCGCCATCGCCTCGAACCTTGTCTTGAGCAAGCGGAGGCCGCCTTCCGCCAGAACTGGCGCCATCAGGGCGATGAGTCCGTCAAACTGGCCATAGCCATTGTCGCAGACGCTATCGAATACCCTGTCCGCTAGCCGGGCGGTTGGCATTTTCGCTGCCGCGGCCAAGGGCGCAAGATCGGGTAACGCAGTGGCGAATATCGTGCCCATCTGGCCGCTGCTATCATCGCAGCGATCGAACACTGGCCTTGCCAGGGCCACCAGCTTCCAGATCAGATCCAACGCCGTCGCCGGATCATGGGGGGCGACATGATCCATGATCGCTCTCCGTTGCGTCTCTATGTCCGCTGCCAGCAGCTTTACCTTGTGCCAGTCGACAAAGGCTTTCGCCTTGGCGATGGTCGCAAGCCGCTTGCCGATCTCGCCGGCAACATCCCCGCTGCCACGCACGCTGGCCAGCTCCAGCCGCAACCGCCGCTTGGCCTGCGCGTCCCCCGTCACAAGCTCCAGTAGCAACTGCGCCAGGCGCTGGGCGCCAAGCGCTTCGAGGTTGGTCTGATTGAGGGTTTTGGATGTGGCCATGCGCCATTTCTGTCGTCCCGGAACGATGGGCGTCAAGAGTGGAATGATATCGGAACTGGGAAAGGGCGACTGCCCGCGCGGTGCGCGGGCACCGGGCTGGCGGGCTTGCGCCCCAAGCCCCGCTGCGCGGGTCTTGGCCCTGACGGGCGCACATCCCTGCCGCGTGGGGAGGGGGTTTGCCCAAAACGAAGGCGCGGTGGGGCGTGGGGCCTTGGGGGCATAAGGCGGAAAGGCAGCGGGTCGCCGCTACCAGTGGCGCAGGGGGCGAGGGCAGGATCAGAGGAGAGGAGGATCTGAAAAGATTGTCGCCGGAAATGGGTTTCGAGCGATTATCTGGAAAGGTTAAGTCAATGAACATCGGAGAAGTTCGTATCGTCAATGGTCGTCTGGAAGGCCGTGTCGCCACCCGCACCATCGATCTCCCCCGCATCGGCCTGCGCAAGGTCGACAGCCAGAACCCCCGTGCGCCGGTCTATGAAATCCTCGCCCTCAACGTCGCACGGCGCTGGGTGCAGGTCGGTGCGCTGTGGGAAGCGGTGGCCAAAAAGTCGGGCGAAATATTCCTCGCCGGCAATATCGATGATCCCAGCCTGCCCGAACCGCTGCCGGTGGCCTTTTTCCCGACCGACAATGGCGGCTATTCGATCGCCTGGCGGCGCGACACGCTGCGCTCGGACTTTGGCGGCACCGGCTTTGGCGCCGCCAATTATGACCGGATGGGCGGCGGTGACGCTGGCTATGATCGGGCAGAGGATAGCGGCTTTGGCGCTAGCACCGCTGCCATGGACGGGTCGCTAGCCGGTGCCGACGCGGGGTTCGACAGGCAAGCCGACTTTGAACGGCTGAACGGCTGATCATCCGCACTGTGGCCGGGGAAGCATTCGCTTCTCCGGCCATTTTTTTGTCATGCCATCACCCAGGAGACAATCCATGTCCCAGGATAATGCCCGCAGCGTCGACAGCTTTGCTGATCTTAAAACGCTCTATGCCGCCATCACCGCCAGTCCCGATTTTCAGCGGGCCTTTGGCGATCCGATTCCGCTCAGCATCATTGAGCCGGGCGAAAGCGCAGGCGAACATGACATGCCCGAACCGCTTGCCGCGCAGGCCGAATGCGGCGCCGTCATTGCCACCATCTTCGACCTGTTTTCCGGTACCCGGCTCGAACCGCTGGCCGCCGAGATCGCCTGGGGGTTCGTCAACAGCTTCCATTTCGTGGCGTCCAGACTAGAGCGGCGCGAGGACGCGCTGGTCGATGAACTACGCGACATGCTGCGGCGGCCCGATCTTTCCGAAGTCTTCAACAGCGAGCTGGAAGAACGGCAGTTGCTGTGCCAGTCGACCACCGAACAGCGCGAAGCGATCGAATGTATGCGCGACTATGCCGCCCATATGTATAGCGCCCAGTCGGGCTGGCCCTGGTCGCCCTCCAGGGGGACGCGGGCGTCGCCTGCATCCAGCGCCACCCAGATCGCGGTGCAGGATTTCATGCGCGCCCGCGATCTGGCTGCGCGTGAGCGTTATCTGCCCAAAGGCCCGATTGTGGTCGCCTCCGGCCATGCCGACTGGCATGACTGGCAACCGATATGGGACCGGCTCGATCTGGTGCGCAAGCGGGTGCCGCACATGACATTGGTGACAACAGCCCAGCGCAAGGGGTTCGACGCGATCGTCGCGGCCTGGGCCGGTGACCGCGGCGTGCCGCTGGTCGCTTACACTCTGGCGGGGTCCGGTCGCAAAGCCCCGTTCCTGCGCAACCGCAAGATGGTGGAATTGAAGCCCGTCGAAGCGGTGCTGGGCGAAGGATCGGGCATTCAGGCCAATCTCTACCAGGCGCTGCGTAAGGCGGGCATTCCAATCCATGCCTTCCGCAAGGCGGATCAGGCCCCGGCCGAGGCCGTGGGCAGGCCTGGCGCTGTGCGCCGGCGCAGCGCCGCTGCCTGATCGTCCAATCTACTAAACCGGGGACGGCGCATGAGCGACCGTCCTCTTTTTTGGGAGGCCAATATGGCGATACCTGATTCGTACCGGCGGAATTTTCAAACGCTGCTGCGGGCAGCGGAAGACGGCAATCTTGCGCTGATGGAATGTACCGATTCCGTGACGGGCGAACCAAAATATGTTCTGTGCGCGGTTGGACGGGATGGAGAGGCTTATATTATGACGCCTTTCGGGCATCTGTGTGAAGGCGATCCCTACCTCGCCTATGTGCCGCCGGGAAATCCTGAAACATACTGATCGCAGATCTGCGCGCGTGGCGGGCAGGCGTCTACGGCGACCGGCGGACTATTGTTATCAAGTAAGCAATCGCTAGCTAACGGCCCCGAGATAGGAGCGGAGGAGGGGGGATGTGGCGCGATGGCAGGATCATCGCGTAGCTATGAAGGAACCTGCGCATGGAAGAAGGATCAGAACAGGGCGATGCGTCTGTGTCGCCTGTGGTGGTAGACGACATCATGGCCAGATGGGCGCGCCGGGAGGCGCAGGAGGCGCAGCTTCTGCCGGTGAACAAGACCAATATTTTCGCAATATTGGCGGCTGCTGGCATGGCCATGGTGCTGATCCGTTTCGATGGATCGGGCGATAGCGGCCAGATCGAAGAGATGGAGGCGCGCGATGCACAGGGCATCAGCCTTCCGATAACCGATACGCCGGTGAACATGCTGGTCCTGCCTTGGGGCGAGCATATCTCCAAATCCGAAACGGTCCCGCTGGGCCAGGCCCTGGAAAATATCACCTATCATTTACTGGGTTCAGCCCATCCGGGCTGGGAAAATGGAGACGGGGCCTTTGGTGAATTTACCTTCGATGTTGCCGCAGGAACGATCCGGCTCGACCATTATGACCGCTATACCGCCACGGAAGAATTTACCCACCATTTCTAAAGGAGCGGATCATGGGACATTGCTATCATCATGCGCTTTCGAGCGTACGCAAATGGGGCGGCGAGGCCGAAGATTTCCTGCCTCTTCACCAATGGTTCGACGAGCCGTCCAAACTCATCATCGCTGACTATCGGCACCGAAGCCTGCGCCATCATGCCGAAGGCATTTTCATGGCGGAGCATTTTTTCGGACCAACGATCACCCTTTCAACCGGCCGCATTGTTCCCGTGCGCCTGATCGCCGAACAGCATGTCATCGAGGATCTGGGATTTATTCCTTCCTTTGCCGATTGGGTTCGCGCCATCAAGCCCGAACCATGGATGGGACGAGCGCAGCCTATCCATAGCCTGGTCGATCCCTTTGCTATCACCGCGGCGGCGGCCTGAACTTTGGCATATTTAGGCGCGATGCCCCGGCAGTGTTTATGTTCAAACGGGGTTTGCTGATGGCGTAATATCGCCAGGTCATCCCAGGATCCATTCCCGAATCAGGGGCATCGAGCCCCAGATTCGGGAGCCTCCTCTCTTCTCTCAACTCTTTTTAGTGTGGCACGGGGTCAGCACCGGCCTCAAGGACGGCGGGGCCCCACCATTTTTTCCGGCGGGTCTGACCTGTGTCTGTAGATCCAGCCTGAGTGGCCGCCAGAAAAAATCGTGACCCCCACCGCCGCTGCGCGGTCGGGCTACGCCCGATCCTTGACCCCGGTGCTCGGAGCCCTTGCCGAAGAGAAAATCTCAAACTGTAAAGAGGAGGTTTCATGACAAGGATTTTCCGTACCATCCGTTCTTTCCCCGAAATTGCCGACCTGCTGGCGCTCGAAACAGGGCAGGTGTCCGACCGCTTCAGCCAGGCTTTTACCGAGACGATCGACGGTTTCCGCATGGGGCATGTAGAAGAGGAGAGCGATGCCGGGATGCCCGATCCCTGGCAGGTGCAGCAGGCGACCGAACTGATGATCTGTACCCTGTTTGACGTCCTGCGAGACACAAGGCTTGAAAGCATGGCTGGGCGGATCGCCTGGGGGATCGTGCACAGCTTCCACAAGGTTGCAGGACAGCTCGATGGCGAGGCGGACAAGGCAGCGCTCAAGGTCCGGGATCTGATCCGCGATGCCGACGGCAGCGAGGTGCTGATGGCGCAGCTGGAGGAAGCGCAAACTATCTGCCAGTCCCTCGACCAAGCGCGCGATGCGGTGGCTTGCATGCGCGACCATGCCGCAGGAAGTTATCATAACGAAACCGGGCGACCCTGGTCTTCACCGCGGGGATCGCTGGTGTCGAGCAAGCGCACAGCCTCGGTGGTTGCCGCCCAGGACTTCCTGGCCGCTCGCAGGGAGAAAAAGGCCGCAAGCCATTCCCCAAAGGGACCGATCGTCATATTCTCCGGTGGGCAAGCCTGGGAGGATCATGACCAGATCACTACGACCCTTGATGCGATACGCCAGCGCATTCCGACAATGGTGCTGGCGACGAGCGCGCAGGACAAGGGATGCGATGCGATCGCGGCATCCTGGGCGGCACGCAGCGGTACACCACTCATTGCGTTCACCCTCAACCGCAAGCTGGGACAAAGGGCCGGGTTCGCCCGCAATGAGCAACTCCTGTCACTGCAGCCGGTCGAGGCGGTGGTGTGCGAAGGCTCAGGGCTTCAGTCCCATCTGGCACGATTGGTCCGCGCAAAAGGCGTGCCCGCGCACTTCTTCCGGCTTGCAGATCAGCGGAGCGGCTCAGCAGGGCAGCGTCACAGCGCGGCCTGACGGGAAGGGGTGAGGAGGATCGGTTCGGGTTTGTCGGACCGGTCCTCCTGTTTTACCGTCGGGATATGTCGCCCCGCTCAGGGACCCGCAAGGGGTCCGTCGCGGAGCGATGCGGTGTCGCCCTTTGAGCGACCCCGGCCTCCTGCGCGCGGCTCCGCCGTGCTCGTCGCAGGGACGCCCTGCGGGCGCGGGTCGGGTTGTTGGTTATGTGCGATTGTGGCGGGCGGCAGGGCCTTGAGCGTAGCGACAGAAGCTGTGCCACCAGCGCGAATCGCGTGGGTGAGAATGTCGCGCAATTCGCGTTCGGTCAAAAATTCGATCGGCAGTTCGGAGACGATAGCGGCATATTTGCCGCGCAATGCGCGGCGGGTCTGGCCGATCTCCTGCGCAACTTTCCTCTGTCGCGCTTCAAGGTCAGCGAGGCGTTCGCGTTCGGTCATTCTGGGCATGGCATCTTCCTTTCAGATGGCCTGCCCGCCACCTGTTTCTTATCGATGGAGTGCATCATGATCGCAATGGAAATGTTGCAGCTGGGGTGCGTTTGCCTGTGGCGCGATGTGCCGCAGAAAAGAACAAAAACCCCTGCGGGGAGCCCCGCGCCTTCCGGCACGAGGCAGCGCAGTGGCAAGCGCGCTGCGAAGGAAGGACGCACGGCACGAGGCCGTTTTGTAATGCACCGTACGCACGGATGCTGCGAACGCGAAACGCCCTAATTTCCGTAGCTTATGCCCGTCACACCGGTCGGACAGTTTGTCACTGATCGTCATACCGGTATGACGCCCGATCAGTCGATCTATGCTAAGTCTTTGATCGCCCATGTCATCATTTGTCCGACGTGGCAGACACTGAACATTTCTCTATGGCATTGAGATCAAGCGACGAATCTGCTATAAGGCCCGAGCTTCACTACCCGTCGGCGCAGAAACAGGATCTGCGCATGGCCCGAATAACGATCCGTCTCGATGACGCCCTGTTCGACCGACTGGTCGATCAGGCCCATAACAGTGGCAGCACTCCGTCTGCCTATCTTCGTGATATTCTGCACCGCTTTGAGGGGGATGATCCATCGGGCTATCATGCCCGTCTGGATGAGCTGCACGCGACCGCCATTCAGACCCTGGCGATTCTCGCCAAGTCCATTGGCACGCGCACGCCCGACATATTGGCAGCCGGGCTGGCCGATGCCCGACGCCTGCTCAAGGAAAGGGGGCTGCTCGATCCTGAGCAGGATCGGCCATGAGCATTTTCCGGCATGATACATTGGGGTCCTGGACGCGTGGCGGACAGGCGATCGTCCACAATGTCCGCATGACCACGCAGGTCTTCTACCAGACCTTTCTTGCCAGTGTCATTATCTGGGTTGGCGGCATCATCTGGTATGCGCTGGAGAAGTCATCCGACTATGAACGCTTCGTTCTGATGAAGCTCGGCCAGGCAATGGTGATGGGCGATACCATCCCTGGCAACGTCACGCCCATATTGTTCAAGACACCCGCTGGCCGCGAATATTGGACGACGCCCAGAGATATACTGGAATCCGGCATTGCCCATAAGACGCTTGTCGCTTTCGAAACCTATCTCCTGCACGGGGCGGCGCTTTCGGGCCTATTTGCCCTCGCTATGCTGTTCTGGGCCTGGTTCTATTTTACCCGCATGGGCAGGGGGCTCGGGTCGAACCAGTTCCTGCGCGGTGCGCGCTTTGGAACCGTGCGGCAGATACGCCGGGCGTTGCGCTGGCAGAAGCGCGGCAGCCTCGCCATCGGCGGCGTTCCCGTGCCTCACGCATTCGAGCCAGAGCATATCCTCATCTGCGGCGCGCCTGGCACAGGCAAGACCAACCTCATCATCAAGATGCTCGACGGGGTACGCAAGACGAAGCGCCGGGCTATCATATATGACACTGCGGGTACGTTTGTGGAGAAATTCTACCGGCCAGGCACCGACATCCTCCTCAACCCGCTCGATGCCCGCGCTGATGCCTGGGCCCCCTGGGTCGATGTGCCGCGCGACTATCATTATGACCAGATTGCGGAATCGACCATCCCCGACAAGACCGGCGATCCCTTCTGGGCGAAAGCGGCGCGCGGCACGCTGGTCGCCGTCATGCGCAAGTTGGCGCGGCAGGAACGGACCCTGGTTTCGATCCTGCTGGACACCCTGCTTCGGTCCAAGCTCAAGGAACTGGCCGCTTTTGCCGCCGGAACCGATGCGTCGGCCTTTATTTCCATTGAAGGGGAACGAACCTCAGCGGGCATCCAGGCGGAACTCGCTTCGGTCATGCGCAGCTTCTCCTATCTGGATGATACAGATGATGGCCTGTCGATCCGCGATTGGGTCGCCAATGAAAAGGATGATAGCTGGCTATTCATTACCGTAAAGGCTGACCAGTTGCCCTCGCTTCGTCCGCTGATAACGGTCTGGCTGGACATCGCGATCAGCGCCATCATGAGCCTGGAGCCGGACCAGGATCGGCGTCTTTACTGTGTGATCGATGAACTGCCATCACTCCAGAAACTGCCCTCGCTCTCCGACTTTCTGGCCCGCGCCCGCAAATATGGCGGATGTGGTATATTGGGGTTTCAGAGCTATCCGCAGCTTGAAGCCACCTATGGTATTCAGGATGCAGCAGCCATCACCGGCTATTGCTCGACCTGGGTAGCGCTGCGCGCCAACGACACCCCGACCGCAAGGCATGTCAGCGAAAATCTGGGACAGGTTGAACAGGTCGAAGCCAATGAGGGCATGTCCTACGGCGTCAACGATATGCGCGATGGGGTAAATCTGTCGCGCATGCAAGTGACCCGGCCGTTGGTCATGCATACCGAGGTTACCAACCTTCCCAATCTCGTCGGCTATCTGCGTTTTGGTCGCAGTCTTCCGGTTGTGCGCTTTATCGACAGCTATAATAAGTTGCCCTCAATTGCTGTCGCGTTTGCAGAGCGGATTGCCCCGCCTGTCCGCCTGTCACCGCAGTTGGATGGGGAAGGGGCACCGACAAACACTGCATCGAAACGCGGGGCCAGGCTGACCCGTCGCAAGACTTCATCGTCATCCCACGCGACCGCCGAAATTCCGCCTGAACAAGAAGCCGGTTTTGGCGGGGTAGATGCGCCCGCACCAAATGCCGTTATGCCGAGCAGGAATGATGGTGAAAGCCAAGCGCCACCTGTACCACCGCCGTTGGAGCTTTTTGGCAAGCCCGCGGCTTCCGCCTTTCCCAGCATGCGCGTCATGATGGTGCTCGCAACAGGGCGACGCCGGCATGATCCATCCTCGTCGCTTGAAGGGCACACCGACCAATCTCACCCGCTATTATATGGTGGGTGATTATTACACCAAAGGTGCCGACGAACATTCGCAATGGGGTGGCGCCATCGCTGCGGAGCTTGGACTGAACGGTAAGGTCGATCCCTCGACCTTCCAGGCTTTGCTTGATGGGAAGGTCGATGAGCAGAAGCTGGGGCGCCGCCGCGGCGAAAGCAAGATCCAGCATCATCCAGGATGGGACTTTGCAGTGAATGCGCCAAAATCGGTGTCGATCATGGCGCTCGTTGCTGGTGACGAACGGGTCATTGCCGCGCATGAAAAAGCGGTGAGCGTGGCGCTATCCTATCTGGAGGAACATGCGACGCTGCGTCACCGGGTCGATGGCAACATCACTCATGAAACCACCGGGCGTCTGATCTATGCTCGGTTTACCGAACATGCCTCGCGCGAACTGGACCCCCACCTCCATACCCATGTCGTGATCATGAACATGACAAATCGGGGGGACGGAACGCCCATGTCCAGCCTCGAAACCCGGGCGATGTTTTCAGAACAGATGGTTGCAGGGCAGGTTTATCGCAACGATCTGGCCCATCGGCTTAAAGAACTTGGCTATGGAATCGACTATGATCCGCGCAAGGGACTGTTCGAGATTGGTGACGTACCCAAAGAACTCATCAAACATATGTCCCAGCGCGCGGAGCAGATCGAGGCGCATGCGAGAGAAAATGGGCTGGCGGGCCAGGCGGCCCGACGTATGTCCTTTTACCAGACGCGCGGTCCCAAGGAAAAACTTGCCCTGGACGCGCTGCACGGCCGTTGGTCAGCACGCCTGGGTGTCCACCAAGATGCTATCGAAGGCGTACAGGAGGCGGCCCGAGCAGAAGGGGGAGCGCCGCCTTGGTATCGAACCCGCCACCGCTGCGCGCGCCATGCTCTTTGGCCTGCGCCAGGCGGAGGGGCGCGAGGCGGTCAATAATCTGGGCAAGCTGTTGCGTATCAGCCTTGCCTCCCATGTCGGCGAAGTACGGTTGGAAGACATCCGCCCCCTCGCGCAGGGGCATGAAGCCAGAGCCAGGCTGCTTGAAACCCGCCAGCCAACTGGCGACGAA
Organism: Sphingobium sp. Ant17; assembly: GCF_000588875.1. GTDB lineage: Bacteria > Pseudomonadota > Alphaproteobacteria > Sphingomonadales > Sphingomonadaceae > Sphingobium. Next base: position 79,864 of record NZ_JEMV01000011.1, read on the forward strand.
ATCCACACGCGCGGGCGCACTTCGCGTCGAACCGCGCGGCTTGAACTGGCGCTCTCGGATCAACTCGCGCTCGCGCTCAATGATGCAAAGCCAATCGCCACCGGCAAGAAACTTCAAAATCTGGCTGGCGAAAATGGCCTCAACGCCGAGCAGGCTGCGGCGTTGGTGATGATCGGCACGACGGTTGACCGCGTGGTCGGTGTCCATGGCGTTGCGGGCGCGGGCAAATCGACGCTGGTCAGGGTATTGAACGCAGCCGCCGGGCCTGAAACGACCCTGATCGCGCTGGCACCCACCTCCTCGGCCGCCGCCAATCTGGGTTACAGCGCGGGAATAGAATCGCGGACCGTGGCCAGCCTGATCGCGGGTGGTGGCCGCAATGTCGATGACAGCCATGTCCTGATTCTTGACGAGGCCGGACAGCTTGGCAACCGCCAGGCGATGCGGGTGCTGGAGATCAGTCGCAAGACCGGCGCGCGCCTGATTCTGCTCGGCGATAATATGCAGACCGGTGCGATCGAGCAGGGTAAGCCTTTCTGGCTCATGCAGCGCTTGGGGCTGCCCAAGGCAGAACTGACCGCATCGGTTCGGCAGGAAACACGCCCTATGAAGGTCGCAGTGACGCAGGCCCGGCTTGAGAATTATGGGGCTTCGCTGGCATCGCTCGACAAAGTGGTAAGTGGCGATACCGCCGAAAATCTGGCGCAAGCGCTTGTAGGAGAGTGGACGCGCCTCGGTGCCAAGAGCCGCACCAAGACCAACATATTGGTGCTGGAAAATGCCACCCGTCTCATCCTCAACGACAAAATTCGCGAAGCGTTGAAGGCCGAAGGAGCGCTCGCCGGACAAGATACCGGGTTTTCCGTTCTGACGCCTTCCGGGATGACGGATCAGGAAAAGCGTTTCCCCCGCTTCTACACGCGCGGGCAGATCGTGCTTTTCTCGCGCGACGATATTGGTCTTGGTGTCGCCCAGGACAGGGAATATCGGGTCGCTGGAATTGCCAAGGACGAGACAGGGCGACAGCGGGTCCGCCTTTCCGATGAAAACGACCGCACAATACTGTGGGATCCACGCTTGGGTCGGACGTCAAAGGTCAATATCTTCAATGAGGAGCATTGTGATCTGGCCAAAGGCGATCGGATCCAGTGGCGTCTCGTCGATCATGCGCTCGGTATCCGAAATGCTGACCGGGGAACCGTAGAAAAGCTGACAGATCGAACCGCGACGATATTATGGGATCGTGACGGCAGACGTCAGGAAATTGACCTCACACGACACAAGAACTGGGACCATGGATATGCGGAAACGGTCTATTCCGCACAGTCAAAAACCTATGATCGTGTCTATGTGCTCGCTCCGGTAGGTTCGTCGCTGGTCACTGGTAAGAATTATTACACGGCCATCACCCGCGCGCGCTTTGGGGTGAAGCTTTGGACGGAGAGTGCGGATCGCCTGATCGAAAAGCTTGAACGCAATTCTGGCACCAAGACCTCTGCGCTCGAAGGGCTTGGTCGGCTCGACAAGGACAGCGTGAAGGGCAGGGCAGTCAGACATGAGCAACGCTGGGACGAGTTGCGGTTGCTACAGCAGGCGAATCGGGAAGCGCGCAAAATGCGGACATTTGATGAGCGAGAGAGGCGATCACAGCCGATGCCTGGCAGTCTGGCGACGAGCCTTGCCGGCCGCGCACAGTCGGTTGCACAGATGGTTGATCGGTGGCTGACGTCATTGCTGACCAAGTCCGACAACCAACATCGGCAGAGTATCGATCAAGCAGCGTCACGACAATCTGATGTTAATACGCCACCCCAATCGCGTGATCATCGAGGTGGTCATGATCGTTGAATGGGCAACCAGCGTTTGCCGTATTGGGGTCACGTTGCTCGCAATGTTGATGCTGACGCAAACTGCGCCCGCACAAGCCAAATCAATACTCTCTGCTTCGCACGAAGCGAAGATCGAACAATGTATTCGGCAGGCAGCGGCGGGACACGAATGGCTCGAAAGGACGCTGTGGGGACTGCGCGACCAGGAAGGTGGGTGGATTGGTGCCGAGATTTTGACCACAGACGGCAGCTATGATTTGGGACCGATGCAGGTCAATAGTTGGTGGGTGGGACGGATTTCCAGAATCCTCCGCCATCGCGGGTCGGATGTGCGCCATTGGTTGATCCACGATGCGTGTTTTAATGTGCGGGCCGCACGTTGGATATTTCTATCTGGGCTCGCTGTGACGGGTGATTACTGGCAGGCTGTTGGCGCCTACCATAGTCCGACAAAGCTGCGTCAGCAGCGCTATCGGGCGAATGTCGCGGAAAAACTGATTAAAAGATTTGGTTCGGATTTATTCGAATGAAAATATACCAAGCTGCAACTAAATCAGAGAACGAGCCTCCGTAATTATTTGAAAAGTGGATAGAAGAAACTAAGACTGGACACTCGATAATTGCAGTTATCACATAAGCGGAATTGACGCCTCTTTATAGGGTGGGCTACGCATCACGGCGATGGATCACCGGGCGCCCCTCGACGATAATGCCCTGATTGCAGGAGAAACTACGCCAGCGCCGCCGGCTCCGGCTGATGATCTCTGCTGGGCGGTGGTGAAGATGCACGCGGTCGAGCGCACTGTTGTCAACGAACCGCTGATCGCCGCGTACCAAGCGGCATCCTCGCCGCACAGCATCCGCGCGCTCAAGTCCGACCTCGAGGCATTCGACCTCTGGTGCCGGCGGCACAGCTGTGTCGCCCTCCCGGCATCGCCTGAAATCGTGGCGGACTATCTTGATGCGCGCGCGGAGAAGGGGAGCAAGCCAGCGTCGCTTGGCCGCTACAAGGCGTCGATCGCCAAGATCCACCTGCTGCTTGACCTCAAGGACCCGACATCGGCACCCCTGGTGAAACTTCGGTTCGCAGCGGTGCGACGGGAGAAGGGCACGGCGCAGAAGCAGGCGCGACCTTTGCGGTTCAAGGGCCCCGTGCGCGACGTCGAGCGCGACAAGGCGCGGGGGCTCAACATCCGCGCGCTGCTCGAGAGTTGTGGGGACGACCTACCAGGGCTGCGCGACCGCGCCTTGCTGTCGGCTGCCTATGACACCGGCCTCCGCGCCTCTGAGCTGGTCGCGGTCACGGTCGAGCATATCGAGGAAGCGATTGACCCCGAGGCGCGCCTGCTCCAGATACTGCGCAGCAAGGGCGATCAGGACGGGGAGGGGGCAACCGCCTATCTGAGCCCACGCACTGTGGCGGCGATCGCGGCCTGGACCGAAGCAGCCGGGATCACGGCGGGGCCGCTGTTCCGGCGGGTGCAGGTGCGGCGCTACAAGAAACGCCCCGCCGTGCGGGGTCGGTCGATCGACAGCATTTCGGGGCGAGAAACCTGGGATCTGCGCAAGACGCTCTCCAAACCGGCGGTGAAGGCGCGCGTCGAATATGACATCGGCAGCGTGGCGCTGCACCCCGGGTCGATCGGGCCGATCTTCCGGTCGATCATCCGGCGCGCGTTCGATCTCGGCGCGCTGCCCGATCTCACGGCCGAGGATCTGGCTCGGCTGCTGAAGGGAATCAGCGCGCACTCGACGCGGATCGGCCTAAACCAGGACCTGTTCGCCAGTGGCGAGGATCTCGCTGGAATCATGGACGCATTGCGCTGGAAAAGTCCGCGCATGCCGCTTGCCTACAATCGCAATTTGGCTGCGGAACACGGGGCTGCTGGACGACTAATGGCGAAGATCGGATAGGATTGGATTGGAATCGTCTGGCACGGTCACCGCGATTGATATGACCATCGGCACGGCCTTAATTTTGAACTCGGAGCGGGCCGATATTTCGTCTCTCCTGACGCGAATTTTGCCCACGACGGGAGAGACGGTGATCGGGAGGGGCGATTCCCTCTGTAATCAATCTACGTTGTTCTGGACGATCGCGCCCGTTGCCGGGTTGAAATAGACCTCAGCGCGTTTGCCGTCCTTGGTGTGAGCATAGATTTCATAGCAGCTTCCGGACACCTGGAAGACCTTGATATCGCGGTAGCCCATCCGGGCGATCTTGGCCTTCATCTGAGGCTGCGTTAGCCATTTTCCGTGCGGCACCTTGGTGCAGACAGGTGCTGCAAACGCCAACGAGCTAGCAGAAAAGGCGAATACGGTGAGAATGAGCTTGGGCAAAGTGGAACGCTTCATGTGCAATCCTTGATCGTTTGTTGCGGGCAACGCGCCCGGTCTGATCGATTTGGCGCTCGCCGCTGACGAAAGGCTGACAGGCGAAAGAAATAGAGTTCGAACGCGCTGGGAGATTTTCGAGACAGCGTCAGGGGTGTGTCAGGAACTTGGGCGAGATTCCGATTGTCGCCGCTCTTGGCGCAACCCGGAGTTTACATCATGAACCGAATGCTGATTTTGGCGACGACCTGTATGGTTGCCTTCCTGTCCACCGGTGCCATGGCCGCACCCTCCTCGCCGAAGCCGCTTTCGCCCCGGACGCGTGCCAATCTCGAGGCGGCGATGCACGGCGAAGCCTATGCAAACCTTAAATACCTTCGTTACGCCGACCAAGCCGCCGCCGCCGGGAAGCCAACGCTCGCCAAGTTGTTCCGCGAATCCGCGAACATCGAAGCCAACGAGCATTTCGATCGTGAAGCCCAGGCGTTGCCGCTGGGTAGTGGGACCGACGTGAACCTCGAAGACGCGATGGCCGGCGAGCATTATGAGAATGTCACTATGTATGTCGACTTCGCCAATCAGGCAGAGGCCGACGGCGACGTAAAGGTTGCAGCGATGTTTCGTCAGATCGCGGTCGATGAAGGCACGCACTACGAAGCTTACAGGCTTGCGCTGGCCAAAATCACCAATAAGTGACCCCAGCGCACGGTGTCGGCCAGCCGCCCCCGCTGGCCGACACCGATCGTTTCGATTGGGCAACCGATCAGGGGGTGGGGATCGGGGCGACCGCGCGCGACGTCGATGCCCTCAGGGCGTTAAACGGCCGTCCCGACAAGCATGCCGATCCCGGCGGTGAGCGCCATAGCGAGCGCCCCCCAAAACGTAACGCGCACCGTTGCCTTCCAGATCGGAGCACCACCTGCATTGGCACCGACCGAGCCCAGCAAGGCAAGAAACAGCAACGAGGCCGCAGCTTCGATCACCACGAGCCGACTTCCCGGAGCGAAGATCACAATCGCCAGCGGCAGTGCGGCGCCGGCCGTGAAGGTTGCAGCGGAGGTCAGCGCGGCCTGAATCGGACGGGCCGTGGTCATTTCCGAAATGCCAAGCTCATCATGGGCATGGGCGGCAAGCGCGTCCTTCGCCATCAGCTGCCGGGCGACAGACTCTGCAGTTGCTGGATCGACACCTCGCTTCACGTAAATCCCTGCGAGTTCGTCCACCTCCGCCTCAGCATTTCCCGCCAATTCTTTGCGTTCGCGATCAAGGTCAGCATGCTCGGTATCCGACTGCGAACTGACCGAGACATATTCGCCCGCTGCCATCGACATGGCACCAGCAACGAGGCCCGCTGCGCCTGCGACAAGTATGTCCGCCGGCTTTGCGGCGGCCGCGGCGACGCCGATTATGAGGCTCGCGGTTGAAACAATCCCGTCATTTGCGCCAAGCACGGCGGCGCGTAACCAGCCGATGCGAGACACCAAGTGTCGTTCGGAATGCCGGTGAAACCGTGTCATGATCATGTTAGCCTTTCGCAGCGTTGCTGGTCGTTCAGGCAGACATGCAAGCCTAAAACATGAGCCAACTCTGCCTCTATTTTCTGACCAAATCCTGACACGGCCCCGTGCGGGGTTGCATTGTCACGATGGAGATTGAAGCCTTATCCGAAAGAGAGTTCCTCCACCGGGTGGATCTTCAACATCGATCTTTCCCCCATGGGCCTCGACGAGCCGTTTGACGATGCCCAGGCCAAGGCCTGCGCCGTCGCTCGCGCGGCGATCGCCGCGCCAAAATCGTTCGAATATGTGCTCGCGGTCCGCCTCCGAGATGCCCTTGCCATAATCGCGCACCGAAAACTGGGGACCGGGACCGGCAACGATCTCGATGGGACTGCCGCCACTCGTGTGCGCCAGGGCATTGTCGATGAGGTTTCGAATGACCCGAAAGATCGCCTCGTCATGGCCGAGGGCTACCGTATCGCCCGTCTGTTCGAAGCGCAGCTCACGATCCTGTTCGAAAGCTTTGGGTGCGAGCGCGGTGACAACCGCTCGCGCGGTATCGGCAAGGTCTACCGTGTGCGCCTCATCGATCATGAGGGCGTCGGCCTGGGCTAGGTCGAGCATCTGGCCTACCAGCCGGGTCATATAGAGATTGTCGCGCGAGAGTTCTTCGCGATCGCGGCTCTCCGGCAAGCGATCGATACCAAGCTGCATGATTGCGAGCGGGGTCCGCAGTTCATGCGCCGCGTTCGCGGTAAAGGTGCGCAAGATGGCGATGGCACCCTCCAATCGCCCAAGCGCCCGATTGACGGCGCAGACAAGCGTGTGAACCTCGCGGGGGGCTATCGGCTCATAGAGCCGGGCTGCCATATTGTCGGGATCGAGACCGTCGACCTCCTTCTCGGCCTGGCGCAATGGGTCGAGGACACGACGAACGGCAAAAATGTTGAACGTGAGCATAAGCAGGGAGAGGGGAACGAGCGGCAGCACCGCATGCTGCAGGATTTCGGCCCAGATGACCGGCACGTAGGGCCTGAGACCTTCCCCTTCGAATTGCATGAAAAGCCAGCGTTGCTGGCCATTCTGCACGATCGTGCGAACCCCGGAGATGCGATGGCCGGTGCTCGTCCGCTCCCGTTGCGTCCAGTCCACCAGAGCAGCCCGGGCGTGGGTCATTGCATGGTCGGGATCGTGCACCATTGGCTGATTCAGATAACGGACCTGCCAATGGGTCGATCCTGGAGGCCCCTCATGAACATCGGCGGTGTCCGGACTGGCCGCAAGGCGGCTCGCCTCCAGACTGAGGAGCTCCTGCGCCAGTGATTCAGGCTGTCGACTGTAGGTGATGACGACAATGGCGATGTTCAGTACCGCAAAAACGACAGTCAATATCGCCAGCCGAACGGCGATCTGGCGGAACAGGCTCGGTCCCGTTCCTATCGGCGCGGATGTGGCAGCATTATCCATTAGCGAGGCGCGGAGCGAACAAAGCGTAACCTACGCCGTGAACAGTTTTAATCTGAACATCTGCCTCGGCCGCTAAAAGGCGCTTCCGCAGGCGCGATACCGTGGCCTCCAGCGCATTGGGCGTAACCTCCGCATCCATGGAGTATAATGCGCTCTCGAGTCCCGTCTTAGCGACGACATGACCTGATCGACGCAGGAGCTGTTCCAATAAAGCAACCTCGCGTGGGGTTGCATCGATTACCGTTCCGGCGACGCACACCGATCGTTCCGAAGGATCCAGGGTAATGTTGCCGGCGGTTAGCACCGTATCGATTGAGCTGCCGGGCCGCCGCAAGAGCGCTCGGCACCGAGCGGCAAGTTCTGGAATTTGGAACGGTTTCACCAAGTAATCATCCGCGCCGGCATCCAGACCTGCAACGCGATCGTCGAGACCACCCCGCGCCGTCAAGACCATGATAGGTGTCGAATTGCGACGACGGCGCATGGCTCGGATTAGGTCGAGACCGTCGCCATCGGGAAGGCCGAGATCGACGAGCAGCAGATCGTAATGGGAGACCTGTTGGGCATGTTCAGCGCCATCGACCGAATCATACCAGTCTACGGCGAACCCTAACCTGTCCAACCCGTCACGGACAAGTTCCGCTAGCCGCGCATTATCCTCAACTAATAATATGCGCATGATCGACGTCCGTTCCGCTTGCCGCTCTTTTCTTGCCCGTTACCATCGACCATGGCAGATTTTCGCGGTGACGAAAGCTTTCCACGATGGCCGCAGCAACGTGGAGGAAGGCCGCCGCAATTATGAGGTTGGCAATGGTCTCATGTGCTTCCTCAACCCAGGCAACGCCCCAGAAACGGTCGGTGCCCATCATCCAGCCAGTCAGTCCCATCATGGCGATCAGCGCCATCAGCGCCAGCATCATGACGGCCCCTGCCGGGTTGTGGCCTATATGACGCTGCTCCCGGCGCTGGATCAGCGCCTTGAGATATCCGATCAGACGCCGTGGTCCGGGGACAAAATCGATGAAGCGGGCGTGCTTGCTTCCAACGAAGCCCCAGGCGAGCCGGACCACAACGGCCACGACCATCGTGTATCCAAGATAGATGTGAAGATTCTCGACATGCCGCAGGACCGTCAGATTTGCGATGACCCCAAACGCCACGGTCCAGTGAAAAATGCGGACCAATGGGTCCCAGACCCTTATCATCTTGGGGAATTGTGCCTGTGCGCTTGTAGGGGAGGGTGCGATCATGGTCATCACCCGATGTCATTCTGGACGATCGCACCCGTCACTGGGTTGAAATAGACCTCGGCGCGGCGACCATCGCGGGTGCGGGCATACACTTCGTAACAGCTTCCGGACACCTGGAAGAGTTTTACCTTCTGGTATCCCATCCGCGTAATCCGCTCGCGCATCTGGGCTTGCGACATCCAGCGCGCCTGCGGCTGCGTCGTACAAACAGGGGCCGCCGATGCCACCGTCGTGGCCATGAGCGCTGCGCTCGCGCCGAGGATCTTCAACAGGTTCGAGCCGCCGCTCATGGCATTTCTCCTACATCTGGATGCTGTCGATCAGCCCCTATTTGAACGATGCACCGGAGCGCTGACCAAAAGCTGACAGGATCCGCATATTCTGGGATTGGCCATCGGGGCAGCTGGCCAAGCTGTCCGAAGTTACCGGACGGTTCATAGGCACTGTTCAGCTATCGCCAGGCGTGACCCAAATGCTGTGCGAATCGATTTGCAATTTCGTGATGGCCCGCACCGCTTCGCCGCGCGCCTCGATCTCGGCGCGCTGTGCATCATGCGCCTGCCGACGCGCGTACAGCATGTCAGAAAGATCGACGGCTCCGAGCAATTGACCCCGCTGTGTTCTGGCGGCTGCCGCTAGGCTGCTGTCTGCGGCGTCGGCCATGCCACGCCACACGTCCATGCGTGTGCGAGCGTTCGAAAGGTCGGCATCGGCTGTCGCTTCGACCATGCGTTGGACGTTGGACAGATCGAACCGCGCGGCATTGGCTTCTGCGCTTGCCTGCTCGGCAGCTGCCCTGCGATATCCGCCGCCCAGAGGTATGGAGGCAACAAGACCTGCGCCGCGTTCCATGCCGCTGCGCTCGCTAAACAGCCGAACGCCGAAAGTGGGGTCGGCGATGCGATCTGCACGGACGCGTTGCGACACAATGCCAAGCCGCTGCGCCTCGCGGTCCGCGGCACGAATCTCATGACTGCGTTCGATAACCAACGCTCGCATAGTCGCCAGCGGTTGGGCTGGGAGTTCGGGCGCGCCCAGGACGGGTGGTTCGACAGGCAGGGGCAGGTCGGGGAAGGTCGCGGCCAACATGGCCCGTGCCTGCTCCCGATTAGCGAGCGATCCCGCGGCTTGTCCGCGCGCCTGCGCCAGGGCAGCGTTCGCCTGGTCGATGTCGAGATCGGCCGCATCGCGCAGCTGGCGCCGGCGGTGCACCGCCTGAACCGACGTTTCCAGCACGCTCACCGTTCCCATGTCGTTGCGATGTAGAGCGGCCGCAGTCAGCCAGTCATACCATAGCGCGGACAGCGTCAGCGCGGCCTGGTGACGGACATCCTCAGCGCGGTTTTCGGCGACTTCAATGCCCAGCGCGCCTGCCTTTCGATCGAGCGCGGCCTTACCCGGCAGGCGGAATGCGCGCCCGATCGTAGTATCGAACTCATCATAACCACCTTCGCGATCCACCGTCCGGCGGATGTAGCTGCCGGTCACCGTCACCTCATGCGGGCCACGACGGAGCATATCATCCTGCGCCTTGGCCGCGCCAACGCGCTCACCAGCGGCCGAAACTGTCGGGTGATTGTCGAGGATTGCGATCACCTGCGCCTCCGGCGGCAGGTCTGCGCGCTGCGCGAACACGGCGACAGGGGTCAGGCAGGTAAAGGCGGCCAGAGCTAGGGTGATGGCTTTCATACTATTCTTCCTCGCGCCATGACGGGTGTCTGATACCAGCGCACCGGAGATCGGCGTTTCGCCTTGCCAATGGCCTCCAAAATGGCATCGATTGCGGTAGCAAGCTCGACGAGCTCGATTGCTGATCGCTTCAACGTGGCGGTGACCTGTTCAGAGGTTTTTGCATCGCCGAAATCGCGGCCGTGAACAGTCTCGGCACGAACGTGAAGGGGCACGCGGGTGGTGGCGCGGATCGCCTCGATCAGCGTTTCCGTATCGCCGGCAGCGCAGTGGATGGTGAGCAGGACTTCAGTCATTTGCGGCCTCCTCGCGGCCTTCGCCGAAGCGCTCGAACAGGATTGGCAGCAGGACCAACGTCAACAGTGTCGAGGTGATCAGTCCGCCGATCACCACAATCGCGAGCGGCTTCTGGATCTCGGAGCCAGGGCCGCTCGCGAATAGCAGGGGGACCAGGCCGAAGGCGGTGATGCTCGCCGTCATCAGAACGGGTCGGAGCCGCCGTTCCGCGCCAAGCCGCACCGCATCGGCAAGGGTTGCGCCCTCCTCCCGCAATTGCCGGAAATACGCGACGAGCACGAGGCCGTTGAGGACGGCAATACCAAGCAGCGCGATGAAGCCGACCGAAGCAGGCACCGAGAGATACTCGCCTGATGCCCAGAGCGACACGAGGCCGCCGACCATAGCGAAAGGAATGTTGAGCAGGATGATCACGGAGGCGCGCAGCGACCGCAGCGTCGCCAGAAGGACGAAGAAAATCAGCAGCAGGGCGATGGGAATGACCAGCATCAGCCGGGCGGATGCACGCTGCTGGTTCTCGAACTGGCCGCCCCACACGACATGATAGCCGGCGGGCAGCGTGACCTTCGCCGCCACGGCCGCCTTGGCCTCATCGACATAACCGACCAGATCGCGGCCTGAGACGAAGGCCTGAACCAGAGCAAAGCGCGAGCCATTCTCATGATCCAGCTTCACTGGTCCCTGGGTGCGCTCGACCCGTGCCATATCGCTGACCCGCGCCAGCGTGCCGCCGGGGGTGCGCAGTTGCAGGTCGGCAAAACGGGCGGGATCGGCGCGGAGGCTTTCATCGCCGCGGATCAGGATCGGAATGCGCTTCTGGCCTTCCGCAACGATGCCGGCATGAACGCCTTCGACCTGCGCGCGCAGCATGTCCTGCATCTCTGCTACCGGCATACCGAACCGGCCAGCGGCGGCGCGATCGATGTTGAGTTGCAGATAGTCGACCCGGTCGTTCGCCACGGTCATGACTTCCGACGCGCCGCGCACGCCAGACAGGGTCCGCTGCACCCGGCCAGCGAGATCGGAAAGCGTGGCGCTGTCCGGTCCGAAGATCTTGACCGCGAGATCACCGCGTGCGCCGGTCAGCATTTCCGAGACCCGCATCTCGATCGGCTGGGTGAAGCTTGGCTGGATGCCGGGCATGCCGGCCAGCGCCTTGCGCATTTGGGCAAGAACGAACTCCTTGTCGCCGCGCCAGTCCGAGCGTGGCTTCAGTCGCACGAAGCTGTCGGTTTCGTTGGGGCCCATGGGATCGAGACCGATCTCGTCAGAGCCGACCCGAGCGATTACGTCCTGTACCTCTGGCACCGTGAGCAACGCCCGCTGCACCGCCTTGTCGTTCTCGACCGACTGCGCGAGATTGATCGAGGGAAGCTTGGTCAACTGGACGATCACCGACCCCTCATCCATTGTCGGCATGAAGGCTTTGCCGACCGCACCATAGGCGATGGCGGCGATCACAAGGCCTGCAGCGGAGAGCGCATAGACCAGTCGTTTGCGGTCGAACGCTGCGGTCAGCAGCGCGTGATAGCGGGGCGCGAGCTTCCGCATGATCCAGGGCTCGCCATGATGGCCGCTCTTAAGGCCGAACGAGGCGAGAACGGGCACGAGCGTCAGGGCGAGCAACAGCGAGCCCGCCAGCGCGAACACGATCGTCAGGGCGACGGGCGCGAACAATTTGCCTTCCAGGCCTTGCAGCGCCAGCAGCGGCAGGAAGACGAGGGCAATGATGATGATGCCCGCCGACACCGGGACGACGACATCGCTGGTGGCACGAAAGATGAGGTTGAGGCGTGGATGGCCTTGCTCCTGCTCGTGACCCAGCCGCTCGACGACATTCTCGACGACCACGACGGCGCCATCGACGAGCATCCCGATCGCGATAGCCAGCCCCCCCAGGCTCATCAGATTGGCCGACAAGCCCATGCCCTGCATGAAGAGGAAGGTGATGAGCGCAGCCATTGGCAGCGTTACCGCGACGATGGCGGCCGCCCGCCAGTCTCCCAGGAACAGGATCAGCAGGACGACGACGAGGATCGTGGCCTCCAGAAGGGCTTCCTCCACCGTACCGACTGCATGGCTGATGAGGTCCGACCGATCGTAAAACACGTCGATATGAGTCCCGGCAGGCAGGCCTTTTTCGACCTCGGTAAGGCGGGCGTGCACGCCGTCGACGACTTGCCGGGCATCGGCGCCGCGCAGGGCGATGACCAACCCTTCGACCGCTTCATCCCGCCCATTCTTGCTGACCGCGCCATAGCGGGTGAGACTGCCGCTGCTTATCGTCGCCACGTCGGAAAGGCGAACGATGCGACCGTCACGGCTAGCGATCACCAGAGACTGCAAATCCTCGACCGACTGGATCGCGCCTACGGCACGGACAATGAGCGATTCCTCACCTGACGTCAGGCGACCGGCTCCGTCGTTGCGGTTGCCGCTCTCGATGGCGGTGCGCAGGTCGGTAATCGACAATTTCGCGCTGGCGAGGGCTATCGGGTCGGGACGCACTTCAAAGGTGCGGACAAAGCCGCCCAGCGCGTTGACGTCAGCGACGCCGGGTACGGTGCGCAAGGCAGGACGGATCGTCCAGTCAAGCAGTTCGCGCTTCTGCTGGAGCGTTTGCGGCCCCTCGATCGTGAACATATAGACGTCGGACAGCGGCGTTGAGATGGGTGCCAGGCCACCGCTAACCGAGGCTGGCATGTCACCCAGAACGCCGGTCAGTCGCTCCGACACTTGCTGGCGTGCCCAGTAGATGTCTGTGCCATCGACGAAATCGATCGTGATGTCGGCAATCGCATATTTGGCGGTCGAGCGCAGGATCGCCTGTTTGGGGATGCCGAGCATCTCCATCTCGATCGGCGCGATGACGCGGCTCTCGACTTCTTCAGGCGTCATGCCGGGCGCCTTGAGGATCAGCTTGACCTGGGTCTGCGCGATATTGGGATAGGCATCGACCGGCAGCGTGACAAAGGCCCATGCGCCGAGACCGGCCACGACGATGGACAGGGCGATGACCAGCAGGCGATAGGAAAGTGCCTGCGCGACGAGGGACCGCAGCATCAGCGTGCCTGCGCCAGCGCCTTGAGCGCGCTCGTGCCGACGGTGACGACGCGCTCTCCGGGGCGGATGCCGGATAGTAGAAGGGTCATGCCGCCATTGGAACCACCGGAAGCGACTTTGCGTGGTGCAAAGCCGTTGGCAGTAGAGACAAATACTATGTCGTTGCCATCGAGGTTGGTGACGGCGGATGACGGAACGCTGACCGCCCCGGCCGGGGCGGGGCCGAAGACCGAGATGCTGGTCGCGCGACCGGCGATGACGGCTGACCCGGCCGGCAAGGTCGCCTTTAGCATAGCAGACCGGGTTGCCGGATCGACTGTCGTTCCAACGGCAGTCACCGTGCCGCGCAAGGTGCCAAGGCGAATCGACATGCCGGGGTGGACCGTCCCCACAAGGCGTTCGGGAAGTTGTGCCTCCACTTCATAGCGATCGACGGCATCGATGACATAGGGCGCGGTGGTGCCATCGACGGGACTGCCAGCCTGGATGGTCGCGCCGGTTACCCGGCCTGCGATCGGGGCAACCAGCGTGTAGGTGCCGCTGCCACCATGTCCGTTGACCAACCGCAGGATGCGCGATTTTTCGGCGACATCCGCACGCGCTTCCATGGCCAGGGCGCGCGCCTCGTCGGCACGGGCGCAGCGATGATTCCCTCGCGGTCAAGCTGGGAGAGGCGACCGGCGTTAGACTGGGCCACACCCAGTCGCGCGCCCGCACGCGTCAGATCGCCGCTCAGGCTCAAGACATCGCGGCTCGAGATTACCGCCAATGCCTGACCCCGGCGCACGCTGTCGCCTTCTACGACCATCGTTCGCATTACGACGCCGGGGAGGGATGCCGCGACTGCGACCCGTGCGCCTGGCGGTGGCGCAATCATCGCGGGGAGATCGGCAAGGGGTGCCTCGGTAGCCGATAGAGCGGCCTGAACCAGGATACCCAATTGCCGTGCCTGTGCTGCCGGGACGGCCAGGATAGCCTGACCCTTTTGCGTCGAAGCGGCGCGGGGTGGCGGGGCATCAGGTGGCGCAGGCGTATGATTCAGCCAGAAAAGCCCGCTCACAAGAGCAACTGCTAAAGCGCCGCCAACGGCATATGTCTGTCGTCTATCCATGACTCCCGGCTAGCCGGGAGTTCTGACGAAGACCTGACAGCCGATCCCGCCAACGCTCCTCCCGAAGTTTACGGTATCAGGCCTGACGGCTTGGTGAACGATCGATCAGGCGCCGATAGACGTGCACGACCTTTTGCGATTCTGCGTCCCAGGAATAGGTCAGGCTCTTACGTCGGGCGCTCTTGCCCATGGCGCGACGCAGCGACCCATCCTCCGTCAAATTTGTAATGGCGTTCACATAGGCATTGATGTCGGTCGGTGGGCAGATGATGCCGTCTTCCCCACAGCTAATGATGCTTCTCGCATTCTGGGCGTCGGCGCTCACGACCGGCACGCCGCAGGCCATTGCTTCAAGGATGACATTCCCGAAAGTCTCCGTGGTGCTCGGGCTGAGCATGATGTCCGCGCTCGCGATGGCGCTCGACAGCGCGGAACCGGAAAGATGTCCGGTAAAGACTGCTCCGGGAAGAGCCTCAAATGCATCGGCTGCGGGTCCCGCACCGACGATCAGCGGACGGATCAAGCGATTTCGTTTCTGAAGCTCTCGTGTGGCCGCCACGAAAGTTGCCAGTCCCTTTTCAACGACCAGACGGCCCAGAAACAAGATGGCGACCTCGTTGTCGGCTATCCCCTTGTCGCGCCGCCACGCCATATCGCGCCGATCGGGATGAAAATGGTCCGAATCGACACCGCGGCTCCAGACATCTGCATGACGATCGCCGCGCATGGCCGCCAGATCATCGACCAGTGCCCTGGTGGGGGCAAGAACATGATCGCTACGCCGGTAGAACCGCCGCAAATGGGCCTCCAGCGCCGGGCGGGCCCAGTCCAGGCCGTAATAGGATAGATAGGTTTCGAAGCGGGTATGCATACTCGCAACGATCGGAACGCCCAGACGCTTGGCGAAACTCTGCGCCCGCACCCCGAGAATATCCGGTGTTGACACATGGACAAGGTCGGGCCGAAACTTAGTGATGTCGGCACGGATGGACTGCGGGATGCCGAGCGCCAGGCGAAATTCCTTGCGGACGGGCAGCGCAACCGAGGGCACCGGGACAAGCGTACCTGCCGGTTCGAAAGCTGGTGTGTCAGTTACCGGGGAATAGACTTGCACCGAGCATCCGGCATTCTTCTCAAGATAGCGAACGAGAATGTTGAGTGCCTGGTTCGCACCTTCCTTCAGATAATTATAATTGCCTGAAAACAACGCAATCCGCACGGTCTAAACCTGCCGAAAATTGAAGACGGCGTTGAGGATGAACACCATCAAGCCTGCGAACAGGGAAACAATTATCCGGGCAACGAGGTAGTTAACGTCACTCCATTTTAGAAGGAGCCCGTAGAGACCTGTCGTGAGGAGCAAACCGACGCCGGAATTGACGAGAAACAGGATATAGCCTGTTCGCAGATCCCGATCGGTCCCTTTGAAAATCCAGGAACGGCCGAGAATATAGTGCAAGGAGTTGGCGATTACGAATCCAACGCCGGCCGCAAATATCTTATTTACCCCCGCAAACTTAACTAAAATCCAGAGGACGAGAAGGCCCACTGCGAAGACAGAGCAACTGACAATTGTGTTACGTACCAGCATTCCTCCGACGCGCCGAGAGATCAGTCGGGCCAGAACGCTGCCATCTGAACGGGGTGCATTGGGGGAAGGCGATCCTTGTGCCGGCTGCCCGCTGGTCATGAAACCGGCATGAGCCGCGCGGTTGCATCAGGACTCTTTTGGTCCGCCGCGTCGGCCCATTGCGTACATCGGACTGCCCAAGGGTTGAGAAATAAAAATGGTAGCTTGATGAACAGAAGTTCGGCGTGGATGAAGCTGTCGATTGCACGCTCCCACCACCGGACATCGCGTTTGGCATGCGCCTCAAGCCATTCGTCATAAGGGGACCAGTGACTCGGCTCGTCGCGATGGATGACCTTGAAAATCCTTGTCAGGACAGGGTCGGACAAGATTAGGCGATTTGCGAGCAATATCTCTACATGCCTGAAGCCGCGTTTTTCGGTCAACGAGATCACGCGGCATAGGCGTTCGAACATCGCAGTGCTGCTCACGACCTGTTGCGTATGAAGCCGTGCGATCGGCCTTTGAAACATGATTTCGACGAATCGATCAATATGGCCAAACGACCGATCAACCCGCAGGGGCATCACGCCCCTGCGCTCGAACCATCGACGAAACATCAGATAATGCTTTCTCTCGTCGGCGCGGTGACGTTCGATCCGCGCAATCAGTTTGAAGTCGTCGGGGGATCGATCGCGAACCGCCTCGATCACTCGATCAATGGCTGTGTAGCCGCGATGTTCGTTATAGATATATATGCTGCCGACCACGTCGAGATATCGGCGGCTGAACCATTCGAGCATTAAATTCTCCATGCTGCCAGACGCGGGCATGGCCGTGTGTCAACGGCGGTCGGATTCCAGGCCAGCGTGGCGGAGTAAAAGCAGGCCATTGATGGGGCGCTGTGAAGATATGCAAAGGGCCCCGATCGGGGCCCTTTGCATATCTTGGCCGTGATCGGGGATCAGGGGGCTGTAATTTCGCCGGTGTCCGGGTCGACGACAGGGGTGGCCTGTTTTTGCTCCGCCCCGGCAGCACGGCGGCGGGCGGACTGCTTGAGACGGTAGCTGTCGCCGTTCATGGCCAGGATGCTGACGTGGTGCGTGAGCCGATCGAGCAGCGCGCCGGTGAGCCGCTCGGATCCCAGGACCTGCGTCCAGTCCTCGAACGGCAGGTTGGATGTGACGATCGTCGATCCACGCTCATAGCGCTGCGAGAATGTCTCGAACAGCAGTTCGGCGCCCGTGGGGGAGAGCGGCACATAGCCCAGTTCATCGACGATGAGCAGCTTCACCGCCGCCAGCTCGCGCTGCATTTTGAGCAGCCGCTTTTCGTCTCTTGCCTCCATCAACTGGTTGACCAGAGCGGCAGCGGTCGTGAACGCGACGGTGAAGCCTTTCTGGCAGGCCGCCAGTCCCAGGGCGAGCGCCACATGGGTTTTGCCCGTGCCACTGTTACCCAGCGCAATGATATTTTCCCGCCGCAGGATATATTCGGGGTCAGTACATAGAACGGACCCAGATATACGCTAAGCGCCGACAGCCCCGCTCAGGTGTCGGCAAACACCTGTTTGTCGTGCATTCGGTGGATCGTACGCATCCGGTGTGGACCGCAGGCGCGCAGCATTTTTGAGGTAAGACCTCATAGGAGTATCGCTACCGATATTCCTGTGAGATCGGGTTTACGCTGCTGGCAAATCAGGCCGCCTGAGCGGTATCGATCTTTTCGCGCAGGTGTTTCCAGGTCCATGGCAGCAACTCATGGAGGCGGTTCTGGGATATGTCAGCGATCCGCGTGAGCACGTCGGTTAGCCAGACGAGGGGATCGACATCGTTGAGTTTGCAAGTGGCGATGAGGGTGTACATCATTGCGGCGCGCTCACCGCCACGGTCAGAACCGACGAACAACCAAGCTTTTCTTCCTCTTGCAATGGCTCTCAGGGCGCGTTCGGCGGCGTTGTTCGTGAGACATATCCGGCCATCTTCGAGGAATGCGGTAAAAGCGGGCCATGCGTTTGAGCATGTAATCCATCTTTTTTGCCGACTGCGTCCTTAGAGGAGAGCAGCCCCGCGCTGTTCACGCATCC
>NZ_JEMV01000012.1 GCF_000588875.1 Sphingobium sp. Ant17
CGAGTCTGTTTGAAACATAGGGGGATAACAGATGGATTTCGCTTCTCGTTTAGCTGAGCTGCAAAAGCGCACGATTGAGCATCGCGAGGTTCTGTTGACCGAAGAGGCCGCAAAAACCGCGTTGGTCATGCCCTTCCTCCAATCGCTCGGCTATGATGTCTTCAATCCGAAAGAGGTTGTGCCTGAGTTCACGGCCGATGTTGGCATCAAAAAAGGCGAGAAAGTTGACTACGCCATCTGCCAGGATGGCAAGGTCAATATCCTGATTGAATGCAAGCCATCGACCGCTGAACTGAACGTCAATCACGCATCCCAGCTATTTCGCTATTTCAGCGTTACCGAATCGCGTCTCGCCATCCTTACCAATGGCGTCAATTTATCAGTTCTTTTTCAGACGTCGAAAAAGCCAAAACAAAAATGGACGAGCGGCCATTTTTTTTACGTTCAGTATGGAAGCGATAAAAGCCATCTGACATTCGAACGCTGGAAAAAGTTCGCCAAAGCAGATTTCGATATCGAGAAGATTATCCAAGAGGCGGGCCATCTCAAAACTCCAATCGCTATTGCGAAAGGCGATGGACCGGGAGTTTGCTGAACCTTCAGATGAATTTGTGAGGGTCTTCGCGGCTCATGTCGTGGAAGGGCGTCTGACACCGGGCGCGAAAGAGAGCATCGCGAAGCTAATACCTAACACCGTTGCGGCAATAATCAGGGACAAGGTCAACGAGCGACTAGCCTCGGCGCTCAATGCTTCCACGCCTACTATGGCGGAACCCGAAGAGGCGGAAATCCCGGCGCCGGAAGAAGCGATCATTACCACGCAAGAAGAGTTGAGCGGCTTTCATATTGTGCAGGCGATAGCATCACGCCTTGTCGATCCAAAGCGCATCGTCATTCGAGACAGCAAGTCATATTGCGCTATCCTTCTCGACGACAATAATCGGAAAACCATCGCGAGGCTGTGGTTCAATTCACCGACGACCCGTTATTTTGGCACATTCGAGGGCAAGGATGAGACGCGGCATCTTATGCCTGATTTGACCAGCATCTATCAATATATGGGACAGATCGAAGCGCGCCTGCGTGAACTTGACCCAACTATTCTCGCTTAGGCAATTCATACCCAACAGCACATCAATTTTGTTCCCCGGCGAAGGCCGGGGAACAGCTAAGCAAGCATTCGAGGCCCACCCATGTTGTTGAACATGGCCAAGTGATCGCTGCGAGAGTTTGCCTCTACACTTTCCCCCTCAAGCCGCCCGCCCCGACCCTTCGCCCACTTCCCCCTGTCCTACATCCCCCAACCCATGCCATGCTCCCCGTCATGCCAAACACCCCCGACCTGCTCCACTTCACCCCCGTCCAGCTGCAACGCCGCGCGCGCGGCTGGAGGCCGATGCCCAACACGCCTTCATTGATGCCTTGTCCCGATGCGGCGTCGTCGCGCAGGCGGCGCGGAGCGTTGGCTGTTCGCCGCGCTCGGCCTATCTGTTGCGGGCGCGGCCGGGGGCGGAAAGTTTCGCCGCCGCCTGGGACTGGGCGATCGAGATGGGGCTGGACGACCAGATGGGTCGTGCCGTGGCGCTGATCCGGGGCGACCGGCGGCAACCGCTGGTGCGCGGTGGCCGCATCGTCGGCCATTATAGCAAGCCCGACCGCCGGGTCATGCTTGCAGCGCTGCGGGCGCTGTCCGCCTGCACCGATGGCAGCCGCGCCATGATGCCGCATAATGCCCGTATCGCCGCCCGCGCAACTGCGCAAACGCCGCCCCCCGCCACAGCCGCCCCTTGTCACAATCAATCCGGCCGACGAAATAAAATGTCGAAATCTGCGGGAAATATGCGAAGT
Source organism: Sphingobium sp. Ant17 (assembly GCF_000588875.1). GTDB lineage: Bacteria > Pseudomonadota > Alphaproteobacteria > Sphingomonadales > Sphingomonadaceae > Sphingobium. The sequence goes on from NZ_JEMV01000012.1 coordinate 1,849, forward strand.
TAAGCGCTGACCATCCCCTTGTCGGAGCCTCATAGCATGACCGCCACGCGCCGCGATTTCCTTGTCGCCGGTTCCTCCGTCCTCGCTCTGTCGGCGCTCCCCGCCCGCGCCGCGACCGACACGCCCGACGCTCGCGCGCAATCGACGCTGGCCACCATGGCCGAAGCCATGCTCGCCGACGCCCCGGAAAGCGCCACCGGCCTTGGCCTCGACACTGGCCCCCGCGCCGCACTCAAAAGCCGCCTCGGCAACAAAAGCCCGGCAGGCCAAGCGCAGATCGCCGCCCATGTCACCGACCGCCTCGCCACCTTGCGCGCCATGGACCTCGCCCCGCTCTCCCCCGCCACCCGCACCGATGTCGAGGTCGCCCGCGCCGCGCACGAACTGGCCGCCGAAGGGTTCGCCTTCCCGTTCGGCGACATGGCGATGATGAACAGCAATTGGTCCTACCGCAACGCGCCCTATGCCGTGGCGCAGAACACCGGCAGCTTCGTCGAAACGCCCGACTTCCTCGACGCCAATCACGGCATCGAAACCCCCGCCGACGCCGACGCCTATCTCGCCCGCCTGTCCGCCTATGCCGCCAATCTCGCGGGCGAAACGCAGCGGCTGCGCCACGACGCGGGCATCGGCGTCACCGCGCCCGCCTTCCTGCTCGACAAGACATTGGGCCAGATGGCGACGGTCCAGCGCCAGCCGATCGACCAATGGGTGCCCGTCGCCTCGCTCGCCCGCCGCACCGCGTCGATGCCCGGCGACTATGGCGCGAAAGCCGCGAAGATCGTCCGCGAACAGGTCGCCCCCGCGCTCGCCGCCCAGGTCGCCGAACTCACCCGCCAGCGCGCCACCGCCACCATGGATGCGGGCGTGTGGAAACTCCCCGACGGCGAGGCCTATTATGGCTGGGCGCTCAAGGCCGGGACCACCACGACCATGACCCCCGAAGAGGTCCATGCGCTCGGCCTCGACCAGCTTGCCGCGCTGCAAAGCCAGATGGACGGGCTGCTCAAAGGGCTAGGCCTCACTAAGGGCACCGTCGGCGAACGCATGACCGCGATGGGCAAAGACCCGCGCCACCTCTTCCCCGACGACGACAAGGGCCGCGCGCAGATATTGGCCTATATCGAAGGCCGCCTGACCGACATCCGCACCCGCCTGCCGCGCGCCTTCGCGACGCTCGTCCCCGCCAAGCTGATCGTCAAGCGCGTGCCGGTGGAGATCGAGGCCGGGATGCCCGGCGCCTATGCGGGCGCTGGCTCGATCGACGGCAGCGTGCCCGGCAACTATTATATCAACCTGCGCGATACCAACAGCTGGCCGCGCTACAGCCTGCCCACCCTCACCTATCATGAGGGGATACCCGGGCACATCTGGCAGGGCGAATATAGCTATAAGCTGCCCCTCATCCGCTCGCTCCTCCCCTTCAACGCCTATAGCGAGGGCTGGGCGCTCTATGCCGAGCAGCTAGGTGACGAACTGGGCGCCTATGACGGCGATGTGGCGGGGCGGCTGGGCTATCTCCAGTCGATCGCCTATCGCTGCTGCCGTCTGGTGGTCGACACCGGCCTCCACGCCAAGCGCTGGACCCGGCAACAGGCGATCGACTGGTTCGCCACCACCAACGGCTCGACGGTCGAGGAAGTCCAGGGCGAAGTCGACCGCTATTGCGCCTGGCCGGGCCAAGCCTGCGGCTACAAGGTCGGCCACGGCGAAATCGTCCGCCTGCGCGAAGCGGCAAAAACCGCACTAGGCCCAAAATTCGACTTCCGCCTGTTCAACGACGCGGTGGTGAAGAGCGGCGGTGTGCCGATGACCGTGCTGGCGGGGAATGTGGCGGCGTGGGTCGCGGGGCGGAAGGGGGCGTAAACCTTCTCCCTGCAGGGAGAAGGATACGAAGCCTTACCGAACGCAGTGAGGTTAGGCGCAGTTGGATGAGGGTGTGCGACTATGCGATGGGGCACGTCGATGCAGCGCCGACCACCCTCACCGGCTCCGACTAGGCAGCAAGCTGCCAAGTCTCCACATCCTCTCCCTCAAGGGAGAGGAGCGTCAATTACCCCACAAATGCCCGCTCGATCACGAACTGCCCCGGCGCCGCATTCGACCCTTCGGTAAAGCCATTCGCTTCGAACCAGGCCGCGAACTGCTTGATCATTTCCATGCTGCCGCACATCATGATCCGGTCGGTTTCGGGGTCGAACTTGGCCGGCCCCTCAAGCCCCTCGAACAGCGCGCCACTCTCGACCAGCTTGTCGATCCGCACGGTGTTGCGGAACGCCTCGCGCGTCACGGTCGGCACATAATGGAACTGGGTCGCGGCCTGTTCGGCGACCAGCGGATCCTCCGCCAGCTTGCCTTCCAACTCGTCATGGAAGGCCAGGTCGCTTACCCGGCGCACCGAATGGACGACGACGACCTGCTCGTAAAATTCATAGACGTCGGGGTCACGCGCCAGGCTCAGGAAAGGGGCGAGGCCAGTGCCGGTCGACAGCATGAACAACCGCTTGCCCGGCAACAGCGCGTCGGTGACCAGCGTGCCGGTCGGCTTGCGGCCGAGGTAAATCTGGTCGCCCGGTTCGATCAGCTGCAATCGGCTCGTCAGCGGGCCGTCCTGCACCTTGATCGACAGGAATTCCAGTTCCTCGTCCCAGGCGGGGCTGGCGACCGAATAGGCGCGCAGCAGCGGCTTGCCATTCTCGCCCTTCAAACCGATCATCACGAACTCGCCCGAGCGGAAGCGGAAGCTGGCCGGGCGCGAAATGCGGAAACTGAACAGATGCTCGTTCCAGTGCCGCACCGACAGCACGGTTTCCACCGAGAGGGCACCGGTCGGTTCCAGCACCGGCTTTTCGATCGTCACGTCGTTCAAGACCTTCTTCCTTGCCAATCCATGTGCGTCCACCCGCACGGGCGTCGCCAGTTGCGTATCGTTCGCAACAACTGATATGCATCGCGAATGGAGCCAACGCGGCATGAAGCAAGGCCAAAAAAACTTGGGGGGCCGATAGCTGACCCCCCGCCAGCGTCAGGCGATCAGCCGAACAGGCCCTTGGCGATCCCGCCCAGTTCGTTCATCGGATTGCCGTCGCCATCCCGGTCGAACAGGCCACCCAGTTTGCCCATGATCGCTTCGGGGCCACCGAACGATCCCATCAATTCCTGCAACTTGTCGGCCGACACGCCATGTTCGGCGGCCACCTCGGCCAGTGCCGAAATGCTCGTTTCACCCGACCCGATCTTGGCGCTGATTTCGGTCATCAGCCCCTGCATCTGTTCGGGCGTCATCCCGATCTGTGCGGCGACCGCTTCCAGCCCGCCCATCTTGCCGATCATATCACCAAACATGTCCACTACTCCCGTTGGATGTTGACCGACAGCATAGCACCCCCGCCCCGCCGCCAAAAGCAAAAGAGCCGGAAGGTCGCCCCTCCGGCTCTCGCCTAGCCTTGGATCAGGCCGCGCCCGTTACGCCGTCGTCAGCGCCGCGCTGCGCACGGCTTCATCGACATGCTCTTCGAACTGCGCGAAATTATCGACGAACTGCTTGACCAGCACGGCGGCGGTTTCGTCATAGGCATTGGCGTCCGCCCACATGGCGCGCGGGTCCAAAATGGTCGGCTCACGCCCGCCACTGCGACCGGCACGTCGAACCCGAAATTGGGATCGGTGCGGAACGCGGCATCGTTCAGGCTGCCGTCGAGCGCGGCGTTGAGCAGCGCGCGGGTGACCTTGATCGGCATGCGCTTGATGCCGGGCATCGTCGCCTTGCCGCCCGCCCAACCGGTATTGACCAGCCAGCAGGTAACCCCGCCCTTGTTGATCCGCTCCTTGAGCAGATTGCCATAGACGGACGGATGACGCGGCATGAACGGCGCGCCGAAGCAGGTCGAGAAGGTGGCGGTCGGCTCGGTCACGCCGATCTCCGTGCCCGCCACCCGTGCGGTATAACCCGACAGGAAATGATACATCGCCTGTTCCGGGGTCAGCCGCGCGATCGGCGGCAACACGCCATAGGCGTCGGCGGTCAGGAAGATGATATTCTTCGGGACCGGCCCCAGATTCTTTTCCGACGTGTTCGGGATGAAGTCGATCGGGTAGGAACCCCGGCTATTCTCGGCCAGCGTATTATCGTCCAGGTCGATCTCGCGCGTTTCCTCGTCGATCACGACATTCTCCAGCACCGTGCCGAAGCGCTTGGTGGTGGCGAAAATCTCCGGCTCGGCCTCGGCCGACAGGTTGATCATCTTGGCATAGCAGCCGCCCTCGAAATTGAAGACCGCCGTGTCCGACCAGCCATGCTCATCATCGCCGATCAGTGTGCGCGACGCATCGGCCGACAGCGTCGTCTTGCCCGTGCCCGACAGGCCGAAGAAGACCGCCGTGTCGCCGTTCGGGCCGATATTGGCCGAACAATGCATCGGCATCACGCCCTTGACCGGCAACAGATAGTTGAGAATGCCGAACACCGACTTCTTCATTTCGCCAGCATAAGCAGTGCCGCCGATCAGGATCAGCTTCTCGGTGAAGTTGACCGCCACCACTGTCTCGCTGCGGCAACCATGGCGGGCCGGATCGGCCTTGAAGGTCGGCAGGTCGATGATCGTATATTCCGGCGCGAAATCGGCCAGTTCGTCCGCGCCCGGCCGCACCAGCAGCGTGCGGATGAACAGGTTATGCCAGGCGCGCTCGTTGATGACGCGCACATTGACGCGATGTTCGGGCTGCGACCCGCCAAACAGGTCGGCGACATAGAGCGTGTCCTTCTCGCCCAGCGCCTTGAAGAAATCCGCCTTCAGAACGGCGAAATGCTCCGGCGTCATCGCGACATTGGTGCTGCCCCACCAGACCGTCGATTCGGTCTCGGCATCGCGGACGATGAACTTGTCCTTGGCCGACCGGCCGGTATGCGTGCCGGTCTTGACGACTAGCGGGCCGTCCTTGGACAATATGCCCTCGCCGTTGCGGATGGCCGCTTCGACCAGCGGCGCGGTGCCCATATTCCAAAATTGGGTGGCATGGGTGGAAATGCCCTGGTCTGCCAGGGTGATTGAGGATTTGGCCTGCACGCCTTTGCTCCTGAATATGAAATGTCGTGTCGCACTTACTCTTATATCTGCGACCGATCCGCCCCTCTGCGTCATGCTTTTGTACCATGACGTCATCCTCGCAGACACATGGGCAATAGGGGCTTGTCCCCCCATCGTCAAATCCCTGTCACGGGCGCAGTGTCCCGAAAATCGACGGTTATGCCAAATCGCCACCGTCACCCCCTTTCTTGCAGGCGCGCGCCGCATGGTCTAACGCTCTGCCCCACTTGACCTGTTGGGAAACCGCATGACTGCAACCATCGCCTTGGTGGATGACGACAAGAATATCCTGACCTCCGTCTCGATCGCGCTTCAGTCCGAAGGCTTCATGACGCGGATCTATTCCGACCCCGAAGGCGCGCTCAAGGCGTTGCTGGACAATCCGGCGGATCTGGCCGTGTTCGATATCAAGATGCCGCGCATGGATGGTCTGGAACTGCTGCGCCGCCTGCGGGAAAAGACGCAGATGCCGGTCATTTTCCTGACGTCCAAGGCGGATGAGCTGGACGAGGCACTGGGTCTCGCCATGGGCGCGGACGACTATATCGCCAAACCCTTTTCGCAACGGCTGCTGATCGCCCGCATCCGCGCGATCCTGCGCCGCGCCGAAGCCCGGGGGGCGCCCGATACCCCGGATCAGCCGGTCGCCGACCCCATCGTGCGTGGTCGGCTGGAAATGGACCCGGCCCGTCATCGGGTGAAGTGGAACGGGCAGGATGTGACGCTGACCGTCACCGAATTCCTGATCCTCGAAACGCTCGCCGCCCGCCCCGGCGTCGTCAAGAACCGCAACCAATTGATGGACGCCGCCTATCAGGACGATGTCTATGTCGATGACCGCACGATAGACAGTCATATCAAGCGGCTGCGCCGCAAATTCCGCGAGGTGGATTCCGATTTCAACGCAATCGACACACTCTATGGCGCCGGCTACCGCTTCTCCGAAGAAGGATGACGCGCCGCTGGCGGTGCGCTGGTCGGGGCGGCTCAGCCTCACGCCGCGCATCCTGGCGGTCAATGTCTTTGCGCTGGCGCTGCTGGCGGGCGGCTTTTTCTATCTCGACAGCTATCGCACCCGGATCATCGATTCGCGCCTGGAACAATCGGCCCGCGAACTGAAATTGCTGGCGATCAGTCTAGAAAATGCCCCGGCCGACCGGCACGATGCGCTGATCGCCGCCTATGCTCGCCAGACCGGCGACCGGGTGCGCCGCTATGCGCCCGGCGGTGGCCTGATCGCCGACAGTTTCGCGATGGACGCCCCGCGCTATCGCCTGCGATCGCCGTCGGAAGAGGAATGGCAGCGCCATGTCGCGCGCTTCCTCGACAGGGCGGTGGATCGCGTCGTTTCGGCCCGCCGCCCGCCCGATTTCGTCGAACCGGCGGTGGATAGCGCCGATGCCTGGCCCGAACTGCTGCTCGCGCGCAAGACCGGCCAGCCAACCGCCATGAACCGCTACGCGCCCGACCGCACCTTCATGATATCGGCGGGCGCATCGGTGCGCGACGGGACCGCGTTGCTGGCCACCGAAAATGCGCGCGACATCACCCGCACCGTGCGCGCGGAGCGGCTGCGGCTCGGCCTTGTCCTCGCCGTCGCCATGCTCGCCTCGACCCTGCTCTCGCTGTTCCTGGCCCGCACCATCGTGCAGCCGCTCCAGCGCCTCGCCCGCGCCGCCGTCCGTGTTCGCCTCGGCCGCGCGCGCGAAGTTACCGTGCCGCGCCTGCCCGAACGGCGCGACGAGATCGGCATGCTGGCCCGCGCCCTGTCCGACATGAGCATTGCCCTGCGCCAGCGGATCGACGCCACCGACGCCTTCGCCGCCGATGTCAGCCATGAGCTCAAAAACCCCATCGCCTCGCTCCGCTCCGCGCTCGATGCGCTCGACCGGGTGGACCGGCCGGACCTGCGCGCGCAGTTGATGGCGATCGCCCAGGATGACGTTCGCCGCCTCGACCGGCTCGTCACCGACATTGCCGAAGCCTCGCGCGTCGACGCCGAACTGTCGCGCACCCGCTTCGAACCGATCGACCTTGGCCTGCTCATCGAAACCATGGTCATCGCCCGCGAAGCGCGCGGCGTGCCACGCGGCGTCCGCCTCGCCTTCGCCCGCCCGCGCAAGAATGTGGCGGTGGTGCTGGGTGAAGAGCAACGGCTGGTCCGCGTGCTCGACAATCTGATCGACAATGCCATCTCCTTCTCGCCCGACGGCGGCCTTGTCCAGATCATCGCGACCGTCGCCGACGATCAGGTGCTGGTCAGTGTCGAGGATGAAGGGCCGGGCGTCCCCGTCACCGAGCGCGAGCATGTCTTTCGCCGCTTTCACAGCGTCCGGCCGGAGGGCGAGAGTTTCGGCAAGCATAGCGGCCTTGGCCTCGCCATCGCCCGCTCCATCGTGGAGGGGCACCAGGGCCGCATCAGCATCGGCGATCGCGAGGATGCGCAGCAGGGCGCGCGCTTCATCCTGCGCCTGCCGATGGCGGTCGCGCGCGACCCCGGCATCGCATCGGAATAACGCACCGTCCCCGCGTGGGACGCTGCCCACCAATGTCATTTGCATGGCCGCTAACACAGGGTAGAAGGGCGGTCGACTTATGGCGCGCGCATTGTCCTCCGAAACGCTTCATGCGACCAGCGTGGCCATTAAGGGCCGCGCCCTGTTGCTGTGCGGCAAGAGCGGCATCGGCAAGTCCGATCTCGCCCTGCGCCTCATTGATCGCGGCGCCACCCTCATCAGCGACGATTATACCCTCATCAAACGGATCGATGGCCAATTGCTCGCCAGCGCGCCCGACCGGATTGCGGGCCAGATGGAGATACGCGGCATGGGCATCGTCGCCATGCCCCATATCGACGATATACCCGTCGCCCTGCTCATCGACCTGTTCGACAAGGTTGATCGCATGCCGCTCGAACCCTTGCTGCGCACGATCGCAGGCCTGCCGATCCCGGTCTGGAAGGTCGCCCCGTTCGAGGCCTCCGCCCCGATCAAGGTCGAATGGCTGCTGCGCGCGGTGCCGATCGCATGACCCTCTCGCACCCCAAATCCATCCTCTTGCTCTCTGGCCTGTCGGGCGCGGGCAAGACAACCGCGCTCAAGACGCTGGAGGATATGGGCTGGGAAGTGGTCGACAATCTCCCCCTCGTCCTGCTCGACCGGCTGCTCGACACACCCCTGCCCGCTGGCCATGCGGGCGAAGACGAACGCCCGCTGGCACTGGGCATCGACGCACGCACCCGCGGCTTCGATGCCAATGCCATCGTCCGCCGGATCAAGGCGCTGCGCGAACGCCATGGCCATGATGTCGAAACCCTCTTCCTCGATTGCTCGGACAGCGAATTGGAGCGCCGCTTCGCCGAAACGCGCCGCCGCCACCCGCTCGCGCTCGATCGCCCCGCCGCCGACGGCATCGCCCGCGAACGCGAACTGACTGAGGCGCTGCGCCGCTGGTCGGCGCAGGTGATCGACACCACCAGCTTCACCAGCAACACGCTGCAACAGGAAATCCGCAGCCGCTTTTCGCGCGAGCGCCTGTCCGACCCGGTGCTGACCATTCTCTCCTTCGGCTTTTCCCGCGGCGTGCCGCGCAACGCCGATCTGATGTTCGACATGCGCTTCCTGCGCAATCCGCACTGGGACGAAGCCTTGCGCCCACGCACCGGCCTCGATCCCCACGTCGCCGCCTATGTCGCCGCTGATCCCGCTTATGAGCAGGCGGTCAGCAAGATCGAGGATCTGCTCGCCACCCTGCTGCCGCGCTATGCGGAGGGGGGAAAGGCCTATATCACCGTCGCCTTCGGTTGCACCGGCGGCAAGCACCGTTCGGTCCATGTCGCCGATCGTGTCGCACGCTACTTGCAAGATGCGGGCTTTTCGCCCACGGTCTTGCACCGCAATATTGAATCGACGCCCCAAGATAGTCTGGAGAAGCGTCGTCCGGGAGGCCCGAAAGCAACGTCATGAAGCAGGTGGGCCGTAAAAGCAGATGATCGGACTCGTACTCGTCACTCATGGGTCGCTCGCGACCGAATTTGTCGTCGCGATGGAACATGTCGTCGGCCCGCAGCAGCAGATCGAAACGATCTGCATCGGGCCGGAAGACGATATGGAATTGCGCCGCGCCGACATCGCGACCGCGGTGGCGCGCGTCAATGACGGCAGCGGCGTCATCCTGCTCACCGACCTGTTCGGCGGCACCCCGTCCAACCTCGCCATCTCGCTGCTCAAGGCCGGCGAGATCGAGGTGATCGCGGGCATCAACCTGCCCATGCTCATTCGCCTGGAAAGCGCGCGCAAGGTCATGGACGTGCGCACCGCCGTCGCCGCCGCGCGCGAGGCAGGCCAGAAATATATCAGCGTAGCGTCGGAACTGTTGGGCAGCACCACATGAATGAAATCAGCCAGGAAGTGCGCATCAGCAACAAGCGCGGCCTCCACGCCCGCGCCAGCGCCAAATTCGTGACCCTGGCGAGCGGCCTGCCCGCCGACATCATCGTCAGCAAGGATGGCAGCCACGTCACCGGCACCTCGATCATGGGCCTCATGATGCTGGGCGCCGCCATGGGCGACAGCATCACCATCAAGGCCACCGGCCCCGAAGCGCATGATTCGCTCGGCAAGCTGGTGAGCCTGGTCGAAGACAAATTCGGCGAGGAATGACGCCAGGGGCAAAAGGCGAGCGGCATTGTCCCCCCCGCCCGCTTGGCGGAGGGGCAGCGAGACTTAGGCGCGCAGCGCCTTAGGCGCAGCGGGGTTGGCCAACGCACCCTCGCGCAAGCCCACCCCCTACCTTTCAGGGAGGAGCGTTTCTGGCTGGGTTGGGCGGGAAGCGGACTGCCCGGTAGTGAGCGAAAAATCGGGGTTAGTTGCCGTTTGGCCAAATCCAATTTCGGATCGATGCCGACCGCTCCGACACCTTGTCAAGGTGGGTGTTCGCTTGCCGCTCTTGAAAACTCGTCTGACCGTAGCCTTTGGCCCAACGATACATTGAGACGAGCATGACGACGAACATGCCGACACCCCCTAGGACCAAAATGATCGTGGAAATTGGCCCATTGCTAGGCAAGCCGATGATCTCAAGTATCCCAATCAGGGCGATGCTCAACATAACCGGAACGCCCCAAACGAACCGCTGAGCAAATGCAAAGACGGGGTTGTAGCGCCGGGCGGCCCAATCTCGATCCATCCATCTGATGATCGACTTCATCACGGCAATCCTTCCAACCAGTGGCTTAAGGCAAACTTTGGATGTCCGCTAGCGAGCATGTGCTATAATTATTTGAATGTAGAAACTGGTCGGTTTCAGTCATCCTCCCCTGGCAGGGGAGGTGGCAGGGCGTAGCCCTGACGGAGGGGTGTCACGCTCTCGATAAGGGTTACACCCCTCCACCGGCTTCGCCGGTCCCCCTCCCCTTATAGGGGAGGATTTTAGGGCAAATGCTGGTCGCTTCAAGACCCCCCGGCCGCCCCCATCCAACAACCTTCCAATGTAGGATAATCTCTGATCTATCCTGTCAGATGCCCCCCCCCGCGCCGCCCTTCTACATGCCCCACGTCAGCCCGACCCCTGTCGCCGCACTGGCGCGCAACTGTCGCGTCAACGTCGCATCGCTGTCGCGTCGCTGTGACCCATTCATTACCCAACCGTCGCGTCACCGCGTCTTCGCAACCGCTTCTGCGTTACGATTGCCCCGAAAAACCCGACGACGGTGTGAACTTCGCCGCTGTGACCTTAGCAGGCGTGACCTTAGGCCCCGCCCTTCCGCTTCTGCGCCCGCCGCGCAAAGATGTTCAGGCACTCGACCAGCGTCGAAAAGGCCATCGCCGCATAGATATAGCCCTTGGGCACATGCACGCCAAAGCCATCAGCGATCAGCACCGCGCCGATCATCAGCAGGAAGCCGAGCGCCAGCATCACCACGGTCGGGTTCTTCGCGATGAAGTTGGCGAGCGGATCGGCCGCCAGCACCATCGCCGTCACCGCGACCAGGACCGCGATCACCATGATCGCCAGATTGTCGGTCATGCCGACCGCCGTCAGGATCGAATCGAGCGAGAAGATCATGTCGAGCAGGATGATCTGCACGATCGCGCTGCCGAAGGTGATGGTCGCGACGCTTTTCTTGTCCAGCACATCGTCGCCGCCTGCCGGATCGACAGTGTGATGGATTTCCTTGGTCGCCTTCCAGATCAGGAACAGGCCGCCGACGATCAGGATGAGGTCGCGCCAGGAAAATTCGGTTTCGAAGGTCGGCGCGCCATATTCGTTCAACGGCCCGCTGATCCCCAGGTCAAACACCGGCGCGGTCAGGCCGACGATCCAGGCGATCATCGAAAGCAAGACCAACCGCATGCCGAGCGCCAGGCCGATGCCGATGCGCCGCGCCTTCTGCCGCTGCTCGACCGGCAGTTTGTTGGTCAGGATCGAAATGAACACCAAATTGTCGATGCCCAGCACCACTTCCATGACCACCAGCGCGATGAGCGCGGCAATGGCGGTGGGGTCGGTAAAAGCGGCAATCAGACTGTCCATGATGATCCTTCCACGCTGCCATTTGGCACGGGACCGCAACGATGCGAAGGCCAGACGGTTCCGGCCGACACACTTTGTCACATGTCGACGCTATCATCGCAAAAAGCGCCCGCCAAGCATCTGGACTAGCGCGGTCCAGTCGCTTAGCGAAGGCACGTTCTCCTCTTCAAGCTGCGGCCTGACGCTGCGGCGTTCAAGCCCCAAGCGAAAGGCGGCCCATGGCAAGAACCACCCTCACCCGTTTCCTGATCGAACAGCAGCGGCTGGCCGAAGCCCTGCCCGCCGAATTGCGCCTGCTGATCGAAACCGTGGCGCGCGCGTGCAAGACGATCAGCCATGCCGTCAGCAAAGGCGCGCTGGGCGAAGTCCTCGGCAGTCTCGACAGCGAAAATGTCCAGGGCGAGGTCCAGAAGAAGCTGGACGTCATCGCCAATGAAATGCTGCTCGATGCCAATGAATGGGGCGGCCATCTCGCCGCCATGGCATCGGAGGAGATGGAGACGATCCACCGCATCCCCAATCGCTATCCCAAGGGCGAATATCTGCTGCTGTTCGATCCGATCGACGGGTCCAGCAACATCGACGTCGATCTGTCGGTCGGCACCATATTCTCGGTGCTCAAAGCGCCGGAAGCCTGCGCCGGTCGCGAAGTGACGGAGGAGGATTTCCTGCAGGACGGCCGGGCACAGGTCGCGGCGGGCTATGCCATTTACGGGCCGCAAACGCTGCTGGTGCTAAGCGTCGGCACCGGCGTCTATGAATTCACGCTCGACCGCGAAGTCGGCAGTTGGGTCATGACCGACGCCAATATGCAAATGCCGCAGGGCAAGTGCGAATTTGCCATCAACATGTCGAACCGTCGCCAATGGTCGCCCGCCGTGGCCCGCTATGTCGAAGAACGGGTGATGGGCGGCGCAGGGCCATGCGGCCAGGATTATAATATGCGCTGGACCGCCTCGATGGTGGCGGACGTGCATCGCATCCTCAAGCGCGGCGGGATTTTCCTCTATCCCTACGACCATCGCAATCCGGGCAAGGCCAAGCTGCGGCTGATGTATGAAGCCAATCCGATGAGCTATCTGATCGAACAGGCCGGTGGCGCGTCGAGCGACGGGTTCCAGCCGATCATGGACGTGGCCGCGACCAGCCTGCACCAGCGCGTCGGCGTGGTGCTGGGCGATCGGGCCGAAGTGGAAGCAGTGGTCGCTTATGGCCGCGAGATGGCAACGGCATAGGATGAAAAGAAAATGGGGGAGAGCGCAACCAAGCGCTCAATCCCCCAACTATGCCCCGCCTGCCGGTCTTACCGGCGGCCCCTCTCCAGAAACATGTTATATGGCGCGGCAACAGCGAGGGATGCCTAGCCCAAGCCGAAGACAAAAAAAAGGCTGATCGTGAGACCAGCCTGAAAAGTTTAGGAGAGGATGCCTGAAAGGCACAGTCTTGTTGCCAGCCGGTGGGTTATTCGCAAATGCGAAACATAAAGGGGCAATTGCGCAAACTGCAATCGTCGCTTGCTATGGCGCCCTTCCCCTTACGGAAAGCCGGTGTGGCTCCTGACCGACGACGGCGATTCGCCATGGGGATAAAGCAAATATCAGGGCTTTGCGCTTAGGCCTGCGCCATGCATGGAAAGGTAGAACAGATCGGCGCTCGTGCCACGCGACCCCATCGGCGCGACATTGACGGCCTGCGCGCCCTCGCCATCCTGCCGGTATTGTTCTTCCACGCCCATGTGCCGGGCTTTTCCGGCGGCTATGTCGGCGTCGATATCTTCTTCGTGATTTCGGGCTATCTGATCACCGGCATCGTCGCCCGCGACGTCGATGAAGGCCGATTCTCCCTGCTCCGCTTCTACGAACGGCGCTTCCGGCGAATCATTCCCGCCCTGGCCGTAATGATCCTCGCCGTGCTGGGCTTGGCGGCCTGGCTCTATCTGCCCGGCGATTTGGAGGGCGTGCCCAAATCCGCCTTGGCCGCGACGCTGTTCCTATCCAACCTGTGGTTCTTCACCGACACGGGCTATTTCGCTGGCGGCGCGGATGTGAAGCCCCTGCTCCAGACCTGGTCGCTGGCGGTGGAGGAGCAATATTATATCGGCTTCCCGATCTTGCTGATGCTGCTCGCCCGATTCGGAACGCGCGCACGCACAAGCGTCGTGGCGGCCATTGCCATAGTGTCACTGACGCTGTGCATATTCATGCAGCGCGACACGACAGGCTTCGCCTTCTACCTGCTCCCTACCCGGGCCTGGGAATTACTCGCGGGCGCGCTCCTGGCACTGGGCGTCGTTCCGGCGATCCGGGCATGCTGGCTGCGCGAGACGGTGGTTTGGGCGGGGGTGCTGGCCATCGGCGCAGCCGTGATCCTCTATGATCGCAACACCTTGTTTCCGGGCTTCGCCGCATTGGCACCTGTATTGGGCGCGGCCGCGCTACTCCATAGCGCACCGGGGACAAGCGCAGGCCGGGCGCTGGCCTGGTCCCCGCTGGTGGGCATTGGGCTGATCTCTTACTCGCTCTATCTGTGGCACTGGCCGCTGATCGTCTTCACCGAATATGCGACCGACCGACCACTGTCGGGAGCCACCCGGATTGCCGTCATCGCCGCATCCCTGGCCATCGCCTGGCTGTCCTGGCGTTTCGTCGAGCAACCCTTCCGCGATTCGGCCCGCATGCCGCCCCGCACAATCTTCCGCCTCACCGGCGCGGCGATAGCGCTGCTCTGCGCGCTGTCCGTCGCCCTACTGGCGATGGGACCATGGCCATCCCGATTTGCGCCCGCCGTCTTGGCGCAAATCGCCGGGCGGAACGACATCAGCCCCGACCGCAAGCGCTGCCACGACAGCTTCATGCGCAGCGCGCAGCCTTGCGTCCTGGGCGCGCCCGTCCGGCCCAGCGCCATGCTGTGGGGCGACAGCCATGGCGTGGAACTGGCGCATGTATTGGCGCAGCAAGCCCGCGCGCAAGGCAAGTCGCTCGTCGAGCGCACGACATCGAGCTGCCCGCCGGTGCTGGCCTATGAAGCGAAGGACGCCCGTTGCGCCGCCGCGAACCGGGCCGCGTTCGAAGCAATCCGCGCCGATCCAGGACTAAGTCGCATCTATCTCTCCGCCTTCTGGGCCAATGGCGCATTTGATGACCCCGCCTTCGTGGCAAAGCTAGACCACACCATCGCCGCCATCCGCGCCGAGGGACGGGAGGTCGTGCTGATCGGCGCAGTTCCCCCCCAGCCCTTCGACGTGCCGCGCCGCCTGGCCCATCTGGCGCGGGCCGACGCTCTGGATAGCGCAGAGGGGATAGAGCGGCCGCAGGTGGAAGCGCGCATCGGCAATCTGCGCGCACTTTTCACGCGCTGGCAGGCAAGAGGCGTGACGCTGATCGATCCCGTGCCGCAGCTATGCGACGCACGCTTTTGTGCCATCGAGCGGGACGGCCAGCCCCTCTACTTTGATTCCCACCATCTGAGCGTCGCAGGGGCGCGCGCCGTCCTTGGTAGGCCGCGCTGATTATTCTGCCGCAAGCGCATAGTCCGAACGGGGCAATTCCACCGCCAGCGCCTCCGCGATAGCCCGCACCACGGCGCGCATGCGCGTGATGCCCGGTCCCGGCCAGTTGAGCGTCGCGTCGAGATAGAGCGTCCGGTCGATCTCGATCTGGAGCGCATGCAGATCACGCCCCGGCCGCCCGTGCCGCTCCATCAGATAGTCCCCGGCATAGGGATGATTGAGCGCCACCAGCATGTCGTGTCCGGCCGCGACATCCGCCGCGAGGGTCGTCAACCGGCTCGACGCGCTGCGCCCAAATCGATCGCCCAGCACCAGCCCCGGAGCGGGATAACCCGGCATAGGCGGCGGTAGCGGCGGCATGGAATGAAGATCGATCAGGATCGCATGGCCATGCACATCCCGCGCTGCCGCCATCAATCGCGCAATCGTCGCATGATAGGGGCGATGGACCATATCGATCCGCCGCTCCACCTCCGCCCAGCCGATCGGTCCGCGCCACAATTCCGGGGCGCCCGGCAACCGACGCGGCAACAAGCCAAGACCACCACGCAGTTTCGCGCTGCTCTGCAACGTTACCATATGGGGCACGTCGGAGAGCATCGCCGGATCGACCTCCCGATCATGGCGATTGAGGTCGATCAACGCCCGCGGCGCACTTGCTACCAGCACCGTGAAGCCTTGCGCTATGAGCGGGTGGACGAGGAGATCGACCCAGCGATCCTCCAGCCGCCGGAGCATCTCGGGACGGACGCGCGCCTGCGCCAACAAGGCGGGCGGATAGATACGCCCGGCATGGGGGACGGACAGAATAACCGGACGGTCGGGAATCGCAGGGCCATATAGGTCGAAGGCCGGGTCGCTGTGCGTCGGCGCGCGCGGCGGGCTGTCGTCCAATAGGGCTCCTTTCGGCGGTCTGAGCAAAAATCTTGGCTTGGCTGGATAATATTTACACCTTGTCGCATATATCACGGCTTCGCGCCACCCGTTGGGGTCGCGGAGCATATGAGAGTGGGGGCGATGGTTCGCATATTATTGGCCGAAGACGATGAAAGCATGCGCGTCTATCTGGCCCGCGCATTGGAACGGTCGGGTTATGAAGTCGTCGCGGTCGCGACCGGGACCGAGGCGGTGCCGCATATCCGCTCCGACCGGTTCGACTTGCTGCTGACCGATATCGTCATGCCGGAAATGGACGGCATCGAACTGGCCCAGCATGCCGCTTCGGTGGCACCGGACATGCGGATCATGTTCATCACCGGCTTTGCCGCCGTCACCTTGCGCGCGGGCAAGGCTGTGCCACAAGCCAAAGTCTTGTCCAAGCCCTTCCACCTGCGCGACCTGGTGCTGGAGGTAGAACGGATGTTCAGCAGCGAGAGCCTGACCGGGCTGAGCTGAGCATTTAGTCGGGGACGACCTCTTGCATGTCAGGGGTAGGGTCGAGCGCGATTCCCGCCATCGCGGCATTGAAGCGCTCGCGGTCGAGCCCCTTTTCCCATGCCGACACCACGACGGTCGCCACGGCATTACCGATGAAGTTGGTAAGGCTGCGGCATTCGCTCATGAAGCGGTCCACGCCCAGGATCAGCGTCATGCCCGCGACCGGCACCGTCGGCACGATCGAGAGTGTCGCGGCCAACGTGATGAAGCCCGCCCCGGTTACTCCGGCAGCGCCCTTGGACGAGATCATCGCCACCAGCAACAGCAAGATCTGCTGCTCCAGGCTGATGTCGACATTACATGCTTGCGCGATGAACAAGGCCGCCAGCGTCATATAGATATTGGTGCCGTCGAGGTTGAAGCTGTATCCTGTCGGAACGACCAGCCCGACCACCGACTTTCGACACCCCGCCCGCTCCATTTTCTCGATGAGGCTGGGCAATGCCGCCTCGGACGAAGAAGTGCCCAGGACAAGCAACAGTTCGGCCTTCAGGTAGCGAATGAGGTGGAGGATGTTGAAGCCCACCGCCCAGCACACGCCGCCCAACACCACCAGCACGAACAGCAGCGACGTCAGATAGAAGGTTGCGACCAGTCCGGCGAGGTTGGCCAGCGTCCCCACGCCATATTCACCGATGGTGAAGGCCATCGCCCCGAACGCGCCGATCGGCGCGGCCTTCATCAGGATCGACACCAGCTTGAACACCGCATGGCTGGCCGATTCGAGAACGACCATCAGCGGCGCGGCCTTGTCGCCGATCAGAGTCAGTGCAATGCCGAACAGGATCGCCACGAACAGAACTTGCAGGATGTTGCCGTCCGCCACCGCCGACACCATGGTCGCGGGAATGATGTTCATCAGAAATCCGGTCAGGCTGCTTTCATGCGCCTTGCTCGCATAATCGGCGACCTGTCCGGCATCCAGGGTCGCGGGATCGATATTGAGCCCAGCGCCGGGTTGCACCACATTGGCAACGATCAGGCCAACGATCAGCGCCAGCGTCGAAAAGGTGAGGAAATAGCCGAAGGCCTTGGCAGCGACCCGGCCAATGGCCCCCAGTTCCTTCATGCCCGCAATGCCGGTGACGATGGTCAAGAAGATCACCGGGGCGATGATCATCTTCACCAGCTTGATGAAGGCTTCACCCAGAGGTTTGAGCTGGACACCCGCGTCTGGAAAGAAATGACCGATTGCAACGCCCATCGCGATGGCGATCAGCACCTGGACATAGAGCTGGCGATACCAGGGCAGGCGGGGCGTCGTCTGAATCGGCGAGGATGGCGATGGCAGCATAAGTCTTGGCGTCCCCCTGTTTGCGCCGCAGCATATGGGCCGCCCCTGCCCTGTCCAGAAGAATATCGGGGCCACGCATTTTCTCGCTTGCACCATCCATTTGGCCCGGCTAAAGGCCCAACTCCCGTGGGCGTGTAGCTCAGTGGTAGAGCACTGTGTTGACATCGCAGGGGTCGCAAGTTCAATCCTTGCCACGCCCACCATGACAAAGCCCGTCGCCTGTTTGCAGGTGGCGGGCTTTCTCTTTTGCGGAGCCGCGACCAGCAGGCTATGGCCATCGCAGCATTGGCAAGGGGCGGAAAAAGATGGCGGGCTGCGAGACTATGTCGGGCAAGCGCCTGTTGTTCGTGATGGCCGCGGACGCGGAATATGGCGCACATCTGCGCGCACGATTTACGCCGCTGATGACGGGCGTGGGGCCGGTAGAGGCCGCGCTGGCGACGGGAATCGCCCTGCACGATCTGGCGCGTACGAATACGCTTCCCGATCTTGTCGTCTGTCTTGGATCAGCAGGATCGCGGATCTGCGGGCTGGGCGAAGTGGTGCAGGTTGCCAGCGTTTCCTGGCGCGACATGGACGCCTCACGGTTGGGCTTTACCAAGGGGGTGACGCCCTTCGTCGATCATCCGGTCGATGTGCCACTGTTGATGCCGCTGACGGTACAGAGCGCGCGGCTCTCGACCGGCGCAAATATCGTCGGTGGCGAAGAATATGCGGCGATCGACGCGGATATGGTCGACATGGAGACCTTCGCGGTGGCGCGCGCCTGCGCCCGGTTTGACGTACCGCTGATGGGGCTGCGCGGCATTTCCGATGGGCCGGGCGAACTGGCGCATATCCATGGCTGGATGGAATTGTTAGAATTGCTCGACGAGCGGCTGGCGGCAGCCGTGGACCTACTGCCAGCGGCGCTCGCCAAAGGTCTTTAGTCGCCGTCGAACGCGAGGATCGCCTGCGCGGCGATGCCGTCCGCTTCCAATGCGGCCATACCGCCAAGATCAGGCAAGTCGATCGCGAACAGCGCCATCAACACGCTTGCGCCCTGCTCACGCAACAATTGTGCGCCGGCGAGCGCCGTGCCGCCGGTGGCGATCAGATCATCGACCAGCACTATGCGCGTTCCCGTTGGCACCTGCCCTTCATGCAGTTCCAGTCGATCCGTGCCATATTCCAACACATAATCGATGCCGACGGTCTTGCCCGGCAGTTTGCCTGCCTTGCGCACCGGGACGAAACCCTTGCCAAGTGCCAATGCTAGCGCCGCACCCAGGATGAAGCCCCGCGCTTCAATGCCCACGATCAGATCGGGATCAAGCGGCCGCGCGATCGACGCCATGCGTGCCACCAGTTCCGCTAGACCCGCACCATCCGCCAACAAGGTCGTGACATCGCGAAACTGGATGCCGGGTTTGGGGAAATCGGGGATGGTGCGAACCAGGCCTGCCAGCGTGTCGATGTTCATGCTGTCTCCATAAAAGAAAAGGGCGCGGCTTCCAGATGAAACCGCGCCCTTTTTATATCTCGTCCTCGCGGACCAGCCCCTTAGGCGGCCTTCTTCTTGTCCGCCCAGATATTCTGGTAGGACATATAAGCGAGGCCCGTAGCGATCAGCAGGAAGATGATCGTCGCCAGACCCGCGCGGCGGCGATTTTCCAGCTTGGGTTCGGCGGTCCAGGTCAGGAAGGCTGAAACGTCCTTCGCCATCTGGTCCACCGTCGGCTTGGTGCCGTCGCTATAGGTCACCTGCTCGCTGTCAGCGGCGGTGCCATGGCGAGGTTCAGGTTCGCGAAATAGGGGTTGTAATGCAGCCCTTCGGGTGTCTTGGAATCCGGGAATTCCTTGAGCAGCGCGGCGGGTTGCGCCTGATAGCCGGTCAGCAGCGAATAGACATAGGCGCTGCCATGGTGGCGAGCCTTGGTCATCAGCGACAGGTCTGGCGGGATCGCATTGTTGTTGGCCGCTGCCGCCGCGACGTTGTTCGCGAAGGGCTTGGGGAAATAATCCGCCGGCATCGGATCGCGGGTCGATGCTTCGCCCGTGGCCGGATCGACCGATGGGGTCTTGATCGCCCACTGCTTGGCGATCGCCTTCACCTCGGCTTCGTTATAGCCAAGCGCTTCAAGGTCGCGGAACGCCACGAACTTCAGGCTGTGGCAGGCCGAACAGACCTCCTTGTAAACCTGGAAGCCGCGCTGAAGTTGCTGCCTGTCATAGCCGCCAAGTGGTCCGTCAAACGAGAAGGACACATGCTTGGGCAGTTCGTGGAACTCATGTTCCACGGTGGGCTGCGGCGGTTCGGAGACATAAGCCACCGCCCCCATGAGGAAGGAGACCAGCAGCCAGCCCGCGAAGAAGAGGCCGACGAGAAATGCGCCGATGCGTACCATGTTACGTCTACCCCTTATTCGGCCGGGACCGCGACGGTTGCGCCGTCGGTCTTGCCATATTTCGCCAGCACGGCCTCGGTGATCGAACCGGGCAGCGGCAGCGGCTTTTCAAAGCGCGAGATCAGCGGAAGGATGATCAGGAAGTGCGCGAAATAATAGGCCGACGCGACCTGCGAGATCATCACGAAGGGTTCTTCAGCCGGAGCACCACCGCAATAGCCCAGGATCAACACGTCGAGGATCAGGATCCAGAAGAACTTGTTGAAAGTGGGTCGATACTTGCCCGACCGCACCGGCGAGGTGTCGAGCCAAGGCAGGAAGAAAAGCAGCAGGATCGATGCGAACATCGCCAACACGCCCAGCAGCTTGGCGGGGATGAAGAAGAAGTCGACGGTGAAGGCGCGCAGGATGGCGTAGAAGGGCCAGAAATACCATTCCGGCACGATGTGCGCGGGCGTCGAGAGCGGGTTCGCTTCGATATAGTTATCCGGGTGGCCCAGGAAGTTCGGAGCGAAAAAGAGCAGGATGCAGAAGGCAATCAGGAAGATGCCCGCACCGAAGCCATCCTTGGACGTGTAATAGGGGTGGAATGGCACCGTGTCCTGCGGCCCCTTCACTTCCACGCCGGTCGGGTTCGAGGAACCCGGAATATGCAGCGCCCAGATGTGCAGCATGATGACAGCCGCGATCACGAAGGGCAGCAGGAAGTGGAGCGAGAAGAAGCGATTGAGCGAGGCATTGCCAGGGGCAAATCCACCCAGCAGCCAGGTCTGGATCGGCTCACCAACGACCGGGATCGCGCCGAACAGGCCGGTAATCACCTTCGCGCCCCAATAGGACATCTGCCCCCAGGGAAGCACATACCCCATGAACGCCGTCGCCATCATCAACAGGAAGATGACGAGGCCCAGCAACCAGACCATTTCGCGAGGCGCCTTGTAGGAGCCGAAATAGAGGCCGCGAAAAATGTGGAGATAGACCACGATGAAAAAGAAGCTGGCCCCGTTGGCATGCGCATAGCGCATCAACCAGCCCGCATTGACGTCGCGCATCGTCTGTTCGACGGTGTTGAACGCCACCAGATCATTGGCACCATAATGCATCGCCAGGACAACGCCGGTGATGATCTGGATCATCAGCGCGAGGCCGGCCAGGACGCCGAAGTTCCAGAAATAGTTGAGGTTGCGTGGCACCGGATAGCCCGCGCCAACAGCATTATAGGCAAGGCGCGGAAGCGGGAGCTTCTCGTCGATCCACACCATCACGGGATTCTTGGGAGTATATTGCTCAGCCCAGGGAAAGCTCATGGTTTCTTACCTCAGCCTACGAGAATGGCGGTGTCGGAAGTGAAGCTGAACTTCGGCACTTCCAGGTTGGTCGGCGCGGGGCCTTTGCGGATGCGCGCCGCGGTGTCATAGGACGAGCCATGGCATGGGCAGAAATAGCCACCATATTCGCCCTTATTCTCACCTTCGCCAGCGCCCAGCGGGACGCAGCCCAGATGGGTGCAAACACCCATCGTCACCAGCCACTGCTTCTTGCCATCGACGGTGCGTTCTTCCAGCGTCTGCGGATCGCGCAGCGTGGACGGATCCACCTTGTCGGCTTCGGCGATCTCCTTTTCCGTCAGTTGCCGCACGAAAAGCGGCTGGCTGCGGAAGGTCGTCTTGATCGCCTGACCCGGCTGGATCGCCGACAGATCGACTTCCGTCGATGCAAGCGCCAATACGTCCGCGCTAGGGTTCATCTGGTCGATCAACGGCAGAACGACGACGACAGCGCCGACACCTGCAAAACTCACCGCAGCGATATTGATGAAATCGCGACGGCGGACCCCATCTTCGCCGGGTAAACCCGTGCTGTCTGTATGTTCAACGCTGGCCATGCACCTCAACCCTTGCAAGAACGTCCCTGGTCCCGCCGCAATGCCGTGAACGGCCCTGTTTATCAAGGGTGATGGGTAACCATATCATATGGCCCCCGCCTTCCCCCCGGCGTGGTTCGGGGGCCTGATAACCCCAGTGCGCGCTCTTTGCCAACAGCAAAGTCACGCAAGCTATGACAATTTGCCGCAGTGCATTATGGGCTCGCCAATGCGTATCGCCCTTTATCAACCCGAAATCGCCGGCAATGTCGGCGCGATCCTGCGTCTGGCGGCCTGTTTTGCCGTTCCGGTGGACATTATCATGCCCACCGGATTCGCCTTTTCCGACGCTCGCCTGAAACGCGCGGCGATGGATTATGGCGCGGCGGCGGAGGTCGTTCGACACGCCAATTTCGATGCCTTCGATGCGGATCGGCGCGCCAACGGCCGCCGCTTGCTGCTGATGAGCAGCCACGCGTCGCAGCGGCTGCCCGATGTCGCCTTTCGCGGCGACGATGTCTTGCTGATGGGCTCTGAAAGCGCAGGCGTGCCCGATGCCGTGCGGGATCTGGCCGATATTCGGGTACGGATTCCCATGGCAGAGGGTTTTCGATCCTTGAACATCGCCGTTTCTACGGGCATCGCCGTCGCCGAAGCCCTGCGCCAGACCGGAAAGTTCCCGCAATGACCCCCGCTCCCACGCCCGTCGTCCCTTTCATCCTCGATACCCGCCAACAGGCGGCGCGCACCTGGTTCGAATCACTGCGTGATCGGATCTGCGCTGCGTTCGAAGCGATCGAGCGGGAGGCGGGCAGCGACGCCAGCTTCACCTACACCCCCTGGGACCGCGAGGCCGAAGGGCAGGCTCCGGGCGAGGGCGGTGGCGGCGTGCGCGGTATGATGAAGGGTAAGGTGTTCGAGAAAGTCGGGGTCAATATCTCGACCGTCGGGGGCGAGTTCGCCCCTGGCTTCGCGCAGAGCATTCATGGCGCGGCGGAGAATCCGGCCTTTTTCGCGACCGGAATCAGCCTGGTCGCGCATATGGCCAATCCGCATGTGCCCGCCGTCCATATGAATACGCGCTATCTGGTAACCACCAAAAGCTGGTTCGGTGGCGGAGCGGATCTCAATCCGCCCCTGCCGCGCGAAGAGGATACGGCCTATTTTCATGACGTGCTCAAAGCCGCCTGCGACGCACATGACCCGGACTATTATTCCCGGTTCAAGGATTGGGCCGACGACTATTTCTTCATCCCGCATCGTGGAGTCCATCGCGGGGTCGGCGGCATCTTTTATGATCATCTCGAATGCGCCGATGATGCTACGTTCGACGCAAATTTCGCCTTAACCCGCGCGGTCGGCGATGCTTTCCTTGACGCCTATCCGCCGATCGTGCGGCGACGTATGGCGGAAGCCTGGAGCGAAGCGGACTATGCCGCGATGCTGGAATGGCGGGGACGCTATGCCGAATTCAATCTGGTGCATGATCGCGGCACGTTGTTCGGCCTCAAGACCGGCGGGAATATCGACGCGATTCTGATGAGCCTGCCGCCAATGGCGAGTTGGAGTTGACGCCATGGCGCTGATTACGGTCGATCAGCATATGGTGGCTACGATCGTCACCCATCTGGAGATGCGGCAGAAACCCCGGCCTGCGCCAGTTCCGCCCTCGCCCCTGCGGCTGGTCCGGTGGAAGAACGCCAAGCTCGACACCTATCGCGCACTATTCCGCCGTGTCGGGGAACCCTGGCTTTGGTTCTCGCGGTTGATCATGCCGGACGAATCGCTCGCCGCGATCATTCATGACCCGGCAGTCGAGGTCTATGCCGTCACCGACCCGCGCGGGATCGAGGTAGGGTTGCTGGAGCTGGATTTCCGGTCGATGCCCGATTGCGAACTGGGCTTTTTCGGGCTGGTGCCGCAATTGAACGGCAAAGGCCATGGACAATGGCTGATGGCGCAGGCCAAGGCGCTGGGCTGGCGCAAGGGGGTGGAGTGTTTACGGGTACATACTTGCACGCTCGACAGTCCGGCGGCGCTCGGCTTTTACATCAAAGCAGGATTTGTTGCCCGTAAGCGCGAGGTCGAGACCTTCGCCGACCCCCGTCTTGCCGGGATATTATCGCGTGACGCTGCAAGCCATGTGCCGTTGCTCGATCAGCCTGCGGTGGCCTGACGATAAAGGCGGGCGAGCATCACCAGCATATAAACCTGGATAACCGTCGACACGATCGCCCCGGCAATTCCGCCCGCCAAACGCGCGCCGTCAGGGCCAGCGACTATGCTGCCCAACAGGCCGAAAATCGACTGCGCCGCCGATGCGACGATCCCCGACAGCAAGGTCAGGATCAGGATGAAGGCGAGTAGCCGCCAGAAATGACCACGGGTCAACGCCCAGGCGCGACGAAGTGACTCCTTCACACCAGAACCGCTGTCCAACACGACCGGGTTGAGCAGCATCAACCTTACGCTAGCGAAAAGCGCTACCCCGACCACGGCGAAGCCGAGCAAAAGCCCAAGCGAGGCACCGGCCGCCTTCGATGCCAGCGAAACGATCACCGCCAGCAGTATGACCGTCATCAGCAGCCCAAACAGCGCTCCCAGCACGACCAACGCCGTGCCAAGCAGCACAGGCAGCCGCTGAAGGCTGAGCCGCAGCGCCTCCCCCACCGAAATGCCCGGACGCAGCGCGAGCGCAAACAGGCTGAGCGACCCGAACCAGATCAGGACCACAGCGATCGTAAGGGCCACCCCATAGCTGGCCGGAACATCGGGCATCATGTCCATTTTGGGCGCGAGTGACCAGGCGGCGAGTTCAGGCGGCGTCATTTCCTGAAGGATGAGGCCTGGCAGCGCCACGAACAGGAGCGCGACGGGAAACAGCAGCGTGGCTTCGCGGGCGACGAACGCCACCGCTTCCTGCCATGCCTTGCCGATCGACATTGTCGCCATATCTTGTAACGCCCGCCCTATTCCCGAAAATATCGCGGAGACTTGATCGCTCGCTGTCTCCAAGTCAAGGAAGCGTCATGACGGCCCCCCTTCCCTTTCCCGACAGCGTCGAATGGCGCACCGAAACCGCGCCTGCCGATTACCCTGCGGCGCTGGCCGAGATGGAGGCACGCGCCGCTGCGATCCATGCGGGCGAAGCGCGCGAACGGGTGTGGCTGCTGGAGCATGCCCCGCTCTATACGGCCGGGACCAGCGCCGACCCCGCCGAACTGATCGATCCGCGCTTCCCGGTGTACGATGCCGGGCGCGGCGGCCGCTACACCTATCATGGGCCGGGGCAGCGGATCGGCTATCTCAACATCAACTTGGGCGAACGCGGCAAGGATGTCCGCAATTTCGTGCATCATCTCGAAGGCTGGATGATCGCGGCGCTCGCTGATCTCGGCATAGCAGCGCGGCGGGCGGACGGGCGGATCGGCATCTGGACCGATGACCGCGACGGGCGAGAGGCGAAGATCGGCGCGCTGGGCATAAGGGTGCGCCGCTGGGTGACGCTCCATGGTTTTGCCATCAATGTCGATCCTGACCTTAGCCATTTTACCGGAATCGTGCCGTGCGGGATCAGCGACTATCCCGTGACCAGCATCGCCGCACTGGGCGGCGACGCCTCCATGGCTGCACTCGATCACGCCCTCAAGGCACATTTCCCTGTCTTTCTCAGTCGCTTGTCGCGGTGCGGCTCGGGGCTTGAGCAATGCGAAGCCGGTCGCTAGGGTCACGCCTTTCGCCGGGCGGGGGATTGCCGGGCATCGATGATCGCAAGGAGACCCGGATGCGCCGCCACGTACTTGCCGCCCTGACCCTGTCGCTGCTGCCGCTGGCCGCTTGCGGCGGCGCGGACAAGACCGAAACCAAGGTCGAGATGAAGGACATGGAAGTGGTCGATGGCACCACCAGCGACGCCATGACCGACCTGGACGGGGTCCAGAGCGAAGGCACGGCGATCGCCCTGCCCGGCAACGCGGCCACCAACGCCAGCACGGCGGCACAGCCGACCACCGAAGCCGCGGGCGAGGATGCCGAAGTCCTGTCCGATCAATAAGGCTGGCGCAATCATTCAGCCCTGATACAGTTGGCGCAGACACATATTGGGTCGATGCATTCCATCGCATCCCTTCGTAAAAGGCCTTTTTTCATGACCTTCCGTACCGCGCTGACCGGCCTTGCCCTGGCGGTTGCGCCGCTGCTGGCGCAGCCTGCCGCCGCACAATTTTTTTGGTCGCCGCCCGACTTGTCGGCTCCGCCCTTTACCGATGCGGCAGCGGCCACCGCACTGGGCCTGCCGGGCTCTACGGAAGCGGAGATCAAGGCAGGGCTGGTCTGGAACCTGCGCGCGGCGCTGAATGTCGCGGCGCTGCAATGCCAGTTCGAACCCACCTTGCTTGCGATCGGCAACTATAACGCGATGATCGCGCATCATGATGCCGAACTGGACGCCGCGCAGACCACGCTGCTGGGCTATTTCCAGCGCACCGTGGGCAAGGGACGGCCGGGACAGGCCGCCTCCGACCAATATGGCACGCGCATCTATTCGGGCTATTCGACGGTGCAGGCGCAGAAGGGCTTTTGCCTCGCGACCGCAGAGGTCGGTCGCAAGGCGATCTTCGCTGATCGTGGCACGCTGCATGAGGTGGCACGCAGTGGTCTGGCTTCGATCAAGAAGTCGTTGGTGGCCGCGGGCGAGCAATATTATGGCACGCCGGGCTATGACTATGTGACCGCCTTGCCCTCCTTCGATCCCAAATGCTGGAAGAAGGGCGTTCTGCAGCCTGTCTGCCATCAGCCTGGAACGACAAGATCGGCGTGGGCAAGCCCTAAGGGTGGATCAGCGCAGGCCCAGATATTTATGGGCCTGCACGGTCAGCCGCCAGCGTGGTCGGTCCATGACCAGCGCGATGGCGGCCCGGGCATTATCCTGCGCATGGGGATCATCGAGCGGCTGGAGCAAATGATGGGTGAAAGCCCATTGCTCCATCGCCTCGACTTCGGCGACGCTATGCCCGCCGCCCGGCTGCGGCCAGACGAGCTTCAGCTCATCGCCTGATGTTTGCACGACATCGCTCCCGGCCTTGGGACTGATGCAGACCCAATCGATGGCGGGATGGACGGGCAGCGTGCCGTTGCTCTCGATCGCGATGATGAAGCCACGCGCGTGGAGCGCTTCGACCAGCGCATCATCCGCCTGCAGCATCGGCTCCCCGCCGGTCAGCACGATATAATGGCCCGCCTCGGCCGTGCCCCAAAAGGCCAGAGCGGCATCGGCCAGGGCATCGGCATCAGCAAATTTGCCGCCCCCATCGCCATCGGTGCCGACAAAATCGGTATCGCAAAAGCGGCAGATGGCGCTCGCCCTATCCTGCTCACGCCCGCTCCACAAATTGCACCCGGCAAAGCGCAGAAACACCGCGCGCCGCCCAGCCTGCACCCCTTCCCCCTGGAGCGTGAGGAACATTTCCTTGACTGCATAGCTCATCGCGCGTGCCCCTTCAGGGCCGCGCGGCATAGAGGGTAGGATCGGGCAGGCCCGCTTCCTGATATCCCTTGGACCGCAGCCGACAGCTATCGCACAGCCCGCAATGTTTGCCGTCCGGCGTTGGATCATAGCAGGACCAGCTGATCCCGGTGTCGAGCCCCAGCCTGTCGGCCTCGCGCACGATATCAGCCTTGCTCATATATTGCAGCGGCGTTTTGATGCGGACCGGATGGCCCTCCACCCCCGCCTTGGTCGCGAGCGCCGCCATCGTCTGAAAAGCGTCGATGAATTCGGGACGGCAATCGGGATAGCCCGAATAGTCCAGCGCGTTGACGCCGATGAAGATGTCGCTGGCCCCCACCACTTCGGCCAGCCCCAGCGTCAGGGACAGAAAGATGGTATTACGCGCCGGGACATAAGTGACGGGGATATCGGTACCCACGCCGTCCTTGGGCACGGCAATGTCGGCGGTCAGCGCTGATCCGCCAAACGCCGTCAGATCGAGCGGCAGGACGATATGGCGGATGGCATTCAAGGATTTCGCGACGCGTGCAGCGGCCTGCAATTCGACGCGATGACGTTGATTATAGTCAATCGACAAAGCGAACAGGCGATAGCCCGCCTCGCGCGCCAATGCGCCTGCGACCATCGAATCCAGTCCGCCTGAAAGCAGGACGACGGCGAATTTTCCCTGATTGGCAACCATGAATATGCGCTACTGCCCCGATCGCGCCAGCGCAAGCATGGCGCTGGCCATACGCTTAGCGGCAGGCACCGATACGACGCCCCTCTGCAACGAACACGAAGGGCGCACCATCGGCCACGCCCTGCGAGCTGATCTGGATCAGCCGTGCGGTTTCGACGCGCAGGTCGGTGCGGCCGTTGCCCGCCGCCGCACAATCATAGGTGATGCTGGCGGCATCGGCAGCATCGCTGACCACGAAACTGCTGCAGGAGGCGCGGGCGTGGCGGATTTGGAGCAGCTGACGCAGGTCCGACACGCACAACTTGCGGGTCTCCGCGCCCTTGCCCCGGCCGCGCAATTCCCATTCGCCGGTTTCCAGCGTCTGGAGCGCCGCGAGCTTTGGCCCGTCCGCCGCCCCGGCCCAACCTGCCGTCGTCAGCGCGACCGCTGCTGCGAGCGCGCGCCAAACCGCCTTTCCCATGATCTGTGTTCCTGCCCAAGGGTCACCTGCCATCTGGGCCGCGACCATCCATTTCCACCATGCCGCCGAAATGCGGCATTTTGATAGCGCGAACCGGCTGCGCTGCCCAAATTACAAATATCGTTAGCGTAACGACGCCGTGTCAGGCGAAACTGTCGATCCGAAGCGGAAAAAGCCGCGAGCAAAAAGCGCAATCGACGCCGATAATCCCCTGTTCGTCCGCCATTTCGGCCCGGTCATCGGGCGAAAAACGGCCGATCACGTCGCGGATATGCGAAAGGTCGCAACGGCACCCCTTGGCCAGCGGCGTTGGATCGGTCGCGCGCACTTCCTCTTCCTCATGGAACAGCCGCCAGACGATGTCGCTCAAGGGCAGTGACGTGTCCGTCAGTTCCTCATCCTTGAGCGTGACGGCGAGCGCCTGGACATGCTCCCATTCGGGGTGATCGTGGCGGACGTGCAGCCGTTCGCGGCCGACTTCGCCTTCGGGCAAATGCTGAAGCAATAATCCCGCCGCGTAGCAGCCCTCGCCCGGCTCGTGCCGGGTGGCGATGCGGATCACGCTCGGTATCTGTTCGGACTGGAAGAAATAATGTTCGGCCGCCGCGCCCAGCGAATCGCCATCCAGCGGTACGATGCCCTGATAGCGTTCGCCCGTGACCGACTGGTCGAAGGTGATGGCGAGATAGCCCTTGCCAAACAGGCCGAACAAAGTCGGGTCCGGCCCCAGTTCAGCCAGCCGGTCGGCATCGAACTTGGCATAGCCGCGCAGATCGCCATTTTTATAATCGGCTACCAGCAGGCGCACGACGCCATGTTCGGTCTGCGCCTGCATCGTGAGTTGCCCATCGGCCTGCTTGAGCGTTGCGCCGAGCAGCGCCGCCAGCACCAGCGCCGACGCCAACAGCCGCTCGATCGCCGGGGGATAGGCGTGGGCCGCCAGCACATCGTCCAGCACCGGGCCAAGCCGCACGAGACGGCCACGCGCATGGCGCGACGCGATGGTGAAGCCGATGGCATGGTCGACATGGGGGGCGATAATCAAATCAAGGCTCCGGTCATCCCGCACCCGACGGTGCAAGGCATAAGGCAGCATCGGGCGATGCGGGCGAGTCGCTAGATAGGAAGCCCGCCCGCAAACTCAACCAAGATGCCCCAAGGCCCAGAGCAGCACCGACTTTTGGGCATGAATGCGGTTTTCCGCCTCATCCCAGATCAGCGACTGCGGGCCATCGATCACGTCTGCAGTCACTTCCTCGCCGCGATGCGCGGGGAGGCAGTGGAGGAACTTGGCCTGCGGTTTCGCAGTCGCCATCAGAGCGGGCGTGACCTGATAGGGCATCATCGCGGCCAGCTTTTCCTCGGCATGGGCCTGGCCCATCGAGATCCAGGTGTCGGTGACGACGATGTCCGCGCCCGCGACCGCCTCTAGCGCATTGCGGGTCAGGCTGATGCGCGCGCCCATGGCCTGCGCCGCCGCCGCGAAGGACGGGTCGGGCTCATAGCCTTGCGGCACGGCAATGCGCACGTCGAACTTCAACAGCCCAGCCGCCTCGATGATCGAATGAAGAACGTTGTTGCCATCGCCCAGCCATGCCCATTGGCTGCCGGGCAAGGCAACGCCATGTTCGACCACGGTCAGCAGGTCGGCCACGATCTGGCAGGGGTGCGACAGGTCGGTCAGGCCATTGATGACGGGGACGGTGGCATAATGCGCCATCTCCTCGACCTTGGCATGATCGTCGGTACGAATCATGATGGCGTCGCACATGCGCGACAATACCCGCGCGGTGTCGGCGACCGTCTCACCGCGGCCCAGTTGCGTCGTCGCGGCATCCAGGATCAGCGACGTACCGCCCAATTGGCGGATCGCCATGTCGAACGATACGCGGGTGCGGGTCGAGTTCTTTTCGAAGACCATGGCCAGCACATGGTCTGCAAGCGGTGCGTCGGCATCGACCCGACCCTTGGGCCAGGCCGCCCGTGCGGATTTGCGGTCGATGGCGTCGGCGATCATGGCGGCAACGGCATCGCCGCCCGCGTCGGCGAGATTCAGAAAATGCTTGGTCATAGTAAACACCCCTCAGCCATTCGGGCTGAACCTGTCGAAGCCCTGCACTGTCTGCGAAGACAAGTGCAGCCCTTCGACAAGCTCAGGGCGAACGGTGGTCAGTCTTAAGCCGCCTTGGCTTCGACAAATGTCCGGGCACCGGCGGAGATTTTCTCGATGGCTTCGGCGATATGGCTTTCCTCGATGACGAGGGGCGGCAGGATGCGCAGCACATTCTGCCCGGCCGATACGGCCAGCAGCCCATGATGGTCGCGCAAATGGCCAACGAAGCTGCGCGCGTCGTAACTGTCCTTGAGCTTCACGCCCAGCATCAACCCCATGCCGCGCACATCTTCGAACATGTCGTCATGATTGGGGATGAGTTGCTCCAATGCGGCGCGCAGGCGCGCGCCCATCGCGGTCACATGATCGAGGAACCCCTCGGCCAGCACTTCCTCGATCACGGTCAGGCCGACCGCCATAGCGAGCGGATTGCCGCCATAGGTAGTCCCATGGGTGCCGAACACCATGCCTTTGGCCGCTTCCTCGGTGGCGAGGCAGGCTCCCAGCGGGAAGCCCGCACCTATGCCCTTGGCGACCGCCATGATGTCGGGCGTGACGCCGAATTGTTCATGCGCGAAGAAGGTGCCAGTGCGGGCATAACCGCACTGAACCTCATCGAGGATCAACAGCAGGCCATGCTCGTCGCAGGCCTTCCGCAGGCCGGCCAGAAATGCCTTGGTCGCAGGCGTCACGCCGCCTTCGCCCTGTACCGGCTCCAGCAGGAAGCCGGCGGTATTGTCGTCGATCTGCGCCAGCGCGGCGTCGAGATCGTTGAAGGGCACGACAGTAAAGCCGGGCAACAAGGGTTCGAAACCATCGCGCATCTTGGGCTGGCTGGTGGCCGAGATCGTTCCCAGCGTCCGCCCGTGAAAGGCATTGTCGAAGCTGATGATCTTGTGGCGATGGGCGTTGCCATTGGCATAATGATAGCGCCGCGCGGTCTTGATCGCGCACTCGACCGCCTCGGCTCCCGAATTGGTGAAGAACACGGTGTCGGCAAATGTATTGTCGACCAGCTTCTGCGCCAATTTCTCGCCCAGCGGCATACCGTAGAGGTTCGACACATGCATCAGGGTGGCGGCCTGATCGGCGATCGTCTTGACCAGCTTGGGGTGGCCATGGCCGAGCAGATTGACCGCGATGCCGCTGGCGAAATCAAGATAGCGCTCGCCGCGCTCGCCGATCAGATAGCAGCCTTCGCCTCGCACCGGACGGACATCGCACCGGGGGTAAACGGGCATGAGCGGCGTAATCGACATGAGCCTTCCCTTTCTGGCTTGATGCTGCGCGTCCTGGGCGCAGGAGATATAACGCAAAAAGGCGACCCCGCCGGGCCGCCCTCTGCGAGCATCGCCTATACAGGCGGCTTGGAAGGGGTGCAACCCCGCAACCGGGCCAGTCCGATCCCGCTGGCCTTAGCCGATCTGGTTCCAGGCGTCGCAATCTCCGCGATCATGGCGCGGGCCTTATCGACGGGTTCGGCCACCCGTTCCTTGGCCCCCACCAACAGCAATCGGCGCGCCTCACGATAGATTTGCGCCAGACCGAGCGCGACGTCGCCGCCCTTGTCATGGTCCAGGCTCGATTCGAGCGCGAAGAGGATGGACATGGCTCGCGCCTGCTTGTCCGACACCTGCATACGATCCGCCTGTCGTTCGGCGAGCGCGGCGGCGTCCAGCGCCAGCAGCAGTTCGTCGAACAATATCCTGACCAGTGCGTGCGGCGTTGCCCCTTCGGTCCGGCTGCCCGAATGCACCGCTGCATAACGACGCGCGGCGGTGGCCCCTGCATAACCCTGATTATAGAACATGGTCCCGTTCGTCCCCGTTAACTGTCGCTGTTGTTCCACATCTCGATCTGCTGTTCGAGATAGCTTTGGGTGGCCTTGAGTGCCGTGAGGCGCGTTTCCATCTTGGAATAGACGGTGGTGAGTTGCGCCTCGTAACTGGTCATCTGCGTATCGAGCTTTTCAAGCTGTTCGCTGAGCGATTTGGCGAGCGCCTCATATTTGACCTGTGCCAGCGCCAAGGCACCGTCCTTCACCTGGACCCGGTCACGCACCGCATCCATCATCCCGGCCAGACCGGGATTGGCGGCTGTTGCGACCGCAGGATTGAGCATTTGGGTAATCGCCGAAGGATCAGCGGCAATCGCCTTGTCTAGCCTGTCGGTATCGAGTTTGAGCGTACCATCGCGATTTGTCGCGACACCGATGTCCGACAAGGTGCGATAGGTGCCGCTGCCGGTCAGCGCGGTGGAGGTCATCTGGGACAGTTGCCGCTTCATGTCGCGGATCGACGCTTCGCCGTTCAGAACCCCGGACGAAGCCGAATCCGCGCCCGTGCTGGTCGACGTGTTGAGCGCCTTCATCAGCGTATTATAGGCATCGACGAACTCGACCATCAGGTCGCGCATGGTGGTGGTCGGCTCGGTCGAGGCCAACGTCACAAGCGTGTTGGGTTCTGCCTTGTTGAGGTCGATGCGCAAATAGGCGATCGCCGTGTCGATCGTATTGCTGGCATAACGCTGCTCCACGCCGTCCAGGCTGATGATCGCATCCTTGGGGGTCGCCATCGACGCCATCGTTGCGCTGTCCGTGCCGCTCCAGGCAAATTGCGCCAGGTCGGGGCCGCTCACCGAACTGAGCGAAAAATCATTGGCAGCGCCGGTCGCGCCCTTCATCACCAATCGCGTCCCTTGCGTATCGGTGACGACCGAGGCAGTCACACCCAGACCTGACGCATTGATCGCGGCGGCGAGGCCCGAATAGCTGTTATTGGCGGCAGTGATACTGATCGCCGCGCTCTGGCCGCCCACGGTCAGGGTCATTTCGCCCTCTCCTACGGCCGTTGCAGCGGTCGCACCCGCGACCGGGACCGATGCCAGTGTGCGTGCCGAGGCAAACTGCTTGACCTCCAGCTGCGCTGGCAACCCCTGGGGCACGCCACCTGGCAGCAAGCTGACCGCTGCGATGCTGGGGTCATTGGACGCAGGCGTACCGGCATAGCCGGTGCCCGCCAGCAAGCTGTTGAGCGCATCGGCGAAAGTGTCGATCGAACTGGAGGCCGATGCGAGCGCCGAGATGCGCGCGCTGTTAAGGCTCTGCCGGTTGGTGATGACGTCCTGTTTGGGATCGCGCGCGGCGGCGATCAAGCTGGTCACCAGCGATTTGGTGTCGATACCCGACCCGACGCCGAGCGCCGTCGTAATGCTGCTGCTGACCGATGCCATTGCGTCGTCCTTTCAGAGGAGAGAACGGCGCTAGCGCGAAGACCTTTAGGAATGATTTGCGAGGCGCGCGATCATCCGCCCGAAGCGACGATCTGATCAACGACGCCGCGCGGGAGATGGGCCTGCGCGGCATGGCTGTAGGCGGCGCGATCCACCATGCGGCGAGCGACCACGGCCGCATGTTCGATCGCTTCCCTGCTGGCAGGAGGCAATGGCACAAGGACGATCGGCCGGGGCAGCATCGCATTGATGGATTGCGCTGCGCCATCGACCGAACCGCTACTGTCGAGATCAGCCAATATGTCGGCGATGCGGGCGTAGATTTCTACATATTGGGCGGCGCTGGCGACATCCTCGTCCACGCCTGCGATATCGATCTGCGGCACCGACGCGCGGGCGTCGGGGTTGGCCGACGGGGCGGAGTGTCCCGCCACGATCGGCTGAACGGCCTGCACCGACGATATTGCGCGTGGCACGGTCCGATCGACCGGCGGCAACTCGATACGGGGAAAATAGTCGCTCATGACGCATATCCTAATGCGTCCCCATGAATAGAATACGGACGAGCGCGCCTAAACTTTAATTCACCATTACGGTTTTTTTCACCGCTTTCGTCCGTCGGCGTCGAAGCGCAGATCGTCGGGCACGGTGATGAAGGGACGATCCATTTCGCTCGCCATGCGGTTTTCGACGCGGAAGACGAAGGCCAGGACGGTCGCGACCGCCATGTAGAGGCCTTCATTCACCACCTGCCCTGCACGCGACGTGAAGTAGATCGCGCGGGCGAGGTCAGGATATTGCAGGATGGTCACGCCATTCTGCTCCGCCAGTTCGCGCATTGAGGCCGCGATCGCGTCATTGCCGCGCGCCACAACGACCGGCGCGGCATCGACGCCCGGCTTATAGCGCAGCGCGACCGCGAAGTGGGTCGGGTTGGTGATGATGACGCTGGCTTCGGCCACCGCCTGGCGGGTCGATCCATTCAGCACTTCGAACTGGCGGCGGCGAATCTGTCCCTTCAGCTCAGGCGAACCTTCGCTTTCCTTATGCTCGTCCTTCACATCCTGCTTCGACATGCCCAGCCGCTTGCCGCGCTGCATGATCTGCGCGGGCACATCGATTCCTGCGATCAGGAACAGCCCACCCGCCATGACCAGGCAGGTAAGGATGAACATGTTGCCAAGGTCGGCGATGGCGGGGCCAATACCCATCTTGCCGAGCCCCGTAATCTCGGTCAGCCGGTCCCAGACCATCCAGATCCCGATCGCGCCGAGCAGGGCGATCTTGGCGATGGACTTCAGCAGTTCGATCAAGCCCTGCGTACCAAACATGCGCTTGAGGCCCGAAGCGGGATTCATCTTCGATGCCTTGGGCGCGAAGGCGCCGGGGCGGAAGCCGAGTGATCCCAGCAAGGCCGGGGCGGCGATGGCGGCGAGGAAGGTCGCCAGCATCACGCCAGCCACTGGCAGCGCGATACCGGTCAACAGGTCCAGCCCGCGTTGCGCCGGGGAAAAATCGGTAATGTCCTCGCGCCGGAAGCGCAGCGCCTCGACCAGCATATCGGACAGCGAATCGATCAGGGATGGGCCGGTTACCGCAAGCCAACCGATCCCTGCCATGACCACCATCGCCGTGCCCAGTTCGCGCGACTGGAGAATGTCACCCTTCTTGGCGGCGTCATCCAGCTTCTTCTGGGTCGGTTTCTCGGTCTTTTCGCCGCCCTCATTGCCGCCTGCCATGGCTATTGTCCCTCCGCGATCATGCGGGCCTGCTCAAGTCCGGCCTTGATCGAGGCGGTCATGCCTTCGGCCATGATCGGGACGGCCATGGCGAGGAGGATGAGGCCCGCCATCATCGCGACGGGCATGCCGACGGCGAACAGGTTGAGCGAGGGCGCCGCGCGCGCCAGCATGCCCATGACGATCTGCACCAGCACCAGCGCAAAGGCGACCGGCAGGGCCACGGTGACGCCCGCGCCCAGCAACGCGCCGCCAAATTCGATCATCCGCCAGATCGTATCGTTGGACAGCATCGCCGCGCCCGGCGGGATCGCCTGATAGCTTTGCACCACGAAGCTGGCGAGCAGCAGATGCCCGTCCATGCCGAGCAGCAGGAAGGTGGCGAGGATGGAAAGGAAGGTGCCGAGCACCTGGGTCGATTGGCCCGACGAAGGATCGACCATCGCGGCGAAATTGAGCCCCATCGCATTGCCGATCGTTTCGCCCGCGACGAAGGCGGCGGCATAGCCGATCTGGACCGCAAAGCCGAGGGCAAGGCCCGCCATCACTTCGCCCGCAACCATCATCACGCCTTCGAAACTGGCCACGCCATCCTGCGGCAGGGTGATGGTGACGCTGTTGAGCGCGGCGAGACCGAGCGCGAGCGCGAGGATCAAGCGCAGTTGGAGCGGCACGGCGGGCGCGCCGAAGACGGGCGCGGCGATGAAGGCCGCGCCGGGGCGGATCATGGCGATCAGCCAGACCCAGAGCTGCGTCTCCACCCCCGCAAAGCCGGGAGCGATCATTGCAGCAGGTCCGGGATGCGGTCGAATATTTCGCGCGTGAAATCGGCGATCAGCACCATGATCGACCCACCGAACAAGGCGAGCATGGCCCCGACCACAAGGATTTTGGGGATGAAGCTCAACGTCTGTTCGTTGATCGACGTCGCGGCCTGCACCATGCCGATGATGAGGCCTGCGATCAGCGCCGGCAACAGGATGGGCGCGGCAGCCAGCGCCGTGATCCACAGCGCCTGTTGGGCCAGACCCATGAAGAAGTCGGCGTTGTCCATGCGGGACTAGCCCTCCACCCGGAGCATAGAGCGCGTCATGTCGCGAACGAGCTCGCCAGACTGCCCATCGTCAGCGCCCAGCCATCGACCAGCACGAACAGCAATAGTTTGAACGGCATGGAGATGATGGTCGGGGACAACATCATCATGCCGAGCGCCATCAGCGTGGAGGCACCACAAGATCGATGATGAGGAAGGGCAGGAAGATCATGAAGCCGATCTGGAAGGCGGTCTTGAGTTCGCTGGTGACGAAAGCGGGGAGCAGGATGGTGAAGGGAATATCGTCGGGCGTGCGGAAGGCGGGTGCTTCGGCAAGGTTGGCGAACAGCTTAAGATCGCTCTCGCGGGTCTGCTTGGTCATGAAACCGTGCAGCACCTTGCCCGACCGGCCGACCGCTTCCTCGATCGTGATCTGGCCCTTGCCGTAGGGATCGAAGGCCAGGCCGTTAATCTGGTCGATCGCCGGACGCATCACGAACAGCGACAGGAAGAGGGCTAGGCCCACCAGCACCTGGTTGGGCGGCGTCTGTTGCAGGCCCAGCGCCTGACGCAGCAGCGAGAGGACGATGATGATACGCGTGAAGCTGGTCATCATCAGCACGAGCGACGGCAGCACCGTCAGCAGGCTCATGAGGATCAGGATTTGCAAGCTGAGCGAGAGCGACCGGCCGTCGCCTGAAATCTGGCCCATGGCCCGGCCCAGCGCGCCACCATTGTCGGCGGGGCCCGCGGGAGCCGCCTGGGCGAACGCAGGGGTGCTGAAAAAGAGTAACGCCAGAATAACCATCAACGTCATTCCCGCGAAGGCGGTAACCCATCTCCGAACAGTTGTACCCTGGCACGAGGTCGGGAGATGGATCCCGGCCTTCGCGGGGATGACGGATAAGGGTTTAGCGCAGGCGAGCATGGTCGCCTTCCGCGATCTTCTCGATCCGGCCACGGGTCACCGACAGCAAGATCTTCTTGCCTTCGAATTCGACCACCGCGAGCTTGCCGAACGCGCCCATGGGGAGGGCTTCAAGCAGCTTGAGCGAGCGATCCGCCTGATTGCCCATCATGCCCGGCTGATATTTGCGCCACAGCCACAGCGCGCCGAACGCCATGCCGCCGACGAGCGGCAGGAGGATCAGCAATTTGACGAAATACCAGAACATGATGGAGCCGCCCGCGCTTCATGGTTAATTTGGCCAAGCGATCCGCAGTTTCGATCCGCAAGGCAAGCGCAAAATCAATGCGATGCGTTCAGCCGCGCCGCTCGATACCCGCCAGACGGGTTTCGGTCGCCGCAATATCGACGATGCGGACGCCATAGCGGCCATTGACCGTCACCACCTCGCCCTTCGCGATCAGCGCGCCATTGACCATGATGTCGAGCAGATCGTCGGCCTGCCGGTCCAATTCCACGATACTGCCTTCGGCCAGATCCATGACTTCGGCTAGACGCAGCGAGGTGGATCCGACCTCCACCGACATCCGAACCGGAATGTCCGCCAACAGCTTGAAATGACGATTGTTCGTCATGCGGCTGACGGGATCTTCGGCGCGCTCCATCTTGGGGGCTTCGCTCATGTCGCTCATTGATCGGATCCTTGTACGAGTTTTTCAATCTGGAAGGCGGCACGGCCATCCTGTTCGCCGATGCTGCCATGGGCGACGATGCGGTTGCCCACGATCAGCGGCAAGGAGCGGCCGATCGTGACGGGAATGACATCGCCGACCTTCAATTCCATAAGATCGGCGACGGAAAGATGGGGCCGCGCCAACACGGTGCGCGCGGGCAGACGGATGTCGCGCATCCGCCGGGCGATCCGTCCCTGCCAGACGGGATCGCATTGTTCTTCGTCGGTCGGCAGCTTCGATCCCATCAGCGCTTCGACCGCGCGCAGGGCGGCCAGCGGAAAGACGAGATCGACCGGCCATTCCTGCTCGCGGGTCAGGCGAACGGTAAAGCGCTGGACGACCATCTGATCGCCGGGCGGGGCGCTGCTGGTGAAACCAACGCCGGTTTCGCGCATGACGAAGCTGGCATCCAGTGGCAGGATATCGCCCCAAGTCTCGACGACGCGCGCGATGATGGAGTCCGCCAGGCGAGCGATCAGCCGGTCTTCCGTGGGGGTAAATTCGCCGCGCGACGGCAAGGGCCGGTTGCCAAGTCCGCCATAGAAGCAATCGACCAGTGTCGAGATCATGGCCGCGTCCATATGCAGCAACACCTGCCCCTTGAGCGGGAGCAGGCGATAGACGGACAAGCTGGCAAAGGCGGGCATGGCGGCGGACCAGGCGCTCATGTCCATCAACTGCGTCTCATGCGCGGCGACATGGGGGCGCGTACCCGAAATCGGTTCGATGAGCGCGCGCATGCGCCGGGCGAGCTTGTCACCCAGCCGGTCAAGCCCTGACAGCATCACCGGCGCCTGTGAATCCCCCCGCCCGAAGGCGTAGGTTTGAACGTCGTCCATCTTTGTCCCCTGCCCTGCGGACCGGGGGACTTCCCGGCCTTTTGGACAGTGCTACTGAATAACGAAATTGGTAAAGTAAACGTTATCAACGCCTCCAAAACCGGTTTTTTGCTTCAAAATATCGTTAATTATCACCTTGATCTTCCCCTGCAGGGCTTGCTTGCCCTTCGGGGTCGCCAGCGTCTCTTCGGGCTGCTGGGCGAGCATCATGAGCACCTGGCTGCGGATCGCCATCTCGTGGGTCTTGATCGCGTCGATCACCCGCAGGTCATAATAGGTCGATACCGCGAGCGAAATCTGGGCAAAGGAATCGGTGTCCGACATATTGGATGTGAAAGGGGCCTGAAGCTGGAAATAGGTCGCCTGATACGCGGTGGGATTGGCAGGGGGAGGCAGGTCGATACCCTTGCCATGCGCGCCGCCATGGGCCGTCGCGGTGCCACCATGGGGCACGGCATGCGCCTTGGCGATCTCCTCGGCACTTTCACCCGCCAGGACCAGCACCGGCTTGTTGGGATCTTCCTTCGGCCCTTCATCCTTGGGACTGAAGAAACCGGCGGCATAAAGTCCGCCCGCAGCGCCCGCGCCGCCGATCAGCATGGCGATGACGACCAGCAGGATCATCTTCATGCCCCCGCCCTTTTTCTTCTTGGCCTTTGGATCGTCGCTCATTCTTCCTGTCCCCCAGGCTCAAGGCCGATCACGCGTAGCGCGCGCGAACGGCGTTGCGGGAACCGTCTCCCGCATCCGCATGGTTAAGAACGGCCGCGTCGTCGGCCGCTTTATGCGATTGCGCGATATTTTCGCGGCCCTGCCAGCGGCCTTGTCCCTGCCCCTGAAAGCTCGGCTGGCCCGCGCCCTGCTGGTGCGGCTGACCCGACGCATTCTGTCCTGGTTGATCGGAGCGGGCGGTGTCGGCGGCAGGCGCGCGCTCGATCTTCACCTCGCTGATCTTCACCGCGGCCAGCCCCGCATCGAGGCGCAGCCGGTCGCCATCCTGACGCAACGCCTGTTCGGCAAGGTCGGTGGCCACGGTGAGGGCGACGCTTGCCCCCTTTTCGCCCTGATGGATGTCGATCTGGATCGGGCCGAGCGTGTCGGCATTGATCTGAAACCGACCCTGGGCGCCATTCGCCGACAGGCCTGCGATATCCCGGGCCAGACTGTCGATCCATTGGCCCGACACGCCCATGTCCACCATCTGCGCGCCCAGGCTGACGGACAGATCGGCGGCTGGGGCCGTGGGCAGGACCGGCGCGATCGCAGCGGGCTGGACAGGCATCGGGATCGGGGTTGGCGCCACCGTGCCGTCGGCGCGCGGGGTAGCGGCCAGCGGGGCTACGCCTTCCGTATCGGTGTCCGTGGATTGCACGGCTGCCGTTGGCTGGCGAGGTGCGGCGCGGGCGGTCATATGATCGCGCACCAGTTGCAGCAGCGATACTGCTTCGGCCCGTATCGGCGTGTCGACAGGTAGCGGGGCAATGGGAGCGTCGTCAGCAACGACGTCCTGGGCTGTGGCAGCGGCCAGCTTGGCAGGCGCGGCGATTGCTGGCGTGATGCGCGAAGGCGCGAGCGATGCAGCGGCCAAGGCGCGCGCAGGCTGAGCGGCAGGAGCAATATCGGGTACAGCAACGGGACTGGCGAGCGGCGACACGATGCTGGTAGCGGCGGCTTGCGGGTCAGGCAGCGGGAGCGGATCGGTGGACTTTGCAGCGTCAGCATCCTCCGACGGCGGGCGGTCGAGACTGGCAGGGGCCAGCGGCGCAACGCTGCCCGGTTGCGGCAATGCCGATGGCATGGCGATGCGCGCGGCGCGGGTGGGGTCGGTCGTTTCGGCCGGAGGATTGGCCGAGGCGACCGGCGCCGAGGGCGGCGGAAGACGCGGTTCGACCGGCATGGCGAGGGGTAGTTCCTCGCCCTTTGACGGTTCGGTTTGAGCGTCGGCGTACAGCGAAGCGGACAAAGGTTCGGCTTTTTCGGACCCGGCTGCCTCGTCCGATCCTATGTCCGTTTCGCTGTCCGTTTCGTTATCCGCGATCGGTGTGCGGAGCTCTGGACGTGCGACGGAAGGCGCGGCGACGGCCGCTTTCACGGGCGCAGCGATCGCCGCTTCGTCGGATGGGGTGACAGGCTGGACAAGGGAGGATGGCGGCGTTGTGGTCATCTGAGGGCTGTCCGCCGCCTGTGGGATCGCCGGATGGCTCTCGCCCGCCTCCGGGACCAAGGTGGCGTGCGAAAGCGGCGTGGGGATTGGGTGAGCGGCGTGCGCAGGCATGACGACCGGCTGCGGCGCGTCGGTTGGGGCTTCTGGCGCGATAGGCAGCGGGACGACAGGCGCAGCAGCCTGAGTCAGGACGATTGGCTTCACAGGCACCATTTGGGCGGGCTGCGTCATGGCAGGCGCGTCTGGTGCCGCCTGTGCCACATGGGGCGCAGGGCGCGCAGGGGCTGGATCAGCGACAAGCTCTCCGCTTTCCCCGGCCGCGGGCAGTGGCACAGGCGTCGGGGTAACCAGCGCGGCAGGCGCAGGCGCTGCGTTCGGCGCTACGGTCGCTGCGCCTGGCATCGACGCCGTCGCGCTGGGCTGGGGTGTTGCCGCGTCAAGCAATTGCGCGAAGTCGGGCGTGCCCGGCATCGGCGCGACGCCTGCGCCCTTACCCGTTGCACCGGTCGGTGTCGTGAAAAGCAATGCCTTGATAGTTGCGAGCATAGTCATCTCAGCCTTCCCCTGTCCGCTGCATGCGGCGATAGCGCGGCAGCGCCGCCAGCTTGTTTTCGCGCCATTCTTCAAGGGTCGCGCGGGCGCGATCCTTGAGGCGGGTGGCGATTTCCTTTTCGCGATTGGCGGCGAGCGTCACGCCCTCCTTGGTCTCCACCTTGCGCCGCGCGTCGTAGAGCGCGCCGTCAAGCTGTCGCCCTGCCTGTTCCAGCCGGGTGGCGAGTTCCTGCATGGCGGCGAAGGACGCGCCGGTGGCGGCCCCTTGCGTTTCGAACAATTCGTGCCGGACCTTGTTCAATCGGTCGATATTGCGGGCAAGGCCATCGGCCTCGTCGCGCGCGCGCGCGGTTTCTGCGACGGCCATGGCATGTTGGACATGGCGCACGCGCAACACGCGATGGCGGCGGGACACCAGCCCCTTCACGCGCCGAACCCGGCGATCAGCGCGGCGGCGCTGGTGTCGAGGTCGATGCGGCTTTTCTGATCCTGCCGGATGAAGTCGAGAATTTCCTGACGGCGCTGCACCGCTTCGTCGATCACCGGATCATTGCCGGGGCGATAGGCGCCCATCAGGATGAGATCGCGATTTTCCTCATAAGCGGCCCACAGGCGGCGATAATTGGCGGCGGCCAGGCGATGATCGTCTGGCACCACATCGGCCATGACGCGCGACAGGGACTTGCCGATGTCGATCGCCGGAAAGATCGCCTGTTCCGACAGATGGCGGGACAGGACGAAATGGCCGTCGACAATGGCACGCGCCGCGTCCACGATCGGATCGTCGGTGTCGTCGCCATCGGCCAGCACGGTGTAGAGCGCTGTGATCGAACCACCGGTGCGGGCGTCCACTCCGGCCCGTTCG
The DNA here is from genome assembly GCF_000588875.1 of Sphingobium sp. Ant17. Classification (GTDB taxonomy): domain Bacteria; phylum Pseudomonadota; class Alphaproteobacteria; order Sphingomonadales; family Sphingomonadaceae; genus Sphingobium. The sequence continues at coordinate 44,788 of NZ_JEMV01000012.1, forward strand.
ACCAGGCGAGGAATGAGCGCGAGGGCCGAGGGCGGATAGCCCTTCATCGCGGGCGGCTCGCCCAAGGCCAGGCCAATTTCGCGCTGGGCATGGGCGCAGCGGGTCAGGCTGTCGATCAGCAGCAGCACCTTTTTCCCACGGGCGCGGAAATATTCGGCGATGGCGGTGGCGCGTGCAGCGGCGCGCAGGCGCAGCACCGGGGGATGATCGGCAGGTACGGCGACGACGATACTCTTGTGCATCGTGTGTTTGAGTTTGGTTTCGAGAAAGTCGCTGACTTCGCGGCCGCGCTCGCCAATCAGGCCGACAACGACGATGTCGGCTTCGGCCCCGGCGATCATCTGCCCCATCAGCACCGACTTGCCGACGCCAGAGCCTGCGATGATGGCGATGCGCTGGCCGCGCCCGGCGGTGAGCAGCGCGTTGACGGCGCGGATGCCAAGATCGAACGGCTCGGTGACGCGGCCGCGATCGAGGACATTGCCCTTCACGCCGTTGAGCGGCCAGGTGCCGCCCGCGAGGATCGGACCTTTGCGGTCCAGCGGCTGGCCCATGGCGTCGACGACGCGGCCGATCAGCCCTTCCCCCACCTGCACCATATTAGCCTGGCTGTCAGGTTCGACCCGCGCGCCATTTTCCAGCGGCGCGTCGCTGTCGAGCGGCACCAGCAAGGTACGGCCGCCGCGAAAGCCCGCGACTTCGGCGCGCGCGATCGTGCCGTCGCTGGCGATCACCCGCGCGCCCGCGCCGATCGGTCGGCGAAAGCCGGTGACTTCGAGCATGCCCGCATCATGGCTGACCAAGCGGCCGACATGGCGCGGCGCGCGGTTCTGCACCTGCAGATGGTCGAACAATGTTTCGGCCTGGGCCAGCGAGGCACGGATCATGGCCTGCCCTCCATATCGTCAAGCAACGCGCGCAGGCGGGACAGGCGCACGTCCGGGCCATCCTCGACCCAGCCTTCGGCGGTTTCCAGCCGGACGCAGCCGCGCAGCATCGCCTTGTCGGGCACCAGCTTAACGCCGATCTGTTCGCCTTCCAGCATGGCGATATCGTCGGGGTGGAGGTGGAGCGCGCCCTTCTCATCATTCTCCTCGATGAAGGCGGCGACCGTGTCGCAGCGCTGCACGAGGCGTTCGATATCGATCTCCACCTCACCCACAATCTGTTCGACCAGGCGGACGACCGTGGCCGACAACATGGTGGACAGCATGCCGCTGGGCGCTGGCGACAGGGAGGCCAGCGATTCGGCGAGCCGTTCGCGGATTTCCGTGTCGGTGCCATGGGCGTCGGCGGTGATCCGGCAGCCTTCGTCGAAGCCGAGCGTGAAGGCTTCCATCCGCGCTTCTTCGAGCAGATCGATTTCCGGCTCGACCTCCGCCATGGCGGCGCGGATCGTTGCGGTCTGCGCGCCGGGATGGGCGGTATAGAGGCTGCGGAAACCGCTGCTTTCGCTCTGGACGAAGCCGGCAACCGCGACCGGCGCGAAGTCGCGGACAGCCTCCGCCCCCCAAATTCTGGTCCCGGTTCCGCGTGCGCGGACCGGTTCCAGAGTCCTGGCTGCCGCATTTTCCGAGTCGTCGGCTGATAGCCAACTTGAAAATGCTTCAGACAAAGTCGTTCCCCTTGCCACCGAGCATGATGGTGCCTGCATCCGCCATGCGGCGGGCGGTGGCGATGATCAGTTTCTGCGCTTCCAAGACTTCGGCGAGGCGGATCGGGCCACGCTCCTCGATCTCGTCGGCGATCGCCTGTGCCGCGCGCGCGGACATGCAGCTGAAGATCTTGCCCTTGAGCATGTCGTTCACGCCCTTGAGCGCCACGACCAGCACGCTGTTGTCGATGGTCCGCATCAGCGCGCCCAGATTCTTGTCGTCCATGTCCACAAGGTTGTCGAAGACGAACATCTCCTCCTCGATGGTCTGGGCGATCATCTTGTCGCGCTTGGCGACCGCCTTCATGATGCGCTGCTCATTATCCTTGCGGACATTGTTCATGATCGCGGCTGCCTCGACCGTGCCGCCGCGCTGCGAGGCCGCACCCTGCTTGCCGACCGGGCCGCGCATCAGCAACTGCTCCAGATCCTCCAGCGCCTCGTTCGAGACCGGTCCCAAGGTGGCGATGCGATAGACGATCTCCTCCTGATATTCGGACGGCAGCAGTTGCAGCACGTCGGCGGCCACCGGTGCTTCCAGATGGGCCAGCACGATCGCCATGATCTGCGGATGCTCCGCCTCGATCAGTATCGCGACTTCCTTGGCATCCATCCATTTGAGCATTTCAAGCTGGGTGGAGCGGGTCGGCGGGGTGATGCGCGCCAAGATGGTTTCGGCCCGTTCCTCGCCCAGCGCCTTGGTCATGGCGCCCCGGATATGGCGGGTCGCGCCATATCCGATAGTGGTGCGCTTCTTCGCCTTGGCGACGAAATGGTCGAGCGCTTCGTTGACCTCTTCGGGATGGACATCGGCGACGTCATACATGGCATAGCCAAGCTGACGCACTTCATCCGGTTCCAGGCGGGAGAGGATTTGCGCGGCTTCATCCTCATTGAACAGCATCAGCAGGACGGCGGCAGCGGCGCTGCCCTTGAGCGCTTCGGGGCGGCCAGGAACGATCTCAGGCATTTTCCTTCTTCCCCTCCTTCAGGAGGTCGCGAACCACCAGGGCGGCGCGGTCGGGATCCTGCTTCACGAAGTTGCGAATGAGGTCGGCGCGCTGGGCATAGTCATAGGTGGAAGAGATCATGTCGAGTGTGACCGGCCGTTCGGGATCGGGCGCCTCGACCACCTGCTTGGTGAGTTCGGACGAGATTTCCTGGCCGATGCGCTGGCCTTCCTGCGCGGTCTGTTCGGCGGCGGCGGCCTGGGTGGCGGCGCGGCGCTTGAGCAGCGGGCGACCGATGCCAAAGACCAGGAGCAGCGCGACCAGCAGGGCGGTGCCGTTGCGCACAAGCGGGTTCATCCAGTCGGATTCATACCAGGGGATGACGGTTTCGGGCGTCTTGAGGAAGCTGCGCGAGGAGAGCGCCACCACGTCGCCACGGGTCTGGTCGAAGCCGACCGCGCCCTTCACCAGCGCTTCCAGGGCGGCGATTTCCTGCGCGGTGCGCGGCTTGCCATCCGCGCCGGTGTCGAGCGCCACGGCGACAGACAGGCGCTTGACGGTACCGATCGCATCCTTGGTCACGGACACTTCACGGCCGAGTTCAAAGCTGCGGTTGAAGGTTTCTTCGGTCTTCATCAGCGGGTTGGGCGGAGTGCCGGGCGTCTGAGCGGCAGTTTCGCCCTGCTGCACGGCCTGACCATTGGGGTTGGTCTGGGTCACGGTCGGGTTGACCGGTGCCTGGTTGGTCAGCGCGCCGGGGATGCCCGTCGCCTCCCCCGTGCCCTGGCCACGCGGGTCGGATGCCCAGGTGCCCTGTTCGACGCGCAGCCGCGCTTCGTCCTGCGGGAAGGTTTCGCGGGTCGCCTGCCGCTCGGCGAAATTGAGTTCGGCATGGACTTCGGCGGAGAAATTGCCCTGGCCCAGGATCGGGGTCAGCAGGGCGATGACCGACTGGCGATAGCGATCCTCGATCCGGCCCTGGATCGACAGTTGGCGATCGTCGGCGGCGTCGCCGTCATTATTGCTGAGCAGGCGGCCATTCTGATCGACCAGCGAAATCTGGTCGGGCGACAGGTCGGGAATGGAGGAGGCGACGAGATGTACGATCGCGCTGACCTGTGCGTCGGTGAGCGTGCGCCCCTGCGCCAGCCGCAGCATCACCGATGCGGATGGCTTGGCGCGGTCGCGCAGGAAGACGCTGGGCGGTTCGACGGCGAGGTGGACCTTGGCGCTTTCGACGCTGTCGATCGCCTCGATCGTGCGGGCGAGGTCCATTTCGCGAGCGGAGCGCAGCTTTTCGCCCTCGACCGCGCGCGAGGCGCCCATCGGCAGGCTGTCGATCATGCTGTTGCCGTCGGGCGCGCTCTTGGGCAGGCCCTGGGCGGCAAGCATCATCTTCGCCTTGAAATAATCATCCTCGCTGACCGTCATGCTGCCGGCGTTATCGAAGTCGAAGGGGATGCCGGCCTGCTCCAGCACCTGCGCCACGGCCGACTTGTCGGCGTCGGGCAAGGCGCGGAACAGGTCACGCTGGGGCGGTTCGCGCAACGCCAGCCAGGCAAGGCCCGCCAGCGCGATGACGCCGAGCATACCCAGCAGCGGCAGGCTCTTGGCCACCGCCGGTTGCTGGATGAAGCCGGTGAAGCGCGCCTTGAGCGCGTCCATGCCCTTGAGGTTCGTCCGCGCCGCCGAAGCGGGTGCCGGAAGAGCGGGCTTGGCGGCCAGGCCGCCGTCGATGGTGAGTGCGTTCTCGCTCATGATTTAGACCGGCATGCTCATAATGTCCTTGTAGGCGGACAGGAGTTTGTTGCGGACCTGAAGGGTCGCTTCGAAGCTGACCGACGCCTGCTGCTTGGCCAGCATGACGGCGGCGATGTCGGTGGTTTCACCACGTTCGAAGGCGGCGGCGGCTTCACCGGCCTTGCCCTGCAGGCCGTTGACCTCCTGCAGTGCGCTGTTGAGCGCTTCGGTGAAGCCGCCAGGGGCCGTACCCTGGGGTGCGCCTGCACCGCCGACCGCGCCGGTCGAACCGATGTCGCGCAGCGCGGCGTTCTTTTGCAGGATGGCGTTGCGGATCGCCATCACGCTGTCGGTCGCGGAAATGCCGGTCATATCCTATGTCCCCCCTCAGGCCGCAGCCAGCTCGCGCATTTCGGCGAGCCGATAGCGCAGCGTCCGTTCCGAAATGCCAAGTTTGCGCGCGGCAGCGGCGCGATGGCCGTCCGTCTCACGCAGGGCCAGGCGGATCGCTTCCAGCTTGGAATGCCGCGCGACATCGCGCAGGCGGATCGGTTCGGCGGGCAATTGGATCGACGCGGCCATGCGCAGCGGCATGACCATCTGCGGCGCGCCGGCCAGATGCAGGTCGTCGGCCTCGATCCGGTCGCCGTCGCGCAGGACCAGCGCGCGCTGGAGGATATTGCCAAGCTCACGGGCATTGCCGGGCCAGCCATGGGCGGCGAGCTTGTCGAGCGCGGCGGCGGTCGGCCAGACGAACCCGGCCTTGCCCCCATCCTGGTGCCGCAACAGCATCGCGGCGGTGATCGCGCTGATGTCGCCGCGACGCTCGGCAAGCGGGCGCAGTTCGAGCGGCATAACGTTGAGACGCCAGTAGAGATCTTCGCGGAAGCGGCCTGCGGCACATTCCTGGCCGAGGTTGCGGTTGCAGGCAGCGATGATGCGCACGTTGACCGGCACCGAATGGGTCGCACCGACGGGCAGCACTTCACCTTCCTGCAGCGCACGCAGCAGCTTGGCCTGGAGCGTGAGGGGCAGTTCGGCGATTTCGTCGAGGAAGAGCGTGCCGCCATCGGCGGCGAGGAACAGGCCGTCGGACGCATTGGCCGCGCCGGTGAAGCTGCCCTTGCGATGACCAAACAGCATCGCTTCCATCATCGTTTCGGGAAGGGCCGCGCAATTGACCGCGATGAAGTCATGGCCCGACCGGCCGGACTGGGCGTGCAGGAAGCGCGCCATGCCTTCCTTGCCGGTGCCGGTGTCGCCCTGAATAAGGACGGTGGCGTCGCTGCGGGCGACCCGGCCGGCCAGGGTCATCAGTCGGACGCTGCCGCCATCCCCCACCGCCGGAACGGCAGCAGGACGCGCCAGTTCGGCGATCAGGGCAAAGGCAAAGCCCATGTCGGCGAGGCCGAAGGCGACGCGGGCGGGCAGGCCATTGGCCGCCGCGACCAGCGACGGTGCGCCGTCGATCAGATTGATGAGAATGTCGCGATGGGTCGCATGACCGATCTCTGTCGCCAGCAGCACACGGCGGCTGTCCCGATCCTGGCCCTTGTCGCGCGGACTGGCCGCGTCGACGATGCGCACGGTATAAAGAGCGTTTTCGAGCCAGTGCTGCAAACCCGGGACGAGCGCGCAGACTCCACGGCTCACGTCGAGCGATGACATGAACGGAACCCCAATTTTGGTCGGCTAGTGCCCCCGCACGTCCCAGACCCCTTCGATGCATCGATATCTATATTTGTGTGGTTATCAGATGGTTAATGCGGCCATCCATTTGCCGCAAACCGGCAATTTAGTTCCGGCAAAAGCGGCAAAAGGATCTTGATCCTTCAGACCCAAGGCCCCCGCACAGCCAATATGGCAGCATAACACCATGAAAATAGGTATTTTTTCAAAAAAATCACAATCTCGCTAAAAGGCCCGCCGCCGCCCGCCGTTATCCCCTTTCGAGGCCGCAAGCGCACCATGGCAGCGACCTGATTGACACAGAAAGGGAACACCATGACTGTTATCGGAACCAACACTGCCGCGCTTCGCTCGGCCAACGCTTCTTCGATGGCCAGCAAGGGCCTGAGCACCGCGATGGAACGCCTGTCGACCGGCAAGCGCATCAACAGCGCGAAGGACGACGCCGCTGGCCTGGCCATCGCATCGACCATGACGTCGCAGATCAAGGGCATGACCCAGGGCATCCGCAACGCCAATGACGGCATCAGCCTGGCGCAGACCGCGGAAGGCGCGCTGAACGAAGTCAGCAACATGCTGCAGCGTATGCGTGAATTGACCGTGCAGCGGACCAACGACACCAACAGCACCGAAGCCGTCGCCAACATCGACGCCGAAAAGGACCAGTTGGCCGTCCAGATCAACGACATCCTGACCAAGACCGAATTCAACGGCAAGGCGCTGTTCCCAGCCGTCGATGACGTCGTGACGATCCAGGCCGGTGCCAATGACACCGACACAGTCAGCATCACGCTGAGCGACATCGACGTGACCGGCGTGGCAACCGCCACCGAAGCAGTCGACGCCGCGACGCTCGCCAACTTCGACACGGCGTTGCAGACGGTCGCCACGGCGCGCGCCACGCTGGGTGCGGTGCAGAACCGGTTGGAATCGTCGGTCAACAACCTGACCAACAACATCACCAACCTGACCGACGCCCGCAGCCGCATCGAGGACGCCGACTTCTCGTCCGAGACGACCGCCCTCGCCAAGCAGCAGATCCTGAGCCAGGCATCGACCGCGATGCTGGCGCAGGCCAACCAGAGCCAGCAGGGCGTTCTGAAGCTGATCGGCTAAGCCTTTACTCCATTGGTCGGCTGAGGTCTGGTCACCTGACAGCCGCCCATAGGCGCCCGGCACATCACAGTCCCCACCGTGCCGGGAGCCACGACTTCGATCGAACGACCAGCATCGGAAGCCTCCGTCCCCCCGGGCGGGGGCTTCATCGCATATGCGGCACGGGGGGCTTGGTTTTGCGGGGCATGCGCCCCATGATGCGGGCCATGACCGATATTGACCGGCGCGCGCTGATCGCCGCCACGGGCGCTGCCCTCTTCCTCCCCCGCGCCGCTTACGCGCAGACGCAAGCTGCCCCCTTTTCGTGGGAGCGGCTGATCAGCCGGGCGCAACGGCTGGCGCGTGCGCCTTTTGCCGAGACCCCAGCCCATCCGGGTGCAGCCAAGATCGATTATACCGCGCTGCACGAGGCACGGTTTCGCGAGGAGCGGACCTTGTGGGGCGACCTGCCGGGCGATACCGGCATCCGTTTCTTCCCGCTGTCGGCCACCGCGCCGCAGCCCGTCGAGATCGCGATCATCGAACGAGGCCGCGCTACCCCGCTACGCTATGATCCTGCCATGTTCGATGCGCCTGCAGGCAATCCGGTGACCGCCTTGCCGCCTGGCGCAGGCTTTGCGGGCTTCCGCATCATGAATGCCGCGCGCGACGGCGACTGGCTGTCCTATCTGGGGGCCAGCTATTTCCGCGCGCCAAGTCCGCAAAAACAATTCGGCCTGTCGGCGCGCGCCGTCGCGATCAACACCAGCATCCAGGGTCGCGAGGAATTTCCGCGCTTCACCCATTTCTGGCTGGAGCGAATCGGGCCGAGCAGCGTCACCATCTTCGCCCTGCTGGACGGCGCGTCGATTACCGGCGCGTTCCGCTTCGTCAGTCGGCTGGACAAGGACGGCGTGCGGCAGGACGTGACCGCCGCCCTGTTCCCCCGCCGCGCCATCCCCGAATTGGGGCTGATGCCGATGACCAGCATGTTCTGGTATGATCAGGCGAACCGAACGGTGGGGACCGACTGGCGGCCTGAAATCCATGACTCCGACCTTTTGTCGATCGCCAGCGCCGATGGCACCGCCCATGCCCGCCCGATCGTCAATCCCACGGTGCCGATGGTGAGCGCCTTTGCCGAGCGCGACCCCAAGGGGTTCGGCCTGCTGCAGCGCGACCGGGATTTCGACCATTATCAGGATGACGGCGTCTATTATGATCGCCGCCCGACGCTTTGGGCCACGCCGGCCCGGCCGCTGGGCACAGGCGAGGTACGGCTCTACGCCTTTCCGACCGACAGCGAATATACCGACAATCTGGCCGCCTATTGGACGCCTGCCGCTGCGCCTGTACCGGGCAAGCGGATCGACCTTAACTACCGGCTCGACTGGTCGGCCGACCGATCGCCCGCCGCGACCGATATCGCGATCGTCGAAAATGTGTGGCGCGGGCGCGGGGACCAGCCCGATATCGCGCGGCTGGTGGTCGATTTCGTGGGGGTGGCGGACGGTAGTAAGCCTGACCTGTGGGTGGACATCGCCAACGGCACTTTGGTCAAGCAGGCGGGCTATCCGGTGCTGGGCCGCAAAGGCCTGTATCGCACCGTGCTGGACCTGCGGCCCAATAGCGGCGGCGTGGCGGACGTGCGGCTGCAATTGCGGACGGGCGATCACGCGGTGAGCGAATATGTGCATTACCCCGTTGGTGGATAACCGGAACCGTTGGCGTAACGAACGGTTCAAGCCGTTGGGTGAATCGCTATGGGTCTGGATGATATGGGCAATGGACATGTGCCGGTGGCCGATGCCGCCGCCGGGGAGTTGCCGGTGAGCCCGGCCTTCGAACAATTGCCGCCCGAAAGCCCGATCGCGATGCCGGAGCAGGATTTCAGCGCGCGGCCGCCGCTCATCGTGCCGCGCCGCTTCAATATCGACCTGTGGGCACGGCGTATGCTGGTCGTGTTGCTTGCCCTCATCCCCACCGGCATGGCCGCGCATGAAATGCGCCGCTCGATCGGCCTCGACGGCATTTCGCTGCTGGAGGGCGTCTATCTGGCCCTGTTCATTCCGCTGTTCGCCTGGATCGCGTTCGGCTGTGCGACCGCGATCATCGGCTTCCTGCTGCTGACCGTTGGCAAGGGGCGCAGCGTCACCCCGCGTCCGCTGCGCGCGTCGCAGCCGTTGCAGGGCAAGACCGCGATCCTGCTGCCGGTCTGCAACGAGGATTTTCTGGGCGTGCTGGGGCGGCTGTCGATCATGGAACGATCGCTGGCGCAGGTGATGGGGCGCGAGCGGTTCGAATTCTTCATCCTGTCTGATTCCAATGTGCAGAGCGGCGAGACGGAGCGCGCAGCTTATCTGGAAATGCGCGGTTCCTTCTCGCGCCCCGTTCATTATCGCCGCCGCGCGCGGAATATCGGGCGAAAGCCCGGCAATATCGCCGAGTGGGTCGAGCGGTTTGGCGGCGGGTATGATTATATGATCGTGCTGGATGCCGACAGCATCGTCAGCGGCCAGACCATGGCGCGGCTGGCATCCGATATGGAGCGGCATCCGCAGGTCGGGCTGATCCAGACCGTCCCCACCGTCATGGGTGCGGCGACGCTTTTTGCGCGCTGGCAGCAATTTGCCAGCCGCCTGTTCGGACCGATCTCAGCCGCCGGGATGATCTGGTGGGCCGGGTCCGAAGGGATGTTCTGGGGCCATAATGCCATCGTCCGGGTCAAGGCCTTTGCGCAAAGCTGTGGCCTGCCTGAATTGCCCGGCCGTGCGCCATTCGGCGGCCACATCATGAGCCATGACATGCTGGAGGCGGCGCTGTTGCGGCGGCGCGGATGGGACGTGCATATGGTCACGGCCGACGATAGTTTCGAGGAATTTCCGCCATCGATGCCCGACCTCTTCACCCGCGACCGGCGCTGGTGTCAGGGCAATATCCAGCATGTGCCCTTGCTGGCCAAGATTGCGGGCCTGCATCCGGTCAGCCGGTTCCAGCTGCTGGTTGGCGCGACGGCTTATTGCACATCGCCCATGTGGCTGACGCTAATGCTCGTCGTGCTGGGCGGCGGGGCCAGCGGCGTGTGGCCGCCCACCGAGATATTGCCATCGGGCGGATTGCTCGCGGTGACGGCTTTCCTGTTGTTCGGGCCAAAGCTGTTGGCGATGCTGTGGGCGTTGCTCGACCCGGCGCGGCGGATCGGCTTTGGCGGTGCGGCGCGGATGACGCGCGGAGTGATCGTGGACATCATCCTGTCGATCCTCATGGCACCGGTGGCGATGCTGACCCAGACGATCAACCTGTTCGGCATATTGATGGGACGCAAGAGCAGTTGGAACGGCCAGACCCGCGACCGCGACGGCATGGCGATCGGCAGCGCGATCTGGTTGTTCAAATGGCATATATTGTTGGGCTCGCTGCTGCTGGTGCTGGCGATCCAGGCGGGTAGCGGCATCGGCTGGATCATTCCGGTGACGGCAGGGCTGTTTCTTGCGCCGGTGCTGGCGGCGGTTACCGCGCGCAAGGATCTGGGCCGCAGGGCCGAGGCGAGCGGGCTGTTCCAGGTCGCCGATCCATGGTGGCGAACGCAAAGCTATCGCCCGTTGCGGTTCCGCTGGCCCAATGGCGAGGAGCGGCGGGTCGGGCGGCTGGCGGCGAACGACGAATAGGGTCAGTCCCAGTCGCGCAGTTTCTCACGCAGCTTGTCGAGCGCGGCCTTCTTGATCTGGCAGACGCGCGCGGCACCGATGTCCAAGGTCTGGCCGATTTCCTCCAGATTGAGTTCTTCGACGAAATAGAGCTGTAGCACCATCGCCTCGCGTTGCGGCAAGTCGCCGATACAGGCGGCGAGTGCCTTCTTGAGCGATTCGCGCTCCATCAAGTCGTCGGCGCGGTCCTCGACATCGGCGAACCACATCGACTGGTCCGAATAGACTTCGTCCATGCTGGTGTGCTGCACCATTTCGACGCTGTCGGCGAGTTCGCGGTAATCGGACGGGGCGATCCCCATGGCGGCGGACATTTCCGCTTCGGTCGGCAAGCGGCCAAGCGTCTGTTCAAGGCCATTGCGGCAGGTGGCCAGTTGCTTGCGCTTGGCCATGGCGGATCGGCAGATGGTCGCCTGCCGCCGCAAATGGTCGATCATCGCGCCGCGCACGCGCAACTGCGCATAGGCGGCAAAGCCAAAACCGCGATCTTCAAAACTGTTGGCGGCCTCGACCAGCGCGAGCATGCCGATCTGGAGCAGATCCTCCACCTCGATCGCGCTCGAAACGCGGCCATGGACGTGCCAGGCGATCTTGCGCACCAGCGGCATATATTGGCGAGCGAGCCGCTCGGGGCTGTTCTCGCCGGGCTTGGCATAAGTATGGGCGCCGGCCGCGATCTTGTTCATATACATGGCTCAGCCTCCTTTCAGGCGACTCGTTCGCGCGCTTGCTCGTGGCGGGGTGCCGGGTCGTGGCGGGGCGTGGGGCGCTGTTCGCCGCCCACCACCGCAACCACTTCGACGCCCTTGCCATCGGGGATTTCGAGGAAGGACAGGACTGGCGTTTCGGGCAGATGCGGTTTGAACAAGCGCGCCAGCGCCCGCCTGGCCAGCGGCGAGGTGACGATGGCGAAGTTGCGCGCCTGCCCCAGCAGCGGCCGGGCGGCCTGCACCACCGCTTCGACGATGCGGTTGGCGAGCGCGGGTTCGATCGGATGCCGGGCATCGCCCGCGACGCGCATCGCCTGCGCCAGCATCGCTTCGAGATCGCCATCCAGCGTGATGACGGGTAGCGGCATCTTGACCGGGACCAGCCCCTGAATGATGAGCGCGCCGATCCGCTGGCGCACGGCCTCAACCAATTGTTCGTGGTTCATGTCGGGCCGGGCGGCGTCGACCATCGCCTCGCAGATGCGGCGGAAATCCTTGAGCGCTATGCCTTCGGACAGGAGGGCGCGGCAGAGCGCGCTGATCTGGGTGAGGCTGAGCGTGCCGGGCGTCAGGCCATCGACCAGTTGTGGCGCGGCATCCTTGAGCGTGTCGAGCAGCTTGCGCGCTTCGTCGAGGCCGAACATTTCGGCGGCATTCATCGCGATCAGCTGGTTGAGGTGCGTTGCCACGACGGTCGGCGGATCAACCACGGTATAGCCCGCGATCACGGCCTCGCTGCGTTTGGCTTGGGAAATCCAGACGGCGTCGAGGCCGAAGGTCGGGTCTTTGGCCGGGCGACCGACGACCACGCTCTCTAGCGCGCCGCTGTCGAGCGCGAGCAGATCGTCGGGCCAGATCTCATCCTCGCCCACCACGACACCAGCGATGGTGATGCGATATTGATTGGGTTCGAGCGCCAGATTGTCCTTCACCCGCACCATCGGCACGACGAAGCCCAGTTCCTTCGACAACTGACGGCGGATGCCGGTGATCCGCGCCATCAGCGGCGCGCCCTTGCGCTCATCAACCAGGGCGATGAGGCCATAGCCGATTTCAAGGCCCAGGATCGCCCCGTCCGACACGTCATCCCATTCGATCACCGCCGGATTGGGCGCGGGAGCCACGGGCGCAGGTTCGGCGGCTTTCTTCTGGCTGGCTTTGCGCAGGTTCCAGGCGATGCCGCCGGCGACGGCAGCGGCGGACAGGATGATGAGATGCGGCATGCCGGGCAGGATGCCCAGAAAGCCGAGGATCGCGGCGACCGGCACCCAGGCGCGGCCAGACCCGAACTGACCGGCGATCTGGCCGCCCAAATCCTGCTCGCTCTTGACGCGAGTGACGATGGAGGCGGCGGCGATCGAGAGCAGAAGCGCGGGGATCTGCGCGACGAGCGCGTCGCCGATCGCCAGGATGATATAGGTCTGGGCCGCTTCGCCGATGGCAAGGCCATGGCTGACCACGCCCAATATGATGCCGCCGATGATGTTGATCACCAGGATCAGGATGCCCGCAACCGCGTCGCCCTTCACGAATTTGCTGGCACCGTCCATCGAACCGTAAAAATCGGCTTCGGTCGCGACTTCGACGCGGCGGAGCTTGGCTTCTTCCGGCGTCATCAGGCCCGCATTCAGGTCGGCGTCGATCGCCATCTGCTTGCCGGGCAAGGCGTCCAGGGTGAAGCGCGCGGAGACTTCGGACACACGGCCTGCGCCCTTGGTAATGACGACCAGGTTGATGATCATCAGGATCGCAAAGACGAAGATGCCGACGACATAGTCGCCGCCGATCAGGAAATGGCCAAAGGCTCGATCACTTGTCCGGCCGCGTCCGACCCTTCATGCCCCGACACCAGCACGACGCGGGTGGAGGCGACGTTGAGCGCGAGGCGCAACAGCGTGGCGAACAGGAGGACCGTCGGAAAGCTGGAGAAATCCAATGGCTTGGCGGCGTTCAACGCCACCATCAGCACCGCGAGGCTGATCATGATGTTGGTAATGAAACCGATGTCGAGCATGATCGCCGGGACCGGCACCATCATGAACAGCACGACCATCAGCGTCGCAAAGGGCAGCACCGCCCCCTGGACGGCGCTCATCCAGATCTTCGCTTTGACTTGGGTTGGAGTCATGAGAGGCCGTTACCTTCCGAGGGTGGCAAGCATGAGATAGGCGAGGCGTGCGGTCTGTGGCTGGGGCCGGATGCCGACATCGACCTGTTCGCTAAGCCGCTGGGTTTCGATCCGCACATAGTCGGCGGGCTGAACCGTCTTCGCGCCCGATGGCAGCGTGGCGGACGCATATTGAACGTCGCCGCCCAAGCCGCCCGAACTTTTCTCAAGTTTGGACGCAAAGCGGTCGCGAATGTCGGCGAAGCTGCGCGGCTGGCCCGACGGGTCGTAGAAGATCGACCGGTTGGCGCGCGCGGCGGCGGGAAAGAGCGAGGCAGCGGTGGCCCCAGGCGCCCGATCATGGACCGACAGGAATTTGCTCGCCCCGCCAACGCCCAGGAAATGGGCGAGATAGAGATCGACCGGTTCGGCTTCCCGATCCAGTCTCTGTTCGAGATAGGCCTTGTTGTCGGCGGCATGCTGCGCCGCCATGACGGAGGCGGTTTCGGGATGCTTGCGCAGGTCGAGAATTTGTTGGCGCAGTTCGGGGTTCGCCACGTGATAGCGGCCGTTGCTGCTCTGGCTGATCGCGTCGGACGCCCAACCAAGACCATATTCGCTGCCATGCTTGTCGATGACGGCAAGCCAGCTCTGGTCGATAAATTGATAGAGGCCGGTCGCCGACGATGTGGTGGCGCGCGCGGTGGGATTTAGGCTGCTCTCGATCTTCGCCTGTCCCAGCAGATAGGAAAAGTCGACACCGGTGCGGCGGCTCGCCATGGCGATCGCGTTGGTCACGCGGTTGCCCGTCGATGCACCCCCTGTAGTGATGTCTGCGAAAGCCGACACGTGACCCTGTTCCCCATTTGCTAGCAGGGATCCTTAGAGCAAGACTTGTGCCAAGATTTGGTTAACGCGGCGGCAGGAAAATTGGGCCACAACGCAAAACGGCGCCTCGCGGCGCCGTTTTAGCCTTTATCGAAAATAAAGTTCAGCGGCCGTAGGTGAGCGGCGCGTGGGTCGATCCGTGGGCGGCCAGGATAGCCAGCCGTTGATTCGCATGATCCGCAAGCAGGCTGACGCGCACGCGGGCGCTTTCCAATACTGGTATCAAGGCGTTGAGCCGTTCGATCACGATCGGTTCTGAGCGCCAGGCACCGATGCCGCGCACGGCGGCGGCGGCCCGGCTGACGCGGCGGCTGGCCAATTCGATCGCAGCCGCATCGGTGCCATCCAGCACATCGCGCAGTTCAGCGAACGCTTCGCCCAGGTCATCCAGCGCGGCGAGCCCGAGTGGCACGGCCTTACCCTGCGGCCGACAGGTCGAGTTCGACCATGCGATCCGCGATCGCGGCGGCGTTGACCGGATAATTGCCCGACGCAATGGCGGACTTGATCGCAGCGATGCGGTCCATGTCCACTGGCGCGCCTTCTGCCGCCATGCGGGCAGCGGGGCTGGCCGACGCCGAAGCGGAGGGAGCGACCGCCGAACCGGTCGTCGAAGACGCACGCGTCTTGCCGCCTTCGCGCAGGCGGGTCGCCTCTATGGCGGCGCTCATGTTCTGGCCGACAGATTTGATCATTGGCTTCAATCCTTCACTCGTCCCTATAGGACTATAACGGACAAGTTCAAAAATCCTTAAACCCCGGAACACGCACAAGGCCCATTTCCACGACCTGGGCCAATATGGGGGCCGCCCGCTTGTCTTCGCGGACGCGGATTGTATCGCCAACCGCGCCATCTTCATCCGCGATCATGCCCCGCGAGACGTTGAAGAGCGCATTGCCGGCGATCAGCTGCACGGGATCGCCCTTGCGCACGACGCTTTCCTGGGGCGTGGCACGAGCGGCGGGTGCGAAGCGGCTGGCGGTGCGCGGCACTGGCCCCGATGCGGCGACCGATGCGCCCGCAACGAGTGGCACGCGGATGCGCCAGCCAAGAGATTCGCATTTGACCATCGCCGCGCCGAACACCGGGCCTTCGACCTTGGGCATCGTCGGGCATGCGGCCAGTTTCAAGCGGCGATCCACCGGTGCCATCGGCCCACCCGGCTCGCCCAGATTGGCGCCGACCGACATGGCAACCAGGCTGTCTATGCGGTCCAGATTTTCAAACCTCTGCTGCGCCAGCGCCGGCGGCGCGATCAGCAGCGCAGCAGTGACGAGAAGGAACGGATAAGCGCGAGGCACGGCATGTCTCCTGACAAGGTCGGCGGTTCTATGCTGAGATTTGCAGCAATATCCGTGCCAACTTGGTTAACGCCCCTTCTCCTGTCCTGGCGCGATGCGGATGATCTGCCCCTGCCCGGCCTTGCCTTCGGACTGATCGAGACCACGTATCAGCAGACGATCCGGGGCGATGCCCTCCAATTTCAGCGCACGCGCCACCGCACCCAGTCGCGCGGCGGCCAGATCCCAATCATCGAAGCGCTGGTGCGCGCGGTCTGACCCATGGCTACGGATCTCGACGCCGCCCGGATCGGCTGCATAGCGGCGGGCAATGGCGGACAGCCGCGTCCTGCCCTGATCGGAAAGCAGGGCTTCCCCCGGCACGAACAACTCAGCCGCGCGCAGCTCCACGCCTTGCCGCATCGCCCGGCCACCAAATTGCTGCGCGACCCCCGCCAGCACAACATCGCGCCGCGCACCGCTGGCCTGCAGCAGCACGAAGAAGGCGAGGAGCAGCAGCAGCAGATCGGCGAAGCTAACAGCCCAGCGATTGCGCCGGGCGACGGCGGTCGGCGTGCCGGTCATGCGACTTCGCGGATCGCGCCGCGGCGCACCGGCGCATTTTCACGCCGCGCAATCGCCAGCATCCGCGCCACCGCTTCGCGCTGCCAGGCGAGCTCCTGTTCGGACATGTCGATAAGGCGCGCGGCGATCGGCGCGGCGACGACATTGGCGATCACCACGCCGTAGAAGGTGGTGAGCAGCGCCAGCGCCATGGCCGGACCCAGCGCGGCCGGATCATCCATCGCCGAGAACATGCCGACCAGACCGATGATCGTACCTGCCATCCCCAAGGCGGGGGCGGCATCGGCGATCGACAGCCACGCCTTATGCACGGCGCCATGGCGCTGTGCCCGGTCGGTGAGCGCCTGCGCCGCCCATAGTTCGAACTGGTCGGTGCGATCGCAATTGGCAAGCTTGCGCGCGGCCTCGGTCAAGAAGGGGGAAGCGGTCTTGACGCGATCCGTACAGGACAGGCCGCGCAGCTGCGCGACCTGATCGATCTTGAGCATGGTCGCGCGGGCGGCGTCGCGGTCGCGCGCGGGATCGGCGGTGACCAGCGGTCGCAGCGCCAACATCGCCCGCCCCAGTGCTCCCGCGCCATTCTGGAACAGGGCGACCAGGATGACGCCCGCAATAATTGCGAGCAGAGTCACGGGATCGAATAAATGGCCTATAATAGTGATCATATATGCCTGTCCCCATAGGCTCGTGATGCACCGGCAAGCCGCTGCCGCACCCCGGCAATTTTTTGCCGCCCTTGCCGCCTTCACCCATAAAAGCCCCGATTTCCGGGCATTTCCGCCTTGCCGTTGCGTCACCCACGCAAACTGGCACGGCTCTTGCTGATATCCGGCTGGATCACCCGCTACGGACGCCATCAGGGGTCAGAACGGCAGGAGAGCCGAAACTTTTAGGGCCAGCAGGCAAAAAGGGCAGCATCAGTGGAAGACGGTTTGTTCGGCATTCATGGAAAGGCGCTGGCGCTTCGTTCGCAGCGGCTGTCCCTGTTGGCGTCCAACATCGCCAACGCATCGACCCCCGGCTATAAGGCGCGCGACATTGATTTCGATGCGGCGCTGCAAAAGGCCACGGCACAGTCGGGCGGCAATGCCGCCGACGTGTCCGGGGCAGTCCATGATGCCATGGGCTATCGCGTGCCGCTGCAGCCCAGCCTGGACGGCAATACCGTGGAACTGAGCACAGAGCAGACGCTGTTCGCGGAAAATGCAGTCCAATATCGCACCACCCTCTCCTTTCTTGAGGGCCGCATCAACACCATCAATCGCGCGCTCCGGGGAGAATGAGCATGAGTGGCTCCAGTCCCATGAACATATTCGATATTGCCGGTCGCGCCATGAGCGCGCAGCTGGTCCGGTTGAACGCCACCGCGTCCAACATGGCCAATGCGGGCAATGTCACGGGCAGCGCGGCGGAAGCCTATCGCGCGATCAAGCCGGTTTTCACGTCGGTCACCGACAGCCCCGGCATGGCGAGCGTCAAAGTGTCCGATATCGTCACCACCAACGCCGAGCCGACCAAGCGGCACGACCCCAACCATCCGCTGGCCGACGCCAACGGCGATGTGTGGGAAGCGGCCGTGGATGGCAATGCCGAGCTGATCGACATGATCGAGACCGCCCGCATGTACCAGAATAACGTGCAGGTGCTGAACACCGCCAAATCCCTGATGCTCGAAACCATAAGGATCGGCAAATGAGCACCTCCTCCACCATCACCGATACGGCCGGTCTTGCGGTCTATAATCCCAATGCGACGGTGGGCACCGGTAAGTCGGAAATGGGCCAGGCCGATTTCCTGCGCCTGCTCACCGCGCAGATGCAGACGCAGGATCCGTTCGAACCGGTCGATAACGCCGCGATGGTTTCGCAGATGGCGACTATCACCAATTCGACCGGCATCGCCGAAATGAATGCGACGCTCAAGGGGCTTGCCTCCGATCTGGGCGGCACGCGGCTGGGCGATGCGGCGAGCTGGATCGGCAAGTCGATGCTGGTGCAGAGCAATATCGCCGCGCCCGACGCCAGTGGCCTCTATGCCGGGCAGATCACCCTGCCCGAAGCCACGGACGGCGCGAGCGTCGACCTCATCGATGGCAGCGGCAATGTCGTCAAGACCATCGCCCTTGGCACCCAGCCCGCAGGCGACGTGACCTTCTATTGGGACGGCAAGAATGATGCCGGGGACACGGTCGCCACCTCGGCTTTGCAAGTCAAGGTCAATGGCGCGACGCCCAGCAAGGTCGCGACCTGGGCCACGATCGCGGCCGTCCAGTCACCCGCCGACGGCTCATCCTCCAAACTCATTACCGCGCTCGGCAGCTACAGCCCGTCCGACGCGATCAGCCTGATGTAATCTCACCCCCCTTTTTCTCTTTCCTTTTCACCCAGGGAGTAACGCCATGTCCTTCTATATCTCGCTGTCCGGCCTCAAGGGCGCACAGACCGATCTGGCCACCATTTCCAACAATGTCGCCAACGTCAATTCGACCGCCTTCAAGAAGAGCAAGGTCCAGTTCGGCGACATTTTCGCGGCCGCGCCGATGCAGACGACCAACCAGGTCGCAGGTCAGGGCGTGCGTGTGCAGGGCGTGACCCAGCAGTTCACGCAGGGGACGCTGGAAACCACGGACAAGGCGCTGGATCTCGCCGTTGCAGGCGAAGGCTACTTCACGGTCAAGGGTGCGGACGGCAATGTCAGCTTCACCCGCAACGGCGCGTTTTCCGTCGATAACGATCGCTTCGCCGTCGACACGACAGGCGCCAAGCTGCAAGTATTCCAGAAGGATGGAGCCACGCCGCCCGCTCCGGGCGCGGTAGCCGCGCAGATGGATTTGATAATCCCCACCAAACTGAGCGAGGCCGTCGCCTTCAATCCGGGTGCGACCCCGGCGCCTGTCCCTGGCCCCACCGATCCAGACTATGAACTGACCAGCGTCGGCGTGTCGAAGGACGGCATGGTGTCGGCGGTATATGCCAATGGACAGACGGTCGAACTGGGACAGGTCGTGATGGCATCCTTCAACAGCCAGGAAAGCCTGCGACAGGAAGGCGATGCGCACTGGAGCACGACCGTAGCGAGCGGCGATCCGATTTACGGCTCCGCGAACAAGGGCATGTTCGGCAGCCTGAACAGCGGCATGCTCGAACGCTCCAACGTCGATATCACCGACGAGCTGGTGAACCTGATCGCGGCGCAGCGCAATTTCCAGGCGAACAGCAAGGCGATCGAAGCGGCGAACACGCTGACCACCACCATCGTCAACATCCGCACCTAAGCGGACAAGGGTAAGAGGCTTCGTCCATGGACCGGCTCGTCAACACGGCACTTACAGCAATGCGCGGCGCGATGGCGCGGCAGGCGTCGATCGCGAACAATCTCGCCAACGCCAATACCGTCGGCTTTCGCGCCGAAATCGCCAATGCCGAGACGCGCTGGATCCAGGGCGACACATTCGATACCCGCGCACAAGCGTCCGAACAGGTGATCGCCGCCGACATGGCGGGTGGGGCGGTCACCGCGACGGGTAATGCGCTCGACGTGGCGATGAACGGCGACGCGCTGCTGGCCGTACAGGGCGCGGACGGCGGCGAAGCCTATACCCGGCGCGGCGACCTGAAAATCTCCGACAGCGGCCTGCTCACCACTGGCGACGGTTTGCCGGTGCTGGGCGCAGGCGGCCCCATCACCCTGCCCCAGATGGACAGCGTGTCGATCGCGCAGGATGGCAGCATCTGGGGCGTGCCGCAGGGCGGCGATCCGGCCAATCCGCAGCTTGTCGATGCGCTCAAGCTGGTCAGCCCGGTCGGCTCCGGCATTGCCAAGGGCACTGACGGCCTGTTCCGCGAAGTCAATGGCGGCGCGTTGCCCCAGGATCCGCTGGCATCGGTCACGTCCGGGTCGATCGAGGGGTCGAACGTCAATGCGACCAAGGCGCTGGTGCAAATGATCGAGGCCAGCCGCGCCTTTGAAACCCAGGTCAAGCTGATCGATACCGCCAAGCAGATGGACGATGGCGGCGCATCGCTGATGCGCTTGATAGCTGAGACCTATGGTTAATATTGGCACGCATCTTGCTGTGCTTGACGCATAAGCACCCTCTCAAGGGATGCCGCACGGAGAAATGAACGATGAGCAACGCCGCCCTTCATGTCGCCCGCACCGGCCTTGACGCGCAGAACACGAAGATGCGCGTGATCGCCAACAATCTGGCGAACGTCAACACCACGGGTTTCAAGCGCGACCGCGCCGATTTCGAAACGCTCGCCTATCAGCAGATGATCGCGGCGGGCGCCAATTCGGACACCGAAAACAAGTTTGCGACCGGCCTCAATCTGGGGTCCGGCGTCTCGCTGCAGGGCACGAGCAAGATCAACACGCAGGGCACGCTGAGCCAGACCGGCAATGCGCTCGACATGGCGATCGAAGGCTCCGGCTTCTTCCAGGTCCAGCGCCCCGACGGCTCCATCGCCTATACCCGCGCGGGTAATTTCAGCGTCACCGCCGAGGGCAATGTCGTCACCAGCGACGGCCTGCCCCTCATCCCGCAGATCACCGTGCCCGAAGGCGCGACGTCGGTCACGGTCGGCAATGACGGCACGGTGTCGGCGACGTTGCAGGGCGAAGCGGAACCGACCCAGCTGGGCCAGATCGAACTGGCCACGTTCATGAACGCGTCCGGGCTGCAATCGGCTGGCGGCAATCTGCTGACCGAAAGCGCCGCCAGTGGCGTGCCGCAGGTCGGCGTCGCGGGGTTGGAAGGTCGCGGTTCGATCCGATCGGGCAGCCTGGAAACGTCCAACGTCAACATCGTCGAGGAGCTGGTCGAGATGATCGAGACGCAGCGCGCCTATGAGGTCAACAGCAAGATGATCAAGGCGACCGACGAGATGCTCCAGTACGTCAATCAGAATATGTGATCTGACATGATGCGCTTTCCCCTCCTCACCCTGGTCGGCCTTGTCGGCCTGACTGTCGCTGTGTCCCCTGCCATCGCGGGCAAGAAGCGCGATGTCGAACGGGCGCATTATGCGCCGACCGTCGTTGCGCAGCCGCCCGTGCCGCAAGCCAATGGATCGATCTTCCAGGTGGCCGTGGGCTATACGCCGCTCACCAGCGGCGCGCGCGCCACGACGGTCGGCGACATCATCACCATCGTCCTGGTCGAACGGACCCAGGCGACCAAAAGCAACAGCGCCGACACCAGCCGCAACGGCAATATCGGGCTGACGCCGCCCACCAGCGGTGTGCTGTCCAAGCTCTTTTCGGCCAGCGATGTGGCGATGGGCGGCCAGAACAACTTCGCCGGCCAAGGTGGTGCGACCCAATCCAACGCTCTGTCGGGCGAAATCACCGTGACGATCGCGGCGGTCTATCCCAATGGCACGATGCTGGTGAAGGGCGAGAAGGCGCTCACGCTCAATCGCGGCGACGAATATATCCAGATCAGCGGCCTCGTCCGTCAGGCCGACATCAGCCCGGACAACCGCATCGCTTCGACCCGCGTGGCCGATGCCAAGATCATCTACACCGGCAAGGGTGAAATCGCCCGCGCCAGCAAGCAAGGCTGGCTGCAGAGCTTCTTCTCGATGATCAGCCCCTTCTGATGGAACGGATACGCCCCATGGCCGCGTTTGCCAGTCTTCTATCTTCCGTCATTGTTTCTTTGGGCCATCTGGTGCGCCACGCAATGGCCGCCATGGCCATAATCCTTACGCTGGTCGCAACGCCGGCACAGGCCGAGCGGGTCAAGGATCTGGGCACGTTTCAGGGCATTCGGCCAAACCAGCTTACGGGCTATGGCATCGTCGTCGGCCTTGCAGGCACGGGCGATGACAGTCTGCAATATGCGACCGAGGGCATGAAGGGCGTGGTTTCGCGTTTTGGCCTGACCTTGCCGCAGGGTATCAATCCCGCGCTCAAAAATGCGGCGGCTGTGCTGGTGACGGCGGACCTGCCCGCCTTTGCCAAGCCAGGCCAGCGGTTGGACGTCACGGTCTCGGCACTGGGCAAGGCCAAGTCGCTGCGCGGTGGCACGCTCATCATGACGCCTCTGCGCGGCGCGGACAATGAAATCTACGCCATGTCACAGGGCAATCTCGCGGTCGGCGGCCTTGGCGTATCCGGTGCGGATGGCAGCCAGGTGTCGGTCAACATTCCCTCGGCCGGGCGCATCCCTGGCGGCGCGACGGTCGAGCGCGCGGTTGCCACCGGTTTTGACACCGCACCGACCCTGACCTTCAACCTCGCCGAAGCCGACTTGACCACGGCGCTGCGCGTCGCGGACGGCATCAACCTCGCCTTTGGCGATCGGCGCGCGCGCGCGATGGACGCCGTATCGGTCGCGATCGACGCCATTCCCGGCGCGGAAGACCGCATCATGATGATGGGCATGATCGAGAATATCGTGATTTCGCCCGCTGACGCCGCCGCCAAGGTGATCGTCAACGCCCGCACCGGCACCGTCGTCATCAATGGCGCAGTCCGCATCCATCCGGCCGCCGTCGCCCATGGCAAATTGACCGTCAGCGTCAACGAAGCGCCACGCATCGTCCAGCCCGCGCCGTTCAGCCGGGGAGAGACCGCGCTGGAGCAGCAGAGCGCCATCAGCGTCGAGGAAGAAAAGAAACCTATGGTTAATTTTAAAGGTGGGGCGTCGCTGGCCGATATAGTGAAGGCGGTCAATGCGATCGGGGCTTCCCCCGCAGACATGGTCGCCATCCTCGAAGCTTTGAAACAGGCGGGCGCAATGAAGGCGGAACTGGTGGTGCTATGATGCAGGTGACGACGACCCCATCCGCCACGGCCGCGTCCGGTGCAGGCGCCGCGAACAAGGCAGCGCTTGAAAAGGCGGCGCAGCAGTTCGAGGCGATCTTCCTGCGTCAGATGATCGGCGCGATGCGATCGGCCAGCCTTGCCGAAGGAATCAGCGATTCCAGCGCGACAGAGCAGTTCCAATCGATGGCCGATTCGCGCACCGCAGACGCGCTGGCGGGCAGCAACAGCATGGGCATCGCGCAACTGCTGATCGGGCAATTTGGCGAACGGGTCGCACCCGCCGCCCCGGCCAAAGGCGAATGAGCGATCTCTTCACCATCGGCGCATCAGCACCCGCGCCTATCGCACGGCGATGGCGGCGATTGCCGAAAACATCACCAATGCCAGTTCAGAAGGCTATACGCGGCGCAGCGTGACGACGACGGAATCCGGATCGTCCACCGCGACCATGACCTACTATACCGCCCGCGCCAATTTCGGCGGGACGCAGGTGGTCAGCGTCAATCGCGGTGCAGACCCCTATCTCGACGCCAGCGTGCGCATGACATCGATGAACCTCGCCAGTGCCGACGCCCGTTTGCGCTGGCAGGGGGATACCGAAGTCGCGCTGAACGATGGCGGCACCGGCGTCGGCCAGTTGTTGATCGGCATGTTCCAGAATATGGACAAGCTGGCCGCCGCGCCGAGCGACACGTCGCTGCGCGTCACGACGCTGGACAGTATCGGCCGTGTTGCGGACGCCTTTCGTCAGACCGCGACGGATCTGGATGCGGTATCGAAGGGGATCGCGACCGAAGGCCAGTCCGCCATCAGCACCGTCAACGCCTCTTTGTCGGCGCTGGCGGAAATCAACAATAGCCTGCTGCGCGCCCAGCCAGGCACATCGGCGCATGCACAGCTGCTCGATGGCCGCGATGCGACCTTGCTGACGCTTAACGCAAATCTGAACATCGACATCAGCTTCGGCGCTTTGGGCGTCGCCACCGTCGGCTTCGCCGGACAGACGCTGGTGACCGGCGACAGCGCCGCCAGCCTGTCGCTTGCCGCCGACGGCGACGGGCGTCTTTCGCTCAGTTTGAGTGATGGCACCGCCCTTTCCGCCCCCGCGAGCGGCGCGCTGGGTGGGCTGTTCTCCGCAGCCGACACGGCTGCCGACCGTACCGCGAACCTCGACACGCTGGCCGAACAGTTCGTGACCAACATCAACGACTGGCATGGACAGGGCGTGACAGATGGCGGCGCGGCCGGTGCGCCCGTGCTGACCTATGGCGGCAGCGCAGCCAGCGTGACCCTATTGGCGCTCGATCCCGAAGATCTGGCGCTGCGTTCGACCGACGGAACGCTCAACGGCAATCTGCTGACAGTTTCCTCCACCCTGCGCAGCAATGGCGGCGTCGAACAGGGGTGGACGGCGCTCGTTGCCAGCCAGGCCAATCTGCTGGGCGCGACCAAAGCGGAATATACCACCGCACAAGGGCGGAACGACCAGGCCGTGGCCGCCCGCGAAGCCGTGAGTGGCGTCGATCTCGATATGGAAGCGGCGGAATTGCTGCGTATCCAGCAAGCCTATTCGGGCAGCGCCAAAATCCTTCAGATCGCGAAGGAAACCATCGATGCGATCCTCCAGATCATCTGACCGGCAAAGGGCTGAACCATGGTAGGCATCACGCACAAGATCATGCTCGCCGAGATTCGGCGGCAACAGTCCCTGTCGAAAAGCATCGTCGATGGGCAGACAGCGGTGTCCACTGGTGTCACCCTCAACAAGGCGTCGGACGATCCGCTGGCCTGGGTACAGGTTTCCGACATTGCCCGCGCCCAGTCGCAACAGGCCGCCTGGCAAACCAATATCAGCTATGGCACGGCGCGCGCCGTCAATGCGGAGGCCAATTTGAGCGAGGTGGATAGCCTGCTCCAGCGCACGCAGGTGTTGGTTACATCGGCACGGAACGGATCGCTCAACGAGACCAGCCGTGCGGCCATATTGGAGGAAATAACGACGATCCGCACGACAATCGGCGAATTGTTCAACCAGAGAGATTATCAGGGCACGCCGGTGTTCGACGATGGGCAAAGCGTATTGGTTCCCGTCAGCCGGGGCCTGAACCTTGCCGTCGTCGGCACCCGGCAGGATGTGTCCGAAGGCATAGACGTCGACGGCACACCCATGTCGATCGACGCCATATTGGGCCAGACGATGGCCGCGCTGGAAAATGGCGACGATGCGGACCTTGCCAGTGCGCTGGGCGCGGTGAAGGCGGGGCAGAACCATATCGTCGTAGAACAGGCCCGGCAGGGCGTGCGCAGCGACCGGCTGGACGTCATCGGCACGCGGCTGACCGACATCGGCCTAGACTTGACCGAACGGCGCGCTGGGCTGGAATCGACCGACCTGACCGAAGTCATTGCCAATGTGTCGGCGCAGCTGCTGCAACTCGAAGCGGCGCAGGCCAGCTTTGCGCGGATCAACCGGCAGACCCTGTTCGACCTGATCGGCTAAAAAGCCCGCCATTCTAAACCTCCCGCTAACCAGTCCGTATTAACCAAGTGATGGACTCTTTTATCGGGTCGATGCCCTAGGGCAGATTTTTCGGGGATTACCATGTTTGCAGTCATCGGCCTTGTCGTCCTGTTGGTCATGGTATTTGGCGGGTTCATCATCACCGGCGGCGATATCGGCCCCGTGCTCCACGCCCTGCCCCATGAAATGATGATCATCGGTGGCGCGGCCGTCGGCGCGCTGATCATCGGCAATTCGGGTGCCGACCTTAAAGCGCTGGGCGGTGGCCTGGCCAAGGTGTTCAAGGGGCCGCAGTACAAGAAACAGGATTTCCTCGACTGCATCTTCCTCGTCAGCAAGCTGATGAAGACACTGCGTGTCGAAGGGCCGGTTGCGCTGGAACCCCATATCGAAGATCCCGCGAGTTCGACCATCTTCACCGAATATCCGCGCCTGATGAAGGACAAAACGCTGATCCACTTGATCAGCGATACGCTGCGTCTGGTGGTGGTGTCGTCCGGTACGCTCGATCCGCATGCGGTCGAAGATGTGATGGATAACAGCCTCAAGACCCATCATCATGAAGCGATCAAGCCCGCCGACAATCTCCAGGGTCTGGCCGACGCGTTGCCCGCGCTGGGCATCGTCGCCGCGGTGCTGGGCGTGGTGAAGACCATGGGGTCGATCGACCAGCCGCCTGCCATTTTGGGCGCGATGATCGGTTCGGCGCTGGTCGGCACGTTCCTGGGCGTGTTGCTTGCCTATGGCATGGTCAATCCCTTTGCCAATCGATGCCGCAGCGTGATCGAAGCGGACGGCGCGATCTATCATGTCGTCAAGCAGATCATCGTCGCATCGCTCCACGGTCACCCGCAGCCGCTGGTGATCGAAGCGGCGCGCTCCAGCCTTCCCCATGCGAACCAGCCGGCCTTTGCCGAAGTGTTCGACGGCATGCGGGGCAAATAAGGCGTGGCGGGGGAAAAGAAGCGCGGGGCGAACGAACCCGAGCCGCGGCCGATCATCGTCAAGAAGATCATCGTCCAAGGCCATGGCGGCCATCATGGCGGCGCGTGGAAAGTCGCCTATGCCGATTTCGTGACGGCGATGATGGCCTTTTTCCTGCTGATGTGGCTGCTGGGTGCGACCACCGAAAAGCAGCGCAAGGCGCTTGCCGACTATTTCACACCGACGCTGGTGGAACTCAAGATGGGGTCGGCCGGCGCCACCGGGATGATGGGTGGCGACAGCATCACGGGCAAGGAAAATTATCCGACCACCGGCGGCCAGGGCAATTTGTCGATCACCATCCCAAGGGATGCGAGCGGCACCAAGGACCAGGGCGGCAAGGCAATGCGCGCCGCCGACCGCCAGAAATTCGAATCGATCAAGAAGGATCTGGAAGCGCGGATGAGCCGCCGCGGCATGGCCAAACTGCGCAAGAATGTGCGCTTTACCGAAATCCGCGAAGGGCTCCGCATCGACCTGATCGATGAGGCGGACTTTGCGATGTTCGCCATGGGTACGGACCGGTTGGTGCCGCAGGCGCGCGCGCTGGTCGCTGAAGTGGCCTCGGTGCTCCAGACCATGCCCAACCCGCTGATCGTGCGCGGGCATACCGATGGCCTGCCCTATGCGTCGGGGCGGACGATGAATAACTGGCTGCTGTCCTCCACCCGCGCCGAATCGACGCGCAAGGCGCTGGCGGACAGCGGCATCGGCAATGCCCGCTTCGCCCGGATCGAAGGTGTCGCCGACCGCGAACCCTTCATCAAGGGCGATAGTTATGACCCGCGCAATCGGCGCATGTCGATCATCCTGGGCTGGACCCGCGGCGGCCAGACGGCGTCGGACGACGACATGGACGCAGAGACCAGGGCGGCGATCAAGGAACGCGACGACCCTGTCCGCGTCGCCACGGAGCAGGCCCGGCAGCTCGACATGGGCGGCACCGCTTTGCCCACCGGCGCGACCCTGATCAATGCTGACGCGGGTAGTGGGTCGAGCAAGGCCAGCAAGCATTAAGCAATCGAAACGCTCAGCCTGGGGGGTCTGCGGGTGCCTGGCTTAGATCAAGTATGTCATAGCCACCGGTTGCGATGCGCCGCTTAATATGGCTTCCTATAGGAAGGATATAGTCGCTTCTCTGCGTGAATCGCTCGATGCGATATTGCCCTTGCCGTCGTCTTGGCCCGTGGTCGAAGAGTAACGACGGCCAGCGATTTGATTAAGCGCGGGTTTGATCCAGGTTTTCGATGAGGAACCCCGCAGAATTTCTATATCCTCGGTGCGTCCGTCGGGGCGTATCCAAAAGCCGATATCTGCCCAGCGGATGCTATTATAGTCGCTCGCTGTCGCAGCGGCCAGATCCCCTCCCCCAAATGTCCGAGCATCCGTGCTGGCAGCCTGTGCTGCGGTCGAACCATAGGGCGGCGACCAGACGAGCACCGCCTCCTTGCCGCCACTTTGGCCAAGTTCAGCGATAAGTCGGGTCATTTCCGTTTCATCCGCCTGCCGCGCCGCCAGGCGAAGACGAAGAACCCGCAGCGCGGTTTGATAGCCCGGGTTTTGCGCGAGCGGACGTTGTTCAAGCTGGTCGAGCAGTTCGATCGACGTCCGCTCATCGCCACGCGCAGCGTTCAGCCATACCCGTTTCATGCCGGCCAGCATCGCGGCCTTATCCTGGCCCGACGCCAACGCATTCTGTTCGATGCCACGATATGTAATCTCTGCCTGCCGATAATCTTCGAGCGCGATCCACATGTCGCCCAAAGCCGTCGAACCGGAGATGCGTGAGGGATCATCGTCCGGCAGATGTTCCCGCAAGATTCGGACCTGTTTGACGACGGCACGCCGATAGGTCTGCTTGTCACCCTCATGAAGGGCGACCGTCGCATAGGCCTCATACAGAGCGGCTACAGGCCTGGGCGCAGCGGCGGCCTGCTTCTCATTCCGGTCAATCGCGGCCGCCAGCAGCCGTTTTGCATCGCGATAATGGCCGTCCCTGAACTGTACTTCCGCCAGGGCAATCGTTGCCTGCGCATC
This sequence comes from Sphingobium sp. Ant17, assembly GCF_000588875.1. Lineage (GTDB taxonomy): Bacteria > Pseudomonadota > Alphaproteobacteria > Sphingomonadales > Sphingomonadaceae > Sphingobium. Next base: position 73,510 of record NZ_JEMV01000012.1, read on the forward strand.
GCGGAGCGGGGTGCAGCCTGTCTGGACGCATTCTGCCTGCGCCTCGACAAGGCGTTGGCCCGTGACCACGATATCGCTCGGCATCTGGAGGAGAAGCAAAAGCCCTAGCATCGGACATATCCTCTGTTGCGGAGACTAAAGCTGCGCGATCAGCAAGGGAGATGCAAGCTCTTCACCTTGCCGACGACGGAAGACACACCACGAACTCGATCAGGCAGGCAGTACCAAACTTGCCTCCAGTCCGCCTTCGGCGCGGTTGGTAAGGCGTAGTTCGCCCTGATGTTCGGCCATGATCGCGCGCACAAGTGCCAGTCCGAGGCCCGCGCCGCCGGTTTCACGGTTGCGTGATCCTTCGAGGCGGGTGAAGGGTTCGAGCATTTCCTCCATCCGGTCTTCGGCGATGCCGGGGCCGGCATCGGCGACGACCAGTCGAATGGAACCGCTTTCCCGCACTACCGACACATGGGCGCGTTCGCCATAGACGATGGCGTTTTCGATGAGGTTGCGCAGCGCGCGGCGGATCTGTTGCGGTCGCACGAAGGCGACGGCGCGGTCGCTTTCGGTCATGTCCACGGGGGAGTCCAGTTCGATGAAATCCTCGACCACGGCATCGGCGAGCGCGGCGAGATCGACCTTCTGCACCGATTCCGTGCTGCGTCCGGCACGCGCGAGCGAGAGGATATCCTCCAGCATCCGGTTCATCTCATCGATGGTTTCGGACATGCGCGCCCGCTCGGCATCATCCTCGACCGACTCGGCGCGCACCCGCAGCGAGGCGAGCGGGGTGCGCAGATCATGGCCGATCGCGCCCAGCATCCGGTCCTTTTCGTCCAGCATGGCGATAATCCGCGACCGCATGGCGTTGAACGCCATGGTCAGATCTCGCACGTCGCCCGGGCCGCGTTCGTCCACCGCGTCGGCCGCACCGGTACGCGCAAATTGCTGCGCCGATCCGGTGAGTTGCTTCAGGGGGCGCGCCAGCCGACTGCCGATCCAGAGCAGCGGCAACAGGACGATGACATAAAGGATAAGCGTCTGGCCGATCAGCCAGCCGCCGAAGCGTGCCGGGCGATCGCCGCTGCGGGCTTGCGTGACGACCCATTTGCCCGGTTCATATTCGGCCGCCAGCGTCAGCCGCTCGACCCGGTGATCATGCGGCCGTTCGCCATCGGCGCGCACGCGAATCCGTTCCCAGCGGCGCATCGGCATCACGGCGTCATCCTGCACCACGCGCACGGTCAGGATGCGCAGGCCGATATCCTCGAACATAGCCGCCGCCCGCTTTTCGATGTCCGGACGGGCTTCGCCGGTCAGTTGCGGCGCGCCCTGCACGAAGCGCGCCCGCATCCGCGCCGGGCCGGGCCGGTCGGGGCGGTTGTCGAGCGCATCGACCACGCGATACACGGCGGGCGCGGTCTGCGCGGTCAATTGCAGCCGGATGCGCTCGCGATAGAGCAGGCCGAAATTGATCGCCTGCGCCACGAACAATGCCAGCGCGACGAGCGCGATGATCTGCCCGACCAAGCTTTGCGGCCAGAGGCGGAGGCGCTTCACAGTTTGCGCACGTCGGCGGAGAGCGTGTAGCCGCCGCCCCATACGGTCTTGATCAGCGTCGGGTTCTTGGGGTCAGGCTCGATCTTCTTGCGCAGGCGGCTGATCTGATTGTCGATCGCGCGGTCGAAGGCATTGGCCTCCCGCCCCTGGGTGATGTCGAGCAGCTGGTCGCGGCTCAGCACCGAATTGGGACGGGTGGCAAAGGCCAGCATCAGATTATATTCCGCCGTCGAGAGCGGCAGCGACACGCCCTCGCTATCGACCAGCGTGCGTTCCTGCGTCTTGAGCAGCCATCCGGCAAAACTGTAATTGGCCCCGTCCGGCGCGGTCACGCGCTGGCCGCCGGTGGCGACGCGGCGGAAGATCACCTTGATCCGGGCGACCAGTTCGCGCGGGGAAAAGGGTTTGAGGACATAATCGTCCGCGCCCATTTCCAGGCCAACGATGCGATCGGTCTCTTCGGTGCGGGCCGTGAGCAGAATGACGGGGATTTCGCTGGTCTCGCGGATGTGGCGGCAGAGCGACAGCCCATCCTCACCCGGCATCATGATGTCGAGGATCACCATGTCGATCGCATTGGCGTTCAAACGAATCCGCGCCTCCGCCGCGCTATCGACGGCGGTGACGCGAAAGCCGTTGCGCGACAGATATTGCGCCAGCGGCTCGCGGATCGAACGCTCGTCATCGACGAGCAGGAGGTGGGGTTTTTCGCTCATTGCGCCTGTCTGTCATGGGCGGGAAAAAGTTGGAAGGGCGAAGGCGTGGCGGGGGAGCCAGTCTTCGCCCTTCCAGCAGGGTTCACGAGTCCGGTTCAGGGATGGCAGGGGAATGCCGGGCCTGGACCCGTGAACGGGGGGTGTTCGATCAGTTGGCGGACGGAGCGGCTGCCTTGCGGTCCTTCCAGGCGCCACGCATCGCCTGACGCGCGGCCTTCATTTCGTCGGCGGTGACCTGGCCGTCCTTGTTGGCGTCGGCCTTGTCGAACATGGCCATCGGTCCGGCCATGAATTCAGCCTTCGTCACGATGCCATCCTTGTTCGCGTCGCCGCGACCGCCCATCATCTTGCCGCCCTTGCCGGGGCCACCATGATGGCGACCACCCCAATGGCGACCTTCCGGCCCACCGGGCTTGCCCGCTTCGGCACGCTTGTCCGCGCGCTTGTCAGCCCTGCCCTCCTGCGCGGCGGCCATTTCGGCCTTGCTAATCTGGCCATTCTTGTCGGTGTCCAGCTTGGCAAAGCGCATGTCGAGGCGCTGGGTGCGCATCGCATCGCGATCGGCCTGGGTCAGCTTGCCATCCTTGTCGATGTCCATCTTGGCGAAGCGCGCTTCAAGGCCAGCGGTCAGTTCCGCCTTCGTGATCGTGCCATCCTTGTTGGTGTCGGCCATCCTCATCATGCCACCGCCACGGCCACCACGACCGGGGCCATCGCCCGGCTGGGCGAAAGCGACGTGCGACGCGGCGAGGCCGCCGACAAAGAGCGAGCCAAGAGCGACGGTTCCAAAAAACTTGCGGATCATGTCCTGTTCCTTCCAAAGCATCTATGCGGAACGACGTTTCGCCGTCCTTGAAGATGCTTATCGGCCCAACTTGTCCCGCAACTATGTCAGGCATGCACGACTTTGTCGCAACGTGTAACAGGCACGATCAGCCGGAAATCACCGCACGGGCGTCTCGGGTCGCGTTTTGGGTGTCGAGCGCCAGCTTCTTGACCTCCGCCGCGACAACGGCAAAGCCGCGTCCGGCATCCCCTGCCCGCGCCGCCTCGATCGTGGCATTGAGCGCTAGGAGATTCGTCTGGCGGGCTATGCCGTCAATCGCATCGACGATGCCGCTCACTTCACTGAGCACCCGTTCGATGCTGGCGCGGCGGTCGCGTTCCTGGCGGCCCAATCGCTGTTCGGCATCCTCGCGCGCGGCAATCGCTTCCTGTTCGGCGCTGATGTCGGTGGCGAACTTTATGACGCCGGTCTGGACGCCATGTTCATCGAACATCGGATTATAGCTGCCCCTGATCCAGACGCGGCGGCCATGCCGATCCTGTCGGCGATAGACGCCCGTGTCGAAATGGCCGGCGCGCAGCCGATCCCAGAAGGCCGCATATTCGGCCGTGTCGGCAAAGCCCGGCTCGCAGAACAGGCTATGTGGTCGCAATTGAATGTCGACAAAATCATAGCGGAAGAGGGCCAGGAAATTATCGTTGGCCCCGATCACACGGCAAGCCATGTCGAAGCTCACGATCGCCGTTGATCGCTCGATGGCGCGACAGACGGATGCTGTTTCCAATGTTATACCGTGCATGCCACGTCCCTCCATTCCGGCGGGATGGGGCATTATTGGTTAACAGTTGGCAAAGCATGCGACGAGATGAAGCCGCAAGCAGACGGCCGCCGCGTTAGCGGTCCCGCCGTCCCAACAGGCGCAGGCGCAGGGCGTTCAATTTGATGAAGCCCGCCGCATCGCGCTGATCATAGGCACCGGCATCGTCCTCGAAGGTCACGACCTTCTCGCTGTAGAGCGAGTGCGGCGATTTGCGGCCGACGATATAGACGCCGCCCTTATAGAGTTTGAGGCGAACCGTGCCGGTGACCTTTTCCTGGCTGTGGTCGATCGCGGCCTGCAGCATCTCCCGCTCCGGGCTGAACCAGAAGCCGTTATAGATGAGTTCGGCATAGCGCGGGGCGAGTTCGTCCTTGAGATGCGCCGCGCCGCGATCAAGCGTGACCTGCTCGATGCCGCGATGGGCGAGGTGATAGATGGTGCCGCCCGGCGTTTCATACATGCCGCGCGATTTCATGCCGACGAAACGGTTTTCAACCAGATCGAGGCGGCCGATGCCATGTTTGCGGCCATAATCGTTCAACGTTTCGAGCAGGGTCGCGGGGCTCATCGCAACGCCGTTGATCGCCACGCCATCCCCACGCTCGAAATCGATGGTGATATATTCGGACGCGTCGGGCGCGTCCTCCGGATTGACCGTGCGCGAATAGACATAGTCGGGGACTTCATCCCACGGATCTTCCAGCACCTTACCCTCGGACGAAGTGTGCAGCATGTTCGCGTCGGTCGAGAAGGGGCTTTCGCCGCGCTTATCCTTGGCGATCGGGATCTGATTCTGTTCGGCGAACTCGATCAGCTTGGTGCGGCTGGTCAAATCCCATTCGCGCCACGGCGCAATCACCTTGATGTCGGGCGAGAGGGCATAATAGCCCAGTTCGAAGCGGACCTGGTCATTACCCTTGCCGGTCGCGCCATGGCTGACCGCATCGGCACCCACCATCTTGGCGATCTCGATCTGGCGCTTGGCGATCAGCGGGCGGGCTATCGACGTGCCGAGCAGATAGAGGCCTTCATAGAGCGCGTTGGAGCGCATCATCGGGAAGACATAGTCCGCCACAAATTCTTCGCGCAGGTCGTCGATGAAGATATGCTCTTCCTTGACGCCCATCATCCGGGCCTTGGCGCGCGCGGGCTCCAGTTCCTCGCCCTGCCCCAGATCGGCGGTGAAAGTCACCACTTCGCATTGATAGGTCTGTTGCAGCCATTTCAGGATCACGCTGGTGTCGAGGCCACCGGAAAAGGCGAGGACGATGCGGTTGATCTTGTCGGACATAGATGGGGCGACTCTTCTATTCGGGAATGGCGCGGATGATGCGCGGGCGGGTATCAGGCAAGGGGCAAAAGTGCAACTGGAACAGGGCCAGGCCGTGCCGGTCTATTCAGGCGCGCGATCTTCCCGATAGGTGGCATCGACGGCGGCCTCCTGTCGTGCGCGTTGTTGATCCTCGGCCTGTCGCTGCGCCTTAGTGCGGCCGAATTTCGCTCGGTTGACGTCCGCGTGCCGCGCCTTGTCCGACCGGGCCTTTGCCTTGCGCGCCTGGCGCAGATTGATCACGTCACCCATGTCCCGCCCCGCCTCTTTTGCATCGGCGGAACATAGGGCGCATGATCGCGACTTGCCAAGCGCCGCCTTCGCCCCGCATGACGGGTCTTTCCGTTGTTTCGAGCCGATCGCATCCATGACCAGCATCCACGATGTCGCCGCCCTGGCAAAGGTTTCCATCAAGACGGTGTCGCGCGTCGTCAACAACGCCCCGAATGTCAGCAGCGAATTGCGCGACCGAGTGCAGGCCGCCATCCGCGAGCTGGGCTATCGGCCCAATCAGTCGGCGCGACGACTGGCGGGCGGACGGTCGTTCATGATCGCCTATCTCTACAGCAATCCCGCGCCGGGCTATATCAGCGGCATCCAGTCGGGGGCCGCCGCGCGCTGCCGCGAATTGGGCTATCATCTCGTCGTCGAACCGATCTCCCCGGGCGGGGAAGAGCAGTTCGACGTGCTCGAACGGCTGATGGCCGCCCTGCGCCCCGATGGCGTGTTGCTGGTGCCGCCCTTGTCGGATGACGAAGCCTTGCTGGCGCGGCTCGCGGAACTGCGCCTGCCCTGCGCGCGGATCGCCGGATCGGTGGTCGGTGCCGGTTTCAACATCCATACCCCCGAACGCGCCGCCGGGCGCATGGTCGCGGACCATCTGATCGCCCATGGCCATCGCCGGATCGGCATCATCACGCCGCCCGCCAAGCACCGATCGGCATTGCGCCGGGTCGAGGGGTTTCGCGACGGGCTGGCCGCAGCGGCGGTGCCGGTCGACGAGAGCCTGTTCGTCGGCGGCGGCTTCACCTTCACGTCCGGCATCGCGGCGGGCGAGGCCTTGCTGGCGCTACCCGACCCGCCAAGTGCGATCTTCGCCACCAATGACGATATGGCGCTGGGCGTGCTGACGCTGGCACATCGCATCGGTTTACGCGTGCCGGAGGATCTTTCTGTGGTCGGCTTCGATGATACGCCGGCTAGCCTGACGTCCTGGCCGCCATTGACGACGGTGCGCCAGCCACTCGAAGATATGGGCCGTGCAGTCATCGACGCACTCGCCAACGGCCCGACCGATGCGCCCGAATTTCTATTCACGCTGATGGAAAGGGCAAGTTCAGGACCGAAACCGAGCTGATCTCTGGCAGCAATTGCTGGAGCGGGTAGCGGGGATCGAACCCGCATCACAAGCTTGGAAGGCTAGTGCTCTACCATTGAGCTATACCCGCCCGGCAGGAGAGCGCCCTGCCATCATTGGGCAGGCTTCGTCAAGATCGCCCTTACACCGGCTTGGCATTTCCTCTATCAGGTAGGGATGGACACACCATCCTGCGCCAGTTGGACCTTTTCGCGCAGATGGTGGCGGCGGGGAATTTAGCGCGCTGTGCCAATGACATGGGCCTGCCCCCTGAGCAGATTGCCCGCGATCTTGCGTCGCTGGAAATGCGGCTGGGCTATCGGTTGTTCGACGATCTGGAGGGGGGGGCGCGGCTGACCCCGGCCGGACGCAAGACGGCGGAGGCGATGACGTTGCTGTCGCAGGATAAGGCGGATGATTGGGATCGCCCGGCTGCCGTGGCCGCTGCCCCGATGCCGCCCCCTGCCCCTATTGCCGCCGAACCACCGCGCCGCACCATCATGCTGGCTGCGCCTGCGCCGGTGTTCGGCCATTTGCAGGATGCGTTGGCGGCGTTCGAGGCGGCAAACGAGGATATTGCGATCGCGCTCGACCTGCATGTCCAGTCGGCGGCGGACGCGGACGCCGCGCTCAAGCGGGGGCGCGCCGACATCGCCTATTTCTATGCACTGGAAGCACCAGCGGATTTTCCGTCGCGCTATGGCTGGTCGGAGCCGGTCAATATCTATGCGGGGGCGGATCATCCATTTGCACGCTCGCAGAGCGTATCGCGCGCCGATCTGGCCGCAGCGCCGATGCTGGCGATGGAGCGGGATAATGCGATGCGCGCGGTGATCGAGGCGGCGCTGGCCAAGGGCAAGGTCCGGTCGGGGCCGGTGGCGTTGGAAAACGACAATATGGCGGCGATCATGGCGGCCTTGCGGGACGATGTCGGCCTGTTCGCGGCTTTCGGTCCGCTGGCGCGTGACTTGGGCCGGATGGAGGGCATCAAGCGGATCGCGCTCGACATGCCCCTGCCCGCAGTCGAGATTCGCCAGGCGGTGCGGCCCGATGCCGCGGAAACCCCGGCGGTCGAGGCGCTGGCGGACTTTCTCTTCCTGTAACCGTCGGAGATCGTAGCGCGAATGCTGCGCTGCAACGGAAAAGCGACGAGCCGATATTGATATACCATATCATATTGGTTACAGGGTCTCATTCTTCCCGTTGCCAAGGATGACCATCGTTGATGTCCCGCCTCCTCCCGTTGCGCGCCGGTTGCGCCCTGTCTGCCCTCTGCGTCGCGCCCGCCGCCTTTGCCCAGGCCACCGATGCCGCACCGCAAGCCGCCGATCAGGCTATCATGACAATCGCGCCGACATTGTCGTCACTGCCCTCATCCCCCGGCGGCAGGGCGATATCCTGTCCGGTACGACCGTGCTGACCGGTGACAAGCTGACGCAGCAGTTGCGGACGACCATCGGCGAGACGCTGGCGCGACAGCCGGGTGTGTCCGCCACCTCCTTCGGCCCCAATGCGTCCCGTCCGATCCTGCGCGGCTTCCAGGGGGAGCGGGTGCGCATTCTGACCGATGGGATCGGCAGTTTCGATGTATCCAATACCTCGGTCGACCATGCGGTGGCGATCAACCCGCTGACCGCAGACCGGATCGAAATCTTGCGCGGCCCCGCCGCCCTGCTCTATGGTTCGTCGGCAATTGGCGGCGTGGTCAATGTGATCGACAGCCGCATCCCGCGCCGTGTGCCCGACGAGCCGGTGCATGTCGAAGGGCTTGCCACTTATGGCAGCGCCGCCAATGAGCGGACGGTCAGTGGCGAGATCGAAGCGCCGCTGGCGGAGAATTTCGTCGTCCATCTCGATGGCAGCTGGAACAAGAGCGACGATCTGCGCACCGGCGGCTATATTCTGTCCAAGCCGCAGCGTGCGCTGGCGGTGCAGTCGGACGACGCCGAGATCCGCGAAGACGGGATGTGGAAGGGCAAACTGCCCAACACGGCGGCGGAAACATGGGAAGTGGCGGGCGGCTTTGCCTATATCGGCGATGGCGGCAATCTGGGCGTATCGGTGTCGCATACCGAGAACCGCTATGGCGTGCCGTCGCGGATCGACGTGACGGAAGAGCATGATCATGACCATGAGGGCGAAGAACATGGCCATGAAGAGGAAGAAGGTCACAGCCATGAAGATGTGACCTTGTCCATGCGCCAGACGCGCGCCGACCTGCGCGGGGAAGTGGCGACGGGGGGCGGGTTCCTGGACAGTATCCGCCTGCGCGCGGGCTGGGCCGATTATCAGCATCAGGAAATCGAGCCGACGGGGGAAGTCGGCACGACGTTCAAGAATCAATCGATGGAAAGCCGCCTGGAATTCATCCAGGCCAAGCGCGGCGGTTGGGACGGGGCGTTCGGCGCGCAATTCTTCACCCGCCGGTTTCAGGCGGATGGCGAAGAGAAGTTCCTGCCGAAGAATGAGACCAACCAGTTGGGCGTCTTCACGCTGCAGTCGCTCGATCTCGGCGACACGCGGCTGGAGGCGGGCGCGCGTTATGAGCATACCGACCTCAAGGCCGATCCCGACGCCGATCTGTTCGTCGATGGGCGGACACGCAGCTTCAACGCTCTGTCTGGATCGCTCGGCATCAGCCAGGCGATCATGCCGGGCTGGCGCGCGGGCCTGAACCTATCGCGGAGCGAACGGGCGCCGTCGGCGGAGGAATTGTTCGCGCGCGGCAATCATGCCGGGACGCAGGCGTTTGAACTCGGCAACCCCGATTTCGGCAAGGAACGTAGTTGGGGCGTGGAAGGCACGTTGCGCGGCGGTGGTGAGGGCTACAGCATCAGCCTGGCCGCGTTCCACAACTGGTTCGACGGCTATATCTATGACGCGATCGTCGACGACAGCGTGTGCCAGGCGGCCAATGGCGGGGCAGAACTGGAATTCCCCTGCTTCGCCTATGCCCAGGCCGATGCGCGCTATTATGGGTTCGAGGCGGAGGCGTCGGTGAAGCTGGCGCAAGTCGGCCGCTATGCGATCAATGTCGATGGCGTGGCCGATTATGTGCGCGCGCATATCAAGGGCAATGGTCCGGCCCCGCGCATTCCGCCGCTGCGGCTGCTGGGCGGGCTAGAAGCGCGTGGCGACCGGCTGTCGGCGCGGGCGGAGATTGAGCATGCTTTCGCGCAGGAACGGATCGCCGATTATGAGACGACGACCGACGCCTATACGCTGGTCAATGCGTCGCTCTCGTTCAAGCCGTTCGCGGGCAATGACCGCACCACCTTGATGCTGTCGGCCAACAACATCTTCGATGTCGAGGCGCGGCGGCATGCCAGCGTGCTTAAGGATTTCGCGCCGCTGGCCGGGCGCGACATTCGGGTGACGGCCCGCTTTTCGCTATAAGGCGGGTATCCAGGGGCACAGGCGGGGTGAGGCTGCGCCCCTGGACGGCCAAGTGTCAGGCGACCCGACCAAGCCGGTGGTAGAGATTGGCATATTTGACTGATTCGGGCTGGTCCTGAACCTCGCGCAGATAATGGGCGATGGCGGTGCGGATCAGGCCGAAATCTTCGGGCGAGAAGACCGCGCGCGAACGGGCGGGCTGGGGATGGCCGGTGGTCTCGGTGGTCATGTCCTTGTCCTTTCAGATGCGCCGTTCATCGGCTTGCGTACAGCTATACGGACAAGGGTCGGCCATTATAAGGACGGTTAGTGGCCGCGTGTCATGATTGGATTTGATATAATTGTCATTCTATGACAATATGACCATATGGCAGAGCTGACTGATCGCAAACTCTATCTTGGCCCCAAGTTGCGCGTGCTGCGCCGGGAGCTGGGCCTCAACCAGACGCGGATGGCCGAGGAATTGGGGGTTTCTCCCAGCTATCTCAACCATTTGGAGCGCAATCAGCGGCCGTTGACGGCGCAGATGCTGCTGCGGCTGGCTAATACCTATGACATCGATATTCGGGACTTTACCGCGTCCCCGGCCGAGGGCGGTCCCGGCGAACTCAGTGAAATTTTGTCCGATGCGCTAGTGCGGGACATTGGGATCGCGCGTGACGAGGTGTTGGAGGTCGCGGAAAATTATCCGGGGGTGTCCGAAGCCTTGGCGCGATTCTATCGTGCGCTGACCGATTTGCGGCGCTTGCCCGGCGAGGCGGTCGCGGGGGCGCGCGGCCCGGCGCCGCTAGTTGCGCCGGTGGACTGGTTGCGCGAGATGATCGCGCGGGCGGGCAATCATTTCGCGGAGATCGATGCGGGGGCGGAGAGCCTGGCCGCGACGATGAGCGACGATCCGGCGCTGTTGCAGGCAGAATTGCGCGCGCGGTTGAAAGACCGGCATGGCATGGCGGTGCAGGTGGTGCGCGCCGATGTGCTGGCGGGGACGCTGCGTCATTATGACATGCACCGGCGGCGGTTGATGCTGAACGAGCGGCTGCCCGCGTCGGGGCGCTTGTTCGCCATCGCCTATCATCTGTGCGCGCAGGAACTGGCCGAGGCGATCGCCGCGCAGGTGGCGCGCGCCGCGCCGCCCGACGAGGACAGCCGCCGCATCGCCACCATGGCGCTGACCAACTATGCCGCCGCGGCGCTGATCATGCCCTATGACCGGTTCCGCCAGGCGTGCGAGCAGAGCCGCCACGACCTGGCCCTGCTGCGCGACCGGTTCGGGGTGTCGGCCGAGCAACTGGCGCATCGGCTGACCAGCCTGGGGCGCACGGGCGCGCGGGGCATCCCCTTCTTCATGGTCAAGATGGACCGGGCGGGGCTGGTGTCCAAGCGGTTCGACGGCGAGGCCTGGCCCTTTGCCCGCTATGGCGGGGCGTGTCCGCGCTGGGACGCGTATGACGCGGCGACGAGCGACATGGTGGCGTGCCAGTTGATCGAGACGCTGGACGGGCGGCGCTTCGTCACGCTGGCGATGGGGATAGCGGGCGCACCGGGGGCGCGTGGCCGATCAGTGATCGCGATCGGGTGCGAGGCGAAACATGGGGGGCGGATCGTCCATGCCGACGGCATCGACCCGGACAAGGACGGCGCGACGGAGGTGGGGCCGACCTGCCCGCTGTGCGAACGGCGCGCCTGCGCGGACCGGGCCTTGCCGCCGGTGACGCGGGCGCTGGATCTGCACAGCTATGAGCGGACGGTCGCGCCGTTTCCGTTTCGGCGGGTTTAAGGGGGTGGCGCGGCCGATGTGCCGTTGCCAAATGTGCGAAGTTCACACCGTCGCAGGCCATGCAATTGCTGGGGGACGGACGGGTGGCGTGGATTTCGCAATAGGAGAATTTTTGCGAAGTGCGGGCGTGGGTGCGCTGGCGCGTGGGGACGGACGGGGAGAAAGAGCGCGGCGATTATGGCATGGGTTGGCGTGTGTAGGACAGGGGATTGTAGCCGATTGCCGTCAGGCAAATTATGGGGGCGCTCAGTTAGATAGCTGCCGTAGAATTATCGACCGCTGCCCCTTTGAGGTGACGGAATGCGGGCAATCTCAACGGTATAATTGCTAAAAAATCAACGGCATAGCGTAGCGCGAAAGTTCCGTCGTGCGAATGGGCAGGGCATGGGTAGGAAAAACCGCATTTTACTGTTTTCGATCCATCCGCTAAGAACGGTCAACAGGGGTAGATTGAATGGCGCTAAAAATTGTCGAGTTCTTTGGATACGAGCCCTACCGGCCTGAAGCCGCACCTTTCGCAGCGAACAAACAATGCCCTTTCACGAACGGCGACTGCATCAAGCCGAATCACGGCGCTTGCTCGGTCAAGCTAGTCAACACGGGCTCTATTATCTGTTGCCCTAACCGGCTCTATGCGGACGAGTATCGGGCGCTTTCTGAAGTCGGGTACGAAGTCTTCGGCGCGGGCACCGAATTGATAACCGCAAGCGAAGCGCGGCTTCGTAAGGTGCAAGGCACTCTAACCGAAAAGCAAGCCGTTCTGTTCGGGAAGCGTTGGGGCGGCGAACTTCCGTTGCCGCGCCCGCCGCGCGCCGATGGCGGCAAGGCGGGTAGCTACTATGTCGATTGGATCGTCGCGAAGATCGATAAAAATGGCGAGTTGCTTGAGTTTACCGCGCTTGAAGTCCAAACGATCGACACCACCGGCAACTATAGCGATCAAGCCCAAGCCTATTTTGCGAGCGAACCGTTCCCCGGCATGGGAGGGCGCGGGTTTAGCGACGCCAGCATGAATTGGGAGAACGTAAATAAGCGAATATTGCCGCAATTGATCTATAAAGGTCATGTTCTTCGACGCGAATCGAAGTGTAGCAAGGGGCTATTCTTCATTTGCCCACATTCGGTCTATGAGAAAATAATGAATCGGCTCGGAAACCATCTGCACTCATACCCGATCGGCAACGGAACAATTACGTTTCGCAGTTACGGACTTGGCTACGTCGACCCCATCACGCACCAAAGGCCGTTGGAGTTCGATTCGCAGTTCACCACCACCATCGATCAGGTCGCAACCGCCTTCACGTCGCCCATGAACCTACCACCGCAGGACGTATATGCAGCGGCAATCGCAGCTGCACTCCGTTAAGCCGCTTTCCGAACTCGCTCGCTACCGGACTGAAGCGCAAGCCCTAGCTGGCGTCCAAGAATGGGCGGGACTGCGTTACCAACCTGAACGAATTGATCGGTCTGGCTGCCTTCAAACACAAACCAGTCGGGGAACGACTGAAAGCGCGCTGCTTCCCGAACCGTGAGCGAACGGTTCTGCTCCGGGTGAATGTAGGCACCCCAATGAATATCGCACTTCGTTAGAATCGTTGAAGACTGGCGATCCCACTGCAACCGGCCATAACGCTTCGTGTGATCGCAGCGACGGGCGGCTTGCATCCCACGGGGAAGTAAATCGACCGGCACGTCGCGCCAGCTACCGCCCTGCGGAATATGCTTCATGCGCTGCATATTGATATTCGCCAGACGCGGGGCGGCATGATTGAAAACGCCGGTTGAGCCTTCGCGCAATTCGGTCTGATATTCCGTTCGTGGTTCGGACGTATAATCGTGACCGACCGATGCTTCGCCATTATGCAAAATGGGAAGGTCTGAAATTGCGTCATACACCGTTATCAAAGGCTTCAGGCCAGGGCCGTGCGTCGGTTCGGGCCATACGATCGGTTCGCCGGTTCGGTTGCCCATGAAAACAAAACGGCGGCGCTCCTGCGGCACGCCATATTCTTCGGCCCGCAACACGCGCCATTCGATCCGATAGCCTAAATTCGTGAAACCCTCGACGATCGCGCGCAATGCTTCGCCGCTTCCTGCGGACGTGATCCCGGTCACGTTTTCCATAACTACCCACCGCGGCATTAAGCCCTCCACGATGCGAAGGTATTCGCGGAAAAGTGTGGATCGCGCATCGCCCATGCCGCGCTTGTGATTATAGACGCTGTAAGCTTGGCAGGGTGGCCCCCCCGTCAATACGTCGAGTTCTCCAACGCGAAGCCGCGCCGCCCGCAAAAAGTCGTCAACCGCCAAATCCTGAATCGGCCCGCCAAGAAACTTCGCGTCGCGGTGCGTACGTTCAAACGTTGCTCCCGCCGCTTCGTTGAAATCGCTGCCCGCGCGAACATCGAAACCGGCTTGCCGCAAGCCTTCGGACAATCCACCGGCTCCGCAGAACAGGTCGATCGCGGTCATTTCACGCCGCTTCATTTGCCGCCCCTTTTTTGCCAAGCGGCAATGCGCCCTGCGGACCTGCATTGCGCTCAAGATATTCGATAATTGCCTGTCGCCCTACCCACGAACACGAATGGTTATGTCGATCGGCGAAATCCTGAAGCGTGCTTGCTTCCTGAAGGCTTAGCCCGACCGTGATGCGAGGGTTTTTCGTTGGCAAGTTCGGCCTCATCTGCATCGAACGTCTCGTCCCTATTCGAGTTTCATCCGTGATGCAAGGTGCAGCACCTCGCCGCACTCTGCCCGCCTTATTCGTATTTGGTCATGTTATGTTCTTGCGGACCAATTGACAAGGGCCGCTTGCGAGATTCCTAAATTGGAGAGGTGAACGCCCCCTGCCCATGACTACCCGCGGCGCCCCCCGAGGGGTGGATCGCAATGGCTGGCTTGGAGTGGAAAGGAATCTTAGCGCAACGACTGCCTTTGGCGCCTAACCGCCCTACCCCACCCCAACAAAAAAGGGCCGCCCCTTGGGGCGACCCTTTTCTATCCTCTCCCCATAACAGGGACAGTCAGGAGGCCGTTTAGTCGGCCTTCGTCTGGAGGTTGACGGCGGCGTATTTGCCGCGGCGGTCTACTTCCAGTTCGAAGTCGAGACGGTCGCCTTCGTTGAGGGCGGCCATGCCGGCGCGTTCGACGGCGCTGATGTGGACGAAGGCGTCGGGCTGGCCATCATCGCGCTGAATGAAGCCGAAGCCCTTCATCGCGTTGAAGAATTTGACCGTGCCGCTGGAGCGTTCGCCGGTCAGCTGACGCTGAGGGCCACCACGTTCCGCACCGCCGCCGAAGCCGCCGGGCGCTGCACCGAAACCACCAGCGCGGGGTTCGCGCGGTTCGCGCGGCGGGCCGCGATCAGTGACGGGGAGTGGTTCGCCGTCGATGACCAGATCGGTCGCCGATACCTTGCCGCCACGATCGACCAGGGTGAAGCCGAGTTGCTGCCCTTCGGCCAGACCGGTCAGGCCAGCCTGTTCCACGGCGCTGATGTGGACGAACACGTCTTCGCCGCCATCGTCACGAACGATGAAGCCGAAGCCCTTTTGCCCGTTGAAGAATTTGACGACGCCCTTGCCTTCGCCAACGACCTGCGCGGGCATGCCGCCACGACCGCCACCGCCGCCGAAACCACCGCCGCCGCCGCCGCCGACCGACTGTGCGGCGATTGCCGCGATGCTGACCGGGTTGCAGCCGCTCAGGCCCGAACTTTCGCAGTCGCGGACAGCGGCGCTGCCGACGGTGATCGCGCCATAATTGGCGAGACCGATCAAACCGGCATTGCCGCCATAGCCGCCGCCGCCGCCATAGCCATTGACGCTGGTGCCGGCATTGCCGCCGAAACCGCCGATGCTTTGGGCGACGATGCCCATGCCGCCATTGGTGCGGATCGCGCCGGTATTGTTGATGTAGATATCGCCGCCGTTACCGCCGGGCAGCCCGCTCCCGCCCGAGGAGTTCTTGTTGCCGTTATCGGCAAAGCCGCCTTCGCCGCCCAGGCCGCCGCCACTCTGCGCGACGATGCCGAACGCCGTCGACCCGCCGGTAATGTTGAGGCTGACATTGTTGGCAAACGAGATGAAACCCGCGTTTCCGCCCAGGCCACCGTTGCCGCCCGAAAACGTCTTGCGCCGGGTATTGCCGCCCGTGCCGCCATTGCCGCCGTAAGTGTAAACCAGAATGCCCGTGCTGCTGGTCGTATATCCGCCCGCCGGCTGGTTGGCGCCCGGATTGATGGTCAGGTTCACGACCCCGCCATTGCCGCCGTTGCCGCCATTGCCTCCGCTATAGACGCAGCCGTCGTCATAGATGTCGTTGCCGCCGTGCCCGCCCGCACCGCCACGACTGCCGATGATCGCGATCGAGCCGCTGCGCGTCGCGGTCGCGTTTGCCGGGGCATAGGTCAGCGCGTTACCACCGTTATTGGCGGTCGGCCCGGTGGCACCATTGCCGCCGGGGCCTGTGCCACAGGTGTTGTTTTGCCGGTTGTCCTTGCCCGCCGCGCCGTCGGCACCATGCTGCCCTTCGAGATAGGCGGGGTTGCCGTAATTGACGACCACCTGCGCCCGCGCTTCGTTGGCGGTCGCAACAATGGCTATCGCGCCCAGACTCGCTGCACTCAGCCAGGGCTTGCGCCGCTGCGACATTGTCGTGGCGGGGCCCTTGAACACGGTTATCTCGATTGGCATGACTGGCTTCCATCTACGGTTAGAATAGCGTTAAGCATGTTTTCCAGGCCCGAACGGGCCCTGGGCGTTCAGCGAAACACGCATGACGCAAGGCCACACGAGCGCGAAGTCACCGACGGGGCGTCGTGCGAAATGCCGGACTTAAACTGGGTTTATTAAGAAGCAGTGGGGACGCTACGGCTGGAAATCAGTTTCTCAAGTTCTGCTCCAGCCCGCGCGATTGCATCGAGTAATTCACCGCGCCTGTATGGTTTTGCCAGGACATCTACCGCGCCGGCACGCATTGCACGAACCGCTTCGGGAATTTCGCCAACACCGGTGCATAGGATGATTCGGTGAAGGCTGTCGGAGAACTGCAACAAACGTTGCGCCTCAAAGCCATCAAGTCCAGGCATGCAATAATCAAGCAGGACGCAGCCGGGCGTCAGGTCATTGGCAACCGAGATAAACGCGTCTGCAGTGGCGAATGACTGCACTGAAAATCCAGCAGCTTTTAGTGATATTGATACAGACTTCCGCAAATCGGAATCATCGTCGACAACATAAATCTGCACCAGCCCATTCCCCCGAAAGGCACCCCATTTGCCCCTATCCCACGAATTGCTCCAAAATGGTGAATTTTTGCTTTACTAAGCGAGCGTTGTCCGTTCGTTTAACGCCTGCCTGATCTTGGCAGCCAGTGTTGACAACCTGTAAGGTTTGCTCAGCAGTAGAACGCCAGCGTCAAGGCGGCCGTGATGCACAATGGCATTTTCAGTATAGCCGGAGGTTAATAGCACCGGCAGGCCGGGGGCTATGGCATGAATTTCTCGCGCCAGTTGCCGCCCGTTTATGCCTTCCGGCATAACCACGTCGGTGAACAACAAATCAAAGGCCTGATCGCGACGGAAAATATCCAGGGCTTCATTCCCGTTACTGGCAACTACCAGACGGTATCCCAGGCCGGTCAACTGCTTTGCAACATGATTGCGAACCAGATCATCATCTTCCACCAACAGAATACGCTCGTCACCGCCTCGCACGTCGTTATCCTGATATGGCTGAGGACGTTGGATCGCATCGCTGCCAAGGTAGCGAGGCAGATAGATGCGCACGGTCGTGCCGCTATCGACCTCGGAGTAGATTTTGATGTGTCCGCCGGTCTGCTTGATGAAGCCGTGCACCATACTCAGGCCCAGACCGCTATTTTCCCCGCCAGGCTTGGTTGTAAAAAATGGTTCGAAGACCCGATCGCGAATTTCACTGGGCATGCCGGTGCCAGTGTCAGACACCGCCATCATCACGTAAAAGCCGGGCGTGACGTCGGCATGTGCCGCTGCATAAGCTGCGTCCAGCCGCGCATTTGCAACTTCGATTGTCAACCGGCCACCGTCAGGCATCGCATCGCGAGCGTTGATCGCCAGATTGAGAATCGCGCTTTCGAGCTGTGTCGGATCGACCAGCGTGCTTCAGGCGCCAGCATCGCTCACGAATTCCAGTTCTATTTCAGGCGTCAGCGTCTTGCGCAGCAGACCCTTCATATCCCGGAGAAGTTCGGAAGGGGCGACCAGCTGCGGCTCAAGCGGTTGCCGCCGCGCAAAGGCGAGCAACTGGGACGTGAGCTCCGCGCCACGTGAGGCTGCGACCAGGCTCAATTCCGCCAATTCGCGCGTCGTCGCGTTTTCTGCAGACTCGTCGATCAGCACTTCGCTGTTGCCGATGATGATCGTCAGGAGGTTGTTGAAATCATGGGCGACGCCACCGGTCAATTTGCCGATGGATTCCAGGCGTTGGGACTGGCGCATTCTGGCCTCCAGCGCCATGTCGTCGCTAATGTCGCGAATGCTGCCAACCAGTTGACCTAGCTTCCCGGCGACGCCGCCACTCGCCGATCGCCTGACCTGTCACGCGTTGCAACAGAAACTGGTCGGAAACTGAAAATCGCGACCTAGCCCCAGAACGGTGCCTTCCTCGGATCGATCGCTCGGAACCTGCCACCAGCAACCGGCCCAGTTGCAGAATTTCCGGAAATGGCAGAACGCCCATTAGGCAAGGCGCCCTGATTGCGGCCAATACGGAGCGTTCTTCAATTGCCTGAAAGGGGACACGATTTTGCAAGTTTGAGACATCGGTGACAAATGTTTCCTAGGCGACGTCAAGGGTCGACCTCTTCGATATTGCCTTCGCTTCGAGCGAACCAGCACGATTCCACCAGCAACTATGGCTGCCCCCACGAACGGGGCAGCCTGGAGCCCCATTTGTTCGACGACGTGCCCTCCGCCCCAGGCGCCAAACGCGATGCCGAGATTGAAGGCGCCGATGTTCATGCCGGATGCGACGTCAGTGGCTTCGGGCGATACCTCCCGGGCGATCTGGACGACGTAGGACTGCAAGGGCGGGATATTGCCGAAAGCGAACCCTCCCCAGAACAAGGTCACCGCGACAGCTGCCCAGGGGGACGTGATGCCGAAGCCAAGCAGCACCAAGGAACCTGTAAGACCGGCGAAAACGACGGTCAAAGCGGGGACCGGTCCGATCTTGTCGGAAAGCTTCCCTCCAAGAATATTCCCGACCGCAACCGATACCCCGTAAAGCAGGATGACGAGGGTGACCGCTCCTTCGGAAAGGCGCGTTATGTCGGTAAGCATCGGCGCAAGATAGGTGAATGCGATGAAATTGCCGCCGTACCCGACTGCGGTGATGAGGTAGACGAGCAGCAAGCGCGGCGAGGTGAGCGCTTGCGCCTGTTGACGCAAGGTCGGCGGCGCGTCGCTTTCCAGGTTGGCCGGGACCAGCACAGCACTGGCGCCGAGACCGATGAGCGCGAGCAGGACGACACCATAGAATGTCGCGTGCCATCCGAAATTCTGCCCAATCCATGTTCCGAGCGGCACACCGGTTACCAGCGCGACGGTGAGCCCGAGAAAGACAAGCGCAATTGCGCTCGACTCTTTTTCCTTAGAGACAAGCTTGGTGGCGATCGTCGATGCGATCGCGAAAAACACACCATGCGCGAGCCCGGTTATGAACCTGGCTGCGACGAGCGCGAGGTAGCTTGGAGCAAAGGCTGCCATCAGATTTCCGGCAGCAAACAGCATCAGCAGCGAAAGAAGCAGCGAAAGAAGCAGCGTCTTGCGTGGCAGCTTGCCGGTCAATGCCGTGAGGATGGGTGCGCCAATGGTGACGCCAAGGGCGTACAGACTGACCAGAAGGCCGGCTGATGGAAGGGAAACGCCAAGATCCGCAGCGATCGTGGGTAACAGCCCGACGATTACGAATTCCGTCGTGCCCACTGCAAAGGCGCTGATAGTCAGCGCCCAAAGCGCAAGCGGCATAGTCTTCTTGCCGACCATGTTTGTCTCCAGGTTCGAGATTTCAGTTCGACGCGAACCTAGGCGCACGCTATCATTCGATAAAGCGCATGGGAGACATTGCAGCAGTGCTGGAACCGCACGAATTGCCCGACCTGAAAGAGGTCGCTTCCTTCATCGCCGTTGCCGAGGATGGCAGCTTTGCGGAGGCCGCTCGTCGCCTGGGATTATCCCCGTCGTCCCTGAGCCGCCTGGTTGCGAAGCTGGAGAACAGACTGGGCTTCGATGTTTTTCGGCGGACAACCCGTCAGCTTGGCCTGACAGAGGAAGGTGCCAAGACCCTGGCGCGCGCACGCGACCTCGTCGAAAGTGCCGAAGTCTTCGCGGACCTTGGTTCGACCCGAGGGCATCCGGCGGGTGTCATCAATGTGAATGCGCCGGTGTCCTTCATCTTGCATGTACTTGCGCCGCGGATTCAAGAGTTCTGCGCAGCTTACCCAGAAGTGACGGTCAAGCTGTCGATGACCGATACGCTGGTGGATCTGATATCGGCTCATGCCGATGTTGCCATCCGCTTCGGCCAGCTTAAGGATTCATCCGTTCTGTTTCGGAGATTGGGCAAGTCGGCATGGCGCTTGGTGGGGGCGCCCTCGCTGCTCGAAGACGTGGGCATGCCAAATGAAGTCGCTGATCTGAAGCGATCGTGTCCCACAGCGTGGTGTAGGTTCGCTGGGATAGCCACAGCGACCTCCGGCTAAGCCGGATTGATCATGCTGCCATGGCAGGCAACGTGATGATGGGATTATCGCTTAAACCTGAGACGCTTTCCAGTGTCATGTAGCGGCAGCGCTGCACTGCCCATTCATCGTTTTGTTCGAGGAGGATAGCGCCGACGAGACGTGTGATAGCGTCTTCGTTGGGGAAGATACCGACGACATCGGTGCGTCGCTTGATCTCGCCATTGAGGCGCTCGATTGGATTGTTGCTGTGAAGCTTGGTGCGGTGCTGGGCAGGGAAGGTCATGTAGGCCAGCACATCCTCCTCGGCGCTGTCCATCAGGGCAGCGAGTTTTGGCACGGTAGGGCGCAATTGATCAGCGACGCTACGCCATTGGGCCTTTGCGGCCTCTGGAGTTTCCTGGGCGAAAGCGGTGGCGATGAATGCCGACACGACCCGGCGTCCGCTCTTGCCAGCATGCGCCAGCGCATTGCGCATAAAATGAACCCGGCATCGTTGCCAGGTGGCGCTGAAGACTTTGGCGACGGAGGCTTTTATGCCTTCATGGGAATCTGAGATCACCAGCTTCACGCCGCGCAGACCGCGACGGGCAAGGCTGCGCAGAAACTCGGTCCAGAAGACCTCCGCTTCGGAATGACCGATCGCCATGCCGAGCACTTCGCGCCGGCCATCGCTGTTGACGCCGACGGCGATGATGACGGCGACCGAGACAATGCGGCCAGCCCGCCGCACTTTGATGTAGGTCGCGTCCATCCAGAGATAGGGCCAGTCTCCTTCGATCGGACGATCGAGAAAAGCCTTCACCCGCTCGTCGATCTCCACGCACAGTCGGCTGACCTGGCTCTTTGAGATCCCGCTCATGCCCATGGCTTTGACCAGATCGTCCACAGAGCGGGTCGAGATTCCCTGAATATAAGCTTCCTGGATGACGGCCGTCAGTGCCTTCTCTGCCATACGGCGGGGCTCCAGAAACCCTGGAAAATATGTTCCCTTGCGCAGCTTGGGGATCCGCAGCTCGACCGTGCCTGCCCGCGTCTCCCAGTCCCGATCCCGATAGCCGTTGCGCTGCGCGAGGCGCTCAGGATCTTTCTCACCATAGGCAGCGCCGGTCG
>NZ_JEMV01000013.1 GCF_000588875.1 Sphingobium sp. Ant17
AAAATGGTAATGAATACAGAATTCCGGCGCAGGCAGCAGTTGCATGATCGGCATGCCAACAAGCTTACCTAACGTCGGATGATGGGGGTGTGAGAAGGCGACGACCCGAATGGGCGAAATGAGCGAACAGATCTGGTTCGGGAAAACCAGTTACGAGGCGTGAGCATCCCAGCTCGAAAACGAGATTTGGACTCGAACCGCAGATCACCATACCGGCCAGCGGCTTCTGAAACGCCGCAACCAAAGGCCTGACAGAAGACCGCACTCGATCACTCGCTCTTCGGATCAGAAACTTCTTGCATCACGGGCGGCAACCACAGAAGCCTCGTATGAGCAGTCGCGGGGACGGCGGAGTGCTTGTACAGGTGGAGCGGCGTCGGAACTGGAGCGACGAGGAGAAGCTGGCGATCCTAAAGGAGACGACGGTGCCGGGCGTTGTCATATCGGCCGTAGCGCGGCGGCATGGGATAGGCACGGGTCAGCTCTACACCTGGCGCAAGCAACTGCTCCGGGGAGCGATGGCAGGCTTCGTACCTGTCGAACTGGCAGCATCATCGCCGTCGGCCAAAGCCCGAGAAGCTGGACGGATCGAGGTTCGCGGACGGTGCGGCCTGACGGTGTCGGTGGATGGCGAAGTTGATCGGACCGCCCTGAAACAGGTGCTCGATGTCCTGCGGGAGCTGGATCATTGAGCCTGGCGTTCCCGCCTTCGACGAAGGTCTACCTGTCGCTGGCGCCGTGCGACATGCGCAAGGGCTTTGACGGGCTCTCGGCGCAGGTGCGCAATATCCTTCAGCTGGATCCATTCTCGGGGGCGGTGTTCCTGTTCCGCGGGAGGAGGGGCGACAGGCTGAAGGCCTTGGTCTGGGACGGCTCAGGGCTATGCCTGTATGCGAAGCGTCTTGAGCGCGGAAAGTTTGTTTGGCCACGTGCCCATGAGGGTGCGCTGCGGCTGTCGGCAGCCCAGCTTGCGATGTTGCTCGAAGGCCTGAACTGGAAGCAGGCGATCGTCCACGACGAGGTCATCACGCCGAGCCTCGCATAGCCAAAAAGATCAGGAAAACCGCTATTTTATGTAGGCTTTGCCGTCGGCTTCCGCTATTATCTGCGGCATGCGGTTCGCCCTTGATCGCCTTCCCACAGACCCGGTTCTCCTGCAGAAAATGCTGCTGGAGATGGCCGATGTCATGGAGCAGGAACGGGCCGAACTGACGGCGGCGCAAGCCACGGTCAAAGCCCAGACCTTGCGGATCGAAAAGCTCGAACATCGTGTCGCGCGGCTGCTGCGCGTCCAGTTCGGCCGCAGCTCCGAGAAAATGGATATCGCCCAGTTGCGGCTGATGTTCGAGGAGGTCGAGGCACCGGAACCCGCCAACGATGAGGTGCCGGCGCCGCCTGTGGCGAAATCGGCTCGCAAACCCGGCGGCCGCGTTCCGCTTCCTGCGCACTTCCCGCGTCAGACAATCGATCATCAGCCCAGCCCGTGCAGTGGCGGTTGTAACGGACCCTCAGTCCAGATCGACGAGGCCGTCACTGAGGTTCTCGATTATGTCCCGGCGCGCTTCCGCGTCATCCGCCATGTCCGGCCCAGGCTGGTGTGCCGGTCCTGCGAGCAAATCCGCCAGGCGCCCGCTGTCGATCTGCCCCTGCCCAAGGTGATGGCGAGCAGCGCCTTGCTGGCCCATCTCGTCGTCAATCGCTTTGTCGATCATCAGCCCTGGCACCGGCAGTCGGTGATCTTCCGACGGGTGGGGCTTCATATCGATCGGGATGTGATGAGCCGTTGGGCACGGAAACTGGCATGGCTGCTCGCGCCACTGGGCGAGCGACTGTTCGCCTATATCCGGGAAGCCGCCAAGATCCACGGTGACGACACGCCGGTCACCTTGCTGGGCAATGGCGACGCAGTCGGACCGGGCACTTCTGGGTATATCTGCGTGATGACCGCTCAAGCGGCGACATGAGCCCGCCTGCCGTGGTCTTCCGCTTCAGCGCCGATCGTGGCGGAGCGCATCCGGCAGAACATCTCGCCGACTATCGGGGGTATCTACAGGCAGACGGCTTTGCCGGGTACAACGCGCTTTACCGCGACCCCAGGACCAAGGCGCCCAAGGATATCGTCGAAGTGGGATGCTGGAGCCACGCACGCCGGAAATTTACCGACATCCTGGAGAAAAGTCCGTCACCGATTGCGGCAGAGGCGGTCGTGCGGATCGCCGAGCTCTTCGCCATCGAGCGCGATATCAAGGGTGCGCCACCCGATGAGCGAAGACGCATCCGCCAGATCAAGGCGGTGCCGAAGCTGGAGGCATTGCGCGTCTGGCTCGAAACCCAGAACCGAGGCCTGTCATCTGACAGCAATCTGGCGCGTGCGTGTCGCTATCCGCTCAATCGCTGGCAGGCTATGGTCCGCTACTGTGATGACGGTCGGCTCGAGATCAGCAACAATCTGGTGGAGAACGCCCTGCGCGGTGTCGCGCTCGGGCGCCGGAACTGGATGTTCGTCGGCTCCATGAAGGGGGGAGAAGCCGCCGCGCTCTTCTACGCCCTGGCCGGTACATGTCGCTCAACGGCGTCGAGCCCGAGGCATGGTTCACCGACGTCATCGAACGCATCGGTGATCACCCGATCAATCGGATCGATGACTTTTTGCCGTGGAAATGGCAGGCATCAAGGCTGACCAACGATCTGGAGAAGGCTGCGTGAGCAACGGCACTGTCGTGCGGATGAAGATTACGCTGGACGATGTCACGCCGGCCGTCAGCCGAACGCTGGAGGTGCCCCTCAATATCCGGCTCGACCGTCTGCACACCGTCATCCAGACCGCCTTCTCGTGGACGGACTCTCACCTGTGGGAAATGAGCTTCGGGCAGACCGGCTTTGGCATCCCTGATCCCGAATATGGCTTCGACGGACCTCTTGACGCCCGTAAGGCCACTCTCGCCCAGGTCCTGGCGGATACGAGGCGCAAGACCTTCCGATATCTCTACGACTTTGGCGATGCCTGGGAGCATAGCGTCAAAATCGAGCGCATCAGCACGGCCAGCCCGCACCTGACATATCCGCTCATCCTCGATGCAGTAGGTATGCGGCCGCCGGAGGACTGTGGCGGCCCATGGGGTTACGTCGAAAAGCTCTGTCCGCCGTCAGCACCTATGGCGCAGATTTGAGGTTGTGATGCAAGGAGGTTGGGGCTTCGTCGCAGTGACGAAGGAACGAAGATGAAGGCCCAACCCTCCTTGAGAAAATCGCCCGCGAAGGCCCCTGCTGAGCGGGTGGTGAAGGATATTCGGCGTCAGACCCGTCGCCACTTCTCGGCCGAGGACAAGATCCGCATCGTGCTCGATGGCCTTCGCGGCGAGGACAGCATTGCCGAGCTGTGCCGCAAGGAAGGCATCGCGCAGAGCCTGTATTACACCTGGTCGAAGGAGTTCATGGAGGCTGGCAAGCGCCGCCTGGCCGGCGACACCTCACGTGCCGCGACCACCGGCGAGGTGCAGGATCTGCGCCGCGAGGCTCGTGCCCTGAAGGAATGCGTCGCCGACCTGACACTCGAAAACCGTCTGCTGAAAAAAAGCATGATCGCGGATGGGGGCGACGACGCATGAGGTATCCCGCATCCGAAAAGCTTGAGATCATCCGGATCGTCGAGCAGTCGCACCTGCCCGCCAAACACACGTTGGACAAGCTGGGTATCGCCCGCCGGACGTTCTACCGCTGGTATGATCGCTACCTTGAAGGCGGGCCGGAGGCGCTGGCGGATCGGCCATCGGCGCCGAGCCGAGTGTGGAACCGCATCGGCGACGATATCCAGGACCAGATCGTGGAACTGGCGCTGGAGGAAACCGACCTGAGCCCCCGCGAACTGGCGGTGCGCTTCACCGACGAGAAGCGCTACTTCGTCTCGGAAGCCACGGTTTATCGCCTGTTGAAGGCCCATGATCTGATCACCAGCCCGGCCTATGTCGTAATCAAGGCCGCCGATCAGTTCCATACCAAGACCACCCGGCCAAACGAGATGTGGCAGACTGATTTTACCTACTTCAAGATCATCGGATGGGGCTGGATGTACCTGTCGACCGTGCTCGACGACTTCTCGCGCTACATCATCGCCTGGAAGCTGTGCACCAACATGCGGGCCGAGGATGTGACCGACACGCTGGACCTCGCCCTCAAGGCTCGGGCTGCGACAGCGCCACGGTGCTGCACAAGCCCAGGCTGCTCAGCGACAATGGCCCCAGTTACATCGCGGGCGAACTGGCGGAATACATCGAGGCCCGAAAGATGAGCCATGTGCGCGGCGCCCCGTGCCACCCGCAGACCCAGGGCAAGATAGAACGCTGGCACCAGACCCTGAAAAACCGAATCCTGCTGGAGAACTACTTCCTGCCCGGCGACCTCGAGGCCCAGATCAAGGCCTTCGTCGATCACTACAACCACCAGCGTTACCACGAGAGCTTGAACAACGTGACGCCCGCCGACGCCTACTTCGGCAGGGCGCCAGCCATCATCAAACAGCGCGAAAGAATCAAGCGACAGACCATCGAATATCGGCGCTTGCAACACCGCAAGCTCGCCGCTTAACATCAACCCCCAGACGAGGCCCGCACTCCGCTAATCTACGCCGCGAGTTGTGCCGAATGTTCTGACGACGGACACGATGAAGAAATCATTCCTAAGCGTCGTTAACCATCCTCTAACGCTTGCGATGCGATCATGCAGCTATGCTAGAGGTCGCACCGGGGTGAACATGAGCAGCATCTTCATCAACGACGTCATGGCCGTGCGAAGCGCCATTCTCGACAGGAATGCGGCGCTTCGGAATGTAGCAAGCAGCGCGGTTTCTGTTGGTAGCCCCGAGGGTGCGGGAGCAAAATTCGAAGCAGCGATGAATACCGTGCTTGGAAAGGCGGACGGTGCAGACTCGGTCGTAGGTCCAGGTTCGACCCAAGGGATCTCGGCTGCCGGGCGCGCGGAACCAGGTGGCTTTACCTCTACACTGCAAACACAGCTTCAAAAGATCAATGAAATCAACGCTCGCGCCGGAAAGTTGACGGTTGCCTATGAACGCGGCGAAGAGGTCGATATTGCAAAGGTAATGCTCGCGCGGCAGGAGTCGTCGATCGCGTTCGAGGCGACGTTGCAAGTTCGCAATAAGTTGCTTTCCGCGTATAAGGACATCATGAGCATGCCAGTCTAGCGAAAACCTTGTCGATCATATCATTGTAAGGAAGTCAGATACGAGCATCCCACCGTATCAGCTATGATGGGTTCAGATCGGCATCGAAGGGTATTCTGTTATGAGAAGATCGAGGGCGATTATCACAGCCATGTTTCTGTTACCTCTGGCCGTAACGGCTTGTGGCAGCAGCGAGGAAACGTCGGACATCTCCGAGGATCAGATGAACCATTATGCTGGCATACCGGAGCACGATCACCCGACGAATTCTACAAATGCGACACCGCAGTCGGCTACGCCGAATCCAGCGAAGAAGCAGTAGCGGCCATATTGCCGACCCCTGAAGCTGGGTCCGGGCGCAATGTGATCTTGACCGATCAGGAGCCTTTCGGCTTGCGAGCGCTACTGTGCATGCTGATGATCTTCCAGCTGCTCCCCGAGCGCGTTAAGACGCTGGTTGCGACGCCAATACGTTCGGCAACAGCCCCGTTCTTCGGCTCGATCCGATAGCGGTAGGTCTCGGTGGCAAGTGCGACCGGACCCTCAAAGCGAACCTTCACCTTGTAGTCGGAAAATGTAAACGACTTGAAGGCTGCCAGCTCTGGCCCAAGATGATGGGCGAGGTATGTCGCGTAGGTTCCCTCCGAGCCACCCGTTTCGAATATCTGGGAGTCGGCCGCGAAGAGTCGCTCTGTTCCTTTCGCATCGAGCTTTTCAATCGCCGCCTTGTACTGCGACAGTACTGCCTCCACGGCCTTCGTATCCGCGAAGCGCGATGCAGGCTGGGCGGCGACCGCGATCGGCATCGCCAGTGCTGTGGCCATTGCCACCCTAAACGCCAAAATCATGTTTCCCCCTTCAAAATGCCAGATGGTTGAGGCCGCCATGCATGAAGGCGCGCCCCAGGAACCCTTGTACCGATATCGCCAGCGTCATCAAACCGAGCAAACCCCCAATACACCGCGCACGATCGGTCGGGCGCGGTGCGGTGCACTGTGGCCAGTTAGGCGAGGCCTATTCCAAATGTCGCGATCGAGGTGCCGAGCCAGCGGCGGCGGGAAGCTTTTGGTGCTGCTACTCTAGGTCCGCTGGCGGGGCCGATCGCGCACCTTGCACCGGCGAGCTGGCAAATGGCCCGAGCGCATGGCGGCGCGCGTGCTGGATGAACCCACCCTTTGGGATGCCGGCCAGCATCTGATGGTCAGCGCATCGCAGCCGAGCTGGGAGGTGATAGTCACGGCCGACAGGGTCTTGCGCGACAATCGCGAGACGATCAAGGGATGCCGCAAAGCCGCTGTGAAGGCGAAGCAGGCGGTGCGCTGCACGATCCAGAAAAAGGCGGCGGAATAGCTACGGACGCCTCCCGGCTCAGCCGCAAGAGGTGATGGTCTCCGTCATGGACTCGCATCGGTGCTAGTGAGCCGATGCCCTGCCCCGATCGCCGCGACGGTTCCAGGCGAACCCGATCGCGATAGCCACCGCCATCAGGAGCTGCGCCAGCACCGACTGCCATGTAGGGAACAGGCCAAGCATTGAGAGCCTGGGCACATCGCGAAGCGGCGCTATGGCAATGATGCCCGCCTCTTGAAGGGCCGCGACGCCCTTCCCCGCGAGCACGACCGTCAGGATCGCCATCAGCCAGGAGCTGTAGCGGAAGAACTGCGTGATCGGCAGCGTGCGGCTGTAGCGAAGCATGGCCCAGGCGATCACCGCAAGCAGGAGAACGGCCGAGCCCGCCCCGGCCAGCAGCACGGGACCGTTTCCTTGCGACCAGAGCGCCGCGTAGAACAGGATTGTCTCAAAGACCTCCCGATAGACCACCACGAACGCCAGCCCGAACAGGAACCAGCCCGATCCTCCGGTGAGCGCCCGTGACATTTTTTCCCGGATATAGCGTTGCCACTGATCGGCTTGCGCCTTGCCGTGCATCCATATTCCAACCGAGAGCAGCACGACCGCAGCGAACAGCGACCCAAACCCTTCGGTCAGCTCCCGGCTCGCGCCGCTGATCCCGATTGCATAGGTGGCCACCACCCAGGTGATCCCCCCGGCAACGAGCGCGCTGATCCAACCGCCATGCACGTATCGCAGCGCCTCTCCTCGCTCCGCCTTGCGAAGGAACGCGATCATGGCGACGACGATGAGCAAGGCTTCGAGCCCCTCGCGCAGCAAGATCGTGAATGCGCCCAGGAACGTGGACGCTTCCGTGGCGGCATCAGGCGCCAGCGCCGCTTCCGCATCGTCGAACAGCCCGTCGAGCACTGACACCTTTTCCGCGAGCTCGTTGGGCGAGGCACCGCGGTCGATCGCGGCGCGAAACTCGCCCATCGCGCCTTCGATCCGGCCCATCAGCGCCGCGTCGCGCGCGGTGAGCGTTGGTTCGACCGGCTCGAACCCGTCGAGATAAGCCGACAAGGCCAGCTCCCTCGCCCCGCGCGCATCGCCACGCCGCGCTGCCGCTAGGCTTTGGGCGAGCTTGGCGCGCGCAACCGCAAGCGAGCCAGGCGCGTGTTGCATCACCTGATCGGGATGGCGGCGGAGATAGGCCATGACCGCATCGGCCTTCGCTTCGCCAATCGAGGTGGCGAGCGCGGCCGGGGTGAGCGCGACGAGGGTTTTCAGGTCCGGTATGCGCTGGCGAAGCGCCGGGTTTGACTTCCACAGCCGCTCGCCTTCGCGCGCCTGTTCGTCGGTGAAGGCGAAGCTCCCGGCGCGGAAGGCGAGCGCCCAGCGCTGATCGTTCGCCACATCGGCGAAGCTCTGCATCCCTGTCCCGTCGATCCCTTGCGTCACCACCTGATAGAGCGCGAACACGCTTCGCTGGCGGGCGCGCTCGGCATCAGTGAACGCGATCGGCGGCGGATCGAGCTTGGCGGCGTCGGGGCCATGCCCGTCGCCCGTCATGCCGTGGCAGGACGCGCAGGATTGTCGAAACAGCGCATCGGCCGAGGCGAGGTCCGGAGCCTTGTCGGGCGCGAGCGGCACTGGATAGCGCGCAGCAGATCAGCCGCCAGCCCGTGCGCGGTGGTCGCCACCTGTTCAGCCGATGCCTTGCGCGCGATCATCCCTTGCAGGTTGTCGGCTCCTTGAACCAGCGCCGGCCGTTCCGGCTTCGCCGGCAGATCGCGCAGCCGCGTCGTAACGGACGCGGAGAACTCGTTCATCTCGGCATATTCGGCCGCGCTCTTGACCCGGCCCTCGGCAACCGCACCGCCATAATCGACGGCGATATAGTCGAGCAGCCGCCATGCGGTTTGCACGTCGCCGGGTTCGGCCATTGTCGCGGCCGGGATGAACAGCGCGGTGAGCGTGATGGCAAGCCGCAGGAGGACAAGTTTGAGGCGCTTCACTTCATATTATCTTTGTCTCGATGCGATGCAGCTTAGCCGCAGGCCACCAACGATCCTGCGAAGGAATCGCATTAGCATGCTGGACCGTACCGGAACAGTGTCGATGCTCGCTTAAAGCTGTAGCCGCGGTCCACCGCCCCCGTCATCACCCCCGCCGCCTGAATGACCGCCCGGATAGAACTCGGTACCTGGACTGCGCCATGCTGTGCCCCTCCTCTCTGGAGGCGAGTAAGGCCTCAAATTACGTATTTGTCCCAGCTCGCATAATGTTCGGGGCTGCGCTTGCCGCGCGGCAGGCTGAGCCCGATGAGCGCGATTCCCACGACCACCGACACGATCGCCCCAAGGGGGCCGGCCCCTGTCAGCAGGAACGGGGCAGCGACGAGCCATGCCCCGAACGCGACATTGATGAAGCGGAGAGCGCGGGCCACCTCTGCGGTGGCAATGATCGCGACTGTGATCACGAGGGCGCCGACCACATGGTCGCTGTTCGCCATGGCCCCGTCGTTGCCCAGGATCACCCGTGACAGCATCAGGAACGCACCGAGGGCGATGCTAGCTGCCAGAGTCCATGGCATCGTCAGACCTCGCTTCGCATCCGCCCACAAGATCGAAGGTGAAGCCATTACGTCAGCCGCATCCATCTCGCCTGCTTCGAGCGTGTCGCCCTGGAAGAAGGTGCGGATCAGCGGCCTGCCTTTGCGTTTCGCCCAGGCGAGAAACTGGCCCATGGCGATGACCTCGTCCAGTGCGAACGGGATCATGATCAGCATCGCGAGCGCAGCGACCAGCGCCAGCGTGCTCCACGTGCCGATCACGATCGGCTGACTGATGATGAAGTAGATGCTGACCACGCCGAGAGGAATGACCAGGATGCCAAAGAAGGTCACCATCCACGGCATGGTCCGCCAGCGATCGCGCGTGCCCATCACCGCCATCAGGATCTCGAGTACGTAGCTGATCGTGCCAAGGCCCCCATCAGGGATCGGCCACGCCTTCGACATGCCCGAAGTGATGATCTCCTCGGTCCCGTTGCGCGGGTCGCTGAGCGATCCGACGAAGAACGGCTCCCACGCGGTGTCGATGTGCCCCAGCTGGTAGGCGGTCAGGATGCGCGAGGTGAGAAGGCCGACCAGGCCCATGGCGACGATCGGCAGCCGCTGCGCGTCCGTCGACGGCGAATAGGTCCAGCCGGGCGGGATGTTCTTGGGGTCCATCATGCCCGCCATGCTCATGCCCGGCATCATCGGCACGAGCACCGACAGGGCGATCACGGCCGAGCCGATGAGCAGGTTGTTGTTGTACTGAGCGGCGCTCGGGCTCCAGAAGATCAAAGGCGCAAAGAACAGCCAGATGCCGACGAACGCCACTGCCCATTGCGCCCAGGTCTTGGTTCGAGGCCACAGCGACAGTACGCCAAACAGCGCGATCGCCAGACCGCTGACGAGATCGCTGATCGCCAGTGCGCTTGCGCGCCATTCGACTGAAGGCAGGCCGCGATCGACCGTGACGAAGCGCACCGCCTCGCCGACGCTCTGCGTCGTGACGGAGTCGTAGATAAGCGGGCTGGAGGCGAGCCACAGCCCGAGGCCGATGTTGGCGTAAAGAGCCCAGCGCGCACGGCGCTCGTCGCGGTCCATTATGGCCATGTGATCGCCGTGTGCACCGTGGCCGGTCATCGCCATGTCCGCCGCGCCAGGTCCGTGCCCCATGGCTGCATGGTCCATGCTGCTATGATCCACAGCCCCGTGATCCATGCCGGCCATCCCATCGCCTGCCGCTGCGGGTTGATGGCCCGGTCCGACAGGTTCGGCCCCTGGTTTATCGTGCCAGGCAACCAGATTCTCGTTGAGCTTGTTGTTCCGATACCAGGCCCGCGGATGGCGCTTCAACGCGGCAACGATCGCGGGCAGCGTGTCGCGGAGACTGTGTTTCGGCTCCCATCCGAGCAGCGAACGCGCGCGCGAGATGTCGAGGATATAGTGGTCGTTGCTGCTGTCGATCATCCAGGGCTGGATGAAGTCGTCGCTGCCGAGCGCCTCGTTCTGCAGGATGATTCCGGCCTTTGCGATCGGCTGCGGGATCCGGATCGTCTTCCAGCCCTCGCCGTGGAGCGTCTCGCCGACGATGTCCTGGATTTCGGCATAGCCGGGCGCGTCGGGCTCGCCGACGAGCAGTGGCAGTTCTGACGGCAATTCGTGCCGCCGATCGACCAGGCGCAGCACGGCGTCAGCCAAGTCGTCGCGGTGCACGGACGACTGCGCCGCACACAGCATGCCGGGATAGAAGTGCGAGATCAGGCGGTGCTCGTAGATCTGCGATATCTGCTGCGCGAGAAACGCCGAGCGCCCGTCGTCGTCGTAAACTCCTGCGGCGCGGAGGAAGACGACGGGGATGTTCCCGTGGCGCTCATGCAGCAATGCCTCGGTGTCGACCTTGGACTGCGGATACGCCCAGGACGCACCGATTGGCGACTCCTCGCTGATGCGCTCCTCCGGAGTGGCGGTCGGCTTATGGACCAGCATCGTGCTGGCGAAGACGAATTGCTCGACCTCGAACGATTGCAGCCCGTCAATCAGCCGGCGGGTGCCCTGCACGGTGACCTTGTCGTAGAGCGGATTCGGATCGCCCGTAATGTCGTAATAGGCGGCGAGGTGGATCACCGAGGCGATGCGGTTACCGTACCGTGCGCGCACTTCGTCGAGTGCAACCCGGACCGCTTCGTCCGACCCGAGGTCTATGTCGATCGCCGCTGCGGGCGGCGGCGGGTCTGGAGGACCGGCACGATCCAGGCCAACAACGGTGTAGCGTTTCCCGAGCCGGGCGATCAGCGCGGCGGCGATGAAGCCGCTCGCGCCCGTGGTCAGAACGACGTCGCCGTCGGCCTGGCCGCTGCCGGCTTCACTGCGTTTGACATCGGCCATGACTTGCTACCCTCGTTCGTTCACCTTTGAATACATCAACAGACCCAGCAGAGCTAACCTCACCTACATGCCCGATGCGGGCGGTGCGAGGGTGCCGAGCCATGCTACGAGCGCCAAGATACCAATCACGCAGGTTGTCTCGACCGCCAGGCTGACCCGCAGCGTCATAAGCGCTCCGTCATGATCGTTCATGGCAATCGAGCGTTCGAAGGCCGGCGTGAGGCGGAACCGATTAAGCGACGCGAGTCCCAGCATCGCTGCGAACAAGACCAGCTTGGCGAGCAGCAGCAAGCCGTAGAGCGTCGTGCCCAAGGCCGTGAAATTGGCTGGGCCCACGAGCAGCCAGCTGTTGATCAAGCCGGTAATCACTAAAATGGCAACCACGAGCGTGCCCACCGCCCCGAAGCCGTGCAGCGCCCGATGGGTAAGCTGAAGGTGCGCGGCATCGATCGCCTCGGCGCGGCGCATCATCAGGAGAAGCAATCCGAACAGTGCGCCAACCCATATACCGCCTGCGAGGAGATGGAGAATGTCCGCGCCCAGGTGAAGCCATCCGGTGCTTCCCTCGTCCATGGCACCGTGCCCGTTCCATGCGAGTGTCGCCAACGCCGTAGCGGCGGCAATCATGGCCATCGCCAGCCATGATGCTCTGCCTCGCGCCAGTAGGACCGCGCCCCCGGCAATGACCAGCGCTACCATGCGCACCTTCCAGGCGGAGCCAACCGGTGGCCCTCCGAGCAAGGCAGCCACCGCGGCCTCGTCGACCGGCCAGAATGGAGATCCGGCCATCGACGAGGCATGAGGATCAGGCCAGCGGCTGAGAGCAGCAACCCGAGCACAGCACTTCCCGAAAGCCAAGGCCGCAGAGCGATTGCATCCTCGCGCTCGCCGAGCCGAAGGCCATAGAGGCTGAACGCCGACAGGCCGAACAGCACCGCCAGGACGAGGTATAACGCCAAGCGGATGGCGACGGTCGGCCAGTCAATCATCCGCTCACTTCACCGTGAAGGTGTAGCTGCCAGTGATTTTGTGCGTGTCGCCGGAAACGACCTGCCAGTCGACGTTGTAACGCCCACGCGGGAGACGCTGCTTCGGGATGATCGTGAGCGTACGCCCGTCGGAGCCGACCGCGGCGCTGCTCGGCATCTTCATGGCCGCCATGCCAGGCATCGCGGCCATGATCAGTTCGGCCTTGGAGAAAGCAGGCACGAGTTTCTCGCTGAACTGGAGGCTGATCTTCTCCGGGGTCGCAACCGCCGCGTTGGCGGCGGGGCTGGCGGATACCAGCTTCGGGTGCGCGTTTGCGACGCCGCCTGCGAAGAACAAGGCGGCGGCGGCAGTCGTGATGAACAAGCGACGCATCTGGGCAATCTCCATTTCCATTGGGTTCACTTGTATTACGCAGCCGGACGTTTCACCCCTCACGATCTTTTTCGTGCCGCCGCACCCTCTCGATGAGGGGTCAACGGCACCGGCGCGTATTCAGAAGGGAGTACAGAGCGCTTTTCACTGCGCCTTCCCGTCCGGACGAGCTGTGGCCGCGGGCCTGACGGGCGCTCGCGGGGTAATGATGAGGTTGCGGTTGACCAATCAAGGCTGGACTGGCGATCCCGAGGAGGTCCTCGATTGTCTGATTGTGGGCGGTGGTCCCGCTGGCCTCACGACCGCGATCTATCTGTCCCGCTTTCTCAGGAGCTGCGTCGTTTACGACGCGGCGGCGGGGCGCGCCGCCTCCATCCCGCGCTCGCACAACCTCCCAGGATTTCCCGGCGGCATTTCGGGCGCCTCGTTTCTTGCGCGCCTGCAGGCTCAGCTGCATGAATATGGCGGTACGGTCCAGAACGGTGAGATCGACGCGATCGTCGCATCAGGCGACCACTTCTCGGCAAGTTGCGGACTGAACGTCCTGCACGCGCGGACCGTCGTGCTCGCGACCGGTGTCGTCAATCGACGCCCCGAGATGCCTGATGCGATGCATGACATCGGCGTTGCGCGTGGTCTTATTCGCTACTGCCCGATTTGCGATGGTTATGAGGCTCGGCGAATGAACGTGGCGGTGCTCGGCTGCGACGGCCACGGCGCTGACGAAGCCGAATTCCTGCGCGCTTATGGCGCGAAGGTCATGCTTCTCGCCGAACGGTCGCTCGACCTCGCACCGACCGAATTTGCCAAGCTGAACCAGCAGGGCATCGATGTCGCGCCCTCGCCTGTCGAGCAGCTGCGTCTTGGCGATTGTGTCGAGGTGCGGTTGGCCAATGGCCTGGAGCTACAATTCGACACGCTTTACCCTGCGCTCGGCTCGTCGCCTCGAACGCGGCTTGCCACTTCGCTGGGCGCGAAGCTCAGCGAATCAGGTTGCGTGCTGACCAACGCCCACCAACAATCCTCTGTTGCTGGCCTCTACGCGGTTGGCGACGTTGTGGAAGGGCTCGATCAGATCAGCGTCGCGACCGGACAAGCAGCGGTCGCTGCGACCGCAATCCATAACCTGTTGCGCGACCGCGACAGCGGATTGGCATCCGCCATGGCCGGGCTGTGTCCCGCTCGGGGCGTACTGCGACGTAGCGCGAACCATCGGCAGTGCAACGAGTGAAAGCCGCCACCCAGCGCTGATTTGTACCCACACGACGATCGGCGACACGGCGCTTCTCGGTTCGATGATCCCGCAGCACGATCCCGGGACTCGCTCACGCAGGCGGCGTGGGCGTCGACGGTGCGCTACGACCAGCGCCGGCGGTTACTCGACACGCCCAAGCGGCCGCACGGTCCAACGCAAAGGCCGGAACATTTCAGGTTTGTAACCTCTTGCTTCGACAGTTGTTAGACCGCGCTACCAGGAGAGAACCATGCAACACATGCAAGAGATGATCGCCACGCATCCGGACGTGAAGGGAAGCACGAACGACGCACTGATCCGCTGTATCGAGGAGTGCTACTCATGTGCTCAGACTTGTACGTCGTGCGCTGATGCCTGTCTGGCGGAAGACATGGTCGCACAGCTTCGCCAGTGCATTCGTCTGAACCTTGACTGCGCCGACATCTGCTTGGCGGCAGGTTCGCTCGGCACCCGCCGCACCGGCAGCAATGAGCAAGCGCTGATCGCCGTTCTTCAAGCCTGCGCCATCGCCTGCGGGTTGTGCGCGGAGGAGTGCGAGAAGCATGCGAGCATGCACGAGCATTGCCGCATCTGCGCTGAACACTGTCGCCGCTGCGAACAGGCTTGCAACGAAGCGGTTCAGTCGATCCGCTGATCAGCCGAGGACGCGTCCTTGGCGGAGACGCGTCCTCGACGGTCCCTGTTCAGGAAACGACCGCTTCACGCACACAGCCGGACTGGGTCAGAACGCCAAGTGGTTTATTCCGCCATGCATGAAGGTTCCGCCAAGGAACCCCTGGATGGAGATCGCCAGCGTCATCAGGCCAAGCAACACCCAGTACAACGTCCGCGACCGCTCGGGACCCTTACGGTGGCGCGCTGCCATCCAAGCCAGCGCAACGCCGAAGACCGCGATCAACGTCCCTAGCCAGCGATGCGTCATCAGGATCGGGTTGCGGTCGGTCAGGTAGAACCCGCCTGCGAACCAGCCCAGGAATGCTGCCGCGATAGCTCCGAGCGCGCCTACGACCAGCATTATGTGTGCGACATGCTGATAGTCCCGGTTGCGGCGCCACAACCCGAACAACTCCACCCCGAATGCACCGATGAACAGTGCGATGGGAAAATGAATGACCATGGTGTGAAGCCGGCCCAGCCAACTCACAAGCCGTTCGCCGAAACTTTTGTTCTTGTTGGCGGTCTCCTCGTGCATGCCGCCCATGTCCATGTCGTCGCCGGCGATATCGCGGTCGCCCATGTTCATGTCCACGGTCGACATAGAGCCCATGTCCATATGGCCGTCGCCGGCGTCCGCTCTATCCTTTTTCTGAGTCTCGACTGCGCTGTTAGCGGTGGGCCCGGGACCGGCCCCAAGCGCATCATGATCTTCATGCGCCGATGCCGACGTGCTTACTGACATTGCAACCGCAAGGAGCAAAGCGAAGGCCCCGCCTCGTTTACCGCCCATCACCCAACTCCTTGATTCATACTCATCAATTCCCGTTGCCTCACCCGTCCGAATCCTCTTGTGAAACTCATCGTCTGCTCTCCAAGACGAACTGGACCGTGGAGCTACACCAGCTGCGGCGACCGCGTCCTGCGGCCCCGCCCCGAAAAAATCGCCAATCAGCTGCCGTGGCGGGCAAATAGGCGGCGCCCGGTGGAGCCGAAGGCGACCACGTCATAGGCCTGCGCCTTGACGCCCGGCACTTCCATTCCCGGCGAGCCGAGCGGCATACCGCCGACCGCGAGGCCTCGCACACCCTTGGGCCGGGTCGCCAGAGCCCGCTTCATGTCGGCAATCGGCACGTGGCCCTCGAAAGCCATCCCATCGGCGATTGCTGTGTGGCAAGACGAGACGTCCGCAGGGACCCCCGCGCGCTTCTGCAGCGCCGGGCGATTGGAATCATCGACGACGCGCACCTGGCGCCCGAGCTGCCGCTGCACCTGTGCTGCCCACTTGGCGCAACAGCCGCAGCCGGGATCGCGGTGCATAACGATCGGGGTGGCCGCGCTGACGGCAACCGGAACCAACAAGGCTGCGGCAGTAAGCGCGGATCGTAAAGCTGTCTTCATGGAAAAACTCCTTGGTCATTCCTCCCGCCCCCTCGTGGGGCGGGAGGAACGAAGATTATCACTGAGGTCGCTTGCTCATCGACCGGAGCATCGCCTGGAGTTCACCGATGCTCTTGTTTTGCTCGGCAATAGACTTCTGAGCCATTTGCCGGGTCTTCGCATCGGGCGCCTCGCGGAGAACGATCTGCGACATGGCAATCGCACCGCGGTGATGCTCGATCATCTTGCGGGCCCACGTCTCATTTGCATTGGCGCCTTTGGCCCTCATCATCTTCTCGTGCATCGCCATCTCGGCGGGCATGAAGGGCGTGTTCATGCCAGGCATGTTGTCGTGGTTCATGCCCTGCATTTTCGAGTGGTCCATGCCTTGCATCTGCTGCTGAGCCAAAGCCGGGCTCGCTGCCATCGCCGCCAGAGCCAGAGCTGTAAGTGTCTTAAACATTGCCTGCTCCTTCTTGGACTTAGTCAACGCAACAAAGCCCAATCGGCCTCAAAACCATGTGCGAATGCCCAGAACAAGGCTGGTCGATGACGCATCCTCGCCGTCCTCGCGTGCAAAACGAGCAGAGCGGCCCACTCTGCGCTCGTATGAAACACCGATATAAGGGGCAAACTCGCGCTTCACCTCGTAGCGCAGCCGCAAGCCAAGCTCGAGGTCCGACAAGCCCGAGCCGATCCGGTCTTCCGGAACGTCTTGCGCCGCAAATTCCGCTTCGAGACGAGGCTGGAGGATCAGGCGCTGGGTGATACGCTGATCGTAATACCCTTCAACGCGGCCGAGCACGTCACCCTTGCTAGACAAGAACAGTGCGCCCTCCACATCGAAAAAGCCTGGGGCCAGGCTCTCGAACCCAACCGTAGCGTAGACACGGGAGGGGTTGGGCTTGAAGTCGTAACGAATCCCGGCCTGGAAGTCGGTGAAGGGTCCGATCGCCCGTGCATAGAGCGCCTGCAGCTCCGCCCTTTCCAGGCTTCTCCCAAAGTTCCCTTCGCCTTCGGTTTTAAGAACCAGGCGATTGATGTCGCCACCGTACCAGGCACCGCCATCCCATCGATAGGCGTCGCGACCGTCGCGGACCTGGTATTCGGCCAGATTAAATATGACCTGCGAGAAATTCTGGCGCCGTGCATCGACTGCAGATGCTGCTGCGAATGCGCCATGGCGGGGGCAGAGTAGACTTGGTCTGCGGCCCGATCCATCGGGATGGGCGGCGGCGGAGCGTTGCCGGCCGGCAGGTTGGTCCCGACCATTGTCGTGCCGGTCGCCGAAGGAGGCATGCTTCCCATGTCGTGACCTGCCATGCCTTGCATAGCGCCCGAACCATGGTCCATGCCCTGCATGGCACCTGGCTGGCCGGGGGCGGCACCGCCGGAGGTATCTGGCATCGCGACATGTCGTGCCCGGCACCAGGATTGGGGTTGGCTCCAGGCGTAGTCATGCCCGGCATGGCCGTCATGTCATGACCGGCGTGAGGATCGGCAACGACCGCTCCAGGGGCCGGCGGCTTGGCGGACCGACTTGCGGCGGGCTTGGCCCCCGATCCCGCCTTCGCGCGCGGTGTCGACTTGGCGGCGGGCTTCACGGACTTCTTGCGCGCGGCGGGCTTGGTCGCTGCTGGCTTCTTAGCGGCAGGCTTTTTCACCGCTGGCGTCTTTGGCGGCGGCATCTTCATGCCGGGCATATTGGAATGGTCCATCTGCGCGGCCGCCGGGGTTGCCAGGCCGAGCGCTGCGCCGCTCGCGATCAGGAGGAGCTTAAGCTGCATCGCGATTCTCCTCGCCCATCGGGCGAACGGTCACGACACGCATCATCCCTGCGGTCATGTGATAGAGATTGTGGCAGTGGAACGCCCAGTCGCCGACCGCATCGGTCGTCACGTCGAACGTCATCTTGCCGCCAGGCGCTACATTCACCGTGTGCTTGCGAGGCGCCAAGTCGCCATGCCCGGTCACCAGTTCAAAGAAGTGCCCGTGCAAGTGGATTGGGTGCGGCATCATCGTGTCATTGATCAGGGTGACGCGCGCGCGTTCGTCCTTGCGGAACGGGATGGGGTCGGCGGGGTCGCTGAGCTTCTGGCCGTCAAAGCCCCACATATAGCGCTCCATATTGCCCGTCAGGTGGATCTCCAACTGGCGCGCCGGGGCACGAGCGTCCGGGTTGCGATCCAGCGCGACAAGGTCGCGATAGGTGAGCACGCGATGATCGACGTCCTCCAGCCCCTGCGGCGGCTCGGCCGTGCGGTCCTTCGGCATCGGCGAGATGGTCTGCACCCCCGGCCCCATCTTGACGCCGGGCGCGTTCTTCGGGTTGCGCATGTTCATGTCCATGCCCCCGGAGCCGTGATCCATTCCGGCCATCCCACCGGCCTGCCCTGCACCGCCTTGCATGGCGCCGTGGTCCATCCCCGCCATGCCGCCGCTGCCCGTCTGGCTTGGGGTTATGCCCGACGCGCTGGCACCCATTTGGCTGTGGTCCATTCCCGCCATCGCGCCGGAGTTCATTTGGCCATGATCCATGCCGGCCATGCCGGCCATCCCGGACGCAACCGCGACCGCCCCGTGGTCAGTCGGTCCCTTCCAGCCGGTTAGCTTCCACAGGTTACGCGATGCGTTCTGCTGGACCGTGGGGTCGAGGCCGCGCTTCGCCACCGGGTTCTCGTCGGACATCCCCGACATTCCCTCCATCCCCTTCATGCCTCCCATATCCATGCCCATGTCGGTCATGGTCAGGAGCGTGCGCGGGCGAAGCGGCGGGACTGGGGCGATCATGCCCTCGCGCGGTGCCAGGGTGGCGCGCCCCATGCCGGAACGGTCGATCGCTTCGGACACGAAGCTGTAGGCGCGGTCGCCGGGCGTCACGATCACGTCGAACGTCTCCGCGACCCCGATCTGGAACTCGTCCACTTCGACGGGCCGGACGTTCTGGCCGTCGGCCTGCACCACTGTCATTGGCAGGTCAGGGATGCGGACGTTGAAGTTGGTCTGCGCCGCGGCGTTGACGATGCGTAGCCGGACGCGCTCCCCCGGCCGGAAGAGACCCGTCCAATTGTCGTAAGGCCCAAAGCCATTGACCAGGAAGGTGTAGGTCGAACCCGTGACGTCCGCGATGTCCGCCGGGTCCATCCGCATCTGCCCCCACTTCAGGCGATCCTTGAGGGGCATTTCCCGTCCGGCGAGCAGTCCACTCAGCGTCGGGCGCTGATAGTTGAAATAGGCACCGCCCATCTGCTTGAGCTTGCGGAAGATCTCCTCACCGGTCATCTGGCTGTGATCGGAGAGCACGATCACATGCTCGCGGTCGAATGCGATCGGGTCGGGTCCCGCGGGATCGATGACGATGGGGCCGTAGAGCCCGCCCTGCTCCTGCTCGCCCGAGTGGCTGTGGTACCAGTAGGTGCCTGACTGCACGACTGGAAATTCGTACACGAAAGTCGAACGTGCCTTGATGCCGGGGAAACTGATGCCCGGCACGCCGTCCATTTGGAACGGCAGAATGAGACCGTGCCAGTGGATCGAGCTATCCTCGTCAAGATTGTTGGTCACCGCGAGCCGGACCTTCTGGCCCTCCTTGAGGCGGACGAGTGGCGCCGGGACCGTGCCGTTCACCCCGATCGCGGGCGTTGTAATTCCGTCCATGACCAGCTTCATCCGGTCGATCGTCAGCGCGATTTCCGTGCCTGATACGGTCGGCAGCGGCTTGGCGATGCCGCGCGACACAGGTTGCGCCCAGGCTGGCAGATAGGCCGACATGGCCAGCGTGCCGCCGAGCATGGCGGTTCCGCGCATCACGTCGCGCCGGTTCAGATTGCGGCTCATGCTGTTCCTTCACTCCAATTCAATGCTTGCAGCCGGGGGACGCCGCCGCTGACATTACCCCTTATTACGCATGAACCAGCCCGCCCCCTCATGCGCAATTAAGAATATTCGACAATTTTATTCGCGCGCGCCGGAGCCGCGTCTCCACGGCCTTGCCGCTGATCCCCAGCGCGGCGGCAGTTTCCCCTTGGGACAAGCCTTCCACGGTCCGCAGCAAGAGCGTCTCCTTAAGCGTGGCCGGCAGCTGGGACACCGCGCGCGAAAGCCGGACTAGTTCTGCGCGATCGAAGGTTACCGCGTCGGCGCCTGGCGCCTCGTCCCACTCACTTTCCATCGTCTCGGGCGGCAGCGAAGAGGCGAACGATAATATCTGGCGTATGCGACGCCACCGATGCCAGTCGCGGCTCTTGTTGATCGCCACGCGGGCCAGCCACGCAGCGAGCGGCCGATCTCCGTCATATCTTGGCAGGTTCTGAAAGGCGGACGCGAAGCATTCCCGAGTGAGGTCAAGCGCCTCTTCGGCATCGCCGATATGTGCACGGATCAGGCGGTAAACCGGCCCCTTGTGCCGGCGCATGATCTCGGCGAAGGCGGCCTGACGTCCAGCGAGCGTCAAGGCGGCGAGTTCGCCGTCCGTGCAGGCCGAAAGTTCAAGACTCACCGCGCGTCTGCGGTCAGCGCCTTCACCACCGCGCGGTCGAACGTCCTCGCCTGGTCGGGCCGCAGGATCTGCCGCATCGCGAACATATGGTTCAACGTCTCCTTTTGGAGCTCGCCCATCGCGCCGTGCGAACGATCGACGGCCGCCGCGACCTGCGGCCCGTTACCATGTTCGGCCTCGATGGCGTCGGCAAGCCGGGCGTTGTCGGCCCTGAGTTCAAGCTCCAAGGCACGCCTTCGAACGGCGAAGCGTGACTCCAGCGTCTCGAGCTTGGTCCGTTGAGCTTCGTCCAGCTCGAGCCCGTCGTGGAGCAAGCTATGAAGTTCCACGCCCGGGCTCGGTGGGGAAGGGAACAACTCGCGCCCAGCCCACACGCCTGCGATCGCTGCCAAGAACACGACGGCCGCGATCAGCATCGTTCTCCGGGCGCTGCTCGTCACTGGAACGCCAGCAAGGTCGAAGGCGCTAGCGGCGTGGCGGGCCCGAAAGGTGTCAGCGCCGGCACCTGCGCAGTCGCCGCTGCGGACGACAAGCCGCCGCCCACCACTCCCAAGGCGACTGCGCCTACCGCTGCCAGCATGCCAGTCCGCAGTGTCACTCCGCCGCCGGCGCGCCGCTCCGCCGCGATCAACCGCATGACATCGCCTTCCAGTTCAGCGAGCCGGGGATGAAGCGGCTGCTCGGCAAGGCGGCGCAAGGCGCTGTCCAAATCCATATCCATGTTCATTCCTCCGCCGTGCTCACATCCTTTACGCACGGCCGGCGAACACCCCTCGAATCCGACGTGAACGAATGTCACTAAGCGGGAACGCCCCCGGGCGCGGCGGCGCACTTTTCCATTGCGTCCAATCGTTCACAGCTCGCACGCAGGCCGGCGATCCACGCGTCCCGCTGTTTCAATTTCCCTGATTAACCTCTGTTGACATTCCGAGCGCAGCTACGGCGGCAACCATGGTGCTCGTTAGGTCAAGCGAGGCGGCGACTATTATGTGCGTGGCGGCTGCCGGCAAGGGCATGGCCGTACATATGCCGACGTTTATCGCGGCCACATAGCGCGATTGGCGACAAGCCGCCGATATTGCTCGTGAGCCGGGCAGCGGCACATGGCCATGCCGCTGCCCGCAGGAGCTGGACGATGGCCAGCGGAATCGTCAAAGAATGGTAGCGGCTCGGTAGATGGACCGACACTATCGACTTCTGGAGGAAATGAATGGGGCGGTTCAGTGTGCCCCCCCAACGAGGAGGCGGTTTAGCGCATGCTGAACGACTGTGGTGAAGCATCCAGCAGCAACGGGAAAACTCCCACCTGTCTAAAAGCTCATTCTAACCGTCGCTCGCGCCGTCGTCGGTGCACCGGGCATGATGTTGTTGTCGTTGTAGGCGGACGAGAAATAGTTGCTGTTGAGGAGGTTCTCGACGTTGATTTGCGCCTCGACCCGGGGGGTGAGTTTGAAGAATGCGGCGGCATCGACGCGGGTGAACGCGGGCAGGACGGCGGTATTGCTGACCGAGGTGAAGCTTTTGGACTGGCGGTAGACGCCGACACCGGCCCCGAAGCGAGGGGTGAAATCGTAGCGGGTCCAGAGCGAGGCCTGCTGCTTGGGCACGAGCGGGACATCGCGGCCGGCAGGAGCCGCACTCGTTGTCTTGCGGATTTCCGCGTCCTGCAAGGCATAGCCCGCACTAACCTGCCATTGGGGTGTGATCGCGCCGCTGAGGCCGATCTCTAGCCCTTTGCTGCGCTGCGCGCCCGTAAGCACCGTCCGCGTGGCGTCGTTGGGGTCGGTCGCGCGAGTGTTGGTGCGGTCGAGCCGGTAGACGGCAGCGGTCAGGTTAAGCGTTGGAAAGATATCCCATTTGAGGCCGAGTTCGTAATTGTCGAATTTCTCCGGCTCCAGCGCGGCGCTTGTTATGTCGAGCGATGAAAACTGATCGCCTGACTGGGGCAGGAAGGACCGGCTATAGCTGGCGTAGATCGATACGGGTTGCACCGGCTTCAACACTACGCCCAAACGGGGAGACCAGAGGGTGTCGGTCCGGCTATAGCTCCGCCCGGCGACGAGATCGTCGATGCTAAGCTTGAAGCGGTCGCGGCGAACGCCGCCGATGACATCGACATGTTCGCCGATCGAGATCTGGTCCTGCACATAGAAGGCAGTGGCGTCGGCGTTTGTCCGGATCGACCGGTAGCCGGTATTGGCGGTGGTGCGCAGCGTGACCGGCGGCACCGTGATCCGGTCAGCTAACCCAACAAACGCGCGCCGGCCCCCGTTCACGATATCGCC
Source organism: Sphingobium sp. Ant17 (assembly GCF_000588875.1). Classification (GTDB taxonomy): domain Bacteria; phylum Pseudomonadota; class Alphaproteobacteria; order Sphingomonadales; family Sphingomonadaceae; genus Sphingobium. The sequence continues at coordinate 22,888 of NZ_JEMV01000013.1, forward strand.
GCTTTCGAAAAAGCCATTGATCCGCTGGTTGCGCGTGCGCTGATCGCCGAACTCGAAGCCGGCGAGCAGCACATGGCGAACGGGTCCGGTCGTAACCGTCCAGACGAGATCGTTCTGGTTGAGCAGGTTTTTGCGCGTCGTGGGATCGCTATAGGCTTCAAGGCCGACGCTCTGGACGCCCCCGCGCAGGGTGACCGGGGTTACCGCGAAGGCATTTCGATAGAGCTTGTCATAGTCGCCATACAGGACCCGACTTGTCAGAATCAGGTTGTCGCCGAACCGATGCTCGATGCGCCCGCTCAGGACCTTGGCCTCGAAATCGCTGACGTTGAACCCCGGCACACCGAAGAAGGTGTCGCGGAAGCCGGTGAGGGGGCGTGACGGGCTCGTCAGAGAGCCTTGCGTAGCTGAGGGGACGCCCCGATCGATCGTGCGCTTGTCATTATTGTATTCGAAGCCCAGGTCTATCCGGGTGGTGGCGCCAAGTGAGAGCGCGACGGTGGGATTGATCGCAAACCGGCGTCCGTCGTAGAAGTCGCGGTTGCTGCTGAACTCCTCGTAAACGGCGTTCAGCCGAGCGGAGGCGGACCCACTGATCGGCTGATTGATGTCGGTATCGACATACCATGCGCCATATGTGTCCGCCGAGCCGCTGCTGCTGATGAAGGCGTTGGCACCCGGGCGCTTGGTGACGCGGTTGACGATCCCGCCCCCACCGCCGCGCCCGAAGATCATCGCGTTGGGGCCTTTCAGAACCTCGATCCGCTCTGCGTTGTAGAGGCCGCGGTAATATTGCACGTCGTCACGCAGGCCATCGACGAAGAAATCCGCGGTGCTGTTGTTACCGCGCAGGATGATCTGATCGCGGTGGCCTTCGCCTTGAGAGATCACCGCGCCGGGTACATAGCGAAGCACGTCGGCGATCGAGCGCATCGCCTGATCGTCAATCTGCGCTTCCGTGATAACGGAGACTGATTGGGGGACGTCGTTGAGCTCCGTCGGCGTGCGGGTGGCGGTGCTGGTCGTATCAGCCTGGTAGCCGTCCCGAACGCCGGTCACGATGATCGTCTGCGAGGGACTTCCCTGCGCCAAGGCAAGCTGATCCTGAGCCTGAGCCGCTGCTGGGACGGCAATCACCCCAAAGCTGAACATAGCTGCAAAACCAGATTTTTTCACCACACCGCCCCTTTGCGAACTATTCTCAACTGAGTAGAGAAGTTGGTAATGCATCGCAATAGACAATCCGGGAGGCATTGCGTCGATTTCGAGTAATCTCCCGCGAACGGTCGTTCGCGCGACAGCCCCGCCGATCGCGGCCGGAGCTGTCGGTTTTCAAAGTCGATGTCAGCTATATGTCAGAGACGATGACAGCCACGACGTTACGGCTCATTCTGCGGCGTTGAGTGCGGGCGTGGTGGGTGCCTCGGTTTTGAGTGCAGCGAGTTCGCGGTAGAGAGTGGATCGGCCAAGCCCAAGCTGCTTCGCCGCCTGCGCCGGACGCACGCCGGCCTCGATCAGCTTGAGCGCCGACGCCAGCTTGTCGGCGTCGAGCGTAGGGCGTCCAGGCACTTTTCCCCGCGCGCGCGCCGCGGCGATGCCGTCGCGGGTGCGCTCGACGATCAGCCGCCGCTCGAAATGCGCGATGGCACCGAACACATGGAACACCAGCTCGCCTGCAGCCGAGGATGTATCGAGCCGTTCCTCCAGCGAACGGAATGCGAGCCCGCGCGCCTTGAACATGTCGACGGTTTCCAGCAGCTCCTTGAGCGATCGGCCGAGGCGATCGAGCCGGACGACGCAGATGATATCGCCGGGTCGGCAGAAGCCAATCAGCTCGTTTAGGCCGGGCCGATCGAAGCTCTTGCCCGAGATCACATCGTCGAACACGCGGATCGCGCCCGCTTCGTCGCGCAACCGGCGACGCTGCACCTCCAGGTCCTGGTCGCTGGTGGAGACGCGGGCATAGCCCAGCACGTCCGGCATCGTGGTGTAACCCCTGTCCCTAATCCGCTCCCGACGAAGACGGTGTCAGGCGAGCTGAACGGTAGCTTCGGGACGGTCAACTCTTCTGAATGCCATGGGCGTGCGCGCCGGTATGACGGTCCTGTACCTGATCAGCATCCTGAAACTCGCCCCATTGCTGCTACTGATCGTCATCGGCTTCCCCGCCATCGAGTGGGCACGTGTCGTCGACAGCGGTCTGATCGCGCCCACGCAGCTTGGCCAGTCGATGCTCGTCCTGATGTACGCCTTTATCGGCTTTGAGTTCAGCCTCATCGCCGCGGGTGAAACACGGAATGCAAAGGCAACCGTTCCCCGCGCCTTGATCGGTACGGTGATCGCCATCGCCCTTTGCTATGCTCTGATCCAGCTCGTAGCCGTCTCGGTAGGCCCCGACCTCGGGAACAGCGCCTCACCACTCGTCGAGCTGGCGAGGCGATTGACAGGAGCGACCGGGGCAATAGCCCTTTCGCTGGGCGCTATATTCTCGATTGGCGGAGGCAGTCTGACGTCTTTGCTCACCGCGCCACGCCTCACCTTCGCACTGGCCCGCGATGGAACGCTCCCCATGTGGTTCGGTATTGTGAACGAGAGAACCCGCACGCCGGCGAACTCGATCCTGTTCTGCGGAGCGCTCAGTCTGGCGCTTGCCGTCGGGCAGCAGTTCGTGTGGCTCGTGCTCTTGAGCACCTCGGTCCGCTTGATGACCTACGCCTTGTGCATTGCAGCCTTGCCGAAGATCGAGAAGAGCTTGCCGAAAGATCCAGGGCAATTCGCGCTGCCCGGGGGGCTTGTCATTCCTGCATGTGGCCTCCTTCTCACGATCTGGCTTTTGAGCCATTCAAGCATGGAATCCTTTGCCATCATGGGCATTGTCGTCGCCCTTGGCAGCATCATCTATTGGGCCTGCATCAGCCGGTCAGGCGATGCCTTCCCTATAGACAGGCAATCCTGACCAGACCTGTGACGCGAGCGATATCAGTGCCGGGCGAAAGTACGCTGACCGGCGCTGCCGAACGACACTACTGTATAGGGTTGGTGGGCAGCGCCTGCCACTTCCATGCCCTCCGAACCGATCGGCATCCCTGCAACCGCAATGCCTTTGACACCCGCAGGACGGGTCGCCAGCAAGCGCTTGACGTCGGATATCGGGACATGGCCCTCGATCATATAGCCATCGACGATCGCGCTGTGGCAGGACGCCAGCGTCCGGGGCATGCCGGCCCTGCGCTGAAGCTCGTTGCGCGACGCATCGTCACGCATGACGACCTTGCGTCCCAGCTTCTCGCGCACGGCCTGCGCCCACTTCTCGCAGCATCCACATCCCGGATCCCGGTGGACGACGACATCACTGGCCGCAAGCGCTACGCCGGGCATGGCGAGGAACAGCAAGGCGGCGGATAGGCGGGTCTTCATGAAATGACTCCCGGAAGAACGATGAGCATGGGACAGTGGCCCCTCCTTTACTCTACGCATCAATGCGCCCCTCCCCTCATCGCGCAGATGATTTTCCGATGGCGGGCGGCCTCCAGGCTAGCGGCAGGGACACAAGCAGCGCTAGCGATAGACCACCAATCCCCCACAAGACTAAGTGCTGTGCCCCCGGAGCGACCACAGCGATCGCCAGCGGCGCGAGCGCCTGCCCGATGCTGGCGGCGGAATGCTGGAGACCGAGCTTCAGACCCGAAGGGGCTGCCGCACCGCTGATCCAGAAGCTGGTGACCAATCGAAGGGTTGCCGAGCTCCAGCCGGCAGCAACGATGATCCCACTGAGCTCGGCCATGCTCGCGGCGACAGGGAACAGGAAGAGCGCCACGGCCAGCAGGCCGAGCGTCAGCCCCGCAAGCCGCCTCGGCATGGTCACCAGCCAATCGAGCCTCGCATGGAAGATCTGTGCCGCCAGCATGCCCAATCCGCAAAGACTGAGCATCCAGGCGATCTCTTCGCGGCTCAGCGAAACGGCGCTCCGCGTCACCAGGAGATTGACATGCATCGCCGCCAGCCCGCCGCCCGCGACGATCGTGACGAAAAGCAGGATCAACGTCGCGCCGAGCGTCGGCGCGGGCAGGTCTCCGCCATCGTTGCAGGGTGCACACCAGCGCGGCAGACGCACGGCGCAAAGCGCCGCCCCGACGGCACCGATGCCGAGAGCGAGGATCATGAGGGGAGCGCGGGGCAGGATCGCGGCCGAGACCTCCGCCACCAGCGGACCGGCGAGATCGCCCAGAAACACGAAGGCGGTCAGCCAGGTGAAGCGCCGCGCCTGGTCCGCGCGCCCCCTTGCGGCAAAGCTCGCGCAGAGCAATCCCAGCGGTATGATGGCGGCGGCCGCCATCCCCGCCACCAGGCGCAATGCATAAAGCTCAGGCAGCCCGATGAGGCCGATCGGCGCGGTCACCAGCGCGAGGATGACCAGCGCTGCGCGCAACATCGCCCGATAGTCGACCCGGTCCGCGATCCAGCCCCAGAGCGGCGCCGCCAGCAAGGCAGCGAGGGGGTGGACCGCGGTCAGGCTCGCGACATGAAAATCATGAGCGCTTGACGATAGCGCGCCACGAGCCGGGTCGACCAGTGTCGGAAGGAAGGCGAGAATGGCCGTCTGTCCCGCCGACGCCGCAGCCGCCGCGAGCAGCAAGACGAAAAAAGAGGCCGGCCAGCGACCGTTGGCTTGCGATCCAGCCTTGTCACGCGGCGCGTTCGCGGTCGATCCCTCAAGTCGCCATCCGCGGATCACCACCAGGCGCGCAAGCCGATCACCACCCTGTGTTCGGAAGGCCCTTCCCCGCGCAGGCGACGGAAATCGGCCGTGCCGTCAAATGCGCGCTCCCAGACAAAGCCGATATAGGGCGCGAACTTGCGCGACACTTCGTAGCGCAACCGCCCGCTCAGCTCGACATTGCTGAAACCGCTGCCGAGCTGCCGATCGCTCGACCGCTTCGAATAGATATTGGCCTCTACCTGCGGCGTGAGGATCAACCGATTGGTGAACAGGACCTCATAGGACGCCTTGGCGCGCGCCGCGAGACGCCCATCGGTTCCTACATAGCCGGTGAGCTGGACGTCGAACCAATAAGGCGCCAGTCCCTCGACGCCGGCGGCCAGCCAGGTGGTCGCACCCTTGCCGAGATCCTGCCTGACCCCGAGCAGCGTGCCCCAGAACGGGTTCTTGCTGTGCCACCACAGCGCCTCGACGCTGCTCTCCGGATCGAGACGTTGGTCGCGGGAGTTCTTGAGCCCCTGGCTGCGCAGCCAGAGCTTGTCATTGTCCTGACCCTTGGTCACGAGCACGGTCCAGCCCACGCCCTGACCCTCGTTGCCGCTGGTGAATTCGAGCTCATCCACAAGTATCTTGGGGATCGACAGCTTGTCGGCCATCTCATAGCCCGGCAGCGTCGAGTTGCGATAGCCGTCGGCATAATCGTCCGAGTTGCGCGCGTCCGGCGGGGCCTTGCCACCCTGCATCGAGCCCATGTCCATCGTGGCGCCGTTACCGGACGCCGTCGTGTCGGTCATATCCATGCCCGGCATGTCCATGCCCGCATGGTCCTGAGAGCCTTGCGCGGAAGGAGTCTGCGGAGCGGGAGTGGCCGTTTGGGCAGGGGTGGTGGCGGGCGACGGGGGCGAGGCATCCTGCGCGAGAGCGGGAGCCGTGATCGCCGGCGCAGGAAGAGGGCAGCGCCAAGAGCGATGCCGCGCGAGGGGAAAATCCGGATCATGCGACCACCACCTCCCGGAACATGCCGGCCGCCATGTGATAGAGCAGATGACAGTGAAAGGCCCATCGACCCAAGGCGTCGGCGGTGACGCGGAAGCTCACCCGTTGGGCGGGCTGGACCACGACCGTATGCTTGCGGACCTGGAAGGCGCCGTCCGGGCCTTCGACATCGCTCCACATGCCGTGCAGATGCATCGGATGCGCCATCATCGTGTCGTTGACGAAGGTGACGCGCAGCCGCTCGTTCGGCCTGAAATGGAGCGGCCTGGAATCGTTGAGCTTGATGCCGTCGAGCGACCAGATGAACCGTTCCATATTGCCCGTGAGATGCAGCTCGATGTCGCGCTCGGGCTCGCGCGGGTCGGGATCGCCGCCCGGCGTGCGCAGGTCGGCCAGCGTCAGCACGCGCCAGTCGCGCCCGCGCAGGCCTGCGCCCGGATCGTCGAGATTGGTGCGCGGATAGTCGACGCGCATGTCGGTATTGGAGCCATATTCGGTGCGGGCGTGCCGTGCCCTGGCCGGCATCTCGGTCATGCCGTGCCCGGCATGCGCGTCGCCTCCCATTGCGCCCATCGTCGCCATCGCGCCCATCATGTCGACCGGCTCGAGCCAGGTCCGGGCATCGAGCGGCGGCACGGCTGCCGCCATGCCCGGGGCCGGTGCGATCGTGCCACGCGCATAGCCGCTCCGATCGATCGCCTGCGCGAAGATGGTGCGGGCGCCGCCCTCGGGCATGGTGAACTCGACGTCGTAGGTCTCGCCCGGGCCGATCCGGAATTCCTCGACCGTGACCGGCTCGACCGGCTGCCCGTCGGTCGATACGACCGTCAGCTCGACCCCGGGGATCCGCACGTCGAAGAACGTCGCCGTCCCCGCGCCGACGAAGCGCAGGCGCACGCGCTCGCCGGGCGCGGCGATACCGGTCCAGTTGCCGGCGGGCGGCGCGCCGTTCATCAGATAGGTGTAGGTCGCGGCAGAGACATCGCTGTAGTCGGTCGGGTTCATCCGCGAGCTGTTCCACATCCGCCGGCGCTCGAGCGCCTTGCCCAAGCCCATGGCGCCGACATCCTTGAGGAAATCGCCGGCGGTCGGCTGCGCAAAATTATAGTAGCTGCTCTGCTTCTTGAGATTGAGGAAGATCTGCAGCGGCGGCTCGTCCGACCAGTCGCTGAGCACGATGCAATAGTCGCGATCGGGCGCCCGCGCCGTCGGCGCCTGTTTCGGCTCGACGATGATCGCTCCATAGAGTCCCGTCTGCTCGGCGAGCGTGTGAGCGTGATACCAGTAGGTTCCGCTCTGGCGGACCTCGAAGCGATAGGTGAAGGTCTCACCCGGCGCGATGCCGGCAAAGCTGATGCCGGGCACGCCGTCCATCTCCGCCGGCACGATGATGCCGTGCCAATGGATGCTCGACATCTCCTTGAGGCCGTTGCGCACGCGCAGCGTGACCGTGTCGCCTTCGCGCAGGCGCAGGACCGGCGCGGGCACGCTGCCGTTCACGGCGGTCGCGATACGGCGCTTGCCGGTGAAGTTGACCGGCAGCTCGGCGATCTCGAGGTCGAACTCGGTCCCGCTCAGCTCAGCGGGCGAGACTGGGGCGGATCGCGCGAGAAGCGCCGGGGCGAAACCGGCGACCGCGCCGCCGATCGCCAGCCCCTGGACGAATTGGCGCCGCGCAATCGGGCGGGCGTTCAGGTCGAACATGGATCGTGCATCTTTCTGGAACAGGGTTTGCCTGCGGCGCCAGGCGCGCCGGCTTGTGCCATCTCGCCGACCGTCAGGGTGCGCTGGCGAGGGGGCGTGATCTTCACCCGCGAACTGGGGCAAGACCGTAGCGGCACCGGCTTCACGGCGCGCGATCAGAACCTTGTTCCAGTGAGGATTGTCGTGTTTGCATGGGCGATCTCCAAGAGCCTGCGCCGCGGTCACCGGCTTGCGAACCGGGTGGCGCTGGCCCCTCCATGCGATGTCATCACGTCGAGCAGTATACGTATGTTACGAAGCGGGCGCTTGGCTGACGCCCCGCCGCGCAGTTGGCGGTCGGCTCTGCGGCCTCGCCGTCCTGATTCTCCTTTCGAACCCCACGCCCATCGCGCGACCAGCTCGATGAGCGTGGATGCCTGGTCAACCGCCTGGTATTTGGTCGGCTCGAGTCAGTCCCAGGCCGTCGAGGTTCAGGGCGACAAAATCCCAGTCGATCGCATTGCGCAGAATCTTGTCGGCATAGTCGGGTCGCGCGTTGCGATAGTCGACATAATAAGCGTGCTCCCAGACATCGAAGATGAAGAGGGGCGCCGCACCATGCGCGACAGGGGTGTCGGCATCGTGATAGGAGGTTACCTCGAGCTTGCCGTCCTTGAGGTTGAGCGCGGCCCATCCGCTGCCGAAATGACCGACGGCCTCAGCCTTGAGCGTGTCGATCAGCCCGTCCACCGATCCGAAGGCCTCGGTGATGAGATCGAGCAGCGGGCCGGTCGGCTGCTTCTTTTGCGGGCTGAGACCGCGCCAGTAGAAACTGTGGTTCCAGATCTGGCCGACCTGATTGAACAGCCCCCTGGGGCCATTGGTAGCAGCAAGCTCGATCAATTCCACGAGCGACTTGCCCTGCAGCGCGGGATCGGCCGCGACCAGTTCGTTCGCCTTGACGACATAGGCGTTGTGATGCTTGCCGTGATGATAGTCGAACGTCTCAGGTGAGATCAGGTCACCAAATGCATCCTTAGGATATGGCAGGGGCGGGAGGGTGAAGCTCATTCCTGGTCTCCTTGGTGTCTTCAGATGGCGCTCGAAAAGCGGGTCAGTGCCGTAGCGCCTTCGTGGCATCCCTGAACGGAAGGGAGTCCTGCTCTGTCGCGGCAGATGCGTCCCCAGACCCGGCCGGCTCTTGCACAGGGCCCTGTGCGCTTTGGATGCCCTGCCATCCCCCGCCCAGCGCCTTGAAGAGATCGACCCGGGCCGAGGAAAGCCGCTGGATGGAGCCGGCATAGCTGCTGCGGGCGTTGAGCATCTCGCTTTGCGCCACCAGCACGTCGAGATAGGCGACAGAGCCAGCGCGATAGCGCAGGTCGGCAAATTCATACGCCTTCTCCGCCCGGGCCTGCGCTTCGCCCAGCGCATCGAGCCTGCGCTGTTCGGTGGTGACCACCGTCAGCGCCTGCTCGACCTCCTTGAGCGCAGTGATAAGCCGCCCATCAAAGGCCGCGAGCGAGGCCTCGCCCTGCGCCTGCGCCTGCCGGATACGCGTGCGGGCGACCGCGATATTGGGGAAGCTCCAGGAGATGAGCGGTCCCAGCGAGAAGGAGAAGCTGTTGGCACCGCGCACCTGGTCGTTGCGAAAGAAATTGCCCGAGCCGCCCAGGCTGATGCGCGGATAAAGATCGGCGGTCGCCACACCGATGCGCGCCGTATCGGCCGCAAGCTGACGCTCGGCTTGCCGCAGGTCAGGTCGGCGGCGCAGCAGGGCGGCGCCATCGCCGACGGGGATCGACGCCTTCGGTTCGGGTGGGGTCGTACAGCGCCGGGCAGATTCCGGCACCTGATCGGGCGTGGTGCCAAGCAGCGCCGCCAGTTCGAAGAGCGCCACCTGCTGCTGGCCTTCGAGCGCCGGGATCGCCGCACGCGCCGTCGCGGTCGCGGCGCCCGCGCGTTCGACGTCGAGCTTGCCGACCGAGCCCGCCTTCTCCTGTTCCGAGACAAGCCGGAAGCTGTCGCCACTCGCCTTGTAGGACTGGCGCGCGACATCGAGCGCATAGGCGGCCGCGCAGGCGTTGAGATAGGCACGCGTCGTCTCGGCCGCGACCGTCACCCGCACCGTGTCGCGCGCCGCCTCGATCGCGCCGGCATCGGCGCGGGCGGCCTGGATGGCGCGGGACACGCGGCCGAACAGGTCGGCTTCCCACGATAGCGACATGCCCGCGAACTGCGACCATTGCGCATCGCCAAGGTTGCCTGGAAAGCCGCTTTGCCCGGCTCCCTGGATGCCGTCGCCATAGGGAGCGCCGCCGTTGAGGGTGGTGGAGGGCAGCCGCCCCGCCCGCGCCTCGCTCAGCACCGCGCGCGCCTTGGCGAGATTGGCGGACGCGACACGCAGGTCGGTGTTGGCAACAAACGCTTGTGTGACCAATGCGTCGAGTGCCGGATCCTCATAGAGCTTCCACCAGTCGTCGGGCAGCGCGGCGGCCGCATCGATCCGGGGCGCGGTGGTGACGAAGGCTCCCGCAGCGGCCGAAGGCGGCGCGGGCGGCCGGTAATCCGGTCCCACCGCGCAGGCAGAGAGCGCCAGCCCGGCCAGCGGCGCGAGGACATGAGGGAATTTACGCATGGGCCAGCCCTCCTTCGAGCGGCGGGACGGTGGGTTTGCCGTCCGGCTTCGGCTTGGGCCGATGGTCGGCGGCGAGCAGGGTATAGATCGTCGGCAAGACGAAGAGCGTGAAGAGCGTGCCGATCAGCATGCCCATCACCACCACGATGCCGATGGCGCTCAAGATGCACGGTGCGCTCTCGTCGGCGGCGCTCGGCAAGCAGCTCGGCATTACCGGCGAGGCGGCGCGTCAGCAGCTGCTGCGCCTCGCCGAACAGGATCTCGTCGTGTCATCCAGCGAGGCAAAGGGCGTGGGTCGCCCACTTCTCCTCTGGGACCTGACGTCAGCGGCGCAGTCGCGCTTTCCTGATACGCATGCGAGCCTCACCGCCCAGCTTCTCGGCATCATTCGAACGCATATGGGCGAAGGCGCGCTCGAGACGATTATCGACGTGCGCGAGGCTGAGACCCGCACGCGCTACCAGAGCGAACTTGCAGGCAAGCAGGACCTTGCCGACAGGGTGGCCGCCCTCGCCGCGCTCCGCACCGAAGAAGGCTATATGGCCGAGTGGCGCGAGGAACCCGATGGATCTTTCGTCCTCATTGAAAATCATTGCCCGATCTGCGCCGCCGCCGCGGCCTGCGTCGGTTTCTGCCGCGCCGAGCTCGAGGTTTTTCGCTCGGCTCTTGGGCCCCGCGTTTCCATTGCAAGGGCTGAGCATATCATCAGCGGCGGGCGTCGATGCACCTACATCATCAGGGCCAATCCACAATGACGCACGCTCTTCGCACCCATCGGGTTCGCCGGAAGCGATCGCCGAGGCCATGCACGCGCGCAAGTTCAGCCAAACAGCCGCGCCATGGCCAGGCAGTCTGAGCCGGAACGACTGCCGGCAGAGCAGCTGACGGTGGGCGATATCGCGCGGCGGAGCGGCGTCGCGGTTTCGACCCTTCATTTCTATGAGGCAAAAGGCCTGATCGAAAGCACGCGCACGAGTGGAAACCAGCGGCGATACGAACGCACGGTCTTGCGACGGATTGCGATTATCCGCCTGGGCCAGCGGGCCGGGCTATCGCTCGCCTTCATCAAGCAGCATCTGGGCAAGCTGCCACACGGACCGGTCGATCAAAGCGCCTGGCGAGACCTTCGTGAAGCGTGGCGCTCCGACCTCGATCAGCGCATTGTCAGCCTGGTTCAACTGCGTGATCAGCTTGACCATTGCATCGGCTGTGGATGCCTTTCGCTGGCCGAGTGCCAGATGCGCAATCCGCAAGATATTTTAGCTGGCGAAGGCTGCGGGCCGTGCCTCCTCGACGCGGACAGATAACAAGCGGTCCCACGCATCACGAGCGATGGAGCCCGCCCATCCATCGGCCCAGCCTTCATTCGACGGCCGGGCAAGACCCCGGTCGTGCCGTCGCCGGGCCGGATGAAGGCAAACACCCCTCGTCCCTACCCATAGGCAATCTGACCCTATGCGCGGCAGCGCCAGGAGCCGGTAAGATCCGCGGCTGTGCGGTTCCCACAGCCGCGAGGGTGCGCCAGGCTGGTTCAGCCTTGCATGAAGAGGCGCCCCCTGGATCTTACCGCTCCATATCGATGACGATCCTGCCCTCGATATCGCCATGGTGCATGCGCGAGAAGACGTCGTTGATGTTCTCGAGCCTGTCCGCATGGACCGTGGCCTTGACCTTGCCCTCGCCGGCGAACGCCAGTGCCTCGAGCAGATCGAGCCGCGTGCCGACGATCGAGCCGCGCACGGTAATGCCGTTCAGCACGGTGTCGAAGATCGACAGCGGGAAGTCGCCCGGCGGCAGGCCGTTGAGCGCGACCGTGCCGCCGCGCCGGACCATGCCGAGCGCCTGCTGGAACGCCTTGGGCGAAACGGCGGTGACGAGCGCCCCGTGCGCGCCGCCAATGGCTTTCTTGAGCGCTGCCGAAGGGTCCTCGTTGCGCGCGTTGACCGTCAGTGTGGCGCCAAGGCGTGTGGCGAGGTCGAGCTTGCTGTCGTCGATGTCGACCGCGGCCACATTGAGACCCATGGCTCGGGCATATTGCACCGCCATGTGGCCGAGCCCGCCAATGCCGGAGACGACCACCCACTCGCCGGGCCGGGCCTCGGTGGCCTTCAGTCCCTTGTAGACGGTGACGCCCGCGCAGAGGATCGGCGCAATGTCGAGGAAGTCGACATTGTCGGGAAGGTGACCAACATAGTTGGGATCAGCCAGGACATATTCGGCAAAGCTGCCATTGACCGAATAGCCGGTGTTCTGCTGTTCGTGGCAAAGCGTCTCCCAGCCACCCAGGCAATGCACGCAGTGCCCGCAGGCGGTGTAGAGCCAGGGCACGCCGACCCGGTCGCCTTCCTTCACATGGGTGACGCCCGCACCGACGGCGGCGACATGCCCGACGCTTCATGGCCGGGAATGAAGGGCGGGTTGGGCTTGACCGGCCAGTCTCCTTCTGCCGCGTGCAGGTCGGTATGGCACACGCCGGTTGCCGCAATCTTGACCAGGATCTGCCCGGGGCCGACCGTCGGGATCGGCGCCTCCTCGATGACCAGGGGCTTGCCGAATTCGCGGACGACCGCCGCCTTCATGGTTTTCGCCATGTCCGTTTCTCCTTTTGAGCGAGGGGTCAGAACAGGCCGAGCGCGTGCTCGTCATAGGAGACGAGCAGGTTCTTGGTCTGCTGATAATGGTCGAGCATCATCCGGTGATTTTCACGCCCGAAGCCCGACGCCTTGTATCCGCCGAAGGCGGCATGGGCGGGGTACTGATGATAGCAGTTGGTCCAGACCCGTCCGGCCTCGATCGCGCGGCCGAGCCGGTAGGCGGTGTTGCCGCTCCGGGTCCAGACGCCCGCGCCAAGACCGTAGGCGGTGTCGTTGGCAAGTGCGATCGCCTCCTCGACCGTCTTGAACGTGGTGACCGACAGGACGGGACCGAAGATCTCCTCCTGGAAGATGCGCATGTGGTTCTGACCCACGAACACGGTCGGCTGCACGAAATAGCCCTGGTCCAGCGCACCGCCCGGCAGCGCCCTGGCGCCACCGACCAGACACTGCGCGCCCTCGGCCTTGCCGATATCGATATAGCCCAGGATCTTGTGGAGCTGGTCCTCCGACGCCTGCGCGCCGACCTGGACCGAGGGGTCGAGCGGATCGCCCTGGCGGATCGCGGCGACGCGCGCCACGGCGCGCTCGATGAAGCGGTCGAAGATCGACTCATGGATCAGCGCGCGCGACGGGCAGGTGCAGACCTCGCCCTTGTTGAACGCGAACAAAGTAAAGCCTTCGAGCGCCTTGTCGAAGAAGGCATCGTCCTCGTCGAGCACGTCCGCCATGAAGATGTTGGGCGACTTGCCGCCAAGCTCCATCGTCTGGGGGATCAGATGGTCGGCAGCCGCGTGCATGATCTGCTTGCCGGTGACGGTCTCGCCGGTGAACGAGACCTTGGCGATGCGCGGATTGGCGGCGATCGCCTGGCCGACGGTCCGTCCCGGGCCGGTGACGACATTGAGCACGCCGGGCGGCAGGATGTCGGCGGTGAGCTCGGCGAACATCAGCAAGGTGAGCGGCGTCTGGGATGCGGGCTTGATGACGGTGCAGTTGCCCGCCGCCAGCGCCGGGGCGATCTTCCACGCCGCCATCAGCAGCGGGAAGTTCCACGGGATGATCTGGCCGACGACGCCGAGCGGCTCGCGGAAATGATAGGCGATGGTGTCCGCATCGATCGTCGAGATGCCGCCTTCCTCCGCCCGAATGCAGCCGGCGAAGTAGCGGAAATGGTCGATCGCAAGCGGCACGTCGGCAGCGCGGGTCTCGCGGATCGGCTTGCCGTTGTCGATCGTCTCGGCAAGCGCCAGCAGCTCCAGATTATCCTCGAGCCGGTCGGCGACGCGATTGAGAATCCTGGCGCGCTCGGCGGGCGCGATCCTTGCCCATTGATCCCTGGCGGCGTGCGCCGCATCGAGCGCGCGCTCGACATCTTCCGGCGTCGACAGCGCGAACTCGGCGATCTGGGCGCCATTGATCGGGCTCGTGTCCGCGAAATACTCGCCGCCCGCAGGAGCGCTCCAGCGGCCTCCGATGAAATTATCATAGCGGTGTCGGAAGGAGGCCGCCGCATTGATGGTCCCGATCGCCTTCTCGAACATAACCTGACTCCATCTCTATCGATAGCCTGACGGAGTAATCTCTTTGCCCGGGCGGCCTATAAGTAAGTTCCGCAGAAGGTAGTCTGGTGTCGCTGTCGCGGGCTTTGAGGGTCAGACACGCCGACGGAGCCGATGAGTATTCATCGACTCCCGAACCTATTCGCGCACGCCTGATCGGAATTATGCCGAGACAGGCGTTACTCGGCCGCTTCTTCTTTTGGCGAGGGCGGCGCTTGGCATTCCAATTCTGGCGTTACGCCCGGACGCGCTTTAGGCTCACCCAATCGCCTTTCTGAAGCGTCCCGTCCCTCACGCGGAAATGAGCGTAATGGTCGTCGAAAATCTGGTCGACTTCGACATGACCGACAAGGCGGCGGTGGCGCGGCGTTGCGTGATAGACGTCGAGTATCTGCCCGATGTGTGCGCCATCGGCTTTGCCCAGGCAGGCCACTGTGCCGCCCGCATCCATACGGACGATCTTGCCGCGCATGAACAAGCGATGGCCGATACCCTGTGCGAGGAGCGGCGTGCTGCCAAAGAGCAGAAAGCCAACGGCAGCACCGACGCCAAGATGTTTTCGCATCACTGTTTCCTCTGTCACGTCAGACGCTCGGACCCGGCTTTGAAGGCCGGGAGCACGGGGCGACGCTGGGCATCGTCAAAGAACTGGCCCGCCGCGGGGGCGGCGGCGGGCCCTCAGCCCCGGGGGGGGTGTTTTATCGGGGCTGGAAACGTCACATGTCGCTCATCGGCTTGTCGGCCATGGGCTTGTCGGCCATGGGCTTGGCGGTCTTCTTCTTCGCGGCCGGCTTGGCCTTCTTCATCGGCATCTTGCAGCAGCCACTCTTCGCCTTACCGGCCATGCCCGAGCCGTTCGATGCAGGCGACCCGCCGGACATGCCGGCCATCCCCGACATGCCCTGTTGATCCTGCTGGGCCGGTTTCCCCTGCTGCTTCTGCGCGCCGGCCTGATGATCCTTCATCATCTGATCGTGCATCTGCTGCCCGCCATGATCCATGCCCTGCTGGTGGGCATGGGCCGGCGCAGTCTGCGCGGGCGCGGGCGTCGACTGGGCGAGAGCGGTGCCGGCGGCGAAGGTTAGCGTCACGAAGAGGCTGATGGTCGCCGCGCGAAATGTCGTCTGTCGCATTGAGGGTCTCCGAGTGTTCGTCCTGTTGCCCGATCGACGTTCCGATCCCGGCAATTCCGAAGCTTCAATGCTGCTAGCGAGACGCAGTCTGTATACGTAACTTACGAATCCGCTTTTGATCGCGACAAGCATGCGCGGGATCGTGCGGGGTGGACCATGGTCCAAGGTCAAGCCAATTCATGATCCCGCTTGATGGCGGCCGGCAGCGAAGTGCAAAAACCAATTGGCCCGCCGTGGGAGAACGCGGGCCAAAGCTGCGGTTGAACCAGGCCACGGTCGTTGGCCACCCCGCCTCGTGGTCGGAGCTGGCTTAATTGCAGGGTCAGCAACCGCCCCGCGACCTATGCAACATGCGGGAGGCTCCGTCCTGGGTCCCCATCTCCCGCGTAGCATCCGATGGTCCTGCATCATCTCACCGGGCATCCGCACTTCGCGGTGTCGCATGCCTTGCATCTGGGCCGTGTCGGACCGAGCCGGCGCCGGCTTCGCCTTGAGCGTCTGTTCAAGGTCGGGCATGCCCGGCGGCATCCCATCGGCGAGAACTGGCCCGGCGCCGACGGCAAGGACGCCAAAGGCTGCGAGCGAAGCGATAATCGCTGCTTTCTTGCGCAAATATGATTCCTTCAAGTCTGAGTTTCAGTTCGACCGGACACATGCCCGGTCGATTCTCGCTCCCCAGGGAGCTTGCCGTTGAGATGGTATCGGCCTGGAGGTGGCAGTATACGTAATTTGCGAAGCTGGCGGTCAGCCTGCAATGTCAGCTTTAGTTCGGCTACTAGCAAAAGCTGGGCGCGGATGACCGAAGACGGCGGCAATCAAAGCCTCCGCCTAGCCCGAGCACTGGAAAGCGACGCCGCCTGCTGCAGTGGCGAACAGCGAAACGTAAATCGCACGCCGCTTTTTCTTCGGCGCGATCGTGGCAAGGCCCACCGCCGAACCAGCCACTCGGACTGGCCCAGGCTAAATTGTCGGAATAGACGCTCGCTCGGATCGGTGCCGCAGTGATTGAACGCTCGCCTGGCTGATTATTGATCAACTGGCGAGGGCCGCAACCAGCTTAGAAGGGCAATTTTGTCTTCCCAGAGGGGGCGGGCACAAAAGCGATCGGTTCGGGTATTACGGATATTGCCCTCCCGCGCGCCCTTTAAGGGAAGAGCGGCGCTTCGCCTCGGTGGATCTCATCGGATCGAGAAAAGCGCGTTTGCGTCAGTTTCACGATTGCTCAGGAGGGGCTTCGAAATGACTTTTCTGAGCCGGCGAACTGTCTTGGCGGGCGGAGGCCTCCTGCTGGGGGCGGCATGCACGCGCAGATTTGCGACGCCGGACCAAGCAGGCACGCTGCCCATTCCTCGCCTGTTAGATGCACGCGACCATGGGCAGAGAATTGGACTGAGGGCGCAGGAAGGGGAAACCACTTTCTTCCCAGGGCGGCGGAGCGCCACCATGGGATACAACGGAAGCTATCTCGGCCCGACTCTGCGGGTACATCGCGGGGACGACGTGACGGTGACTGTCAGCAACAATCTGTCTGCTGATACCACGGTTCACTGGCACGGGCTGCTCGTACCGGGAGAGCTGGACGGCAGCCCCCACCAGACCATTAGTCCAGGCGAGACTTGGCGTCCGACGCTGCCGATCCGTCAGCCGGCGGCCACTCTCTTTTATCATTCGCATGCACATGGCCGAACGGCGGAGCAGGTCTATGCAGGCCTAGCGGGATTGCTCTTCGTCACCGACGAGGAAGAGCAAGGTCTCGGTTTGCCTTCGGATTACGGCGTCGACGATCTACCAATCTTGATCCAGGATCGGCAGTTCGTGGATGGCCGTCTGGTGTTACCGGCGGGCATGATGGTGGCGCTGGACGGGAGGCGGGGCAACGTTATTCTCGTAAACGGCGCGTACAACCCGCGAGCAGACGTTCCCAGAAGCTTAGTGCGGCTGCGGCTTGTAAATGGTTCGAATGCCCGGACTTACGATCTTTCGTTCAGCGACGGACGAGCCTTTTATTGGATCGGCACCGAGGGCGGCCTTTTGGAAAAGTCCGTTGAATTGCAGTCCCTCACTCTGGCCTCCGGTCAGCGGGCTGAGATCTTGGTGGACTTCAGCGATGGCAAACCGGTCTCGTTGGTATCGGCTCCGGACCAAAGCACCCTCAGGATGCATGGCATGGGCATGATGCATCGGCACGAGGCTAGCGAAAACAACGCAGGGGATGAAACTGTCCTCACATTTTCACCGCGCTTGGCATCGAGTAAGCGAGGTAGCACCACGCTTCCGCTCCTCCTGGCGTCCCGCGCGGTGCCAGATCCGGCGACGGTCGTCGCACGGCGACGTCTGGTGCTCAACATGAGGCTGGGAGGTATGATGGATAGCGACGAAGAGCCGCTAACGATCAACCACCGGCGATTCGATATTGATCGCATCGATGAGGAAGTCGAGCTTGGCGCCGTCGAGATATGGAAAGTCTCCGGGCAGAAAATGGCCCATCCCTTCCACATTCATGGAGTGCACTTCGACGTGCTACGTCGCGATGGCGAGGAACCAGATCTTCTTGATCAGGGGCCACGTGACACCATCGTCGTGGACGAACCGGTCGAGTTATTAATCCGTTTCGACCAGCCTGCTTCAAAAGCGCCCTTCCTGTTCCATTGCCATATCCTGGAGCACGAGGACGAAGGCATGATGGGTCAGTTTTCCGTGACGTAGTGGGAACAACTCAAGAATCGAAATCCCGCATATGCCAATAAGGGGGCAATGCTCGACGTATGACTTCGAACTCCACTCTCGTTTTTGTTCCCTTTTCGGGCTTGGGCCAGAACGTTTCGCACATCTCGATCGAAGGCATTCGATCATCCCGGACACTTGTGCATCACATGACGAACCCTGCGGTTAGTCACGGCCACCAGGCGCCGCGGGCCGCGCTCTATAATGACCATACGCTTGTCGGGCCGTCCCGCGGCCGCTGTCAGTACTCGCGGCAATGAGTAATAGATGGTATCGCCGCGTTCATACCACTTTCCTCCGCCAAGCGGCGTCTGGTCAGGCAATCGGATTTCGCTGTAAGATCCGTTGCGATTAAGAACCCAGCCATCCCCGACTTACAGCCGGATCGGCCATCAAATGACCAGACACCCGCGAGCTTGGTGGTCGAGGTATCTTCCCCTGCGGGAACGACCCTGGCCGGCGAAGGTAGCGTTGGCACAGTGAGCGCGGCGAAAATCGCCCAGATGGAACACGACCACCGTGTGAAAGTGAGCAGCCGGCATCGATATAACCCGTTAAGCGCGATCGTCATACTGTTCCCTTCCGATCCACACTCACTCCGCTGAGAGCTTCGTTGGTTGCCCTTGGCAGACTATGCAGACCATCTGCCGGTGGTAATGCGTATTTGTCGCTAGACAGAAGGGACGCCTGCGATGGCATCTGATCGCAGATCGCCCAGGACAAGGCAGCCGGCGCAGAACTTGGGATGACTGTGATCGTCTCATGCGCAGTGCAAGCGAGCAACCACATGAGCGGTAACGGGGGCGACGAGTTCGCTTCCGGACGAGGAAAAGGTGGCCCGGTGACCTTCATTCTATCCCGACATGTTGGTTTGGACGCTCAAGCCGGGTGGCGAGGCGGAGGCATATAGGCCCGCCCGATGTACTAATCGCAAGCGACCGGTTTTCGGTTCTGATGCTCTTGCGCCCCAGTCAACCGACCGATCGCCATTCGTATATATCACAATTTCGCGGGTCGTTCCCCCCAGATAGGGTCAGAGCAGGTTCGAGTCGTGGAGGGGACGCCAGGCCGAAATGCCGGTTGTTCCCGCTGTCCTAGCCGCCACGAATTCGATGGAGATCCAAGGCAAGAGGAGCATTTGATGTCAGCCGCTTCAGCATTTCCAGCTCTGGCGCAGGCGTCCCCCCGACCGCAGTCCGGGATTGTCGCCTGTATCGATTGCTCCGATCATGATGCGTGGATCTACTCACACGCTCGTGCGCTCGCGACAACGCTCGACGTCCCTATTACCCTGCTACAAGTACTTGACGGCGAGGGCTCGACGCGCTCTCGTCCAGACCCGATTGAATGTAACCTCCGGCGGCGCGAAGCCCTGCGCGCCCTCGATCGATGCGCCGCCGCGACCAGCGCACCTCCAACCAAAACCTCCATCGAATTGGCCGAAGGCCAAACCGCGGAGGAAATTTGCCGCTTTGTCCGAGAGTGCGACGACGGCATGGTCGTACTGGGAAGACGAGGCAGGCAAGAGGCCGGTCGCCCGGGCATGGGGGCAACCGTGCACAAGGTGCTCATGCAGACGCCAGCCCCGGTCCTGCTCGTACCGGTAGAGGCCCCGCTTCCGGCAGCGCCCTACAGAAGGGTTGTGGTGCCGCTTGACGGCTCTCGTTGGGCTGAGAGCGTGCTGCCCCTAGCTGTGCGTCTTGCGAAGGCCTCGGAAGCGGAACTCCTGCTCGTCCATGTCGTCCCTACGCCCGAGATGATCGAGGCACGGCCCCTGGAAGTCGAGGACAAGAAGCTTCAACAAGCCCTTATAGAGCGAAATGAGCAAGCAGCACGCAGCTACCTGGATCGAACGAAATCCAACCTCTCGGCGTCCGGTCTACGAATGCGTACGATTTCGATCCGTGGCGAGGATGTACGCGAGGTGCTGTGCGATCTTATTCAGCGCGAGAGGGCCGATATTGCCGTCCTGTCCGCGCGCGGCCACAGCCATCGGCATGTTTCCGACGTACCCTATGGAACGGTCGCCTCCTACCTGATGACGCATTGCAATGTACCAATGCTCGTAACGCCTGCGACAATCCGCTCGGGAAAAGCGCAGATCGCCGTAGGGCATAATTGCCTCCGGCTACCCCTCGCCGCCCAAGCCTGATCATGGCCGATATTGAGGGGACCGACCCTATTTCGGGGGCGGCCGACGAGACCGCCACACGCCATCAGCTGACAGGATTGATCGGTCGCTCAGCGCCTCTTCCCATCTGGGCGCATCTCGACGCCATGAAGGACTGGCTGGCTCGAGCCCGCCAGGCAGCCACGCAAGCCGACCAACGCGGCAGCGCCGCAGCCGAATGGCTACTCGACAACGACTATCAGATCCAGCGCGCGATCCTGCAAATTGGTGAGGGTCTTCCCAAGGCCTTCTACGCGAAACTTCCCGGTCTTGCTGAAGACGGCCTCAGGCGACCGCGCGCCCATCAAGTCGCGCAGTCTCTGCTTCTGGCGTCTCACCTGCAAGTCTCGCTGTCCTCGGCTGTCGAATTCGTCGTTCGATATCAGAATAAGATGCCGCTCAGCATCGCTGAAACCTGGGCGATTCCTACGATGCTGCGTATCGTTTGTCTTGAAATGATCGTTACGGGTTTCACCCAGCTTTTTCCTCAAGTCGCTCCCCCTTTTGCACTAACGGACTCTCCCGACGTCGCGACCGGGGGATTCGACAACACGGAGTGCGTGGCACGCGGCATAGCCAATCTTGCCGTGATCGCGACTATCCAATGGAACGACTTCTTCGACAGAACCCGCCAGGTCGAGGCGGTTCTGAAGCGTGATCCTGCAGGGATTTATCCGCGCATGGATTTCGCTACTCGCGACCAATATCGTCACGCGGTAGAACGGCTCGCAGCGCGATCCGGCCTCCTAGAGCGAGAGGTTGCCCAGCGCGCTCTGCGGCAGTGTCAAAGTAGTGAAGAGGCCCCCTCAGGGCATGTAGGTTATTGGCTCATCGATGCCGGCCTGCCTGCTTTCACGGATGCACTCGATCCCCGCCCCTGGACACCCCGTTCGATGCTGCGGCGCATCTTGCGTCATAAGGGTATGCTTTACGCGACCGCGCTGGTGTTTGCCGGTATCGCGGCCTCTGCAGTTCCTGCAGCATACATGTCCTCGACCGGACCGTCTCCCTTATCCTGGCTGCTGTGTATCGCGCTGACGCTGCTGCCCGCTTCCATCCTCAGCATCACCTTTGTGAATTGGATGGTCACGCAAATCGTTCCTCCATGCGTTCTTCCCAAGCTGGAATTCAAGAAAGGAATTCCCGGAGATTTTGCGACGGCCATCGCAATCCCCGTTCTCGTCGCTCGGACCTCCGACATCGCTCCCCTTCTTGAGCGACTTGAGGCGCATCGCCTAGCCAACCCTGATGAAGCGCTGGAGTTCGTTCTCCTGACCGACCTTGCCGATGCCGCAACCGCCAGGGTTTCGGGCGACGATGAGATCGAGCAGATGCTGGTACGAGGCATCGAAGAATTGAATGCCCGCTACAAGGACGCAAGGGGCAATGGACCTTTTCATCTGCTCCACCGACCGCGCCTCTTCAACGAGGCGCAGGGCTGTTGGATGGGCTGGGAGCGCAAGCGCGGTAAGCTGGAGCAGTTCAACGCCTATATCCTGCGCGGCGACGCCACTGCATTCCATTTGACCACCGGCAAGGTGGAAAGGCTGCGGCGATGCCGCTTCGTACTGACGGCAGACGCAGATACCAGACTTCCGGGTGGTGTGGTGCGCCGTCTGGTCGGCACTCTCGCCCATCCACTCAATCGGGCTCATTTTGCCCCCGACACCGGCATTGTGGAACGAGGCTACACTATCCTTCAACCTCGCGTTGAACTAGCGCCGGAGGGCCCCGAGCAATCCCTGTTCGCTCGCCTCTACGGCGGCGATACTATGATCGACATCTACTCTCGCGCGGTTTCCGACGTGTACCAGGACCTTCTGGGCACCGGCGTGTTTGTGGGCAAAGGCCTCTACGATGTGGCGGCATTCGAACGGAGTCTGGAGGGCCGTGTCCCAGAGAATGCTTTGCTTAGCCATGACCTGTTCGAGGGGCTTCATGGGCGCGCGGCGCTCGTTAGCGACGTCATTGTCTACGAGCGCTTTCCGACCGGGTATCTCGACTTTTCCGCGCGCTGGCACCGCTGGGTGCGGGGTGATTGGCAAATCCTGCCCTGGCTGTTTCCCTTTGTCCCAGGGCGTGACGGCCGATGGCTGCGCAATCGGCTTGGGTGGTTCGACAGGCTCAAGATCTTCGACAATCTAAGGCGCAGTCTGGTACCCGCCAGCATCGTTGCCTTGCTCCTAGGCGGTTGGTTCCTGTTTCACGGTCGACCCTGGGTCTGGACACTGCTCGCGATCGTCGCGCCCGGGGCTTATCTTTTTACCGATCTCGTAACGGGCTTCGCTCAGGGCCGCCGTCGCGGTGTCATGCAGCGCGTCCTGCGGCGCCTCACGGATCATCTCGGGCGCTGGATTTTAGCCATCGCCTTCCTTGTCAGCGACGCATACATCGCGCTGCACGCCATAGCCGTCACGATCTGGCGGCTGCAATCGGGGCGGCGGCGGCTCGAATGGACCTCGGCCGCTCATATGGCCACGCGAAACGCGGCGCGCCATCCGCGATTAGCGGCGTGGCGCGACATGTGGAGCTCGCCCCTTCTTGCGGTGCTTATAGCCGGCGCATTACTCGCTTATACGCCGGGATCGATGCCTGTCGCGGCGCCGCTATTGCTGCTCTGGTTCTTCGCACCCGAGATCGCGGTTTGGATCAGCCGCCCGCGTAGACCACCGATCGAGGCGCTTACCGAAGCAGACAGGAGATTTCTCAGACTCGTCGCTCGGCGCACCTGGCTTTTTTTTGAAACCTTCGTCCGGCCTGAGGACAATTGGCTGCCTCCCGACAACTACCAGGAGCCGCCCGACGAGGACACCGCTCACCGAACGTCGCCTACCAACATCGGCATGTTGATGGTGTCGATCCTGACAGCGTGGCGGCTTGGGCATATCGGTCTCAACGAGCTGGCTACCCGTCTTGGCGACACGTTCGATACGCTTGACCGGCTCGAACGCTACCGCGGCCACATTCTCAACTGGTATGATACCAGGACGCTCGCTCCCCTTGAGCCACGTTACATTTCCACGGTCGACAGCGGCAATCTTGCCGTCAGCCTGATTACCGTTGCCCAGGCTCTTCGAGATGCTGGGAGGGCACCGCCGGTAGGCAGCGAGCTCTGGCAAGGCCTAGAAGATATTATCGGGCTGCTCTCCCAGGCGATCCGGTCTATCGGGACCGAAGCGGGCTCAACGGCCGGTGTGATCCTGGCTACCGTGGGCGAGACGGTGAAGCGGGTTTCGGACGATGAGCGCGAATGGCTCAGGGGGATCGACGATCTCATTTCGGCCGACTTGCCGAGACTGCGCGAGCAGGTGGGCGTGATGGCCGCGAGCGTTGCCGAAGCCGACGTCGGCATCTTGCGCGAAGTGCAAGTCTGGCTCGAGCGGCTCGAGCATCACGTGTCCGGGATACGTCGCGATTTGCAGGTTTTCTGCCCGTGGTGGGAAGTTATAACCGACCATCCCGCAGACTGCGCGGAAACCGCAGCCAAGGTCGCCGATTTCATGGCTGGCGGCTCGGCGACGCCATCCGATTCGCGCACCGCGCACGTCATCAGCCTGCTCAGCGCGACCAAGGAAGGCGGATTATCCGACGCGGCCCGTCAATGGGTCGACAAGATGCTGGCTGCCATCGCCGAAGGGCAGGCCGTCTCGCGCGAGCTTCATGGTCGCTTCGACAGCCTTGCCCGCCGGGCCAACGTCAGTGCGCACGCGATGGACTTTTCACTTCTGCTTGATGAAGGTAGCCGGCTCTTTCACATCGGCTACAACGTCAGCGCCGACCGCATCGACGCGCATCACTACGATCTCCTCGCCAGCGAAGCACGGCTCGCCAGCTTCTTCGCCATTGCGAAGGGCGATATCGATCCTTCCCACTGGTTCCACCTCGGTCGCCCCATCACGAAACAGGAGGCCGGGCTTGCGCTGCTGTCCTGGAATGGCTCGATGTTCGAATATCTGATGCCGAACATCTTTTTGCACAGCGATCCCGGCACGCTGCTTGGTATGAGCGACCGAACAGCCGTCAGCATCCAGGCCGCCTTCGGCAAATCGCACAAAATCCCTTGGGGAATCTCCGAATCATCATTCGCCTCGATGGGGTCTGATCGCGTCTATCGCTATCACGCCTTCGGCGTCCCTGCCCTCGGACTTCAACGTGGCCTCGGCCACGACCTCGTCGTGAGCCCCTACGCAACGGCGCTTGCGCTCATGATCCGGCCAGCACTTGCGACAATCAACCTCAAGCTGCTGGCCGAGCAGAGGTTAATTGGACGGTTCGGCTTCTTCGAAGCCGCCGATTTCACGCCGGCCCGCGTGCCGGCGGGCGAGCGGTTCGCTATCGTCCGCTCGTACATGGCGCACCACCATGGCATGAGTCTCGCCGCGCTGGGAAATGCACTGTGCGACAACATGCTAGTGCGCTGGTTCCATGCGGACCCTTACGTCGGCACCGTCGATCTCCTGCTCAACGAACGCATACCGTGGGAGCTTCCGCCAGAAATTGCGGTGGATTCTAGATCGAAGTGCGAAATCCTAGGATTTATAGGGGATTGATCCCTTTTCCAGGAAGGCACATGATGAACGGCTATCAGCATCTGGGTTTGGACGAGCGACGACAGGTTTACCAACTGGCTGCAACCGGGCGGTCCGTGCAGCAGATAGCAGCGGCGCTGCAGCGACATCGTTCGACCATCTATCGTGAACTCAAACGTAACCGGCATCTCGATGACGAGCCGCTGTTTCGTGGCTATTTTCCAACGGCCGCACAAACGATGGCGGACAGGCGCCGGGTGCGTGGCGGCAAAATCGCCCGAAAGCCCGAGCTTGCCGCCTATATCGCCGACCGCTTGTCAGCAGCCTGGTCGCCGGAGCAGATTGCAGGATATCTTCGACGCCATCGCGGTAATCGTGAAGCCGTCTGTCACGAGACCATCTACCAGTTCGTCTATGGACCGGACGGACGCAGCCAGGGCCTGTGGCGCCTTCTGCCTGTTGCCCGTCGATCTCGACGTCAACGCTATGCGCGTAAGCCCCGCGGTCTGCATATCCCCTTGGCCAACACCATTGGCAAACGCCCTTCCGAAATCGGTAATCGCAGCAGCTTTGGTCATTGGGAAGGCGACCTGATGATCTTCAGGTTGGAATATGGCAAAGCCAACCTCACCTCGCTGGTCGAGCGCCGCAGCCGATTTACTATCCTCGCCCGCAATCCCAGTCGGCATTCCGCCGGCGTCATGTCGGGAATCCAGCACCACTTGCACATGCTGCCCCCTTCCCTGCGTCAGAGCATCACCTTTGACCGGGGAACGGAATTTGCCGCCTTTGCGACACTCCAGAAGAAACTCGCGATGACCAGCTATTTCTGCATGCCATCGGCACCATGGCAAAAGGGCAGCGTCGAAAACAGCAATGGCCGGATACGGCGCTTCCTGCCGTCTGACACAGACCTGGCGTTGCTATCGGATAAGGAAATCCAGGCCGTTGCTGATCGCATCAACAGCACCCCTCGCAAGTGCCTGAACTATCGCACCCCGCATGACGTTCTGGGAGAGCAGATCAACATCCTCAAGGCCCGATAGATTTTGCCATCGAGGGTGGGGCTCGCCCCACCCTCGATGAAATGCTACGCATCCCATGGATGTCGCGCTTCAAATCGAAACCGCCTGCACGAGTAGAGGTTCGCGACCCGCCCGCTCACGCCGAAGGGAACATCCCGGCACTGCACAGTTGGTCGCCAGACCGACCGTCGGGGCAGCATGCTTGGCACATCCTCGGCAACGGCCGGCTTTCGAGCCGAATCCGCACGGACGGCGCCGGGGGTCTAAGCTGGAATCAGCATGCACTTACCCGCATCGAACCTGCAGATGACCACGCAGGCTTCTGGCTCTATCTGCATGATCTCGATCAAGGGGATTTCTGGTCCGCAACAGGGGGGCCATTCCCCGCCATCGGCGAGCCGCCGGAGGTCATGTTTCATGCCCATCAGGTCGAATTCCGTCAGCGTTCGCGCGGTCTGTCGATCTCGACGCTAGTCAACGTTGCCCATGGCGACGATCTCGAAATCAGACGCATCGCGCTCGTCAATGAGGAGGATCGTGCCCGGACAATCGAACTGACGGGCTACGTCCAGGTGGTGCTCGCCCCACCCCAGGATGCCGCTCGGCATCCTGCTTTCAGCAAGCTGTTCGTGGGCACTGAAACCTTGCCCGGAGGCGATGGACTCGTGTTCACGCGCCGACCGCGCAATCCCGACGAGCGGCCTCCGGTTTTGCTGATTCGCATAATCGGAGATGACGAAGGAGTCGCCTTGCTCGGACTTGAGGCTGATCGAAGAGCCTTCATCGGTCGCCATGGCAACGTCACGCATCCTGCCGCGATGAAAGAGGAGCCTCCGATGGGCGCATTGGGCTGGTCGCTCGATCCGATCTGCGCGATCAGGGCAAAGGTCATGCTGCCGCCGCACGGGCGCCGCGAACTCGCTTTCGTCACGATCGCGGCGGGATCGCGTCAGTCGGCGCTAGACCTAGCCGACCGCTATGCAACGTTGTCCGCGCTGGATTGGGTGGTTAGCGATTCCATCGCGGCAAAAGCGCGCGAGATGCACGACCTGAGCCTACAGCCACAGTTCGTACCTCAGGTACAGGCCTTCCTTTCCCATCTTTTTACTGCCCGCACAAACCCTGCACCCGGAGGTGAACGGCTCTTCCGGCAGGTCGATCTCTGGTCGCTTGGTATTTCAGGCGATCATCCCATCGTGATGCTGCGCGCCGGCACCGCGGAACAGACCGGTATGCTCCGCTTCGTTCTCGCTGCGCATTGGCTCGGCCACCAGCGCGGCATCCTCTTCGATCTCGCGATCGTCCACGAGGGCACCTCAGGTTACGTCGAACCCGTCCGCGAGCGCCTTCTGGAAGTCCTGAGAGACGCCGGCGCGCAGGAACGCCTTGGCACCCATGGCGGCATCCACCTAGTGGGCGTCAGTTCCTCCGATCACGAGCGCGTGGCGCTCCTCGAGCAGGCCGCCAAGCTGATCCTTGAAGACGACGGCGTCACGCTTGCCGACCAACTCGCCCGGGTAGATCAACCTCCGCACCCCGGCCCGCCGTTTGCCCCAGTCGGCACCAACGTGCCGCCAGCCACCTCCGCACCCGTGCCGCGGTCCGTAGATCTCCTCTTCGACAACGGCTGGGGCGGCTTTGCGCCTGATACTGGCGACTATGTGATCAACCTAGAGCCCGACGCTCCCACCCCGGCTCCGTGGTCCAATGTCCTGGCCAACGACGCGTTCGGCACGATCGTTACTGAGGCCGGGCTTGGCTTCGCCTGGGCGATCAACAGCGGCGAGAACAGGCTCACGCCCTGGTTCAATGATCCCGTCGAGGATCCCCAAGGTGAACGGCTCTATCTGCGCGACGAGGAGAACGGGCGGCTCTGGACCCCGACACCCTTGCCATCGGGCGGCGGCTCCGCGTGCCGCATTCATCATAGTCCCGATCGGACCATATGGCACCGCCACAGCGAAGGCCTGGAGCAGGAGCTGTCGACCTTCGTGCCAATCGACGATCCGGTAAAACTGGTGCGTCTGCGCCTACGCAATCAAACGCCACGCTCGCGCCGGATCACGGCGACCTACTATGCGGAATGGCTCCTGGGCGCGGTGAGGGGCGAGCAAGCCCCTTTTCGGACGTCGCGCTATGACTCGGCCTCCCATGCAATTCTCGCACGCAATTCCTGGACGGACGAGTTCGGCGATCGCGTCGCCTTTCTTGCCACGACCCAGGCCGTTCATAGCTTCACTACCTCACGCCGCGATTTCCACGGTGTTATTGCCGACCCGGCCCGACCGCTCGGCCTGCTCAACTGGGATCTGGGCAACCGCCAGGATTCTGCCGGCGACGATTGCTGCGGCGCCCTCCAGGTGCATCTCGATATCCCCCCTGAAGGAACCGTCGAAGTTTGTTTCATCCTCGGCCAGGGTGATAACCTCGAGCACGCAATCCAACTTATCCGGCATTGGCAATCGCCGTCCATCATCGAGACTGCTGCCCGGGTTCGCGTAGCGGACTGGGCCGATCGGTTGGAAAGGGTTCAGGTCAAGACACCCGATCCTGCCTTCGACCTGATGGTCAACCGGTGGCTGCCTCACCAATCGCTAAGTGCCCGCGTGCGCGCTCGCGCCGGTTTCTATCAGGCCAGCGGCGCGTTCGGATTTCGCGATCAGCTCCAGGACGTCCTTGCCCAGATCCAGGTCGATCCGAACGCAACGCGGCAACATATCCTCGCCGCCGCTGCGCACCAATTCGAAGAGGGCGACGTGCTCCATTGGTGGCACCCGCCTTCGGACCGCGGGGTCCGAACCCGCTGCTCCGACGATCTCGTCTGGCTTCCTTATGCCGTCGCGCACTATGTCGAGGCGACCGGCGACAAATCCATTCTGGACGAAGAAATTCCATTTCTGAGGGCGCCGCCGCTCGCGGCCGGCGAGGCCGATCGTTACGCCCGATTTGAAGTTACCGACTATAAGCAATCGCTGTTCGTTCACTGCGACCGCGCGCTTGCCCATGCCTATCGCCTCGGAGCTCACGGCCTTCCCCTGATCGGCACCGGGGATTGGAATGACGGCATGGATCGGGTCGGTGAGCGGGGACGCGGCGAGAGCATATGGCTGGCCTGGTTCCTCATCGCAACTATCCGGAACTTCACACTGCACTGCGTCGATGAGCGGCAAACCGAGTTTCGTGATCGCTGGGAAGCGCGTGTCGAAGCGCTCGCCGCAGCGGTCGAGCAGTCTGGCTGGGATGGCGAATGGTATCTGCGCGCCTTTGATGACGACGGCAGGCCTTGGGGCACATCCGAGGAGCAGGAATGTCGCATCGATTCCATCGCTCAATCCTGGTCCGTTCTCTCAAATGCTGCAGATCCGGAGCGAGCCAGAACGGCGCTCGCGTCGGCCAGGCGCTACCTAGTACGCAACGATGATGCCCTCATACGCCTGCT
The DNA here is from genome assembly GCF_000588875.1 of Sphingobium sp. Ant17. GTDB lineage: Bacteria > Pseudomonadota > Alphaproteobacteria > Sphingomonadales > Sphingomonadaceae > Sphingobium. The sequence continues at coordinate 52,101 of NZ_JEMV01000013.1, forward strand.
CGATCCCCCCTTCGACCACACGCCGCGCGAACCGGGCTATATCAAGGCCTATCCGCCTGGCGTCCGGGAGAATGGCGGGCAATATACCCATGCGGCAACGTGGCTCGCCATCGCGTTCGCACGGATACGCGACGGCGACGTGGCCAAATCACTGTTCGACCGAATTAGCCCGATAACGCACAGTTCGACACGCGAAGGCGCAGAGCATTATCGAACCGAGCCATATGCTGTCGCGGGCGACATCGCCGGTGTGGCACCCCATCTCGGCCGCGGCGGCTGGACTTGGTATACAGGCGCCGCAGGTTGGACATGGCGGCTGGCCGTTGAAGAAATTCTGGGCGTTCGCTTAATTGGCGGCAAAATACAGATACGTCCAGCAATGCCGAAAAGCTGGCACAAAGCGGAATTGACGCTCCGGCGCGCCGACGGAGCCATCCAGATAACGATCGAAACGGACCCGTCTCTTGAAGGTGACGGAGAGGAAATTACCGTTGACGGCAAGCTCCTGCGAGAACCCGGGGTTTGCTTTCCCCACGATGGCGCGACGCGGATTGTTCTCGTGCGGGTTCCGCTAAAGCCTGACGTCGATTCGACAACGGCAATACGAAAGGATTCTCATGTCGACCATCCCCGCCTCTACCCTGCATGGGGACGGCAGCCCGGAAAGGCTGGCGATCGACACGATCCGCACCTTGTCGATGGATGCGGTCCACGCCGCGAAATCGGGTCATATCGGCACGCCGATGGCCCTGGCACCGGTCGGCTATACGCTCTGGTCGCAATTCCTGCGCACCGATCCCGACGCGCCGGATTGGCCCAACCGCGACCGCTTCGTCCTGTCGGTCGGCCATGCGTCGATGCTGCTTTACTCCCTGCTGCATCTCGCCGGAGTCAAGGAGATCGACAAGGACGGCAGGCTGACCGGCAAACCGGCGGTGAGCCTGCAGGACATCAAGGATTTCCGCCAGATCGGCTCGAAGACGCCGGGTCATCCCGAATATCGCCACACCACGGGTGTCGAGACGACCACCGGCCCGCTCGGCCAGGGCTGCGGCAATTCGGTCGGCATGGCGATTGCCGAGCGCTGGCTCGCGGCGCGCTACAATCGCGACGGTTTCCCGATCTTCGACCATGACGTCTATTGCCTCGCCGGCGACGGCTGTATGATGGAAGGCGTGGCGAGCGAGGCGGCGAGCCTGGCCGGCCACCTGAAGCTCTCCAACCTCTGCTGGATCTACGATTCGAACCATGTGACGATCGAGGGCGGCACCGATCTCGCCTTCGACGAGGATGTCGGCCAGCGCTTCGACGCTTATGGTTGGCACGTCATCCATGTGGACGACGCCAACGATACCAAGGCGGTCGCTGCGGCGATCGAAAGCTTCAAGGCGACCACCGACAGGCCGACGATGATCGTGGTCCATTCGATTATCGGCTATGGCAGCTCGATCGCCGGAACCGCCAAGGCGCATGGCGAGGCGATGACCGGCGATGACATACGCGGCACCAAGAAAGCCTATGGCTGGCCCGAGGATTCGTCCTTCCTCGTTCCCGACGGCGTGCCCGAGCATTTCGGAGGCGCCATTGCCGGGCGCGGCAAGCCGCTGCGTGCCGAATGGCTGGCGATGCGCGAACGCTATGCGCAGGCCGAACCCGCCCTGGCCAAGGAGCTCGAGGCGATCTTTGCCGACCGGCTTCCCGACGGCTGGGATGCCGCCATCCCGACCTTCCCCGCCGACCAAAAAGGCATCGCGACCCGCGATGCCGGCGGCAAGGTGCTCAACGCGATCGCGCCCAACCTGCCCTGGCTGGTCGGCGGCTCGGCCGATCTTGCCCCCTCGACAAAGACCCTGATCGAAGGCGCGGGATCGTTCCAGACGGGCAGCTATGCCGGCCGCAATCTCCACTTCGGCGTGCGCGAACATGCGATGGGTTCGGTGGTCAACGGCATGGCCCTGTCGCACCTGCGTCCCTATTCGGCGACCTTTTTCATCTTCCTCGATTATATGCGCCCGCCGGTCCGCCTGGCGGCGCTGATGGAGCTCGGCGTCACCTTCATCTTCACCCACGATTCGATCGGCGTCGGCGAGGACGGGCCGACCCACCAGCCGATCGAGCAGCTGACCATGCTGCGCGCCACACCCGGCCTCGACATGATCCGACCATGCGACGCCAACGAGGTCGCCTGGGCCTGGCGTGCGGCGCTGAGCAAAAACAACCGCCCGACCGCCCTGGTCTTCTCGCGCCAGGCGATCCCGACGCTCGACCGCGGCAAATATGCCAGCGCCGAAGGGCTGCTGAAGGGCGCCTATGTCCTCGCCGGCGACGACAAGCCTGAAATCATCCTGATCGGCACGGGCAGCGAAGTCGGCCTGGTGGTGTCGGCATACGAGAGACTGACCGAAGCCGGCGTCAAGGCACGCGTCGTATCGATGCCGAGCTGGTATCTCTTTGAACTGCAGGATCAGGCCTACAAGGACAGTGTCCTGATCCCCGGCGTCGAGGCACGTCTCGCAGTCGAAATGGGCGGCGAGATCGGTTGGGATCGCTATGTCGGCTCGAAGGGAAAAACCATCACCATGTCGACCTTCGGCGCCTCCGCCCCTGCCGCGAAACTGCAGGACGAATTCGGTTTCACCGTCGACAATCTCGTCAAGTTCGCTCGCGAACTGATCGGAAAGGTCTGCCCCATGACGAGTCTGTTGAAGCAGCTCCAGGAATCGGGGCAGGCACCCTGGCTCGATTTCGTCGATCGCTCCTTCCTCAAGGAAGGCGGCCTCCGGAAGCTTGTCGAGGAGGACGGCCTGACCGGCGTCACCTCGAACCCGTCGATCTTCGAGAAGGCGATGGGCCAGGGCACCGCCTATGACGATCAGTACAAGGCGTTCGTCACCGCCAATCCGGGCGCATCGGTGGTCGAAACCTACGAAGCGCTGGCGGTCAAGGACATCCAGGATGCCTGCGACACGCTGCGTCCGGTGTTCGACCGGCTGGACGGCAAGGACGGCTATGTCAGCCTCGAGGTCTCGCCCTATCTCGCCAACGATACCGACAAGACGATCGCCGAGGCGCGGCGGCTCTCGAAGATGGTCGATCGCCCGAACCTGATGATCAAGGTGCCGGGCACCAGGGTCGGCGTCCCGGCGATCCGCCAGCTGATCGAGGACGGGATCAGCATCAACGTCACCTTGTTGTTTGCGCGTGAGGCCTACATCGCCGTGGCGATGGCCTTCGTCGAAGGGCTCGAGGCGCGGCTCGCCAAGGGCGAGACGATCGATCGCATCGCCAGCGTCGCCAGCTTCTTCGTCAGCCGCATCGACAGCGCGATCGACAAGAAGATCGACGAGCGTGTCGCCACCGGCGACAAGGATGCCGACGCGCTCAAGGCGGTACGCGGCAAGGTCGCGATCGCCAACGCCAAGCTCGCTTACCAATGGTATCTCGACTTCGTGAAGTCGGACCGGTGGAAGAAGCTTGCCGCCGAAGGGGCGATGCCACAGCGTCTGCTGTGGGCATCGACGGGCACGAAGGATCCGTCCTTCCCCGACACGCTCTATATCGACGCGCTGATCGGCCCCGATACGGTCAACACCATTCCGCCCAAGACGATGGACGCGTTCCGGGATCACGGCACGCTCAAGCAGACGCTGACCGCGGACGTGCCGGGGGCTGAACATGTCCTGGCCGAGACCGACCGGCTCGGGCTCGATCTGTCCGGCGTCACCGCCAAGCTGGTCGAAGATGGCGTCAAACTGTTCGCCGACGCGGCCGACACGCTGCTCGGCGCGATCGAGGCGAAGAAAGCCAAAGCGGAGGCCTGAAGCGCATGAACCATTTCCACGCCGACCTGCCCGAGCCGCTGCGCCACGCGGTCGATGCCAGGCTCAAGACAGCGGCGGCGGAGAAATGGGGTACGCGGCTGTGGGCCGCCGACGCATCGCTCTGGACCAACGGCGACGAAGCCAAATGGGTCGGCTGGCTCGCTGCCGGTGGAGGCAAGCAGGTCGATTTCGCCCAGCTGAAGGCGATCGCCGCCAAGGCGCGCGGGCATAAGGACGTCGTCCTGCTCGGCATGGGCGGATCGAGCCTCGGCCCCGAAGTGCTGGCCGAGATCATCGGCGCTGCGCCCGGCTATCCGACCGTCCACGCCCTCGATTCAACCGACCCAGGCCAGATCAGCACGGTCGCGTCGAAGATCGATCCCAGCGAGGCCCTGTTCCTCGTCGCATCCAAATCGGGATCGACGATGGAGCCCGAACTGCTCCGCGCCTATTTCTGGGAATTGGCCGGCAAGGATGGTGACCGCTTCGTTGCCGTGACCGATCCGGGATCGAAGCTCGAGAAACTGGCCAGGGAGCATGGCTATCACGCCATCTTCCTCGGCGATCCGGCGATCGGCGGGCGTTATTCGGTCCTGTCGGTATTCGGCATGGTGCCGGCAGCGATGATGGGGATCGACGTCGAAGCCTTTTTCGCCGCGACCCAGCCTCTGGTCGAGGCGTGCAAGGGCGACACCGCCAATCCCGGCCTGATCCTGGGTGCGATCATGGGCGAGGCGGCGGTTTCCGGCCGCGACAAGCTCACCATCCAGACCAGCCCCGGCCTCGAGCCGATCGGCGCCTGGCTCGAACAGCTCATCGCCGAATCGACCGGCAAGCATGGCAAGGGAATCGTGCCCGTCGATGTCGAGCCGGATGCTCCCGCCGCCGATTATGGAAGCGACCGGCTGTTCGCTTTGCTGACGCTCGACGGCGAGGACGTGAGCCGGTTGACTCAGCAGGCCGATGCCCTGGTTGCCGCCGGTCAGCCGATGGTGCGCATCACGCTCGCATCCAAGGATTTGATAGGGCAGGAATTCTTCCGCTGGGAAGTGGCAACCGCTTTTGCCGGTGCGGTGATCGGCATCGATCCGTTCGACCAGCCCGATGTCGAGGATGCCAAGATCGCGACGCGCAAGTTGATCGACAAATATGAGGAATCGGGTGCACTCGCCCCCGAAACGCCGTTCCACCAGGATGCGGCCATGGCCTTTTCCGCACCGGGCGACCACATGTTCGCCGCGACCAATCCGGTCGAGATATTGCGCGACCATTTCGCCAGCGCCGAGCCCGGCGCCTATGTCGGCTTCCTCGTCTATCTAGAACGCAATGCCGAACATGAGGCAGCCGTCGCACGGATGCGCCAGGCGGTGGTCGAGGCAAAGGGTGTCGCGACCGTCGCCGGCTTCGGCCCCCGTTTCCTCCATTCGACCGGCCAGGCCTACAAAGGCGGTCCGAAGAGCGGCGTGTTCCTCGAGATCACGCGGACGCCGAACCCGGACGTACCGGTGCCCGGACGCAAGGCCAGCTTCGGCACGGTCCAGCTCGCGCAGGCGCGTGGCGATCTCGACGTGCTCGCCGCGCGCGGGCAGCGCACCTTGCGCATTCATCTCAACACAGGGGATCTCAATACCCTCGAAACATTGGTGGCGCGTTCGCTACAGAATTGAAGGGGATCAGCATAAATGCGTATCGCGATGATCGGACTGGGGCGCATGGGCGGCAATATCGTCCGTCGCCTGTTGCGCGGCGGACATGAAGCGGTCGTCTTCGATCGCAACCAGCATCTGATCGACGATCTGGTCAAGGAAGGCGCGGTCGGCGCGACCGGGCTCGACGATCTGCGCGGCAAGCTCGCCGAGCGCGCCATCTTCTGGGTGATGCTCCCGGCGGGTCCTCCGACCGAGGATACGATCACCGCCCTGCTCGAAAAGTCCCTGCCCGGCGACATCATCATCGACGGCGGCAACAGCTTCTACAGGGACGATATCCGCCGCGCGAAGCTCTGCGTGGCGAAGCAAGTCGCCTATGTCGACATCGGCACGTCGGGCGGCGTCTGGGGACTCGAACGCGGCTATTGCATGATGATCGGCGGCGAGACGGAGGTGGTCGACTACCTCGATCCGATCTTCAAGACGATGGCACCGGGCCGAGGGACGATCCCCCCCACGCCCAATCGGATGGAGCAGGAAGGCGAGGATGCGCGCGCCGAGCTCGGCTACATCCATGCCGGCCCGCCTGGCGCCGGCCACTTCGTCAAGATGGTCCACAACGGCATCGAATATGGTTTGATGCAGGCCTATGCCGAGGGCTTCGACATCCTGAAGTCGAAGAAATCCGACAAGCTTCCTGAGGATGAGCGCTTCGATCTCAACCTCACCGACATTGCCGAGGTGTGGCGCCGCGGATCGGTCATCTCCTCCTGGCTGCTCGACCTGACCGCGTCGGCGCTCGCCAAGGATCAGATGCTCGCCCAGTTTACCGGCACCGTGGCGGATTCGGGCGAAGGCCATTGGACGATTGAGGCGGCGATGGAGGAAGCGGTGCCCGCCTACGTCCTCTCGGCCGCCTTGTTCGCGCGCTATCGCAGCCGCGTCGAACATACGTTCGGCGACCAGGTGCTGTCGGCGATGCGCTTCGGCTTCGGCGGCCATACCGAAATGCCGCAGTAGGCTCCCATGAAGACGGCCCCACCCGCCACTCTGGTCATTTTCGGCGCGACCGGGGACCTGACCCGCCGCCTGCTGGTCCCCGCCGTCACCAATCTGTGCACCGACGGATTACTGGGAAAGGAATTCACCATCCTCGGCATCGGCCGCAGCGATGGCGATGACGAGACGTTGCGCGCCAGCCTGGATAAGTTCGCGACCGAGGGCGATTGCTGGCGTGATCTGCGCAAGCGCATCGCCTACCTCCAGGGCGATTTCACCGCAGACCGGGTGTTCGACGATGTCGCCCAGGCGTTGGGCGACCGAAGCGCGGTCTTCTACCTTGCCACGCCGGCGCAATTCTTCGGCGCCATCGTCGAAAAGCTTGCCGCCAAAGGCTGATGGCGGAAGCGGGCAGTCGGTTCCGCCGCGTCGCGATCGAAAAGCCGTTCGGCCACGACCTCGCCTCGGCCAAGGCGCTTGACGCCCGAATCCTCGCCTTGCTCCCGGAAAGCCAGATCTACCGGCTCGACCATTTCCTGGGAAAGGAAACTGTCCAGAACATCCTGGTCGCGCGCTTCGCCAACCAATGGTTCGAAGCGGTGTGGAACAATCGCTATATCGACCATGTCCAGATCACCGCCGCCGAGACGGTCGAGGTCGGATCGCGCGGATCTTTCTACGATGCAACCGGCGCGCTCCGCGACATGGTCCCCAACCATCTGTTCCAGCTGCTGGCGATGATCGCGATGGAGCCGCCCAACAGCTTCGATGCCGACGCGATCCGCGACGAAAAGGCCAAGGTGTTGCGCGCGATCCGCAAGCCCACCGCAGTCTGCGCAGTGCGCGGCCAATATGGCAAGGGCCGTGTCGGCAGCCGCAACGTGCCGGCCTATCGTAAGGTCCCGGATGTCGCTGCCGACAGCAGGACCGAGACCTATGTCGCACTGAAGCTGGAAGTCGACACCTGGCGCTGGGCCGGCGTGCCCTTCTACCTGCGCACCGGCAAGGCGCTGGCAGCGCGCGATACGGAGATCGTCGTCACGTTCAAGGCAGTGCCCTACGCTTTATTCCGCGATTGTCCGATCGACCGCCTGCCAGCCAATCGCCTGATCTTCCAGCTGCAGCCGGACGAAAGCATCGTCTTAGACATGCTGGTCAAGAAACCGGGTCCAGTGATCAAGACCGCAGGAACAACGCTCGATTTCACTTATGCCGACCACTTCAAGCTGTCGGGCCGGACCGGCTACGAAACCTTGCTCTATGACATGATGACCGGCGACCAGACATTGTTCCAGCGCGCCGAGCAGATCGAGGCGGGCTGGGCCGCGGTCCAGCCGATCCTCGATCACTGGGCCAAGGGCAAGGGCAGGCTTGAATCCTATGCACCAGGCAGCGCCGGCCCGGCCGGCGCAGATGCCCTACTCGAACGCGATGGCCGCTTCTGGCACAGGATCGGCCAATGATGCTTGGCCTCGTCATCTCCGACATCGACGGACTTTGGTTCGCAAGGACAAGAGCCTGGCGTCGGCGACGACTGCCCGGTCGCGGACCTACTATCTGGACATCACCAACTCCTATGCCAACAAGCGAGCTGGCGTCGATGCCCTGGCGCGGGCGCTCGGCCACATGCCCAATGACCTGCCCTTTGCTCGTGCGCACCGGGCTATCGATCGCCATGGGCAAGACGCCTGAGGAGATCCGTAGCGCAGCGCACTACATTTCAACCAGCAACGACAAAGATGGCATCGCCGATGCCATCGACGCATTTCTGCTGCCGCTTGTGGGAGATCATCATGAAGCGACTGGCCGCTTTCGACCTCGACGGAACGCTCGCGCTCAGCAAGCAGCCGCTCGACGATGAAATGGCGGATCTGCTTACCCGCCTGCTCGACGTGACGATGGTAGCGATCATCTCCGGAGGCGACTGGCCGCAATTCGAGAAACAGGTGGTGTCACGCATGCCTGCCCGGGCGCGGCTCGACAATTTCATCATCCAGCCGACCACGGGCACCAAGCTCTATCGTCACGCCGACGGCCAATGGACGCGTATCTATGCCGATCTGTTCACCGGCGACGAAAGCCAGCGCATCCGCGAAGCACTGACCAAGGCGGTCGAGCAGGCGGGCTATGCAAACGAGAACATCTGGGGCGAGCAGATCGAGGATCGCGGCAGCCAGATCACATTCTCCGCGCTCGGTCAGCAGGCGCCGCTCGAGGCCAAGGACACGTGGGATCCGGATCACGCCAAGCGCAAGAAATTGCAGGCCCTGCTCCAGCCGTTGCTGCCAGGCTTTGCCATCAATATCGGCGGGGCGACATCGATCGACATCACCCGCGAAGGCATAGACAAGGCCTATGGCCTTAAGCGCCTTTCCGAGCAGACCGGCGTCGCACTCGACGAGATGATCTTCTTCGGTGACGCGATCTTCCCGGGCGGAAATGATTATCCGGCCAAGCACCTCGGGCTGGATACCGTGCGAGTCCGCGACGTTGCCGAAACCAAGTCGGTGGTTGGCGCGATCGCTGCCTGGCTGGTCTAGATGCGCTACCGCCGATCCTTAACCAGTCCCGCTTTCGCACCCATACGACCCAGCTTCGCAGCGGCCCCACATTGTGGAGCCGACGGATCGCTTCAATAGTGCCGGATCTGCTTGACCCCACTACGCCTGGGCGTGTCCGAGGAAACTCAGCTCGCCATGTCCGCCATCATCCGACAGCTGGCGGCGCAGTCCTTGCAGGTAGCCGAGCAACGCTTCATCCGCTCGTCCACGACGTGGCTCAGGCATTCCCGCGCACATCGTTCGCAGGCGTCAGCGCAGGCGCGACACAGGATGGTATGGAGGGGGGATTCGCGCAGCATCGAGTTGGCGGACGCCTGGCACAGTTCCGCACAGTCGTTCAGCATGGCGATCAGCGACGCCGTGGCTGACGCGCCGCCTCGCTTGGTCAGCCAGGTGGCGGTCTCCAGGCACATGCGGTGCGAAGCCACGCAATCGTCGATGCAGTCCGTCATCGACATCGCCATCCCTTCCATTGGATGCTGCTGCCCCGCCGCCGGCACAGCCAGCGTTCCAGCGGCGGCAAGGCCGGCGCCGGCCATCAGCAATTCGCGTCTCTCGATCATCATGCACCTCCCATCTGCTATCCCTTGAGCGCTGTACCGCATCCGGCGGCCTCAGCCGTCGCAGGCGACCCATCCCACGCCGCGCGTGCCTTCTCCCGCGCCATCCGGGTTTCCTCCCAAGGCCAGTGGCCGTTGATCTCGACCCCGAGCGAGATGCTCAGGAAGGTCCGCACCAGCACCAGCCCTGCCAGCACGATGAGATCGTCGAGCGTCGGTTGATCACCAGCGACTTGACGATGTCGCCGGCGACCAGGAATTCCAGGCCGAGCAGGATGCTGCGGCCGAGCGCCGAGCGGAACGCGCTATAGGCCTCGGTCCGGTCGCCCGCCCTCGCCCGCCGCGCAAACAGAAAGGTTGCGAGCCCCGCGCCGACCAGGATGGTCAGCGTACCCGCCAGTTCCAGGCCGATCACCGCGAGCCGGAAGAAGGCGCTCAGCCAGTCGGCCTCAATGGTGATCATACCAGCCTCGCTTGCGGATATTGTTGAAGCTGTCGGTGGCGTGACAGGCATAGCATTGGTCGACGCGCGCCTTCGATCCGGCTGCGCGCTGCGAGACCATGCTGAAATGCTCCATGAAGTGACTGGGCGGCGCCTTGTGGCACTCGGCGCACTGCGTCGAATTGACCGACGGATGGCGATAATTGGCGATCTTCCAGCTGTCGGTCTTGTGGCAGCTCGCGCAGTCGGTGCCGAACAGGCCCTGGTGCGGATCGCGGAACGCATGGCAGCTCGCGCAATTGAGCGCGGTCTCGGGGGTCAGGCTTCGAATGTTTGTCGACATGCCCGCCAACGGCTGCCGCCACTTCGCCATGTCGAGCAACGCGGCGTGATCCATGCGGATGATGCCGCGCTCTCCCTCATGTTCGACGTGGCAGGAGGTGCACTGCGTCGCTTTCGCGTGGAACTGCGTCGACTGCTTCGTCCCGAAATCCGTGCCTGCATGGCAGGTGAGACAGGTCCGGGTTTCGACGCCCTTGCCCGGCGTGTGACAGGCCGTGCATTGGCCGGCGAAGGACTGGTGCGCGCTCGAGAGCGGGCCGGGCGAGACGAGCTGCGCCACCAGGCCGGCATCCCTAGGCGCGTCCGATCGCATCCGGATCGCGACCGCGGCGACCATCACCAGCAGGGCTGCGATGAAGACGGCGTAGGAAAGACGCTGCCAGCTCATAGCCAGCGCAGCCCGTAATAGATCGCCGCGCCGACGTGGAGCGCGAGCAGCGCGAAGATGAGACAGCCCAGCAGGATGTGCAGGAACCGCCATCGCGCGAACAGGGTGTTGGTTGCCTCTTCGGCGCGGATCGCGAATTCGGTATCGGCCAGCGCCGCGGCGATCCCCGCCTTGTCCTGGGGGTGCTGGCCCGCGGGCGCATCCCCGGCGACGAACAGATAGCGCTTCCAGCCCGACAGCGGCGCGGCTGCGGTATCGGCCTGCGTCGGCGCCGCCGGCTCCTCGAGGAAGGCGGCGCGAAGCGAGGCCAGTTCCGACCTGCGTCCGCGCAGCGCCCGACCAAGCTGGGCAAGCAGGTAACGGCCGATGAAGCCGGTGATGACCGTCATCAGCAGGAGGACGGTCAGAAGCAGTCCGACCGGGCTTTCGAGCTTGTGCGCGGCGTGGACCAGACCCAGGATCGGCGCCAGCACGCCGGCATAGATGTGGATGGCGAGCAGGGTCGGCTTGCTGACGAGCCGGGAGAGCAGCTTGTCGACCCAGGCGATGTGCTTGGCCGCGACATAGGGAAGCGTCAGCAGCATCAGCACGAGCGCTGCGATCCCGATGATCCCGCCAGCGAGGCTGCCCGGAAAGCGCGGTGACACATGCACGAGGTAGCCGAACGGGAACAGCAGCAGGAACGCGACCAGCAGGCCGACGGCGATGTCGCTGCGTTCGCGCATCAGGCTTCGACCACGAGTGGCGTGCCCGTTCCCTTCGCCTGGCACGCGAGCACATAGCCTTGCGCCTTGTCGGCGGGCGCAAGGCCGGACTCGACCTCCATCGTCACCTCGCCCTGCAGTAGCTTGACGACACAGGCGCCGCATGTGCCCGCACGGCAGGCATAGGGGATCTCGCGCCCGCGCCCTCGGCCGCCTCCAGCACGGTCTCGTCCGCGGGCAAGGCCGCCGACACCCCCGACACGGAGAAGGTCACCGTGCTCGGCGCCACCTCGGCGCTCGGGGCCGGCTTATCCGCTGGCGCGGGCGCGGGCTTGACCTCGAGATCCTCGTGGTCGGCCGGCAGCGAGGCCGGACCGAACGCCTCGGTGTGCAGCTGCGCTTCGGGGACGCCGAGCTCCGCCAGCACGCCGCGCATCGCGCCCATCATCGCCGGCGGGCCGCACATATGGATCCGCCGGCTCGCGATCTCCGGCACCGCAGCAGGATCATCTCGCGGGTGATCGGCCCTTCGGGGCCCATCCAGACGGTGCCGGGCGCGCGCTGCATCGCGGCGACGACATGGAGGTTGGGAAAGCGGCGTTCGAGCCGCTCGAGCTCGTCGCGGAACACGAATTCCTCGGTCGACCGTGCGCCGTAGAAGAAGAAGATATCGCCCTTCCACGCGGTGTCGGTGAGATAGCGCAGCACCGACATCATCGGGGTGATGCCGACCCCGCCCGCGATCAGCACGATGCTCTGCGCATCCGTTCCCGTGAAGGTGAAGGCGCCGAACGGTCCGCTGACCTTCAGCAGATCGTCGGCGACGACCTTGTCGTGCAGATGTCGCGAGACCACGCCCTGCTCCTCGCGCTTGACCGTCAGCTCGACATAGGCCCGCTGGGTCGGCGAAGAGGCGATCGTGTAGGAACGGCGCGCGGTCTTGCCCGCTTCGGGCTCTACCTCAACCTGCAGAAACTGGCCCGGCAGGAAGTCGAACGGCAGCCGGTCGGCGGCCGGGTCCGCGAGCCGGAAGGTCAGCACGCTCGGCGTCTCTCGCACGATCTGGACCACGCGCAGCTGCCCCGCCCAGCTTTTGGGCTTGCGCAGCGAAGCCCCACCGGGTGCGGCCGCATTGCTCGGCGCGAGCCCAGCGCTGTCGGCAACGGGTGCAGGCGCGGGCGCAACCCTGGTAGCGGGAGGGGCAGCCGTCGGCTCCGGTTTTGCTGGAACCTTGGCGGTGGCGACACCGCCGGCGATCGCTCCGATCCGCCGCAGGCGGAAGATCTGCAGCGCGATCAGCGTGGCGCTCACCAGCCCCAGGAACAGCATGAGAAGCAGGTGCGAGGGCGAGATGCCGAACCAGTGACCGGCATGGCCGGGCGCGGCCTGGTCGATGTCGAGCTGATCGCGCAGCCAGGCAAGCCCGACCTCCCGGGGCGGCTGCAAGCCGCCGATCGCGCCCTGCGCGGCGGTGCCGGAGCGGAACAGGTCGGTTCCCTCGCGCAGGCGCCGCGCCGCATCGAGCCGGGCTGAGACCGTGGTTGCACGCGCGCCGTCGGCCGAGGCGGCGTTGATCATCGCCAGGCCCGTGCTTACCCGTTCGCCAGCCTGCGCAGCGACCCGCTGCCTTGCCGCTTCGTCGAGCGCGGGAAAGGCGAGCAGCTGCGAGATGAAGCCGGTCCGGCGCGATTCGTGGCCGTGCTCATTCTCCCCTTCCCCATTGATCATGCGATCCATCATGGGGTTCATCATCTTCGCCATGTCCGACGACCCCGGCTCTGCCGGTGCGGACATGCCCCCGCCGGCCGGCATGCCTGCGCCATGATGCGCGGCATGATCCCCGCCCTCCTGGGGGCGGTACATAGAACGGACCCAGATATACGCTAAGGTTTCGCCGGGCCTTCGACGGCGTGCATCTGGCGAAGCGGCCTGAGGGCCGGCGATGGCGCATCGGGGTCGGTCCAAAGATAATCGCCGGTGAGGTTGATGTGCTGCCATCCGAGCGGCGAAAGGTGTTGCAGCAGGTCCGGCGGGATCGACCGGCCTAGACTGGCAAGATGCATGCGGGCGGCTTGCATGTAGGTCGTATTCCAGAGGACGATAGCACCGGCGACGAGGTTGAGTGCGCTCGCTCGATGGGTCTGGGCTTGCAATGCGTGATCGCGGATACGGCCGATCCGGTGGAAAAAGATGGCGCGTTTCAGCGCATTTTCGGCCTCACCCTTGTTGAGTTCGCGGGTCGCGCGACGCCGCTGTTCGGGTTGTTCGATCCAATCGAGCGTGAACAGGGTGCGCTCGACGCGGCCGATCTCGCGCAGTGCCAAGGCCAGGCCATTGGCGCGGGGATAGGAGCCAAGCCGTTCCAGCATGATTGACGCACTCACGACGCCGGTGCGGATCGAGGTGCCCAAGCGCAGCACGTCGTCCCAATGGGCAGCGATCAGGCCCTCATCGACCTTGCCCGCGAGGAGCGGCGCAATATCGGGGCCGGGTTCGATGCCGTCAAACAGGTAAAGCCGGCGCGCGGAGATATTCGGTATGCGCGGCGCAAACCGGAATCCGAGTAGATGGCATAGCGCAAATACATGGTCGGAAATGCCCCCACCATCGACGTGATGCTCCTCGATGTGCAGATCAGCACCGTGATGGAGCAGCCCGTCCAGCACCTGCGCCGCCTCGCTCGCGGATGCGGAGATGACGGTGGAATGAAACGGCGCGTAGCGATCCGAGACATGGCTGTAGAAGGAGACGGCAGGCTCCGCGCCCTTGTGCGGATTGACCGCACCGGTCGCCTGGGCACGGCGATCGAGCGGGAAGTTCTGACCATCCGAACTGGACGATGTCCCGGCCCCAAACAGGGCGGCGAGTGGCGCGGTGTGCTGGGCATCGACCAACCTGGCGAGAGCCCGACCGTAGGTTTCCTCGCGTAAATGCCACGAGGCGAGCCAGCTGAGTTGGCGTTGGGTCACCCGCCGCGACCAGAGCGTCGCGCTGAAGATCGACAGTTTGGCGATCATCGGCCGATGACACTCGCATATATCCGACCAGCATGTACGACAAACCCTCAAAACCACTTTGTCGTACACTACGTCAAAGCGACAGGGTTTGTCGACTATTCAGGCGCAGGATTGCCGACCAAAGCCGAGGGATCACCCAAGGGTGTCCGAAAACATGTGTTTTCCGACAGTCTCAAGACGCTGCGGCAACCTATACCGGCGTCATGACCAAGATACTGGATACGGACAGGAGATCGCAGGGTTCACCTGAACCCTCATTTCTGCACCTGAACGACAGCGCTCGGCATCATCGGGTCGCCTGACGCAATGACGAGGTACCGGCGCATGTCGCCCTTCGCGTCGCTGACGATCTGGCGGAGCGGTCCGAGCGTGTTGACGATCGCGCCGCCAGCCGGATTGGTCATGAACTTTGCCAGAGGCTGGATCACGCCGCCACCATCAGCGCGGGAGGATAGCCCAAGGACATAGGGCATCTTTGGGCTGAGGCCCGCAACCGCCGCCTGCAGGATCTGGACTTGGCCTTGATCGAACAGCGTGACCTGGCTGCGGCCAGTCCCGGCGAGGGTCAGCTGGATCTTCATGCCGGCCTGTGCGAGCGGTATCAGGTTTGCACGGCCTTCGCCTACCGGCACCGCGCCGGGAACATAGGCCACGCCTTGCGGCCCCTGACCGATCGGAATCGTCGCGATGACGGTGTTGCTGGCGGTGTCGATCGCCGCAACAGCGTCGGCGTTCTCCAGCCCGACATAGATCCGCGAGCCGTCGCCCGACGGCCACAGACCGTGCGGCAGCGCGCCGACCGGGATGCTCGCGACCTGCACGAAGTCGGTGGTGCGGAACACCTTCACGACATTCTCGGTGCCGACCGTCACATAGGCGAACTGGCCGGCCTTGGTGCGGGCGATGTTGACGTGGTTGGTGATCGCGCCGGTGTCGAACGTCTTCAGCACTGCGAAGGGTGGCTTGGCGTCGAACACCATGACCTTGCCGACGTCCTTCAGCGTCAGCCAGACCTGCTTGCCGTCGGGCGTCGCGGCGATGTCGGGGCAGAACGGGCTTGCCTGCTTGACGCGACCGACGATCTTCTTCGAGGCGGTGTCGATCACCACGGTCTCGGGTGAGAAGCTCGAACAGACATAGCCGTATTTCCCGTTCGGCGAGAAAATCGTCATGCCGGGGCCGTTGGGGACGGGGATGCGCGTGGTCGGCGCGAAGGTCTTGCCGTCGAGCACCTGGATATAATCCTCGCCGCGCACCGCGACCCAGACTTCGCGACCGTCGGGGCGGAAAAACGCCTCATGCGGCGAGCGCCCGACATAGGTCGTGTGCTTCACGGCATTGGTCGCGGTATCGATGAACGTCACCGAGTTCGAACCGATCGAGATCGCCGCCAGCGTCTTACGATCGGGCGAGAAGCCCATGCCGTGGACAAGCAGCTGCCCCTTGTAGAGCGGGCTGAGGTTGGCGGGGGTCTGGTCGCCGAGCTTGATGACGCCGAGCAGCGTGTTGGTTGATGGGTCGATCACCGACACGGTGTTGGAGAACTGGTCCGACGTGTAGAACCGGTCCTGCGCGCTGACAGGGATGTCGGGGGTCGCATTGGGCACTTGCTGGGCAAACGCAGGGCCTGAAAAGCACAAGGCGGTGCAGGCGGTTAGGGTGAAACGCTTCATGGACGGTCTCCGTGATGGGGGTGACCAGTCGCGGTCGGTCCGGTGTGACGTGGCAACGCGCCGCCTTCGGATAGGATGCCCTGCATCACCGCGATTTCCTGACGCTGTTCGACGATGATCCCTTGCGCAAGCCGGCGCAGGCGTTCGTCCTTGCCGTAACGCAGCTCGATCTCAGCCATGTCGATCGCACCTTGATGATGCGGGATCATCATCCTTGCGAAGTCGCGATCGGGATCGTTTGAATAGCCGGTCATCATCGCGCCGTGCATCCGCGTCATCGCCGCATCCATCGCGGACGCGAAGCCGTCCGTTTGCGCGATAGCAGCGGTCGATACGGACAAGCCTATCGCCATCAGCAAGGTCATGCGTGATCTCATCGTCCTGTCCCTAGTTTTCCTGTTTACGACACGCGAGCGATGATGCCGATAATCGTTGCTAGCACGGCCATGCAGGCCGGGAGAAAGAGCATCTGTATAGCCGCTTCGCGCCCTGTGATCGTGCCCGTCAAGATATCGACCGGGCCCTTGATGAACTCCGAGAACGAACGGAGGGGTTCGCCGGGGGCGGGAGTATCGCTGAGTACGATGCCGCCAGCAATCAGACCGAAATACAGGATCATGAAGACCGACACGACCGTCAGGACGAGCGCCGTAGCTGCATCACGTGCGAAGAAGGTCCAGAAAGTCAGCAACATTGCTGCATACACGCCGACGAGCAAGCCCAACGTGGCAGGATGGACGCCGCGCGATGCGATGCCTGGAGCCGTTCTTTCCAGCTCGTCATAATTGCCTGCATCCGGCACGATTGCGAGATGTCGACGCACAGGCTTAGGAGCAACGAGTGTCTCGGTAGCGAGATCGTAGATCGGCTGTGTTGCCATGAGGAAGTCTCCGCGCGTCTCGATGAATGCCGAGCGTGACAGGATAGATGATTGCGGCGGGGCGGTCGGTCCAACGCATAACCACGGTCATTCCAATCATTTAACAGGAACGGTCGGCGATCTATAATCGCGTTTTCGTATTGAAATCATCGCGACCATGCGTTGGACGCGAGGGACATATCGGTCGATCTAGCGGCATCGGACCGGCACGATCACCCGCCGGGTCCGTGATAAGGATCAAACGATGAAAGCTGCGATCGTTCTGGTTGCCGCGATGTTGGCCTCCGTAGCGCCAGTCCCGGCGATCGCTCAGGCCTATTGGGCTGCACCTGCGGCGGACGACTTTCCCTACGATATCAAGGCGGTTCAGGCACCGTGTCGAAGGCTGATATCGACCTCAGCCATCATGACCGGATCTATGTGTCTGACCCTACATCGACGAAGATCGTTGTCATCGATCCTGCAGCGGGCAACGAACTGGGACGGATCGACCTCGCCAAAAGCGCGATAGCTGAGCCCAGCTTTTCCAGCCCCAAAGTCCAGCACCTGGCTGCAACGCGTGACGGGCGGACCCTGGCGGTATCGGCATTAGCGCAGCACAGTGTGACGCTCGTAGATCTGGCCACGAACACGGAACGAGGCCGGACCGTGTTCCAGACGTCGCCTACCGCCGTCGCGTTTACGCCCAATGGGCACGAACTCTGGGTTTCGCTCGGCGATGAACATGCCATCGCGGTCGTGGATCCTAAGACAGCGCGGGAGATCACCCGCGTACCAGCAAGTGGCGGAGCGGGCGCGACCATCCTGTCGCCAAACGGACGCTATGCCTTTGTATCGCTTACTGAAAGGCCGTCCATCCTGGTTGTCGACGTCGAGCATCGGCGCGTCGTCGGACACGTTGCCAGCAACGGTGCAGGTGCGGGAGCAATCGCGGTCTCGCCAGATGGCAAACAGATCTGGGCAACACGCCGCGAGAGCGGCACGACCACGGTCTTTGCTGCCAAACCGCCGTTTGCGGTACGCGAAGTGATAAACACTGGTCCAGCAACGGGCGCGGTCAACTTCGCCCAGCGCGCAGACGATTCCTTTGCCTATGTCAGCGTTGGCGGCGATCAACCTGCAATCAAGGTCTATAGAACCGACAGCCTGGAGGCTGTGGCAACCGTCCCGCTACAAGCGGCTCCGAGTGCGGTTTGGCCGTCGGGCGATGGTACGAGGATCTATGCCAGCCTGGCCGGAACCAACAAGGTCGCTGGGATCGACACGCTGACGTACACCACCGTGTCGACGATCCCGATCAGTACGGATGCGCAGAGCCTGATCTACGTTCCTGGTGCCGTAAGATCAGGAAAAGGTCTCGCCAATCTGGTGCCATCCGGGCGCGATGCGGCGCTTGCCCTGACGGCGCGTTGATCGGTCTCACACCGTCTGTAATCTCCCAACGAAAGCCCTTTCCAAAATGACCAAGCCCCCCGTCAGGATCGCGATCAGCGGTGCCGCAGGACAAATTTGCTATTCGCTGCTCTTCCGGGTCGCGCAGGGTGACGTGTTCGGACCGGACCAGCCCGTTATCCTTCAACTGCTCGACGTGCCGCAGGCGCTGGACGCAGTACGCGGCGTGGTCATGGAACTGGAGGATTGCGCGTTCCCGCTGCTGGCAGATGTGATCATTACTGATGATCCGATGGTGGCTTTCAAGGACATCGATGCGGCCATGCTGGTCGGGTCTCGTCCCCGCTCGAAGGGCATGGAGCGCCGTGATTTGCTCGCTGCCAACGCAGCGATCTTCAAGACGCAGGGCGCAGCGCTGGACGCAGTGGCCAAACGCGACGCCAAGATCCTGGTCGTCGGTAATCCCGCCAACACAAATGCCTGGATCATTGCGCAAAGCGCACCGGGTTTCCCTGCCGAAAACATCACGTCGATGATCCGCCTCGATCACAACCGCGCGCAGGGACAGCTTGCGGCCAAGGCGGGTGTCGGTGTCGATGCGATTACAAAGCTCGTCGTCTGGGGAAACCATTCGCCGACGATGTTTGCCGACTGGGGGAATGCCGAACTCGATGGCCAAAAGCTTGCCGACCGTATCGGAAACGAGGCCTGGTACCGCGAGACCCTGATCCCCACCGTTGCGCAGCGCGGAACCGCGATCATCGAAGCACGGGGTGCGTCCTCGGCCGCGTCGGCAGCAAATGCGGCGATCGACCATCTGCGCGATTGGGTGCACGGCGCAGGCGACAATTGGGTGTCGATGGGCGTGGTGTCAGATGGCTCCTACGGTATCCCGCAAGGGCTGGTGTGCGGCGTGCCGGTGCACTGCAAAAGCGGTGGGTATGCGCGTATCGAAGGACTGATCCTCGATCCATTCCAGCGAACGATGCTTGATCGCACGATTGCCGAACTGGTCGATGAACGTGAGGCGGTTATCGACATTCTGAAATGACCGATCGGTATATCTGATTGGAATGACCGTAATCTTTGGTTGGTGCGATTGATCTCCTTTCCCTATCATTGGGGCAAGGAGATCGGGCATGACCCTGGAACAACTCAGGATTTTCGTCGGTGTCGCAGAGCGCGAGCACATGACGCGTGCTGCCGAAGCGCTCAATGTGACGCAGTCGGCCGCAAGCGCTGCCATCGCCGCGCTAGAAGCTCGGCACGGCGTGCCGCTGTTCCACCGGGTCGGCCGCGGGATCGAACTGTCCGAAGCGGGCCGCATGTTTCTGATCGACGCACGCGCCGTCCTTGGCCGTGCGGCTAGCGCGGAACTTGCACTGGCCGAATATGCCGGGCTGGAGCGCGGCACACTGCGGCTGGTCGCAAGCCAAACGATCGCGGGCTATTGGCTGCCCCGCCAGCTAGCGGCGTTCCATGCGCGCTACCCCGCGATCACGATCGAACTGGCGATCGACAACACGGAAGGGGCCGCGGCGCGCGTGCTCGACGGTGCGGTCGAGCTCGGCTTCGTCGAGGGTGTGATCGACGAGCCCGCGCTCGCGCATTGGACGGTCGCTAACGACCGCATGGTGCTGGTAAGCGACCGCGCAGCCGACACGATCGACGAGGACTGGATCCGCGCCGCACGCTGGATCGTCCGCGAGCAGGGATCGGGCACGCGCTCGTCGTTCGAAGAGGTATTGCGTCAGCGTGGCGTCGATCCGTCGGACCTCACCATAGCGCTGACCCTGCCATCGAACGAGGCAGTCCGCAGCGCGGTCGAGGCCGGCGCAGGCGTCGCGGTGCTGTCGCAGCATGTCGTCGCGCCAGCAATCGCCGCCGGAACGTTGCACGATCTGCCGCTCGGTCTGCCGCGGCGTCCGTTCTACGCGCTGCGCCATAAAGAGCGGTATCGAACGCGGGCGGCCGATGCGCTGACCGATCTCATCAAGGAGACTGGCAAGTGACCGCCGATCTGAAACCCGTTTTCGATGGCCTGAAGCCCCTCAGCCGGCTCGACTCCCCGCGCGAGATGATCCGGCAGTTCACCCCCAACTGGTTCGCCGCTACGATGGGCACCGGCATTCTCGCGCTCGCCTTGCCGCAGGTGCCGGGCGTCGGCGCATCGCTGCACCCGGTCGGCGAGGTGTTGTGGTATTTCAACATCGCGCTCTTCACGCTGTTCGCCGGGCTCTACACCGCGCGCTGGACGATTTTCGGGCACGAGGCGCGGCGGATCTTCGGGCACAACACCGTATCGATGTTCATCGGTACGATCCCGATGGGCCTCGCGACGATCATCAACGGGTTCCTGGCGTTCGGCCTGCCGCGGTTCGGCGCCGGCGTGATCCCGATCGCCGAGACATTGTGGTGGATCGACGTCGCGATGTCGCTCGCCTGCGGTGTGGCGATCCCCTACCTCATGTTCACGCGGCACGAACATTCGCTCGACGGCATGACCGCGGTGTGGCTGCTGCCGGTGGTCGCGGCGGAGGTCGCAGGTGCGAGCGGCGGCCTGCTCGCCCCGCATCTGGCGGACGCGCATCACCAGTTCGTCGTGCTCGCAACGTCGTATGTGCTCTGGGCTTATTCAGTGCCGGTCGCGTTCGGCATCCTCGCGATCCTGATCCTGCGGATGGCACTGCACAAGCTGCCGCACGAGAGCATGGCCGCCTCGAGCTGGCTCGCGCTCGGTCCGATTGGCACCGGCGCGCTTGGGATGCTGGTGCTCGGCAGCAACGCGCCCGCGATCCTCGCCGCCAACGGCCTGGGGCAGATCGGCGCGGTAGCGCAGGGGATTGGCACGATTGCCGGGCTGCTGCTCTGGGGTTTCGGTCTGTGGTGGCTGGCGCTCGCGACGCTGATCACGATCCGCTACTGGCGCGCGGGCATTCCGTTCAACCTCGGCTGGTGGGGCTATACCTTCCCGCTTGGCGTCTACACGGTCGCCACCTTCAAGCTCGGCACGACGCTTCAGCTCGGCTTTTTCGGGATCGTCGGCACTGTCCTCACAGTGGCGCTCGCAGCAATGTGGCTGCTGGTCGGCGCCAAGACGGTCGCGGGCGGCTGGCGCGGGAACCTGTTCGTGTCGCCCTGCATCGCCCAAGCCAATTGATGGGCCGAACTGATCGTCCTGTCGGATCGAACCGTCGCATCCGATCGACCCGTACCGGGTAGACCGGCGGACGGGTCGCGCATAAAAGCATGACATCGAAGGGAGAATGCTGGTGGACAGCCTGGATATGAAATTGGCGCAGGCGATGAACCGCCGTCGCTTTCTCTCAGAAGCCGCGATCGGTAGCGGCGCGCTGATCGCCGCACCCGCGCTGGCGCAGAGCATGGTCGATCTGCATCTGCCAGGTGGCCCATCGGAACGGCCCATGACCAACGCGTTCCCCGGCAAGGGCAACATGATCCTCCAGCGTATCCACCCGCCGTTGCTGGAAACGCCGATGAGCGTGTTCAATGGCGACGTCTTCACGCCGAACGACCAGTTCTTCGTCCGCTGGCACTGGGCCGACATCCCGACCGCGATCGATGTCGAGGCGTTCCGGATCAAGGTGTACGGCGCGGTCACGCGTCCGCTGTCGATCTCGCTCGCGCAACTGCTGAAGCTGCCGCGCGTCGAGTTGGCGGCAATCAACCAATGCTCGGGCAATTCGCGGGCGTTGTTCCAGCCTCCGGTGGCGGGTGCGCAGTGGCGTCACGGGGCGATGGGCAACGCCAAATGGCTCGGCGTTCGCTTACGCGACGTGCTCGACATCGCCGGCGTGAAGCCGGGCGCGGTCGCGGTACGGTTCGGTGCGCTCGACCAGCCGGTGGTCACGGGCGCACCGGATTTCGCCAAGTCGCTGTCGATCGACCACGCACGCGACGGCGAAGTGATGCTGGCGTTCGGAATGAACGGCGAGCAGATGCCGCTCCTCAATGGCTTCCCGGTCCGGCTGATCGTACCCGGCTGGTATTCGACCTATTGGGTCAAGATGCTGAACGACATCGAGGTGCTCGCCGCACCCGACGACGGTTACTGGATGGCCAAGGCTTACAAAATCCCTGACACTCCAGGCGCGAACGTGCGGCCGGGCCAGAAGGATTTCCCGGCCGTTCCGATCAACAAGATGATCCCGCGCAGTTGGGTCACGAGCCTCGACGAAGGGCAGGCGATCGCGTTCGACCGCTCGATCCCGCTGGGCGGCATTGCGATGGGGGGCGATTGCGGCGTCGCCAAGGTCGATGTGTCGACCGACAACGGCAAGACCTGGTACAAGACGACGCTCGGCCCCGATCACGGCAAATACAGTTTCCGCCGCTGGGATGCGCAGGTTCCGCTCACCCATGCGGGCCCGACCAGGCTGATGTCGCGCTGCTGGAACACCGCCGGCCTCGCGCAGCCGATGACGCCGATCTGGAACCCGGGCGGTTTCATGCGCGGCAACATCGAAACCACCAACATCGTCGTCGGCTGAGGAGCAACGCCTGTGAAAACGCCTTCCATCGGCACGCTGTCGTTCGGGTTCGTCGGCGCGACCGTCGTTCTGCTGCTTGCGATCGGTTCCCCGAACAGCCGTGTCGCCCCGCCGCCTGCGGCCCCGACTGCACCACCGCCGCCAAGCGTCTCGGCGCGCGGCTTTTCGCTGGCGTCCACCTCGGTCGATCTTCCGACCGACGAAGGTCAATATCCCGCCGGCCCGCATGCCGATGTCATCAATGCCAACTGCACGTCGTGTCATTCGGCGAGCATGGCGCTGAACCAGCCACCACTCTCTGGCGACCAGTGGACCGCGGAGGTCACCAAGATGCGCGAGGTCTACAAGGCACCCGTCGCCGCAGCCGACGTACCGGCGATCGTCGCCTATCTGACTGCCATGAGCACGAAGCAGCCGGGCGCCGCGAAGGGCAAGGCACAGGACCCCGATCCGAAGGCTGCGCCCGACGTATCTGGAGGATCAGGTTAAGCCATCAACTCACGACACGCGGTTTTGCGCGCGAAGTGCTGTGCGGCGTGTACGTGTCTCGCGCAGTGTCGCATCGGGCGCCAGACCGTCTGCCGGCACCTTGGGTATCGCAACGCGCTGCGACAGGTAGATGCCGTTGTGGCCCGAGCAGAGATAGGCCACGAAACAGGCGACGGCGATCGGCACCGCATAGGCGGCGCCGAACAGTTCGATTCCCATGAAGGTGCAGGCGAGCGGGGTATTGGCGGCCCCGGCAAACACCGCGACAAAGCCGATCGCGGCGAACAGGCCCGTCGGCACGCCCAAGAAAGGCGCCAGCGCGTTACCGAGCGCTGCGCCGATGAAGAACAACGGCGTGACTTCACCGCCTTTGAAACCCGCGCCGAGCGTGACGACGGTAAACAGCAGCTTGATCGCCCAACTCCACGGATGCGTGTCCGGTCCGAAGAAGCTGGCGATGGTAAGGCTGTCGGGCCCCGCTGCCAGGACACCCAGGCCCAGATAGTCGCGCGTGCCGAATAGGAAGACGAGCGCGATAACGACGGCCCCGCCGATCACTGGACGTAGTGGACCATAGGGAACGATCCGCTTGAGCCATCCCCCGACCACGTGGTTGGCTTCGGCGAAGGCCAGACCGACCAGTCCGAATATGATCCCCGCAACACCTGCCTTCGTCACGAGCAGCGCATCGACGGGTATCAACGCACCGATCGGGTAGACACCGTGATGGATACCCCAGGCGAGGCACGTCCAATCGCCGACCAGCGCTGCAACAAGGCAAGGCACCAGCGCGGAATATTCAACGCGGCCGATCGCCAGCACTTCGAGCGCGAAGACCGCTCCTGCGATCGGCGTGCCGAAGACCGCGCCGAACCCGGCTGCGATCCCCGTCTTCAACAGGATGCGCGTGCCGCCCGCATCGAGGTGGAGCGCGCGGCCGAAACCGCTGGCAAGGCTTCCGCCTAATTGGACGGCGGTGCCTTCACGTCCGGCCGAGCCACCGAAAAGATGCGTCACCACTGTGCCGAAGAAGATGAGCGGCGCCATCCGCAGCGGCACACCGCCGCCCGGCTCGTGGATCTGCTCGACGATCAGGTTGTTGCCGCCCTCCACCGAGCGCCCGGTGAGATGGTAGAGCAATCCGACCACGAACCCGCCCACCGGCAGCAGATAGAGCAGCCAGGGCGATGCGAACCGCAGTCGCGTAACGGTATCGAGGCTCAACAGGAACGCCGCACATAGCGTCCCGACGAGTGCCGCCATGGGCAGCAGGATCAGCGCCCAGCGCAGGACAGAGATCGCATGGTCGTGACGATCGCGCACAAATGCCGCAACGTTCAGCGTGTCGACCAGATTGCGAAAGGTAGCGCGCACAATTCCTCCTTGCTGCCTGACGGCGCCAAGTAGGAATCATCAGCTCATGTCAGAGCGGTTCGGCCAAATTGCCCGGCAGAAATCCATTGCCGAGGTCGATGTATGAGACGTTGGCCCCAACCGTCAATGGGCATGTTGGTCGGGCAAATGCTCGGACCTGTCAGTCGCCAGGGTCTATCTGAGCCCGTTATATGGACCGACCCGGGTACGCTACATGCGGGACCGATCGGTTTCGACCCGCGCGTCGTTTTCGGGCTGCGTCACAAGGGGCGATACCGCACGAAAGCCGCCGATGCGCTGCCGGGTCTGATCGGCCCGTAGCGTGGTTAGCGCTGCTGCGCTACGAGCGCGCCGTCCAGATGCCGACGAGCGCGGCCAGCGACACGAGCATAAGAAACCCGTTCATTACCAGGAGCAACGCCGCTGGCAGGCGCTTGATGTCGGGTCGTGGCGGCGGGGCGCCGGCACCCATCTCGCGCCACACCGCGGCGACAAAGCAAAAGGCGCTGAACAGGATCAGCATGGTCCCGGTCGCCGTCGCCAGCCACGGGAACACGACGTCCTTGAGCAGCGCGCGCGCGCCGATCCCGGAAGCGAGCGCCGCCAGTCCGGTACGCACCCAGGCGGCATAGGTGCGTTCACCGGCGAGGATTGTGCGTCTGCGGCAAGCTCCGTGCGACGATCAGCGCTGTCCACCTGCTGGACTGCGCTGTCCTTCAGCGTGCTCGCGCTCTCCGCCAGCTTCGCATGGGCCCGATCGGCGTCGTGCGGCGCGTCCATCAGCCGGCGGTGACGGTGATGCGATGCCAAGCCGTCGAGAGATAGCCGGCGAAGTTCCAGATCGCTTCGGGCCGTTCGGGCTGCATCTGCCCGGCACCGTCGACGGCGCGCACGACCAGGACGTGGAGCCCGGGCGAGAGATCGACCGTGACGTGCCACTGCGTCCAGCTCCAGGGTGAATCCGGTTGGCTGGTCAGTTCCGCCTGCAGCCAGTCGGTGCCGTCATTGACGGAGACCTCGACGCGCGAGACCGCTCGGCCGAAGGCGACCGCATAGCCCGCGATTTCGCATGCGCCGGCGCCGATATGCGCGCCGTCCACGGGGGCGCAGATCGCAGCGTTGAGCGGCATCTCCTCGATCGTCAGGCCCCGGTCCCAATCCGCGTCCTCCTTCGCTACCGACGCCGGAAAGAGCTTGTAGTCCTTGGCCTGGATCGGCGCATCGGACGGGCGATCGCGCACCTCGATGCGCGTCAGCCACTTGGCGCTACGAACGCCCGCATAGCCCGGCACGACGAGCCGCAGCGGTGCGCCATGTTCGGGGGCCAGCACCTCGCCGTTCATGCCCCAGGCGATGAGCACGTCCGGCTCTAGCGCCTTGGCGATCGAGATCGAGGCACCGAACGGCGCCGTCTCACCATCGACATCCACGTCGTCGGCCCCCGTAGTGCCGACGAACGACGCGCCATCTTGGATGCCGGCCGCGGCGAGTACGTCGCACAGTGCGACGCCGGTCCAAGCCGCATTGCCGATCGCGCCCACGTCCCAGGGATCGCCCGAAGTCTTTTCCACGTCTTGAAGATGTGCCCGACGATTGCCGGCGCACTGCATGGTCGCGGTCACTGTCCGGGTCGCAAATGCCGTTTGAAGTTCGGCGACCGTGTAGGAGCGCGGGCGGTCGACCAAGCCGTCCAGCGCTATACGATGATCGTCGGCCAGCTCCGGCGTAGGTCCGTGACTGCGGATGTAGAAATTCGCCTGCGGCGTCAGGAAGGACGTGATCAGTTTATCCGGAGGCGTTTCCGCATTGAGCGGCTCCGGACAGCGGAGGATTAGATTCTGTTCGGCGCGATCGGATGCGGTCATGCAAGCGGCCTACCATGATGAAATCAATAGCGAAATTGATCGTTTGGCTGGACGATGTCACCCAGACTCTTTCGATAGCCTATCCCTTTCTAGACGGGGGGAGCGATCGCCATGCCGTCGCGCAAGAGGCGCCGAGTGCAAGACAGCCTTTCCCGTAGATCGACTCAATGTGGCTGAGCTTGCTACGACGGCTTTGTCCCAAAAGTCGTCGCTAGGCACCAGGGATGACGGAAAACCCTATCGCCATCGCAGATGCGCGACAAACGGGTGTTTCCCGACGCCCTCAGGCCTTAGCGTATATCGGTGCCCGTTTTATGTGACGCCCCCATCAGACATTATTACTGAAGATGGAGTAATGACCTCATTGGCTTGATTTGATTCAATGTGAAATTGTTCAATTTCGGGGGCAGCCGGCAGCAGATTTTTTACCCGAAGCTTTCTAACTTCATAAGCATAGTAGGTCGCAATGACACAGGCTGCGAATAGCAGCGCTATAAGAATGCCGGTCGTCATAAGTCCCCACAGAACGAAAACAGGCGTAAATCAGTACGGATATTTTGCTGTTCCACAACGCAAATCGGCGCGATTAGCGGGCGATCGGTATCTCCGCTATTCGGGTTGTCCAGGCCGGGCTTTTTTGGGACCGCTTGGTGTCGAAAGACCGAGCGCCGCATCCTTGGGCGGCGAGGACAATGGTATTGCGGCCGAAGCGTGCATTAATGCCATCCATCGCCGCCAGCAGACCGGGGGCCTTAGCGGTGTGTTTCTGGCGGAATGGCTCCGCTGTCGCCTACCGGGGAAAGTGAGCGACAACGGATCAGGTGCGCCATCCCGAACTACGGGATCGGCAAACCGAGGCAGGGATTGCTAGGCGTTCTCGAGATCGAGAACCACGCGTCCCTCGATCTCGCCCTTGTGCATGCGGGCGAAGACGTCGTTGATGTTCTCGAGGCTATCGGTAGTGACCGTCGCCTTGACCTTGCCCTGCGCCGCAAAGTCGAGCGATTCCTGCAAGTCGAGGCGTGTGCCGACGATCGAGCCGCGCACGGTGATGCCGTTGAGGACAGTGTCGAAAATCGAGATGGGAAAATCACCGGGCGGCAAGCCATTGAGCGATATGGTCCCGCCGCGCCGCGCCATGCCCATCGCCTGCTGGAAGGCTGTCGGGGAGACAGCAGTGACCAGAACGCCCTGCGCGCCGCCAATCTCTTTGGTGATGAAGGCCACCGGATCCACATCCCGCGCGTTGACGGTCAGCGACGCGCCAAGATCCTGTGCAAGCTTCAGTTTTGCGTCGTCGATATCGACCGCGACCACATTAAACCCCATCGCCTTGGCATATTGTACCGCCATATGCCCGAGACCCCCGATACCTGATATCGCCACCCAATCGCCCGGCTTCGTATCGGTGACCTTGAGGCCCTTGTAGACGGTAACCCCGGCGCACAGGATCGGCGAGATGTCGATGAAGCTAACATTGTCCGGAAGGCGGCCTACGTAATTGGCATCGGCCAGCACATACTCTGCGAAGCTGCCGTTTACCGAGTAGCCGGTGTTCTGCTGCTCGTGGCACAGGGTTTCCCAGCCCCCCAGGCAGTGCACGCAGTGCCCGCAAGCGGAATAGAGCCATGGCACACCGACCCGGTCGCCCTCCTTCACATGGATTACGCCCTGCCCGACAGCTACGACATGCCCTGCCCCCTCGTGTCCCGGGATGAAGGGCGGGTTCGGCTTGACCGGCCAGTCGCCTTCAGCCGCGTGAAGGTCGGTATGGCACACGCCAGTTGCGGCGATCTTGACGAGGATCTGGCCCGGCCCTGGCCGGGGCACCTGCACCTCCTCGATCACGAGGGGCTTGCCGAATTCACGTACGACGGCGGCTTTCATGGTGCTCTGCATTGGGGCCTCGCTTCATAAACAATAAAACGCTGTCGGCTTCGCCGATATGCGCAGTCCGTAAGTCAGGTATCCTCAGAATGGCGCGTCGATATCGACGATGTCGATCAGCTTGTGATTAACGAATTCCTTGATGCCAAGACCGAGCAGTTCGCGTCCATAGCCCGACCTGCGCACGCCGCCGAACGGCAGATCGGCTTTGACCATGGTCGGATGGTTGACGAAGACCATGCCGGTCGAGATGCGCCGCGCCACCTTGGCACCGTGGGCCGTATCCGACGTGAAGACCGAGCCGCCAAGGCCAAAGGGGGAATCGTTGGCGATGCGCACGGCATCATCTTCGTTCTTCGCTCGAAACAGCATCGAGACCGGGCCGAAGAACTCCCAGTGTCGCGCGGGATTATCATCGCCGATATCGGTCAGGATGGTGGGCTGCACGAAAGCGCCCTGATTGGGAATTTCGGGACCCACAGCAGTGGCCGTGGCGCCATGTTCGACCGCCTTGGCGATCATTTCTCTGAGACCATCCGCAGCCCGTTGGGAAGAGAGCGGCGCCAGAGTGGTCTCAGGGTCGAATGGGTCACCCATGCGCAACGCGCCCACACCTTTGGTATAGCTTTCGAGGAATTCGTCGTAGACTCGTCGGCAATGATCATGCGTTTGGACGAGACGCAGACCTGCCCACCGTTCCAGTGCCTGCCGAACACTGCCCATTTGACGGTCTTTTCGAGGTCGGCGTCCTTTAGCACGATGAAGGCATCGGCGCCGCCGAGTTCCATGGTGGACTTTTTGAGCGCCCTGCCCGCTGCCGATGCCACGGCAGCGCCGGCAGCTTCCGAACCCGTCAGTGCGACACCCTGCACGCGCGGATCGTCGAGGATCATCTGTACATGGTCGTGATCGACGTAAAGGTTGATGAAAGCATGCTTAGGAAGACCGGCCTCCAGCATCAATTCTTCGAACGCCGCAGCGCACTGCGGCACGTTCGCCGCATGCTTGAGCAGGATCGTATTACCCGCAGAAAGCTGCGGCGCGATGATCCGCGCGATCTGGTAGTAAGGAAAATTCCACGGCTCGATCGCGAGCAGCACGCCAAGCGGATCATGGACGAGAACCGCATCGCCTTCGGCAGGGTCTGTGACGGGGAGCTTTTCGGGCGCCAGAAGCCGTTCAGCGTTATCCGCGTAATAGTCGAAGATCGCGGCGGACAGTTCGACTTCGGCGTGCGCCTCGGCGATCAGCTTGCCCATTTCCACCGTCAGGAGCGGCGCGTACTTGTCGGTGTCACGACGCAGGATTTGCGCCGCCGCGCGCATGACCTCAACGCGTTTGGCGAATGAGGTCATGCGCCACTGCTGGAAAGCCGCATCGGCATCCCCGATAGCTTGGGTAATTTCCCCGGCAGTCGCCGTCTCAAACGTCTTCAGGGTCTCGCCGGTGTAGGGATTGGTTGTCTCAAACATGCCAATTTTCTCTTCTGCTCGGTTGGCATCGGGAAATCTCGCCGCTGGTCAGCGGTTCGAGCATCGATGCAAACGCAATGTTAATGCCCTGCTTGGCTGCCCATGTGAGAGATTGGAACGCGAAGGACATTATCACGACAAGCACATAACCTGTGCGTATGACGCACCTATGGCTGATCTCTTTGACGCGTGTCAACACCGGGATAAAAACGGGCCAGGCACCGGTTTAAAATGGGGCCAGTTGGGTTGAATAAAAAGCCTCAAGGTTGAGGCTGGATAGGTCGTGTCCCACGGGGTGGTGTAGGAACCGTCGATCTACGGCAGGATCGGGTTCAGGTCAGAGGCCGTTTCGAAAGGGGTTGAGCGGCTGAGGTTCGTGTGATTCCGGGGGTTTTGCAGACAACCCGGAGATCTTGATGTGGACCCCAGCCACCCGCGTGCAGCATACGCGTGTTTCGAAGCGTTACCAGACGGATTTGAGCGATGCCGAGTGGGCGCTGATCGCGGCATTTGTTCCCGAGGCGCGCACGACGGGGCGGCGACGGCAATGGCCAATGCGCGAAATCGTGAACGCCATCTTCTACGTTCTGCGCGGCGGGATTGCATGGCGGTTGCTGCCCAAGGACTTCCCGCCGTGGCAGACGGTATACCGCTGGTTTGCCCGGTTTCGTGACGAATGCCTGTTCGAGCGGATCAACCATGCGCTGGTCGCGCTCGATCGCGAGCGAGCCGGAAGGGACGCCTCGCCAAGCGCAGCCATCATCGACAGTCAGAGCGTCAAGACCACCGAGAGCGGCGGACCGCGCGGCTAGATGCTGGCAAGAAGATCAAAGGTCGCAAGCGCCATGCTCTGGTCGATACTGACGGCAGGCCGCTGCTTGTCGAGCCGCACACCGCCGATGTCCAGGATCGTGATGGCGGCGGCGCGTTGCTGCAAATCTCGCGCGGCCTCTTCCCGTTCATCGAGAAGGTCTGGGCCGATGGCGGCTATAACCATCACCGTGTCACCGAGGCGACCCGCATCACCGTCGAGATAGTCAGCAAGATCGCCGGGCAGTCCGGCTTCGTCGTCCTCCCTCGGCGCTGGGTGGTCGAGCGGTTCTTCGCTTGGGTCAATCGAAACCGCCGTCTGGCCAAGGACGTGGAAGCCACCCTCAAATCCGCCGCAGCCTTCCTCTACGCCGCCGCCGCCATGCTCATGCTACGCCGTTTGGCTCGGTCAGCGTGAGTTTCGAAACCGACTCTCAGGCGGCCAGTGCTGGCAAGCTGACAATAGGGTTATGGCTCACCGAGCCGGGGGTTTCCAGTGTCATGTAGCGGCGCGATACCGCCCACTCATCGTTCTGCTCCAGCATGAGCGCTCCGACGAGACGAACGACGGCAGCGTCATTCGGGAATATGCCGATCACGTCCGCCCTCCGCTTGATCTCCTTGTTGACCCTTTCCAACGGGTTGGTGGACGCGATTTGCGCCCAATGATCCTTAGGGAAGGCCATGTAGGCGAGCACGTCTTCGCGTGATGCATCCATCATGTCGGCCAGCTTTGGAAACTTCTCGCGCAGGGCATCGGTAACCTGGTCCCACTGCTGGTGCGCCGCCTCGGCCGTTTCCTGCGCGAAGATCGTCTTGATCATGGCAATGACGGCGGGCCGTTGTTTGGGCGCGGCATGGGCAAACGCGCCTCGCATCCAGTGCACCCGGCAGCGCTGCTGGGTCGCGGAAAATACCTTGCTGGCGGCGGCGCGCAGCCCTTTGTGATCGTCGGAGATGACCAGCTTCACACCACGCAGGCCGCGATCCGCCAGCGAGCGCAGGAAGGCTTTCCAGAAGGGTTCGGCCTCCGAGGGGCCGGTGGCTACGCCCAGAACCTCGCGCCGGCCATCGGTGTTGACGCCCACCGCGATTATCGCCGCCGTCGAGACAATCCGGCCGCCCTCGCGCTCTTTGAGGTAGGTGGCATCGATCCATAGATAGGGCCACTCGCCTTCAATGGGCCGCGTAAGGAAGGCATTCACCCGCTCGTCGATCTCGGCAACCAAACGGCTGACCTGGCTCTTTGAAACACCGCTGGCGCCCATCGCCTTGACCAGATCGTCGACTGAGCGGGTCGAGACGCCATGGACGTAGGCTTCCTGGATCACTGCCGCCAAGGCCTTCTCGGCGGTGCGGCGTGGCTCCAGGAAGCTCGGGAAGTAGCTGCCCTTCCTGAGCTTGGGGATCGCCAGATCAATCCGTCCGGCGCGCGTATCCCAGCCCCGCTCACGGTAGCCATTGCGGTGGTTGAGCCGCTCAGGGCTGCGGGACCCGCAAGGCACACCCGTCTTCGCCTCGATCTCCAGATCCATCATGCGCTCTGCGGCGAAAGCCAGCATCTCACGCACCAAATCGCTATCAGCCCCTTGCTCAATCAGCTCGACAAGGGCCATTCTGTCATCGGTCATCGTCTTCTTCTCCAGGTTCGAGTTCGCATCCGAACCCTACCAGAAGATCGACGGTGGCCACCCTTCTCAGGAAAACCTTCCTACACCACCCCGTGGGACACGACCAACATGAAGCCGACAGGACAGCGGCTATTGCTTCAGCATGATGGTGACAAGCAAGGCTGATTCATCAAGCGAGTGAACGGCATGCTGCTGGCCTTGATTAAGGTAGAGCCAGTCCCCTTCGCTCATGGTCTCCTTTCGGTCGTCCAGGCTAATCTCGACCGACCCACGCAAACATAGGACCGTGGCGTAGCCGGGCACCTGGTGCGCTGGAATATTCTCGCCGCTTTTCAGTGATACGCGAAGCGCCGTAAACTGGCTTGTTTTCACGAGGGCAACGCGGCCAACTTCTTCGCTTCCTTCCATTCCGGAAGCGAGATTCACAATTTCGTTCGGCTTCACATGTTTCAACGCCATCGTCGTCTCCTTGGGTCATTTCCGCGCTGGTCTCTGGCTTATCCATGCAGGAGGGTCTCTAGCGGGGAAGGACTCTAATGATGCCTGGTCCACTGCATCCCAGACCGCACCTTGTCTGTTTAGCTCGCTGGTCCGAGCTCTCACTGCCGCTTCTATCTCCCGATGCGTGCCGGATTTCGTGCCCTCGATGGCATCTTCAATATCCGTCGCGCACGAGCATATCGTTTCACCAATGGCTTTCTCAACGTCGGAGTCGAGTGTCTCACCCGGTTTCTCCTGCCAGAGTTTGTGAGCAAGCTGTGCCGCCTCTTCGATGGCCTCTGGAGATATCGGATCATCATATTCGCGCGGCATCTGAAGTCCCTTCTGATTACGACAAGGGAAGGTAGTCTGCTTGTTTCGAACAAGCCATCCGTCGTGCGATAAAACCCGATCGTCCCTGCCTTTCTTGTGACGAACTCTGAAGCGCCCCTGGTGTTCGAAGGCTCCCTACCGAGTGGCAGGGACGGTTCACGTCAGCCGGATCTTGCGGGTTGGAATCCCTTCCCGATCACCGCCGCTTCAACCCAGCTACGCGTTTGAACGCCGGCTGAAGCATTATGCGTGACAAGATCAAACCCCTGGTCATGGCGGGGTCCGTGAGCTTAGGGTGGTGGAGCGACAGAATAGGAAACCTACCCCTAGGCCTAATCGTTTCGTTGCCAACTCTGCAAGGGAGCACTTCAGTATGTCCAAACCACTGTCCCCCGAAACCATGGCCTTGGTGAAGGCAACGGCTCCAGCGCTCCAGCAGCATGGCGTGGATATCACCACGCGCATGTACCAGCGCCTCTTCGTCGATCCCGAGATCAAGGCTTTGTTCGACATGGCCGCTCACGAATCTGGCGCTCAGCCGAAGCGCCTTGCCGCGGCGATCCTCGCCTTTGCTCAGAACGTCGACAAGCTGGATGCACTAAAGCCCGCTATCGAACGGATTGCCGCACGCCACGTTCAGACCCACATCAAGCCTGATCACTATCCTGCTGTAGCTAACGCGCTCCTTCCAGCGATCCGTGACGTATTGGGAGAGGCTGCAACCGACGATATTCTGAATGCATGGGGCGAGGCCTATTGGTTCCTCGCGGACATCCTCATCAACCGCGAGGTGGAGCTTTACGAAGGACAAGTGGCGTGACCACTACAGCCCCAGGCCTTCCTGAGGGGCTGCAATTATACAAGCGCACCGACACTTTCTCTGAGGAGACCACTCCCAAAGGGCTGCTCAATGTTCATTCAACCAAAGACGGGTATGGGGAGTCATCACGGTTGAAAGCGGTAGCCTGAGATACAGAGTGACGGATAACCGACGAGAGCCATTCGAGAAGGTGCTCACACCGGAAGACTCGCCCGGAGTCGTTGAGCCAACTATCCAGTATAACGTGACACCGCTCGGATCAGTCTGCTTCCATGTCGCATTCTATCGTGCAGCGAGGTAGGGAAAAAGCCAAAGCTGAGCTGCCCGCGCCCCGCTGATAAGGCAGATTCAGCTTTAGGCTATAACTGCCACTCTCAGCCGACCGCAAAACCTAGTCAGTTATTCAGTGATCCTCTTCGGCTTAAGGTCAACGACAAGTCTGCGTTGGCTTGACGGTGTGATCCACCGTACGCCTCCGGTAGCGCTTGCGATTACCCACAAGTGGCAAGCTCCGCGCCTATTTGGATATCGACGAGGCGTCGTAGGCCGCGCCAGACAACGGTGTTGCCAGGCGGGGGGTCAGACATCCGCGCAAGATAACCGCCAAGGCGGGACAATTTGGTGAGATATAGCTGGAGCGTTCCCGGCTTTGCTCGGCGGTTCCCGCTATCGGTAACGAGGCGGTCGAGGATTGCAATTTCCGTTGCTGTAAATGCGATCGCCGGATCGGCATCGGGGGCAGCACGTGCCATCATGGTCATCCACATCACGCGCCAACTGACGATACAAAACAGCGCGACAAGGTTGGCTAAACGATCGGCGGTGCGAAGCTTGGCATCTTCAGCACGACATCCTGACTTCAGAATCTTATGAAAAACTTCGATCTTCCAGCGCGTCGAATACCAACGTATTTTCTCGATCGCTGCGTCGAGGTCGGCAACTTCCAGATCGGTGACGAGCTTCCACAGTATCGGCTTCCGGCCCAATGGGACACCGACTTCCGACGCATGGATCACCGTCAGATCGAGCGCCGGGTAGCGTTTTTTGCTTCCCGATCGGCGGGCAGACGTGGATTCGTTTGTACCGTATATCAAGGGTTACACGTTCGACCGTGTCATTATCGACCCTCACTTCGATGCTATGCATGCCCCGCGCTTGGAGCCTCTTGCATTTTCGATTTTTCASGGTGTGATCGCCGTTGCCAGCGAGCCTGTCGACAACGGTGCGGACGACGAAGTGAGTGCCGAGATCTTTGGCGAGGCAATAGAGTTCGTAAATGTCGCTCTCTCGATCGCCGACATGGACACACCGATCCGGCTGCCCCAACAGAGCGACTGACTGGCGAAGATTATCGAGCAACGAACGCTCTCCTTCGCTTCGATCGGAACCCGCGTCGGGTTTATTCTCCGCTTGAGCTGGGCAGTACCCTTGAACTTATCGCGGTTCCAGAATTTGACCGCGGCCAGGCCGAGGGGCAGTCCCTCATCCGTGACAACGAGGCTGGAATGCATAAGTATTCCGCAAACCGCATGAGTGGCGAGACCACTCTTGTCGCGACCACTGTTGACGCTTTTGGTGAAACCGATGTCGTGCGGGTTCCGCCGCTGATAGGTGAACTCTGTCGTATCCTGAAGCACCAAGATCGGTCCGTCAGATGCGGCATACCGCGCCTTCGTCGCCTCGATATGGCCTGCAAGGATGTCCCCTTCCTCGACCTTTGGGTTGGAAAAGAACCGATATGCGGCTTTGGTGCTCGCCCAGTCCTGACAGGCCAGAGGAATTGATCCTCCCATTCTGTCGCTCAGGCGGCGAAGCAAATCGCCGAACCGGCGCCCGAGACGAGCATCTCTGAAAGCTGTTTCATCGACCTCGCTGCGCGACCAGTGGTCACCCAAAGGCAGCAGTTTTTCGCTTTCGGCCTGCATCGCGCACCTCACGAACACAATCACGGTGCTCGTGAATGAATCACAACTGATTCATCCGATTCAACAATTTTCTCTCGGAGACACGCAAGCGATTCAAATACTTGTGGGTAATCGCAAGCTACACAGGCCAGCTACATGCGCCGCTTCCGCCAGAAACATAGCGTCCCGGTCCTGGACGCACTCAAGGCGTGGCTCGATGACATCGCACCTAAGGTTGTGCCCGACACCAAGCTTGGTGATGCGGTATCCTACACCCTCAACCAGTGGGAATACCTGACGCGCTACGTCGAAGACGGCAGGATGCCGATCGATAACAATCTTCTCGAACGCGACATCAGGGTTTTTGCAACAGGAAGAAAATCCTGGCTTTTCTGACACCGTGGACGGCGCACGGGCGAGTGCCGTCACCTACAGCCTGATGCTGACTTGCCGCGCCTGCGGCGTCGAGCCTCTCGCGTGGCTACGCCATGTCCTCACTGAACTGCCCCAGCGACCTCACGACGCCGATATCGACGACCTGCTGCCATTCAACTTCGAAAGACACGCCTGACCCGCCGACGTCGTTGCGGTGGCCTGTCTCGTCCAGCGTCAACTATGATGGCCGCTCTGCCTCCGGAAGCAACGTGCTGCGAAATGCGCGCTTACGATCAAATCGGGTGAGACGTCGATGCCGTAAAGATCGTGCAGGTGCCTGGTGATCTCGCGGGTGCTCATGCCTCGCGCGTACATCGACACGATCTTGTCGTCGAAGCCGGTAAAGCGGCGTTGATACTTGGCGATCAACTGCGGGTCGAAGCTCGACTGGCGATCGCGCGGCACGTCGATCGCCAACTTGCCGGTGTCGGTCATTACCGTCTTTCGACCGTAGCCGTTGCGCATGTTGCCGACGCCGTCTTCGCCAGCGAGGTGGTGATCCATCTCCGCATTCAGGGCACGCTCTGTCAGCGCCTTCTTCAGCGAATCGAGCAGACCGCCCTGCTCGAAAGCGGCACTGGCAGCGCCGCCCGCCAAAAGCTGATCGAGAAGCTCATTCGGTATGGCAGGCTCTTTGCGTCGAGACATAGTGGGACTCCCTTTTTACCCATTATGCCCGCCCGCACACGGAAATCCTGAAGCGCCCCGGGTTTCCAGGAGGCTCCAACTTGTGAGAAGGAGCATCCGTTATGAGCAAGACAACCAACAAATTTTCACCTGAAGTTCGCGAACGGGCGGTTCGTATGGTGATGGAGCAGCGGGCCGAATATGGCTCGGAATGGGAAGTGATGAAGTCGATCGCTGCGAAGCTCGGCTGCTCGCTGGAGACGCTGCGCCGCTGGTGCCGCGAGGAGGCGGGCCGACGAGCGGGGCCAGCGGCGTTGGCTGCCGATGACCGTGAGCGGCTAAGGCTGCTAGAGCGCGAAGTGAAGGAACTGCGCCGCGCCAACGAGATTTTGCGCAAGGCATCTGCGTATTTTGCGATGGCGGAGCTTGACCGCCCCGGAAGATGATGATGGCGTTCATCGACGCCCATCGCGAGGATTTGGGGATCTAGCCGATCTGCCGTGAACTGGCGATCGCCCCTTCCTCCTACCATGAACATGCCGCACGCCGTATCGATCCTGGCCGACGTCCGGCACGTACCCGGCGCGATGAGGAGATCAGGGAGCAGATCAAGCGGGTCCATGAGGCCAGCTTCGGCCTCTATGGCGCACGCAAGGTCTGGCACCAGATGCGGCGTGAAGGCATAATGGTGGCGAAATGCACGGTGGAACGATTAATGCGCGCCATGGGGCTGGCAGGCGTCCGGCGTGGAAAGAAGACGGTCACCACCGTCAGCAACCCGAATACGCCGTGTCCGCTGGACAAGGTCAATCGGGCATTTCGCGTCAGCCGGCCAAACGCCCTGTGGGTCGTCGATTTTACCTACGTGCACACCTGGACGGGCTTCGTCTATGTTGCCTTCGTGATTGACGCTTTTGCCCGGCGGATCGTCGGATGGAAGGTCAGMACGTCAGCCACTGCCAACTTCGTTCTGGATGCCCTGGAGCAGGCGATCCATGCCCGTAGGCCCGGTCCCGATGATGGACTGATCCACCATAGCGACAGGGGAGTTCAATATCTTGCCATGAACTATACCCAGCGCTTGGCCGAGGCCAAACTCGTCCCCTCGGTCGGTAGCGTMGGTGATTCCTACGACAACGCCTTAGCCGAGACGATCAACGGCCTTTACAAGGCCGAGGTCATCTGGCGGCAGCGATCATGGCCAAGCGTTTCGGCCGTGGAAATGGCAACGCTGCGCTGGGTCGATTGGTACAATAATCACCGGCTCTTCGGCCCTATCGGGCACATCCCGCCCGCTGAGGCCGAAGACAATTACTATGCAGCCCTCGAGAACCTCGATATGGCTGCATAGCCAAATGAAAACTGCCTCCTGAAAACCCGGGGCGCTTCACTGGACCAGCATTCTCGTCTCTGCCTGGTATGGCCATCTCAACGGCAAGACGCTCGAGATCACATCCGACATCGCATTATGGTACAGGCCCGGCACCCCGGTCTTGCCGGCCCGCTGGGTCTTGGTTCGCGACCCTGACGGAAAGCGCGAGCCGCAAGCCTTCTTCAGTACCGACATCACCCTCGAGCCCGCCGACATCATCGCCCTCTACGTCCGGCGGTGGCAGATTGAGGTCACATTTGCCGAAACCCGCGCTCACCTGGGTGTCGAGACACAGCGCCAGTGGACCGACAAAGCCATAGCGCGAACGACTCCAGCGCTGCTGGGTCCCTACTCTCTTATATCGCTATGGGCCGGCGATCTGCTAACCAATAAAAGCAACCCTTATTCCGCCGCCTGGTATCGAAAAACCAGCCTGACCTTCAGTGACGCCATCGGCGCCGTCCGCCTCCAGCTCTGGGTCGGCGACATTAATCAACAATCCCCGCCGCACCGAGAACCGCACTATATAGAGGTGGCCGGGTTGATTTGAACAGGGATCTGCAACGGTTAAGTGGATCGTCTGCCGGTTTCATCGAACTGCCGATATGGGGCGTCATGTCGGGAGGGCGTAGCCGACCAGAGTGACGCCCCATATCGGCGGCCAAATTCAAGCTGCCATCAACATGGGCAGGTTGTCAAAATAGGTCTGGTCCGGCGTCTTGGCAGCAAGGCTCGAATGCGGCCTCCTACTATTGTAGAAGCTCAGATACCGACCGATCGATGATCGGGCTTCGCTGACCCCGCCGTAGGCGTGCAGATAAACCTCTTCGTATTTCACCGAGCGCCACAGGCGCTCGACCATCACATTGTC